>JAFYJN010000026.1 GCA_017538105.1 Prevotella sp. | reverse complement strand
GTTGAACAGGTAACCCATCTGCCCGTGAATCTTTGCCAGCAGGGCGTAGATGGAATCGCCTCCGGCGGTAGTGTCGGCCACTTCGGCGGCATGTTGGAAAGAGGCGAGGGAGGCGGGTGCCTCACCCATGTCACGATAGACGCTGCCGAGGAGGTAATGGGCATGCACACGGTCGTAGTTGGTGCCGTGATGGTCGAAATAGTCGGTGAGTTGGCGGATGGTGTCAAGGGATAACTGCTGGTAGGCTCGGTTGAGCGAGTCCTGCTCGTGGAGCAGGGCACGCATATAATCGGTACGCCCCTCCCCGCAGCCTATAAGCAGTAGGAAGAACAATAACGGGAGTATGAATAGTTTGCGCATAATATATAATATCTACCAAATTCGCTCCAACCTACCCTTATGTATTAATAATTCTTATCACCTTATCGATAATGTCATCAGGTGAAATGGCGTTCATACATGCCATGTCGTGGCGGTGACAAGGTTTGTTGCCATAAATGCTACAGGGGCGGCACTCCAGTTCCTTCTGAATGGCATTGTCCAACGACTGTCCCCAGCCCATGAATCCGGCATAGGGATGCGTGGCACCCCACACGCTGACCACGGGCGTATCAACCAACGAGGCGAAATGCATATTGGCACTGTCCATCGATACCATCACATCGAGGTGACTCATGACAATCAACTCTTGGAATAGTCCGGCAGCCTGCGACGAGGCATTCACGCAACGGGGATAAGCGTCACACCAACGATCAAGAACCTCCTTTTCTTGCGCTCCTGCCCCGAAGAAGAACAGACGGGTAGCAGCATCCTCCGTCAAACGTTTTACCACCTCTTCCATACGCTCCAGAGGATACACCTTTCCCTCATGGGCGGCAAAGGGAGCAATACCTATCCATTTCTCACCTTTTTTCTTCTGTCCGATAGTGGATGGCAACAGCGACAGGTCGCCGCCCCCCTCGGGGAAGATGGAACGGAACTCCAACTTCACGGGATAGCCCAACCGTTCCAGCACGTCGGCATAGTTCTGGAAAGTGGTAGGCTGCTGCTCCAGCACCTTACCCGACTGCGCCACCAGGCGCCGTTTGCCGGCACGGTGCTTGTCGATATGTGCCACACGGTAATGGCCCATCTTGAACCGCATACGAAGATAGTTCGAACGGAGCACACCGTGCATATCGGCCACGGCAGTGAAATCCTTCTCTTTCAGTTCATGATACAGGCGGTTCAAACCCTGCAACCCCCGGTAGTCATTGCGTAGGTCGGCCTCAATAAAAGCGATGTTCTTCGATAATCCCACGAAGAACGGACGGGCAAAGCCACGGCTGAGCACGGTGATACGCACATCAGGATACTGATGCGCCAACGAACGGACCACGGGCACCAACATGGCCACGTCGCCCAAAGCCGAAAAACGGATAATCAGGATATGCTCCGCCATGTCAACGCCAGTGGTTTATTTCTTCTGGTACAGAATGGGGTTGGTTGACGGGTCGTTATACATCTTCATCTGACGGTACACCTTCATGTATTTACGTCCCTCTTGAATATCTTCCAACAGCTGGTCGATAGCCAGACTCAAGTCTTTTTGTTGCTCCAGAAGCACATGCAGCTTGTCTTGGCATTTCTGGATATGTTCATTGGAAGCATCGGTGCGGTTCACCTGCTCCTGCATGTGGTAGATTTTCAGGGCGAGGATAGACAGCCTATCGACGGCCCATGCCGGACTCTCCGTATTCAACCGGGCATCGGGGGCGGGTGTCACATCGCTGAACTGTTGGCGGTAATAGGAATCTATCTGCTCCACCAGGTCCGTGCGGTCTTGATTGCTGCGGTCGATACGTCGTTTCAGTTGCAGGGCAGCCACAGGGTCAATGTGTGGGTCGCGGATAATATCCTCGAGATGCCACTGCACGGTATCAATCCAACACTTCAGATACAGACGGTTTTCCAATGAATCGCGGTTATAGGGATTGTTGATGGGCGTGTCCACATCATCCGTCACATGATAGTCGCGGATAGCCTTGTTGAAAATCTGATTATACAATTCGGTGTTGTTCATATAACAAAATGATATTTTTGGCAAAGATAGTGCAAACCGAAGATAATACAAAATAAAAAGTAGTTTATTTTTATTATTGAGGTGCAGCCTATCTTCTATTCACAATTTATACATCAATCCTGCACGGATTTCGAAGGTGTTGGCAAAGACATCATCAAAGTCACGATAATGAGAACGGCGTATGAAGTAACAACCCCGTAAGTCGAAAGAGAGATGATGACTGAGATATAAACCCAAGTTTGTGCTGAAGGTCATGATGCTCGTGTTGCCAGGGTCACCCTGGGCGTTGGTGTAGTTTAATTCGGTTCCCGTCTTGTCTTCCCACTTGGTGCGGTCGTAACCTTTCCATGTGAAAATATGGAAGTAGTCGGCATCGATATGCACGTAACCCACTTTTCTGATATTCATATCCGTTTGTATCTTGGCTGACAAACCGCTACCCATGTTGTAATCACGATTTTGGATATGGAGATAGTCGCTGAGCGAACCACCGAGCAGGATACCGCTGAGGAAAAGGCGCTGCTCCAGGTCCATGCGTTCCGAAAGTTGGGGAAAGCGGTAAATCAGACCTGGTCCCACAGAGGCCGCCTCGCTGATACGGTATGGGATGAGGTCGGTGCCGTCCTTCACGGCCTCAGAGTTATAGTAGTTGAAATGCTGGAAAATCCCAAAGTCGGCCTCAAACTTCTTTGTGTCGCAGACGGATGTGCCCCATATACGACCCAGAAGGTTGAGACGGCTGAAAAGCGGTTGGCTACTGGAAAAATCCAATGTCACGTTGGAACGAAAATACGAAAACGGCTTGTTCTCCTCGTTGTCATACGGATCGCCATACTCCACGGTCAACTCCAAATAAGGGTTGTGTTCCCCACGGAACAGAGCACGGTCATCGGCCAAGTAACGGAAACCGAGGGAGAGACTGTATCTTACGGGGATGCGGCTGTAGTCATGGTAAAGGTAATGGCTGTCCTTCACCTTCCACGCTTCGCCGGTGAGGATACGCTTCAGACCCTTCATGGGCGAGAAAAGGGCACCACCAAGCTCACGCAGAAAACGGTTGAATCCCACCTGGCGGTCATCGTAGAAGAGGTCGCTGATACGGAAGGTGATCTCGCCGATGCACGCTCCTCCTATGGTGGTGGCCATGAGGTCGTTGATGGCTGGTGGCGTAATCTCGCCGAAAAACTCCCACATCAGCGAACCGCCCACGGTACACGGGAACGACTGCCAATAATTGAGTCCGTTGGACCGTGCGGAATTGAAGTAGAGATTACCGTGATAGGGATGTGCAAACAGATTGGTATTGAAATTGTCATTATCCCACACGAAAGCGTTTTTGAAATTGTCCCTGATGGTATGGCTGGTAATCTGGGTGTATTCTTCATCGAGCACCCAAGCATCCCAACGTTGCACAAAGGCGTTTACTGCAAATATCATCGCCGCCGTGCGGAGGACATTCGGTTTCTGGGGCAATGCGAATCGGTTGTCTCCGCCCGACATCATATCCTCGTCGGAATGCAGATACAATCCTCGATACTCCTTTTGCCTGTAACCGCCATAATGGTAGGTCAGACCCACTTCGCCTATCATGCGGTGGCGGAAGCGCTCGTTGTGCCTGTAAAAGCGCGTGTCGCCATAACCCACCGTGCCAAAGACACCCCATTTGCTGCCGAGTTGGTAGTCAAGGTTCAAACGTGCCTCCAAAGAGTAGAGCCGCTCGGGGGCATCGGTGGAATGCTCCTTGAACGTCTCGATGTGGGAATAACCCACATCACCGCTCAACGACAGTCTCGGTGTCAACTGTAGGTACTGGCCAATACGGTAATAAATAGCGCCTGAGAACTTCTTATCAAGTCCCGTGTAGTGCGTACCCACACCAATGATGTTATAGGTGGAACGGTTGCGGAAGCGCAGCGCCATGTTGCCTCTCGAATTGGTGCCCGCGAAAGCCATCACATCGATGCGAGTGTTGGGGTTGATGTTAATGATACCGAAACGCTTTGAGATGGTGTCGCACGAATAGTTGACCAACCCTATTTGCACTCCTTTCTGATAATCGTGCATAATATAATTGAAAAGTCCCAACTGTACCCCTCGCAAAGTGTCGGTCACGTTGCGAAAAGCAACCTGCGCACCCTTCAGCGTTCCCATGTTCTGGTTCGTGAAACCCGACAGTTGGAAACCTTCAACATCGCCTATCACAATGTTGTTCGTGGCGGAGAGTTGCATGCCTTTCAACCCATCGTAAGCAACATTGCAGAAAGAGGACATCTGTAAACCAGAGACATGTTCCGCCACATTCGAGAAGGACGATAGTTGCACTCCCTTCACCGAGTCGGTGAGGGTGAGAAAGCCCACATTCAGCGATGATACCTTCAGCGAGTCGTCGGCTCTATGTCCAAAATCGAGTCCAAGGCTGGCCCTGTGGTTGGACTCTTGATTCCGTTGTTGTTCCGAATTTTGGGCCCGTGCGCTTAAGGTGACTGTCATGGCAACCGCTAACAGTGCTATAACAGAACTCTTCATTGTTACCTTCCTATGTCTTCTTAACGAGCGATATTTGTAAAACTATTTCTTTAACCGCAAAGTTAATCTATTTTTTCCACATGACCAAATAATAACACATCTGGACGGCTGTGATGCCCCATGACGGCAACACCAATAGAATCTTTACTTATCTTGCTGTAATATTTTCATAAGGGAGGCTGCACCTCAACAATAAAAATAATTATTTTATCTTCAACTTGCACTACCTTTGCATAAGGTAGGCGGCACCTCAACAATAAAAATATTTTGTATTCTTCAACTTGCACTACCTTTGCATAAGGGAGGCGGCACCTCAACAATAAAAATAAAAATATTTTGTATTGTCTTCGGTTTGCACTACCTTTGCACTCGAATTTAAAAATTTCTCATCAAATGGAATACAATTTTAGGGATATCGAGCAAAAATGGCAACGCCGATGGGTGGAGAACCACACCTATCGGGTATTGGAAAACAACGAGAAGGAAAAATTCTATGTGCTGAACATGTTCCCCTACCCTTCCGGTGCGGGACTGCACGTGGGACACCCCCTCGGCTATATCGCTTCCGATATCTACGCACGCTATAAGAGACTGCAAGGATTCAACGTGCTCAACCCCATGGGTTACGATGCCTACGGACTGCCCGCAGAGCAATATGCCATACAGACGGGACAACACCCCTCCATCACCACCAACGAGAACATCAACCGCTATCGCAGCCAGCTGGACAAGATTGGGTTCTGCTTCGACTGGGACAGGGAGGTGCGCACCTGCGAGCCCGGCTACTATAAATGGACACAATGGGCGTTCATGAAGATGTTTGAGTCGTATTACGACAACCAAGCACAGAAAGCGAAACCCATCACTGAACTTGTGGAACATCTTTCCACAAAAGGCACCGACGGACTGGACGTGGCGTGCAGCGAGGAGATAACCATCACCGCCGAACAATGGAATGCCATGACGGAGAAAGAACAGCAGCAGACGCTGATGAACTACCGCATCGCCTACCTCGGCGAGACGATGGTGAACTGGTGCGCCGGACTGGGTACCGTGCTGGCCAACGACGAGGTGGTGGACGGCGTGAGTGTGCGCGGCGGCTTCCCCGTGGTGCAGAAGAAGATGCAGCAGTGGTGCCTCCGCGTGTCGGCCTACGCACAGCGGTTGCTCGACGGACTGGACACCATCGACTGGACAGAATCGCTCAAGGAGACACAGAAAAACTGGATTGGTCGTTCAGAAGGTGCCGAGGTGGAGTTCAACGTGAAGGACAGCGACGTGCATTTCACAATCTTCACCACCCGTGCCGACACGATGTTCGGTGTCACCTTCATGGTGCTGGCGCCGGAGAGTGAATATGTGGCACAAGTGACCACTGTCGAACAACAGCAGGCGGTGGACGACTATATCACTTCGACGAAGAAACGCACGGAACGTGAACGTATCGCCGACCGCCGTGTGACGGGTGTGTTCACCGGCTCCTATGCCATCAACCCCTTCACGGGCGAGGAGATACCCATCTGGGTGAGCGACTATGTACTCAGCGGCTACGGCACGGGAGCCATCATGGCGGTGCCCGCCCATGACTCACGCGACTACGCCTTTGCCAAACACTTCAACTTGCCCATCGTGCCGCTCATCGAAGGCTGCGACGTGAGCGAGGAGAGCTTCGATGCGAAGGAGGGTATCGTATGCAACTCGCCCAGGGCCGACCTGAAACCGTATATCGATTTCTCGCTCAACGGCATGACGGTGAAAGAGGCCATCGCAGCCACGAAAGAATATGTGAAGACACATCAGCTGGGACGCGTGAAAGTGAACTACCGTCTGCGCGACGCCATCTTCTCGCGCCAGCGTTACTGGGGTGAGCCGTTCCCCGTATATTACAAGGACGGTATGCCCTATATGATTCCCGAAGACAAACTGCCACTCGAATTGCCGGAGATTGACGAGTACAAACCCACAGAGACGGGCGAGCCGCCATTGGGCAGGGCCAAACAATGGGCTTGGGACACCGAGAAAAACGAGGTGGTGGACAAGGCACTCATCGACAACGTGAAGGTGTTCCCGCTTGAACTGAACACCATGCCGGGCTTCGCCGGCTCATCGGCCTACTACCTCCGTTATATGGATCCGCACAATGACAAAGCGTTGGTGGATGCACAGGTGGATGCCTACTGGCAGAACGTGGACCTGTATGTGGGCGGTACCGAACATGCCACGGGACACCTTATCTACTCGCGCTTCTGGAACAAGTTCCTGCACGACTACGGCTATTCATGCAAGGAAGAACCGTTCCAGAAACTGGTGAACCAAGGTATGATACAGGGAAGGAGCAACTTCGTCTATCGCATCAACAGCGACGACCATGACAAAGCGCCCGTATTTGTGAGCCTGGGGCTGAAAGACCAATATGACACCACACCCATCCATGTCGATGTGAACATAGTGGCCGCCGATGTGCTCGACCTCGAGGCGTTCAAGGCATGGCGACCGGAATATGCCAATGCGGAGTTCATCCTCGAAGACGGCAAATATGTCTGCGGCTGGGCCATAGAGAAAATGTCGAAATCGATGTTCAACGTGGTGAACCCCGACATGATTGTGGAGAAATACGGTGCCGACACACTGCGCCTGTATGAGATGTTCCTCGGTCCGGTGGAACAGAGCAAGCCGTGGGACACCAACGGCATCGACGGATGCCACCGCTTCCTGAAGAAATTCTGGGCATTGTTCCATGATGCTCGGTCAACGGAAAACGATATGCTCACACTTGATGGTGAAGCAACACCGGCCATGCTCAAGAGCGTGCATAAACTGGTGAAAAAAGTGAGCCAGGACATCGAGAGCTTCAGCTACAACACCTCCATCGCCGCATTCATGATCTGTGTGAACGAACTGTCGCAACAGAAATGCCGCAACCGTGAGCTGCTGCGCACACTGGTCATCCTCATCGCTCCCTTCGCACCACATATCGCCGAAGAGCTATGGGAAGGACTGGGTAAGCAAGGCAGCGTGTGCGACGCCACATGGCCCACATGGGACGAGAAATACCTCGTGGAGAACGAGATGAACCTGACCATCTCGTTCAACGGCAAGGCCCGCTATCAGATGACTTTTGCCGCCGATGCCGACAACGCCACCATAGAAAAAGAGGTGCTGGCAGACGAAAGGGCTGCCAAATACATCGGCGACAAGAACGTGGTGAAGGTGATTATCGTGCCGAAGCGCATCGTGAACATCGTCATCAAATAAACGCTATATAGTAGATAAGGCAGGTGTTTCACCTGCCTTATCATTCCTAAAAAACACACCTTTCTAACCTAATAAACGCGCATTACTATGACCATCGACCAGAAACTCATCATGGCGGAAGCCAAGGACTATCTGGGTATCACGCTGTCGGCGTTGCTCTATACCTTCGGCTTCACGTTCTTTCTCATGCCTTATGAGATTGTGACGGGCGGTGTGGCCGGTATTTCGGCCATCGTGTATTACGCCACGTCGTTTCCCAACTCTTACACCTATTTCATGGTGAATGGCGTATTGCTGATCATCGGATTGAAAATACTGGGTTGGAAATTTTTGGTGAAAACCATCTATGCCATCCTTGTGCTCACTATCTTGTTGGAGGTGATGCGTGAAGCGGTACCTGTGGACGAACAAGGCAACATGGTGAAAATATTGGGCGAGGGACAAGACTTCATGTCGTTGGTCATTGGCTGTATCATGACAGGGTGTGCATTGGGATTGTTCTTCCTGAACAATGGCAGTACGGGTGGTACTGATATCATCGCGGCGTCCATCAATAAATTCCACAACATCTCTTTGGGAACGATTCTCATCTTCGTGGACTTTATCATCATAGGCAGTTGTATCTTCATCCCGCAGTTCGGTACTTACCTGCAACGGTTGCAGATGATTGTGTTCGGTTTCTGTACCATGATCATAGAAAATTTCATGCTCGACTATATCATGGACAAAAAACGCCAGTCGGTGCAATTCATGATTTTCTCTGATAAATGGCAGGAGATAGCCAATGAGATAGGCACGAAAATGGAACATGGTGTGACGATCCTCGACGCACAAGGATGGTACACGGGAAAGAAGAGCAAAGTGCTCTGTATCCTGGCGAAGAAAAACGAAAGTGTGTCCATCTTCCGACTCATCAAAATCATCGACCCCCATGCCTTCGTCAGCCAAAGCTCCGTCATCGGCGTCTATGGCGAAGGATTCGACGAGATGAAAGTGAAAGTGCCGAAAAAAAAGAAATAAAAAACCCACCCCGGCCCTCCCAAAGAAAGACACCCACCCCAGCCCACCCAAAGGGAGGGTGTGTAAAAATACCCAATAAATGCTTAATTGATAATTCGTAATCGCGAAGCGACAATTCAACATTCAAAACTCAACACTCATCATTCAAAACATGCCTCTCGTTTTTGCAACTAACAACAAACACAAACTGAGTGAGATACGTGCCATCCTGGGCGATGACATAGAAATACTCTCACTCGCGGATATCAACTGTCATGCTGACATTCCTGAGACAGCTGATACACTGGAAGGGAATGCCCTTCAGAAAGCACAATATGTGGTCGATCACTACGGAATAAGTTGTTTCGCCGACGACACTGGTCTGGAAGTGGACGCGCTGGATGGTGAACCGGGCATCTATTCCGCCCGATATGCGGGAGAAAACCATGACAGCGAGGCCAATATGACCAAATTATTAAATAAATTAGGACAAAATAACAATCGCAAGGCACAATTTAGGACAGTTATTGCGTTATTGGAAATAGAAAACGGAAAAATATGGCAACACCTCTTCGAGGGCATCGTCAAAGGGGAGATTATCCGTGAACGACGTGGTGGAGAAGGATTTGGTTATGACCCCATCTTCCAACCAGAAGGTTATTCACAGACCTTTGCAGAGATGGACAGCAATGCCAAAAACGCTATTTCCCACCGTGGACGCGCCGTCAGAAAACTGGTAGAGTATTTGATGAAGAAGTAAAAATAACCCCCCAACATTCACCCCTCAACATTCAACACTCAACATTCAACACTCAACATTCAACACTCAACATTCAACATTCAATACTCACCCCTCTACACTAAACACTAAACATTCAACACTAAACACTGCACACTAAACCCTCTACACTAAACATTAAAAAATGAAACGAACAATCCTTTTACTGCTGACAATGATACAAACCCTTTGGTTGTCGGCATCAAGCATCGGTACGTGGAATTGTTTTCCCGCTTATGGGGAAATACAATCCATCCAACCCGCCGGGAAAATGGTGTATGTGCTCAGTTCAAAAGGATTGTTCAGTTATAATACTTCTGACGGCAGTGTTCAGTCCTATCACAAGATGAATGGACTCTCCGACTGCTTCATCAATCATATTGCTTACTGCCAAAAAACAAAACAGTTGGTGATTGTCTATGACAACCAAAATATAGACTTGCTCGACAACAACGGCAACGTCATCAATATTTCCGATTATTACAACAAATCGCTGTCGAGCGAAAAAACAGTGAACAGCATCAGTGTCAGCGGTGAATATGCCTATCTAAACACCGCTTTCGGCATACTGAAGGTAAATGTGGAAAAAGGAGAAATCAGTGACACCTATTCATTGGCAAAAGATGTCAAATCAAGCTGTATCCTCAATGGAGTCATCTTTGCCGCCACTACACAAGGGGTGTGGTGTGGCGACATGAAAAAGAACTTGCTCGATAAAGATAATTGGGTAAAAAATACTGATAATATCTACCAAGCCATCTACAATATCGATAACCACCTGTACGCATTGAGCGAAAACGCCATCTATGAATACCAAAATGAATGGAAACTTCGTGAAAATGTCAATTATTCCTTCTTCTCTTTTTCAGGTAACAGGATTCTGTTGGGCAACAACAACAGTCTGCGCATGTTCAACGGGAGCATGACGACCGTTCCAGTCAATGGTGACACGCACACTGCCTTTGCCTATGATGTTGATAACAACCTTTTTTGGAGCAATCAGGCAGATGCCAAACTGTATGCTTTTCGACAGACAGAAGGAGGGTTACAGAATATCATCACCGACATCGTGGCCGACGGACCGATATCCAATGAATTCAACTATCTAAGAGTGGTGGACAACACATTGTACGCATGTAGTGGTGGTCCATCGCCAGATATAGAACTATTTACCCCAGGTGTCGTGCAATCCATGACCAATGGAGAATGGACTATTTATGAAAACGTTGACTTGTCGGATGTACAATCAAGATATATATGTCTCAACTGTTTGGATGTAGACCCAAGAAACAAACAACATGTCTATGTCAGCGGACGTACTGGACTATTTGAGTTTCTCAATGGAAAATTCATCAACTACTTCAGTAACCACAATAGTCCCCTCGGTTCCGCCGTTGATTCCGACAAGATTTATTATGTATTGGTATATGGCATACGATTTGATTCGGCTGGAAATCTTTGGATGTTCAACAGCCAAGCAAAAGATGTCAACATACTGTGTCTTGACAATACAGGCAAATGGAACTCCTACCCTGTGGACGCTTTCTTCGACAGTGACTTGAATGGACGTAGCATGGCTGCCATGCAACATGCCATCATCGACCGACGTGGATATTTATGGTTGGCCAACAACAATTACCACACCCCTTCCTATGGTTGTTTCAATATCAACAATCACCAAGCCACATTATATACCCATTTCACCAACCAAGACGGCACTTCCTACCGTGTTGATTTGGTGCGTACAGTAGCTGAAGATAAAGATGGCAATATCTGGGTGGGCACAAACGTGGGTCCATTCATCATGACTGCTGAAAACATAAAGAATGGTGTCACCGACGAGGTGTACCAAGTGAAGGTACCACGTAATGACGGCACCAACTATGCCGATTACCTTCTCAGTGGTATCGATGTGTCGTGCATTGCCATTGATGGCGGTAACAGAAAATGGATAGGCACCAACGGTCAAGGTGTTTATCTCATCAGTGCGGACAATATAACGGAGATTCACCATTTTCTGGAAAGTGACAGCAAACTGATATCGAACAATATCAATCATATCGCCATCAACGACAGGACAGGTGAAGTGTTCATCGCCACCGACAAAGGATTATGTTCATATATGAGTGATGCCACGGCCACCAGTGAAGAGATGACCGACGATAATGTGTACGCCTATCCCAACCCTGTGGAACCGGATTATAAAGGATTGATTACGGTGGTCGGTCTTAGTTACAATGCCGATGTGAAAATTACCACATCCAATGGTGTGTTGGTGGCTGAAGGACGAAGCAATGGTGGTACCTTCACATGGGATGGCTGTGATAAAAAAGGCCATCGCGTGGCATCAGGTGTATATATGGTACACACGGCTACCAGCGATGGCAATTCGGGAACGGTCTGTAAGATAGCTATTGTCAATTGACGGTAATGTTTCCTTCGCTATCTATACGTATGGGACTGTCTTTTATGTCTGACTCTGTTAATGATTTTATTTCTCGTGCTACGGCATGAGTGGCATCCTTGCGTGGTCCCACCCCTTTCTGTTGGATAAACGAATGGATTTTTCCTTTTAGGAAAGAACCATCTTTACCTATCTGTATGGTCACTACGGGTGAATAGCCGGAGATACCTGTCAGACTGATGCCATAAGGTGTGCAGAAATTACCCAGACTATAAGCTATGAAACGGCCTTTGTACACTTCCATGCAACGCACCACATGCGGACCATGACCATATACCACATCCACACCATTGTCTATGCAGAAATGGGCGAATTCACGCAGTGAACCACGATCTTCTCCCAAGAATGTCTCTGTACCATGAGGCAGGTGATTCTTCGTACGTCCTTCTGCACCGCCATGGAAAGAAACAATGAGTATGTCGCATTTCTTCTTAAGGTCATCGAGAATACGTTTCACAGTGGCCAAATCCTTATGACGCAATGTATAGGAGTTATGACCAAAGGCGCACAGACCATAACGCACACCGTTACGTTCCACTACAGCCGACTCTACCCTACCCTTGATGCCGGAATATTTGATACCTTGTTCCGTCAGCACTTTTTCCGTACTCTCTATGCCATGCTGACCAAAGTCGTTGGCATGATTATTCGCCATGCTCAGATAATCATACCCCGCATCGGTGAGCAACGGAGCAAAACGAGTAGGCATACGGAAAGAATAGCTGTTGGGACCATTTCCCTTGGTGGAAGAACCTCCTTCACATACAGCTCCTTCCAGATTACCTACAGCCAAGTCAGCCGCCAAAGTATATTCTTTGGTGTCTTTGAACAAATCACGACCTTCATTGGCAGGTAGTTGAGTACTTGGAAAAGTGGTACCCATCATAATATCACCACACATGGCGATGGTCATGGTATCAGGTAATTCTCTGTTATCACTCAAAACGCTGTCCTGTGCCTCTGTTTCTCCCTTCTCGGCAGATTGTTTGGCTTCAGACGAACAAGCCGTAGAAACGGCCAAAAACATGGTTAAAAATAAATATTTTATCATGAGATAAAGTTTAATGTTTAGTGATGAGTGTTTAGTGTACAGTGTTCACCCTGTTTTCTCTTATGCACCCTCCCTTTGGGAGGGTTAGGGGTGGGTTTTTCAGCGCTCCCTCCCTTCGGGTCCTTTTACTTCTCTATTTTATAAAATTATAATCTTTTAATTTTTTAATTTTATGATAGTTCCAACATCCTATTGATAGGTTTCACTGCCTCACGGGCGATGTCAGGATCAACATCCACCTCAGGCCACTCATATTTGAGTGTGTTGTATATCTTCAACATGGTATTCATCTTCATATAGTCGCACTCATTGCAGCTGCAGCCGACACTTCCTTCCGACACCTCTGGAGGAACAGGATAAAAAGTCTTACCTTTGCATTTGCGCTGCATCTCATGCAGAATACCTGATTCGGTGGCCACTATAAACTCTCTTTTGTCGCTCTCTATGGCATATTTAAGGATAACAGCTGTGCTGCCCACCACATCGGCAATGGCCAACACAGGACCCTTACATTCAGGATGAGCCAACACAATGGCTTCGGGATGTGCCTTTTTCAACGCCACTATACCATCAACAGAGAAACGTTCATGAACATGGCAGCCACCATTCCACAACAACATTTCCCTACCAGTGATACTATTGATATAACTACCCAGATTATAGTCGGGACCGAAAATCAGTTTGGCATCCTGTGGAAAAGTGTCGACAATCTTCTTGGCATTGCCAGAGGTTACCACTATGTCGGTCAAGGCCTTCACAGCCGCCGTGGTGTTCACATAACTCACCACTTGATAACCAGGATGCTCTTCTTTGTATTTCTTTAGGTCTTCTGCCTTACACGAGTCAGCCAATGAACAGCCGGCATTGAGGTCGGGAACCAACACCTTTTTGTCGGGACAGAGTATCTTGTCGGTTTCGGCCATGAAATGCACACCACACATCACGATGATATCCGCATCGGTCTTCGCGGCTTGTTGAGCCAGTGCCAGGGAGTCGCCAATGAAATCGGCTATATCTTGAATCTCTCCTTGTGTATAGTAATGTGCCAGAATGACGGCATTCTTTTCTTTGCACATCCTACGGATTTCCTTCTTCAGATCCAAAGATTCATCCACTGGTTCATCAATGAAACCCTGTTGTATCCACTTTTTTTTCAATTTCATATAATTATTATTTTGATTTTTTATTTGAATGTAAAAATTTTGATGGTAATGATAGCTTGTGGAAAATGTGTATAACTTATGGGATAAAAGATATTATTTCATCATCCACTATGGTTATTGAATTATTCACTGTTCATGTGGATATTTTATTGTTGATTATCAGTTATTCATATAGTTTATCCACAATTTCACATTTTGGTGCAAATATAATAAGTTTATATCTTTTTTCATGAAAAACTATGGAAAACTTTCTTAAAAAGATGTTTGAGAGAGGGGTTTTTCCACCATGTTCAGCCTCTCCCATATTTCCACTTTTTTATCCACTATTTGTTCCACAACTTTTCCACAGTGTTTTCCACATTTATTGTTTTTATAGAAAAAAATGATTTGAAAATTTGTAGTGTACATTATTTTGAGTAATTTTGTGAGGTTAACTAAAAACTCAATATTATGATAGTAGGAATTCCAAAAGAAATCAAGGACAATGAGAACCGAGTAGGTATGACACCGTCGGGAGTAGCCGAACTGACGAAACGCGGTCATACAGTGTTTGTACAACATACCGCTGGTGAAGGAAGCGGTTTTGCTGATGCTCAGTATGAAAAGGTAGGTGCCAAAATTTTGCCTACCATCGAGGATGTATATGCCAAGGCTGAGATGATAGTAAAAGTGAAAGAGCCTATCAAACCGGAATATCCTCTTATCCGTAAGGGACAAGTTCTTTTTACTTATTTCCATTTCGCTTGTGAAAAAGAACTTACTGAAGCTATGTTGAAGAGCGGTGCCACATGTATTGCCTATGAGACAGTGGAAATGCCTGACCGCTCGTTGCCATTGCTTATTCCAATGAGTGAGGTGGCAGGACGTATGGCTACACAGAATGGTGCTTATTATCTGCAGAAGACACAAGGTGGCAAGGGTAAATTGATGGCGGGTGTGCCAGGTGTAAAACCTGCCAAGGTATTAGTGTTGGGTGCCGGTACCGTCGGTGAAGCTGCCGCCCGCATCGCCGTGGGTATGGGTGCCGACGTGACCATTACCGACATCTCTTTGCCTCGACTGAAGAGACTGGCTGCTGATATGCCGAACGTACACACGCTCTACTCTTCTGAACATAATATCCGTCAGGAATTGCCTACGGTGGATATAGTGGTAGGATCGGTACTTATCCCTGGCGATGCCGCTCCCAAACTCATCACACGCGACATGTTGAAACTGATGGAGCCGGGAACAGTACTCGTCGATGTGGCTATCGACCAAGGTGGATGTTTCGAGACTTCCCATCCTACCAAACATAGTGACCCTGTTTATACCATTGATGGTATCATTCATTATGCAGTAGCCAATATCCCCGGTGCGGTGCCCAACACATCAACGATGGCTCTTACCAACGCTACCTTGCGTTATGTAATCGCATTGGCACAAAAAGGCTGGAAAAAAGCATGTCGTGAAGACGAGTCATTGTATAAAGGAGTAAACATCACCGACGGAAAGGTTACTTTCGAGGCAGTGGCCAAGGTGTTTGACCTTCCTTATACTCCATTGAATCTTGATTAAAACATAATGGCTGCGAAAGACAAAGGATTGACCCCCATGATGAAACAGTTCTTCACGCTGAAGGCGAAACATCCTGACGCGTTGATGCTGTTTCGTTGTGGTGACTTCTATGAGACATATTGTCAAGATGCCATTGATGCGGCAAAGATATTAGGTATCACGCTGACCAAACGGAATAACGGTGGCATATCGGGCAGTGCCGAGATGGCGGGCTTTCCCCATCATGCCCTCGACACCTATCTGCCGAAGCTGATACGTGCGGGACGGCGTGTGGCTATCTGTGACCAGTTGGAAGACCCAAAAATGACCAAGACGTTGGTAAAAAGGGGGATCACCGAACTGGTCACTCCCGGTGTGGCCATCAACGACAATGTGCTCAACTATAAGGAGAACAATTTCCTCGCAGCCATTCATTTTGGAAAGGGCGCCTGTGGCGTTTCTTTCCTGGACATCAGTACGGGTGAGTTCCTCACGGGACAGGGAACTTACGACTATGTGGAAAAACTGTTGAGTAACTTCCAACCCAAGGAAGTGCTTTATGACAGGAATAAGAGGAGTGAGTTTCAACAGTATTTCGGTACCAAACATTGTATCTTTGAGTTGGACGACTGGGTGTTCACCGAAGAGACGGCACGTCAGAAACTGTTGAAACATTTCCGTGTCAGGTCATTGAAAGGATTTGGCATAGAACACCTGCGTGAAGGAGTCATCGCCTCGGGAGCCATCCTGCAATACCTTGAGTTGACACAACATACGCAAATCAATCATATCACCACCCTCTCGCGTATTGAAGAAGATAAATATGTGAGGTTGGACAAGTTCACCATCCGTTCCTTGGAACTGTTATCACCCATGCAGGACGATGGTGCGTCGCTTCTGGATGTGGTTGACAAGACGGTGACACCAATGGGTGGTCGTATGTTGAAACGATGGATGGTCTTTCCTTTGAAAGACCTGAAAATGATCAAGGAACGGCACGATGTGGTGGAGTATTTCTTCCGTGAGCCTGACTTCCGTCAGTGTATCGCCGAACAGTTGGAACATATCTCCGACTTGGAACGTATCATCTCTCGTGTGGCGGCATCCCGTGTGTCGCCCCGTGAGGTGGTGCAGTTGAAAGTGGCCTTGCAGGCGCTGGTATCTATCAAGGCGGCTTGTGAGGATGCCGACAACGAGGTGTTGCGCCTGTTGGGTAATCAATTCAACCTTTGTGAGGTGTTGCGCGACCGTATCGCCAAGGAGGTGTTCGAAGATTGTCCCCTGTTGGTCAACAAAGGACATGTCATCAAGGAGGGTGTGGACAGTACGCTCGATGAACTGCGCCATATCGCCTACAGCGGTAAGGATTATCTGATGAGGATACAGGAGCGTGAGACGGAACAGACGGGTATCAGCAGTCTGAAGATAGGTTATAACAATGTCTTCGGCTATTATTTGGAAGTGCGTAACACTTACAAAGATAAGGTGCCTGCCGACTGGGTGCGCAAGCAAACTTTGGCGCAGGCTGAGCGTTACATCACGCAGGAACTGAAAGAATATGAGGAGAAAATTCTCGGTGCCGAGGAGAAAATCCTTGCCTTGGAGACACGGCTGTTCAACGACCTGGTGATGGCGATGCAGGAGTTTATCCCTGCCATCCAAATTAACGCCAACCTGCTGGCACATCTCGACTGTCTCCTTTCTTTCACGCAGGTGGCCGAAGAGAACCATTATATCCGTCCAGAGATGGATGATTCGGAGATAATTGACATCAAACAAGGTCGCCATCCAGTCATCGAGACACAGTTGCCGTTGGGTGAACGGTATGTACCCAATGATATCTATCTCGACAACGAGAAACAGCAGATTATCATCATCACGGGTCCCAATATGGCGGGTAAGTCGGCGTTGTTGCGTCAGACAGCCTTGATAGTGTTGCTCTCACAGATAGGCTCTTTCGTGCCAGCAGAACGGGCACGGATAGGTATTGTGGATAAAATTTTCACCCGTGTGGGGGCTTCCGACAACCTCTCACAGGGAGAGAGTACGTTCATGGTAGAGATGACCGAAGCATCGAACATCTTGAACAATGTATCTACCCGTTCATTGGTGCTGTTCGATGAGTTGGGTCGTGGCACATCCACCTACGATGGCATATCCATCGCCTGGGCCATCGTAGAATACCTGCATGAGCAGCCACGTGCCCATGCCCGTACCTTGTTTGCCACCCACTATCATGAGTTGAACGAGATGGAGAAACATTTCTCCCGTATCAAAAACTACAACGTGAGTGTGAAAGAGGTGGACAACAAAGTGATATTCCTCCGTAAGTTGGAACGTGGCGGTTCGGAACATTCCTTCGGTATTCATGTGGCGGAAATAGCGGGCATGCCTAAAAGCATCATCAAACGGGCTAATGTCATCCTGAAACAGTTGGAGAGCGAGAATGCGCAGGTCGGCAGTGCCGGCAAGCCCAAGACCGAGGTATTGGGACAAGGTCGCGAAGGCATGCAGTTAAGCTTCTTCCAGTTGGATGACCCCGTACTCAGTCAGATACGTGACGAAATCCTCGGTCTCGACATCAACAACCTCACCCCCATGGAAGCCCTCAACAAACTCCATGGCATCAAACGAATATTGACGGGGAAATAAACCTCTCTCCCAACCCCTCTCCTAAGGAAGAGGGGATTTTTGTTTTCGCTTGTCATATATTATTTTTGGGACAACAGAGTAATCGCGTATGCTATTACGAGGTTTTCCGTTAGGGTCTTTCCAGAAGCCTATACACATCCTTTCAAATACTATTTTTAATGTATCGTCTTCATAGTTTAGGATGTCATAACTATCATCAAAAACAAGAGCTTCACCATAACCATCTTCATGTCCCGTTTGTTTCAACATATTTGCGAGAATCTGATTATAAGAAATATGATACCCATCAGGTAATAGTAATTCTTGACGATCAGTTACATATTCATTGGTGAAACTGTTTTTCTCTAGGATATAGTAATCGCAGGTATCCATATCTATATTATTGTCTAAAGATTTCCAAACATATTCTATCCTATCATGCTCTATTCTTTTTTCTTTATTTTCATTGGAAAGATAATAGATTCCATCTTGCCCATATGCTATAATCCGATCATTGTTCTCGTCATAAATCATATACCTTATATCTACATCAGCATTCTTGTCATCCCAACGTACGGTTATAAAAGGAGGATTGTAGGCATACGTTCCTTCGTAAACATCACTTCGATGACCCACAAAGTCATGTGAATAAATAAATGCCTCGATATGGCTGCCGTCTACCATACCAAGTTCTATTCCGCAAAGGCCATAATAATCACTTGAGTAAACCCTTAAATACTTGGAACGATCCACAGCACAGCTACTCAAAAAGAGTACAAGAAATAACAAACATTGCAAATAGGCAAGATATAAACCTTTATCCTTTATAGTTCGTTTATTCAAAATAATTGTCAGTGCCATATTATTATTTCGTTTTGCACAGTTAAACTTAATATTTATTATGTTGTAAATAGAAACTAATTATTCTCAATTTCTTTAAGAACCTTAGCCATCCCATTTGAGTATGAATTCAACATCATTTTATCAAAGACATCCATAACTTCATCTGCTTTCTCATCCTCCTCTTCATCCATGAAAATACGATAACACGTCAGTAGAATTTTGAGTATCTCTTCCTCATCATAATAGGTGATATTACTTTTGCTATCTATCAACATCTTTATGCATTGATAACATTCATACGGATAATTGTTGCAACATTTTTCAAGATGCTTAACGATTTCATGAAAGCCACTCTCTATGGAACTATTAAGCCATGAGGTTAGTAATTCCATGAATAGTTCCATGCTTGACTCTGGCATTTTATCGCACCAGATGAAATAAGAGTGTCTAAGCTCATTCCGATTATCTTTTGCATATCTACGCAAGAAAGTTTCACTCTGTTCTCCATAGGTCTCGTCAGATAAATGCTCGTATGCTAATGGGATAATCTTTCTTATTACCTCTTCTTCGTTTTGAGAAAGAAGGTCCTCGAACATTTCTTTGGATATATCTTTAGCCTTATCATATTGCATTCCAAAAAACATGATCTGAACTAAAATTGGTTTTGCTCGTCTCTTGGAGAGTATCATGTTGAAGTATGGAAGTACCTGTTCTGGATTATTACACCAAAACCAATGCATTCTGTCCGCATTCAGAAACAGATAATCGGTAATAGGTCTGTTCGCATATCTAAACATAACCTTATTATATAGATCATTGTTATAGCATTCCTTTTGCAGATAAAGCATGGCAGCTAATTGATGTTCTACAGAAAGTTTGTCACATGAATCCAAGAAGAAATCATAGATTGCAGTTTTTCTCTGCAATAATGTTCCTATCTTTGCCAATGACTTTATAGCATGTCCTTGAGTTGTATTGACACCAACATTCAGCGTCTCGTTTGAAATGGATTTGTCAAATTGGTCTTCAATACTCGCCTCATATTTCGAGTTAAATTCAGAAAGAATGACTCCTTTTAGGAACTCCTCAATTCTATCTATATGTTCTCCTTCTGTACTTGTGAAATTATCAATGACCTCAAAAAGCCTGTATCCATAACCTTCTTTAGATAATTTGTCGAACATATCCATACTTTTCCAAAGAAGCGGTAACAATTGATCTTTTGGATAATCTGCCATTGTCAAACCACCAAGACCTGACAATTTATAAGTAGCAGGGATATCCTCTTCTTCGAATATTTGGAATACGAACTTCTCGAAATAATTGGGACGTTCGCTGACACATTGTTTAAATGATTCGGCATGAACTCTCTCGTCAAAATAACGATGTTTGCCTTTCGCATAACTCTTTATTCCATGAAAAGACCTTCGCCAATCTTCGCATGATACTGTCTTGTATTGTTCTACAGACATCAGCCCACCACACACAAAAGCAGCAGTAACATCGTGATCAGGTTTCTCATTTTTCCATTCGCCTCCAAATTTCCTTATCAGTTCTTGTTGTCTGCGTTTTATTTTACTATTCCTCAGTTTTTCTGGTATTGCCCATATCAGTTTTCTTTGGTCATAACCTAAATTTGGATAATATGTTCCTGTGAATGATCTTTTCTTATCTGGTTCCATATCAGAATCCGACTTAAAGTTGTATATGAGATCCTGACACAAAGCCGATGTGTCACTATCAACTAACGGGAACCATGCTTTTAACATCTCCAAGAAGTAATAAGTCACATCACTATATGACAGCAAGTCATCTACCAACTTTTTATCTTTAAGAATAGCAACAATGTCATCTGTAAACAAGGTTGGAGATTCTTTCATAGCTTTAAAAGCAAAGCCATAGCAACTTGCCTCTCTTTGACTCAACAGTTTTCTTATGTCTGTTATAGCAGATTCCGTTTTGTGTTTTACTTGTTTCTTTAATATCTCTCCATACCATTCATGTAGGGCATGTGCATGATGATGCTGATTCATCATTAGTGGAAATACATTGTTATAGTCTATTTCTCCACTCCATGAGGGAACCCTATATTCATTTATTGCATAGAGTATTCTGTCACGCAAAATAGGATAAATAACTTCAGGGAACTTCTCCGTTAGAGGAGTGCATATCTCTTCTAATGTCCTTTCCACGACGTGCTCTTCATGATGATTTTCTTTCTCTTGTGGGTTTAAAATATAATCTATTAATTCAGAGATGTTATCAAGTACGAATTGAGGATTAGTTGACAATGCTCTTTCTAAGAAGTCAGCTTTATAATAGGGGGTGTCACATAAGACTTTGTACCATTTAGTAACAATATCAAATGTGTAATCAGGAGTTGCACGCATAATATTTCTGGCAATAGTATTTCTTGTCTTTTCATCTTTTATGCTATCAACCAGCTTGAATATATCTTCTGTGCTCTGCTGAACATGATTCCAGAAATATCCATAAACATTATCATAGACAGCATCTCCGATTCCCATCGTTTTAATCTCCTTAGCTATGAGTGGTGTAATTATCTGATACCATTTCTTATTGTATGTCCGTCTGATAAATGAAAAGAACAGCAATCTATTCTGTACATACAACTCTTTGATACATTTCTTCTCAAATGGCTGTATGTCCTCCCTGTTTGCCACTGCCCACAATAACATAAGTTGAATATGAGTCCTGATTCTTCCAGAAAACAAGATAGTATTTACGTCCTCTTTATATTGCTTCGTGCTTTTTGC
Organism: Prevotella sp.; assembly: GCA_017538105.1. GTDB lineage: Bacteria > Bacteroidota > Bacteroidia > Bacteroidales > Bacteroidaceae > Prevotella. The sequence continues at coordinate 60,811 of JAFYJN010000026.1, read as the reverse complement.
CCTTTCATAATCCAAGACAAAATTCACAGTTGAGCGCATAAATATTCCCTGATGCTTTTTCTTTTCCAGCAAATCTTGAATCAGCGAGCGTTTCTCTTTTTTGTAATATCGAGCAAAGACATAGTCATACATACTCTGGTGGAAGAATGAGGCTCTATTATCTATTTGCTCAATAACACCTTCACTAATCAGATAATTCGCTTCTCTCAATTCCGATGTATCATAATCCCATTGAGGTGTTAACGTTTCGTCATCATATATTTTAAGTGCCAAGTCATAGAGAATCTTTTCTGCAACCTCTTTGTTGATCTTTACTTCTGCCAAGCCTATTGTCTGTTGCCACAACTCATCATACAATTCGGTAATTGAATTATAGTCTTTTCTCTTGTTTTTTACATATACTCTACAGAATAGATTTAAATGCTGAGGCGTTTGTAGCACAGATAATGTTTTTGCATCCAACTCATTATATAGACCAGCTTTCAATCTATCAAGCACCTTCTCCACATCTTCCTTCGATAACAGCCCAAGTTTAATTTGAGGCTCACGTCCTAACAAACTTAGTTTGGGGTCAAAATCCAAGTCAAAGGAACGGCAAGATACAATAATCCTCACATTTCTCATATTCTTGTCATCAGAAAAGAGTTTAATCAGGGCTGTGATATTTTCTAATTTGTTTCTGTCGCTATTTATGTATTGCGACAATGCATCGATCTGGTCGATAATTAGCACTGCTCTCTTTTCTTGAATCAAACTGGAGAATGTATTTCTCAGTAATTCCAGATGTTCATTACTTGAATATCCAACAGGAGTTTGAAGTTTATCCGCTTTAATTGCGAAACATCTAATGCTGTCAGCATTCAATCTTTGAATTACCTTTTTTATTACAACACTTTTCCCCATTCCAGCATTGCCAACGAGCAATTTCACGCAAGACTCCTTTTCCTGTAGTTCCTCTTTGACCCATTTGCAAAGTATATCTATCTCCTTCCTTTCTACAAAAGAATCTTTCAAATCATGAAAATAGGTATTGATTCGTTGAAATGCAGAACGGCTTTCTGTCATTACCTCCTCCGTACTCTTCTTCTCCTTTGTTAGCTGCGCGATCTTATCATTAAAGATTTGCTTCCAACGGTCAACCGTTGCAGCAATGTTCTCACTCGTTACTATTTCATCATCGCAGAATTCATATGTATGGATTTCATTATCTCCCTCATTATTAAATTGTCTTATATAGTCATCAGAAATGTATTTCCAATAAATCTTATTATCATATGCATCAACAGAAAAGAAAATACAAACTTCATTACGCATCCTCATGGCATAAGCTACAAAATAAGCAGGAATTTCTGCCTTGTTCTGTCCTTTGTATTTCGACTTATATGTCTTGGCTTGAATAAATATATTCCCGATGGGATAGTCGTTTTCATCTATCAACTGAATAAATCCATCAATATTTGATGTCTTGTCATGATATTTGATTTCGTCGGTAATTGCTCTTGAATCGCAAAAAAGGCCACAGATACATAAATAAGACTTCCTATCCAGACAGTCGTTTGGATTTGTAACTTTCCTTGGAATGAAATTTGTTTCTTTTGCCATTATCTATATTTATTTACCACCAGGGTTCGTATTTGTATTGTGGATTCTCTTCTTTATCTTGCTTTGATTTATTACAATGTTCACAAGTAGTTTGAAGATTACAAGGGTCATTAGCGCCATACCTATTTAATGGCACAATATGGTCATAATTAACAGCATTTGAATGGGTATACACATTTGTTAGATCTTTTCCACAGAAAACACATCTACCATGATCCCTGTGAAAAACTGCAAGTTTTGCCCATTGGGGAATAGAGCATCTTTTTATTGTCCCGTTCTTATCTATTGATTCTTTCGGAAAATCAAAATCTCGTTCCTCATTTTCATTTTTAATTAATGCAGCAACAATATTATTGAATCTGACTAAAAAAGGATGATTTGCAAAGAGACAATAGAAAACTTCATCAGTGATATACTGAAATAATTTTTGAAACACACTTTCGTTATTTTTGTACCAATGATAAAAAGCATCGCCTTCATCCTCGTCGTATTCAGTTTTATATTTCACTCCATAAGTATTTGCGATATCGACCCATTTATAATAAGCATCTTCGTCATAGCAGTCACCACATTTCCGATATAAACGCCCATGGTAGTTAAGTAATTGCGTATAGATGTAAATATGCAGAAGACTAATCTTATTATATCGTATAACAGCATCTATAAGTTGTGTATTGTCGTAAGCCCAAAACATAGTTTCATCTTCCACCATCTTATAAATGATGTCCGCAAATTCATATACATGATCAAATTTATAAGCTTCAAAACTAACCATATTTATAATTTGTAGATTGAATATTATTATATTGTCTTCCTGGTACAATAAGAACCTTATTCGCAAATATTCGCTATTATTATTTCACGATCTCAACTGTCCAGCCCATTTTGAGGGCGGTATTGATTTTGTCCAGGATCTTCTTTTTATCCTTAGTACTACTGTGGGTGAGGACATATAGACCAGGAGCAGCTTCGCGCTGGGCATGACCATATTTTTTATCTTTGGTCGTAGAGACCACATTGATGCGGCAGAATTTAACATCCAGCTCACGAACCCTTAACAAGCCTGCCTCAATAATTGCTGAGGTGAATGTGGTGGCAGCATCGTGTTCCTGAAGAATAGAACCGTCTTTTCTACGGATACATAAACCTGTTTTGGGAGCAATCTGCGTTCTCTTGGTTTTCCTTGGGCCAAACTCCTTGTGTTCCACCTCAGGATCTGCTTCCAAACGCTTGGCATCAATCAGTTCTGTGATGTTTGTCTTACGTGACAACGATACGCTAATAGGCAGTCCTGGGTGATAGTCAACCACCAGCACCAATTCACGCTGTACCTGCTTCAAAGCTGGTTCAATGGTTTCCGTTACTACTGGAAGAATCTCTTTCTTGATGATGTCTTCTTCCAGTTCGCTTACTTGTCTCTCCAAGTCTTCATTCAGGGAGAGCCCTTCTTTCCGCAACGTTTCCATTGCCTTGTATAAATCGCCGAGTCGTGACATAATTCTATATTATTAATTTGGTTTATTCACACTATGAATTAAATCTTTGCATCAAGAAGTCTATCTGCATCATATCATTAAACTCATAAATACCTTCATTATTCTTAATACGAATAATAGTATTATTTGCTTGTTCTTGAAGATAATGGTCAAGATAAACATTTGCAAGTATTGGAATAACCTCTAGATAGAAATGGTGTCCCATTATCCAGAAGTCAAACATCCCGTATTTAGTAATATCTTCTCGCAGTTTTTCACCCATAGGTAAATATGGATGTTTCATATAATTCTCGTCTGGGGACAATATGATATTATTAAAACCATAAAAGACACGTAATTCTCCCTTATCATATCGTGCAAAATCACGTACAGCCTGAAATATACGATTATGCCCATCACCTGTTTCAAGATGATATTTTTGCAAAAACACTTCATACAGTCCCCTCTTGAACTGATGAGTTACATATTTTGAATTGAAATTGTTTTTTATTTTAATAAGATGATTACTATGGCGATATGTGAAATATGAGGAACTGAAATTTTTGTATGATTCAGAAGATAAATTTTTGCTAAACATACGTATTGCGCCAAAAATTTCTTTGAAAGCATGATCCATACATGGAACGCCTTGTCTTCCCTTAGGAGCTGTGCCAAAATAGTGGTTACAATCATCACAAACATCGTCAACTATTTCTTGGCCGCCCAAAGCATGAGGAAGAATGTGAGCAATCGTATTAAATTCAACTTCTGGCTCACTTTTTCCACACCAGATACATGTTTTCTTTTTCTTCTTAATCATATACAATAATCTTTTTCATATTCTTCTCGTGTAACGGGAGTATTTGGGTCAACGATGAGGACTTCATCGTAGGTCAGACCGTAGAGATGATAGACCTTCTTGTCTATCTCGTTTTCCAATGAGCTTGTATCTGCCTGTGGGTCTTCCTCTTTTTTGTTTAGAATTTCATCTACTAAGTTTTTTATTGCGTTCTCGTCGCCGATTGCAATAGGCAACTGTTCAACATGATTCTTTTTTACTTGTGCTAATGCCTCTCCTCTTTCTGGGTTAATATAACCATAGATAAAGTTCATAAGTTTTGAGTTCAAGACTCCCAAAACAAATTTTGGGCTAACATTTGTATTTGATATACATATATGCAAATTATCTCGGCAAATAATATTGGAACCTATAAGGGTCGCGATAATAGAATCTCCTGTTTGTCTAACTATTATTTTCTCTTTTGTTTCAAAGATGGCAGGATTTCTTGGGGCAGCAAGCCACTCTCCATATAGAATCCAGTAATTATTATTCCATAAATTGGCATATCGATTCATTAAGCTACCTCTTAATAACGGCAACCATTCTTTTCCTGGCTTTATTCCTTCTTTGACGAAAGGTTTCTCTTCCATCGTTTTTTTTGTCTGGGGTGGATTGCCTTTGCCTTTTTCGAATGGCTTTACACCATTAAAAATTGTATAATACTCCGAAAATCTTTTATTACAATTTAGAATCCTATCAGCTAGAACAGCCTTAGAAGGATTTGCCTCTATATTAATACATGCGGATGTTTTGGTAATCCTACTCTTGTCTATAGTATGAAGGTATTGAATATTATTTTTGCATTTCCTAAAAATGAGACAATCGCTTTGCCATCCTGATTTAATAAATACCACACAGTGAGTATCTACAGTGGCTTCAAATACTTTGTCGGTTATTAGAAATCTATTCCATGAAAAATGGGAAGACAGATATTCTCTAAAGTTACCAAATGTAATCGATTGAAGCCAAGTATTGGGATTGATAAAGGAGAGTATTCCTCCATCTGATAATAATTGATTCGCTTTTTCAAAGAATAGGCAATAAATATCGCCAGAGCCAAAAAAAGTTATGAAACTCTTGTCATGATACAACTTTGCTAATTGTCTATTGTTTGCTTGTAGTTGTATGTAAGGCGGATTTCCTATCACCACATCAAAACCATTTGATACACCGAACATCCATGCCGGGTCAAAGAAGGGCGAGGTTGAATTTTGATCAAACATGTCCCACGAGGAGAGTTGTTGAGCTTCCGCATTACCGATAGAACCACTTTCATTCAACATACTTGCAATCTCTGTGCGGAGAATAGCTACACGTTCCTTGTATTTACGTTTGGTCTTAACAGTTTTAGCACCAAATATGCGATGTTTTGCTTCTTTCAATTCCTTTTCTTTTTCACGAATAGCATCAGAGTCAAAGAGGTTGGCTTCTCGCTTCTCTAATCCTATCAACGTATTTGCTGCCACAAACTTTGCTTCGAGGTTAGGCAAAGGACGGATGCCGAAGTTATCCACAGGATTATTGTTGGTCTTTTGGTCAACCACCAAAGATATAAAGAAACGCAATTTGCTGATTTGGATAGCAATTGGCTGGATATCCACACCATAGATGCAGTTCTCTATCAGGTAGAGCTTGCGGGCATAGTCGGGGCGGTTGATGCTCTCGTTGAAACTACGCTCAATATCAGCCACAATCTCAGCACGCTCTTCATCTGTTGCGTTGTGGTAGGCATCTGATGTCTCACTGATAGCATTGTTGAGCATCATTTCCTTCCATTGCTCATTGTTGGGGTCGAGTTGTCCAAGGATATGAACCATCTGCTGGAGCATACCCATTGGGAATGCACCAGAACCACAAGCAGGGTCGAGCACCTTACACTCGTAGAGCGACTGCATAATCTGACGTTTCTGATCATCAGTAAGAACCAGTCCCTCATCAGTGTATTGCACCAATTTTCGATATTCGGGTTCTAACTTTTCACCTACCGTTCGTTTCAAATGAGCAATCAGACTTTCGTCCACCATATATTGCACAATCTCACGGGGTGTATAGAAAGAGCCTGTCTGTTTGCGGGCTGTGGTTTGGGTTTCTGGGTTGTATGCAGCCAGTAGGTTCTCAAAGACTTTTCCTAACAGTTCTGGGTCAAGTGATACTTCCTGATCGAAGGGCGTATTTTCCTCTACTGTGAAGTTATAGCGTTTCAAAATGTCAATAATACCACGTGCACTTACTTTCTTTTTCTTCTTGTCGCCATACCACTCAGAGAGGTCGATGTTTTTACCAACCTCATCGCCAAAGAACAGAAAATCAGGGATTACTAACTGGTCACTAATGACCTTTCTGTCTGTGAAAGCATCGATATAGATGCCTTTGTCCTTGTCATCCAGGCAATCGAATAAACCACCATTCAGGAATGGCACATACATATTGGCCAACTCTACAAACTTATCGGGATTGATAAATAAATCCTCATGACGCATCAATTTGTTGTTGTCATAGTCACCACGCCCATTACGGAAACGACGTTCGGAAATGGTGTCCTTTCCCTCTGGGGTGATGGGACTGTTCAGCATGGCAAAGAACAGATTCTGCAACACACCTTTGTAATACTTGCTGTCGTATGATTTCCCAAACAGAGTTGATTCTGCATGAGGGGTAAAGCCTTGAATCAGTTCATTGGCAATAAACTGCTCGTCGAAAAACTCATCAGGTACTAAGTGACGCTGTTTGAGGAACCAGACAAAGATGAGGCGAGTAATCAGGCGTATCATGGCCTCTGAGTTATACTTCTGATTATCCTCTAACGTCTTCAGATCATTGGGGAAGCGCACCACCATAATTGCCCAGGCGTACCAGTCGCTGAGTTCCTGATAGAATGCTTTGGTAAGCACATCCACAGAGAAGCGGTTCCTTAAATCCTCCACACTGACCACTCGGCCATATTCATTCAGATATTTGTTAGGGGTATAGTAAGCGATACCCTTACCGAGAAAATAGGAGTAGCGATGAGGATTGGAGTAGCGGCGACTGATGCGAGAGGACTCTTCCGATTGGTCGAGTGTAATCTCAATCAGCGAGAAACGATAGTTGTTATTATCATCCTCAGGCACGAAGAACACCAAGGCGCGTTCGCAGAACTCATCAGCCAGCAGTCGGAAAGCCTCTTTGGTGAGACCTACGCGAGCATCATGCTTTGAACTATGGCGCACTTCATAGACCACCAATCCCAGCGAGTCACATTCTCCTAAGCGTGTTACTTGTTGAGTATATTGGAACTGGATAGGATTCTCTACGCTGCTTATTTCCTGTCGGAAATCCTCAGGCAGAAAGTTCACTCTCAGGAACGAGAGAAATTCGTCACGGCTATATGCTCTGTTAAACTCCATAATGGTTTCTTATTTACTTTTGACAGTTGTATATTTCTGTTCGGGATGTTTTATCATCTCTGGTATCGTATAAAAAAGTTTTCCACTCTCAATAAGAGGATTTGTATATAGGTACCTGACAGAAGAGGGCTTTCTTCTGATTATGCTTGCAATCTCATTGATACTTAAAGGTGTAAATGTGCATAATTCAAATATCAAGTCTTTCATTTTCTCTGAAGGTTCCCATTTTTTCAGGTTCTTACATTTTTCCAATAAATCCGCAGGTAAAGCATTATTATTTTCTCCAATAGCATTACTATTTTCTCTGTTAGCTCTACTATTTTCTCCAATAGCATTACTATTTTCTCCGTCAGCTCTACTATTTTCTCCAATAGCATTACTATTTTCCCCGTCAGCTCTACTTTTTTCTCCTAAAGCACTACTATTAACGAACTTCTCCCCCGCGATATAGTATGTACTTCTACTTTGCCCCTTTTGCTCTAATAATCCTCTGGTACACAGATCGTGCAAGTCAAAAGAAGCTCTCAGATTATTAATGTCACTATTCAGCTGTCGATAGGTAATATTATCTATCGCCCCGACTTCGCGGACAAAGACCAAAGCCAATCTCTGCTCATTATTTAGTGAATAGTCTGCATAAGAAGTAAGCCACTGAATAGTTTCGTTATCCAACAAGTGATGCAACAGTAAACGGGCAGTGAACTGATTGGCAGAACGATTAGACTCAAAAGTAGGTGGCATCATTCCTGCATTTTTCATGTGCCCTCTCATAGACCTGATACCAGAACCTTTAGTCTCTGCTAAGTTTGTATCATGGAATATAGTACTGATAAAAGGGTTGCGCTGTACAGATCCTGGCTCCCCTAATGTCTCTGGAGATTTTAAAGAGAAGCCTGGATTGATTATTTCTAAGCGATTAGAGTATCTGATAATCTGTATAGGCTGATTAAGCCGGAATGAACAATGGATAAAGGCATTGACCAAAGCCTCACGAAGAGCATCATTAGGTAAGTCAATTGGCGTGTCTGCCTGAAGATTGCCTTTTTTCAATTCAAAGCCTTTTGGCAGGTCGTCATTGATGGCATTGAGAGCACGATTGACCAACAGAATAAGTGGACCACGCATATCAATGGTAGTCTCGAAACGTTTATCAGGGTCTTCTATCCACCTGTTGCCAGATACACGAATATAATCTACTCTTAATGCAGGCAGCAGACGGCGTAACGACATGGATTTTCCAAATACAACAAGCCCCGTGTAGGTCAAGACATAATTGCCGTCTTTTTCCTTTTCGCAGGCTCTTAATGCCATGAGAAGGTCTTTATCGTCGTAGGACAATTCCTCTGCATAAGGATTGACTTTTGCACGTAGCTTTCGATAGTATTCTACTGCATTTTCATCTATATCATCAAGTGTAGCTCCTTTTACAATGGTACTGTCGAAACTCTCTGCAGAAGAATAGAATACTCTCATATCGTCTTCGGTACACTTTTGGTCTGAAGAGCCGACTCTGCGAAAAGCTCCCTGAGGTAGTCCACGGTTAACTATATATATAGGTTTTTGGGTCTCTGGTGCTTCGTCAATCTTCACAACAAGTACCGTTTTCCCTTCTACGACTTCTGTTTCAATTTGTGGACGGATGCGTACATTGAACATGGAACTGCACTGAGTCGTAACGTCATTTTGTATTTTATCAGGGTTCTCAATATTCTCAGGCACATATACTGGAAGACCGTCCTTAAACCCTGTTCTGACTGCACCTAATAACAGATAGCCACCGCCTAAACCTGGCTCATTGGCAAAAGCGCACACAGTTTCCATGATGCTCTTGTTTATCTCGGATGCTTTTTTTGCATCGATTCTGACATTCTCATCAATAGAATTCAACTGGTCGAATATTTCTTGTGCTGTTTTCATCTTAATTCCTCCGCTAATATGATTGATTCCTCACCATCATCCACATGATTGCAAGTTTCGATAATTCGATTGATATAGTATTCGTCTATTTGGTCAGGCAGTTTTTTGTATTCTGCAGGCTTCAACTTGTTGATATAACGAAGTTCGTAGCCTGAGAGTCCATCGCTCTGAATGACTTTCATCAAGTCTTTTAAATAGTCTGTTGGCAAAGCCTTGCGATTCAGCATCACTTTGACTTTTTGCATGGCTTCTATTCGTGCTTTCTCGTTTTTGTCCTGCACATCACTACTGAACAAATGTGATTTGGTCAACTGATAAGCAGGCTCGAAAGATTCAGTTAGTGCCGCGGGCTGTTCGCTTGTTTCTGCCTCGAACAAACCAATGGCTTCTTCTGCAGTTAGTTGAACGGCCAAGCCTTCTTCGTTTCCTATCTTAAAGACAAAGTCGTTACCTTTCTTGCCAAACATCAGAACTCCGCTTCTCGGCTTTTCTACGGAGCGGCCTGTACGAGCACGATGAGGCAACTGCATGGCTTCGTCATAAATCTCAGTACCCTTGGCGGCATTTAGCAGTTTCTGGTACTTGACATCCCAAGAAACCTCTTCGCTCTTTGCCATTTCCTTGCGATACTGCTCCAAGAAGTAGGACTGTATTTCTTCATCCTTTGTCAGCACCTTGGTGTCTTCGCCCATGATGGCATGAATCATAGCCATCTTCAGTGTGGAGATTTCCTTGGTGCGGGTTTCTGATTCGCCTACGTCAGTGGGGAAATAGTTGTAGATATACAACTGGTCGAACACCTTCTTATTGACACGGTTGATACGGCCAATACGCTGAATGATGCGGGTTGGATTGTAAGGAATGTCGTAGTTGATCACGGTTCCGGCACGATGCAGGTTATAACCTTCTGAGATCGCATCTGTAGCAATCAGTATCTTATAGTCATCTTTTTGGTATTCTTTTTTCTCTCCAGCATTGAAGTTAGCGTTGATGGTGTTCTTGTTGTTTTGGGAAGCATCGGCAGAGGTGTATTTGAATACAGGAAGTCCGTAAACCTGTAAGGCCTCACCAAGATAATCAGCAGTATCGGCAAACTCGGTAAACACAATGATTTTGCGCTGGGGTTCCTTAACAAGTTGTTTGTCCAGGATACCCTTGAACGATTCCAATTTCGGATCGCTCATGATAGTTCCGTCCTCCCCGAACCACTTTTTCTGTATCTCCAGAAGCAGAGCCATGTCTGCCTTGATGTCTTCCACGAAGGACTCTTTGATATACTTCATGTCGATTTCAAAGAACCCACGTTTTTCGTACTTCTCGTATGTCTCAGTGATGAGGTCGTTACCATCATCGTCCGTCTTGTAGAAGTCGTCAACATCAGGAAGATTCCCTTTCTTATAAACAGGCATCTTGCCCTTTTCCTCTATCCATTTCAGGATTTGACGAGAACTTCCTATCATATATTCCAATGACATGCGGAAGGCATATTCTGAACTCTCAAAGCGACGTACCAACAAACGACGCATAAACTTGGCGACGTTGGCCTGTCGTCCAAACAACAGATTCAGTTCAACACCTGTCTTTTCTTCCAACAATTCGGAAAGTTCTTGTCTTAGTTCCTCTTTAAGATACAATACGGGAGAGTATCGGGCCGCCTTAAAGCGATATTTTCCATCGTCCCTGTGTCCACCTTCATCTTCGCTGATGCGGTCAAGCGTCTCAAGATACAGGTCTTTTAGGCTACTCAGGTCATAATCCAACTCTACAGGATCGTTAGGGATGACTAATTGTATGTTCTGCTGTTTTAAGTCTTCTGCGTATTCGGGTATCTCCTTCAGATCTATGCGTGAACGCCGAATGACAAGCGGACTGATGATCGAACGTATCTCGTTTGCAATTCTTCCTGCTTCTTTGGTTACTTCAGCATCCGTCACCTTTCCTTCGCGCTGATCTTTCTGAAGTTGCTTATAGGTGGCTATCAGATCTTTGAACTTGGCACCCAGATTATCGACCGTCTTCAAGGTAGATTTTGTTGGAATCTGGAACAGTTTCAGCATCGCATAAATATCATCAGGACGATTGTTGAAGGGGGTTGCCGTCAACAGCATCACCTTATTGCCAGAACATAACTGGTGCAAAATGGTATAGTCAATTGTGTATTCGTTACGATAGCGGTGTGCCTCGTCAACTACAATCAGATACTGCTCATCGGCTTTCACTATTCGTTCGTAATACTTCAAAGCCTCTTCAAGTTTACCTGTGGTGTAGATAGATGCAGTAAAACCGAAGTCATCACGATAACTGCACCATTGCTCTTCCAAGTGAGGCGGACAAACCACAAGTGTTCTCAGCCGGAGATTGCGGGCAACGGTAGATGCAATGATACTCTTACCAAGTCCCACCACATCGGCCACTATCACACCATTATGATTTTTGATGGCATTGATGGCCATCTGCACGGCATCCGTCTGGTATTTGAGATTAGAGAACTTGCCATCTGTAATGTCGTATGGTGTAAGTAGGTTCTCTGTTGTAGGAATGGCAAAATATTCTTTGAGCACACGGAGGTACATCTTGTAGGGACTATACAACTTTTCAAACCAGATACGGTCAATAACCTTCGTGTCAAAGTCATCAATGTGATCTTTGTCGGCAATGACAATCGACTTATCCCAAAGTTCTTCGAAGATGATTTTGGCATCTATGTAGGAACCCTTGTCGTTGAAACGGGCATTAATCTCAGTACGACCTGCCAAGCCTTCATAAGATAGATTGCTGGAGCCTGTAATCACAGAACCAGGGTCTTCACCTCCCTCGTTAATCTCTTCACGATAGTCAAAGATATACATCTTGGCATGACAAGGCTCGTCGGTCTTTCTAATTTCCAATGTCCCTGCCTTTATCTTGTCATAGAATAGTTTGAAGGACTCCAACTTGGGCTGACTATCAAGGAAATCTGTTTCGTTGAACAGTTTTACGAAATGGTTGTAGTAGTCATCTTTGAGTTGACTGCGAGACTTGTTGTAATCTGCCAATGTGTCTATCTCACGGATATATTTGGTAATCCGTGTATCTATGTCAAGTCCAACAAGAATACGCACATGTTTTTCAATCAACTTCTCAGAAATGAGTTTGTATCCAGAGAAATAGAAGTATCCAACGAGCACATCCAGAGACTGGCTCTTTGGAAGTATACCGTTGATGATATCTGACAGCAGTTTATCTTTGTTTGTTATGAAACTATGTTGAATCATATTACTTGTCTTTGTTTATTAGTTATTAAACGTGAACACCAAGACATTTTGCTATCTGAAACGTTTAAAATTTCGGCTGGCTAATTAGTGCGTCATTTGAATACTATAGATAGCTTCGTTTTTGCCCGGTTGTTCTGTCAGCTATCTGTTGTTCTGTTTCGTTTCTGAAAGCACCATTTTAAGGCAATTAAAGTCTCTTATCATACTTTATAGATAATAGTAGGTACAAAGATAATGAAAAAAATCGAAGTATGGGATTATTTAGAGAAAGAAGTCAATAATATAGAAAATGTTTTGTGGTTTAAGCAATTACAGAATGTGAAAATAGCACTCAAAGAAAGGAAGAAGCAATCAAACAGGAACAAAAAGCACTCTTTAATAGTTAGGTTATAACCTCAAAAAACAAGCAAATTCTTGCTAATTTTGCAAAAACTTGCAAGAATTAGCAAGAAACAATAGCCATGGGCTGGAGGGATTACATATCCCCTACCCTGCCACGTCCCGTTGGGATTACATATCCCTTTAGGCTGGCGCCAGCCATCCTACAAAATCCAAAGTGTCCCGAGGATTTGAAAGCAAGCTTTCATCCTTCGGGACTCTTCGTCTTTAGTGATCCCGTTGGGATTCTTCGCATCCCCTACCCTGCCACGGGCTGATCCACAAAACAAAAATACTCAAAAATTGAAAGCAAGCTTTCTCCTTCTGAGTATTATTATTTTGTGATCCCGTTGGGATTCAAACCCAAGACCTTCAGAACCGGAATCTGACGCTCTATTCAGCTAAGCTACGGGACCTTTCCAAAAGTGTGTGCAAAAGTATCAAAAAAAACACATTCCACCAAAAATCAGACGGAAATAATTATTTCTATCTCTGTGACATAGAAAAAGCCATGGCTTGTGAGAGTGGCTTATTCGGCACCCAACTTCTTAAGCCACTTGCCGCCTTTCATACAGGCGATGCCGAGGATGATGAAGGGGATACTCAGCAACTGACCCATGTCGAGAGGCATTCCGTTCTCAAAGTCAACCTGCGTCTCTTTGGTAAACTCAATGAAAAAACGGGCGGTGAAAATCAGGGTGAGACAGAGACCGAAGAAAAAGCCGGAACCGACAGTTTTGGAGGGTTGAGTGTTGAGTGTTGAGTGTTGAGTGTTGTCGTTTGTTGTTTGCTGTTCTTTTTTGCTTCTCTTGTAGAGATACCAGCCAATAAAGAAAAAGATGAAATAGGCGATGGCCTCGTAGAGCTGTCCAGGATGACGGGGAGCTCCCGCATATTCCGGTCCGGCGGCTTGGAAGATGAACGCCCAGGGCACGTCGGTCACCTTGCCGATGATTTCCGAATTCATGAGGTTACCCAAGCGAATGAAACAGGCGGTGGTGGGCGTGGCGATGGCAATCATGTCGAGCACCTTCCAGAGGTTGACCTTCGTCTTCTTATAATAGAGCCACAGCGCAATCATCAGTCCCAATGTACCACCATGAGAGGCCAGTCCCTCGTAACCCGTGAATTTCCAAGAGCCATCAGCCATCTTGTGCATGGGCAGGAACATCTCCACTACATGCTCCCAGCTGCTGAGGAAATAGTCGGGTTCATAGAACAGGCAGTGTCCCAGTCGTGCGCCGATGAGTATTCCGAAGAAACAATAGATAAACAGCGGGTCGAAATATTCATCCTTGATTTTCTCTTTCTTGTAAAGATATTTCACAATAAAGAAAGCACAGGCCAGTCCAAGCAACCAGCACAATGAATACCAGCGGATGGAGAATGATCCGAGGTGTAAAGCCACCTCATCGGGGTTCCAGACAATATAGCTGAACATATTTTTAATGACGAGTTATGAGTGACGAGTTACGAGTGTTGAATGTTATTAAAGAAGTTAAGGAGTTAAGCCATTACCCTGCTGACATATCTCTCACCCCTCACTTCTCACCTCTCACCCCTTAACGCCCCCTCCCTTTGGGAGGGTCGGGGTGGGTGTCCCTTCGGGAGGGCCGGGGTGGGTTTACACATTAAACCGGAAGTGCATGATGTCGCCATCCTGCACCACATAGTCCTTGCCTTCGATGCCCATCTTGCCAGCTTCACGCACGGCAGCCTCGCTGCCATAGTGGATATAGTCATCGTATTTGATGACCTCAGCACGGATGAAACCCTTTTCGAAGTCGGTATGTATGACACCCGCGCATTGCGGTGCTTTCCAGCCCTTGCGGTAGGTCCACGCCTTCACCTCCATGGGTCCGGCGGTGATGAACGTCTCGAGGTTAAGCAGCGAATAGGCCTTTTTGATGAGGCGGTTGACACCACTCTCCTCCAGTCCCAGCTCATCGAGGAACAGTTGCTTGTCTTCATAGCTCTCAAACGAGGCGATGTCTTCCTCCGTCTTGGCGGCGATGACCAGTATCTCCGCGCCCTCGTCCTTGGCCACCTGCTCCACGCGTCGGGAATAGTCGTTGCCTTCCTTGGCAGCGCTCTCATCGACATTGCACACGTAGAGCACGGGCTTGGCGGTGAGCAAGAACAGGTCGTGGGCCACTTGTTGCTCCTCCTTGGAGTCGAAGGTCACGGTGCGGGCGTTCTTGCCTTGTTCGAGCGCTTCCTTATAGGCATTCAGCACGCCCACTTCGAGCTTCGCCTCTTTGTTGCCTGCCGCGGCGGGCTTGAGTTGTTTGTTAAGCCGTGCCTCCACGGTCTCCAGGTCTTTCAGCTGCAGCTCGGTGTCGATAATCTCCTTGTCGCGTATGGGGTCGATGGTACCGTCAACATGGGTGATATTGTCGTCGTCGAAGCAGCGCAACACATGGATGATGGCATCCGTCTCACGAATGTTGCCGAGGAACTTGTTGCCCAGGCCCTCACCCTTCGAGGCCCCTTTCACCAGACCGGCGATATCTACGATCTCGCACGTGGCGGGAACGATACGTCCCGGGTGTACCAATTCGGCTAATTTGGTAAGCCTCTCGTCGGGCACGGTGATGACGCCCACATTGGGTTCGATGGTGCAGAAGGGGAAGTTGGCTGCCTGTGCCTTGGCACTCGACAGACAGTTGAACAATGTCGATTTACCCACGTTGGGCAATCCTACGATACCACATTTTAATGCCATTTCTTTCTATCGGTTGTTAATGATGCTGCAAAATTACCAAACTTTCTTGATATTTGAAAGACTACCGGGATTATTTGTATTTCTTCACACGCTCATCACTGATGACACCGCTCCAATTCAGTCCGAAAGCGAAGTCGTAGGTATGACCGTCAGCATCCTGGTAGCAACGCATGTCGCGAGGCACATCTTCCAGCTGCTCCTCCACCGCCTTCATGTCGGCAGGCATCTGCATGGGCAACAGGGCAGAAGGCTCCGTCTTGCCGCTGATGATGTCGAGCAACGCCTGGTGTTGTACGTTGAAGGAGATGAGGATGGCATCGGCGGATGGCTCTATCTCAGCAAGGACGATGGGCCTGCCTGTCTCCACAACGACCACAACAGGCTTGTCGCCCATCGCTTTCTTCGTTTCCATCACCATCACCATATCGTCGCGGTTGTAGGTCTTCACGGTCTTACCACGGAAACTACGGTTTGTGGTTTTCTCCATGGGGTCGCCACCGGCAATGCTCACTGGACGGGCATCAGCGGCCGTATAGTCGTCATACTGCAGACTGACGGGTACATAGCCGTTGCCTCCTTTCTTCACGTCGTCGGCACTGTAGCCCACACTGGTGCTGGGCTCCTCAATCAGACAGAGGGCGAAATCGGCCTGGTCGGGCTGTTCCACCACATCGAAATATTTCTTTACCAACGACAGGTCTATCGGCTCCTCGGTCTTCTCCTCGGAGATGCCGCCCCACATACCGGGAATGGCGGGGAAGTGACGCTTGGGCACATAAACTTTCTTCCTGTCTTTCAGCGGCAGCACCTGGTTGGCGTGGTTCTTCAGCATCACCACCGATTTCAGCTGGGCCTCATAGCCTTCTTTCATAAACTCGGCGTTGCCAACTATCTTCTGCGATGCGGCAGGGTCAAGATAGGGGTTCTCAAACAGTCCCACACGGAACACGTTGAGCAACAACCGACGGGTAGACAGCTCAAAACGCTCTCGGGCACTGGCCTCGCCAAAGTCCTTGCTCCACATCTGGTAAGCTTCCAACACCGGACCAATCTCGTTGTTACCACCAAATTGGTCCACTCCCGCCTGTAAAATCTTATAGTGGCGCTCTGCCTCCGTCAGCGGTTCCACACCCCACGGTTTGCCACCTCGCGGACTGTCGAGCACCTTCATGTCCTGCGTGATACCCCAGTCGGTACATACCACACCTTCGAACTTCGCCTCAGTCCTGAGCTGCTGCTCTATCATCCATTTGCTGAATCCACCGCCCACATTCTCGCCCGAGGGGTCTTGGTTCCACAGGATGCTGTAGATGGGCATCACGGCAGAGGCCATCTTGGTGCCACCTTCCAACTTGAACGCTCCTTCCACAAAAGATTGTTTGTGCAACGTCCTCTTGTTGCCGGGATAGACGGCATATTTACCCGAGGCGAAGTGGGAATCGCGTCCTCCCTCCTGTGCGCCATATCCATACCAGTGCTTGACCATGGCATTGACGCTCTTTGTCCCCCACCCTTTTTCCTCAGGTGTGGTCTGGAAAGCATCGCAATAGGCGCGGGCCATATCGGTGGACAGCTGCGGGTCTTCGCCGAAGGTGCCGTTGAAGCGGAACCAGCGCGGCTCAGTGGCGATGTCCACCTGTGGCGACAGGGCGGTGGCGATGCCCAACGCACGGTATTCCTCGGAGGCAATCTCTCCGAAACGATGTACCAGTTGTGGATCGAAAGTGGCAGCCAGACCGAGCGAGGTGGGCCACTGCGAGATTTGTCCTCCCGCACCGGCGTTGAACTCGGTGGTTGCCTTCGCCTCATGGCGGGGGTCGGAGCTGGTGTTGACGGGAACGCCATGGTCGAGCCCTTCGACGAACGCCTGCATCTTGTTGTTCCATTCGGCGGCGATGGCTGGACTCTCCACACCGGTCACCAGAACGGCACGCAGGTGGTCGTCGCGAAGGAATTTCTTCTGGTCGTCCGACAGGTCGGAAGCCTTGGCACCGCTCTCCTCAAACGATTGGTTGTTGTAGGTGGAGGCGCCGAAGCCCATCCGCTCCACCATGGGCACCGACTGATGACTGCTATAGAGCATCAGTCCGGCAATCTCCTCTATGGAGAGTTTTGAGGCCAGGTCGGCGGCACGCTCCTCTCCACTGAGGCGCCAGTCCTCATATTTATCCAGTGAGTCGTTATGGTTCAGGTCCTTGAAGGCATAGCCATCGACGGTCAGCAGTTTGACACCCGAGGTGGGCGAGTAACCCAACGTGGCACCATCACCTTGTTCAACGAGCATGAAATTGTCTATCTGCTTCTCCGACCATTTCTGGCCATTGCACGACAATAGCATCATGAGCAGGAGACTCATGAATGCAGAAAAAGAAAGATTCTTAGTCATCATAGAGCGATTGTTTTTCTAAATGGAAGTAGTTTTGAATTCGTATATTTGTAAAGATTTTTCAAAAATCCTTTTAGTGGGCTTCGAGCCAGTTGTTCCCCCACCCTGCGTCGGCGATGAGGGGCACGCAGAGGGGATAGGCGTTCTGCATCTCCTCGATGACAATCTGCTCTACCCTATCCTTCTCTTCGGGCAGCACGGAGAAGTTCAATTCGTCGTGTACCTGCAGGATCATCTTCGAACGGATACCTTCGGCGCGGAAGCGGTTGAAGATATGTACCATGGCCACCTTGATGATGTCGGCGGCACTGCCCTGGATGGGGGCGTTGATGGCATTTCGCTCGGCAAAGCCCCTGACGGTGGCATTGGCGGAGTGAATGTCGGGCAGGAACCGGCGGCGGTGGAAGAAGGTCTCCACATATCCTTTCTCACGTGCCTGCTCCTTGGCTTGTTCCATATATTCGCGCACCTGCGGGAACATCTCGAAATAGCCGTCCATGAGCTGTCGTGCCTCTGCCCGTTCTATGCCCAGCCGCTCGGCCAGTCCGAAGACGGTGATGCCATAGATGATGCCGAAATTGGCGCGTTTGGCCTTGGTGCGCTGGTCACGTGTCACCGACTCCATCGTCTCGTGGTAGATACGTGCCGCCGTGGCCGCATGGATGTCGTACCCTTCACGGAACGCCTCAATCATCCGTTCGTCCTGACTCAGGTGCGCCATCACGCGCAGCTCAATCTGACTGTAGTCGGCGGAGAAGAAGAGACAGCCTTCCTCTGGGACGAACGCCTTGCGTATCTCCTTGCCATCTTCGCCGCGCACAGGGATATTCTGCAGGTTGGGGTCGCTGGAGGAGAGGCGTCCCGTGGCCGTCACCGTCTGGTTGAACGACGTGTGGATATGTCCTGTGCGTGGGTTGATGAGTTTGGGCAGCGCATCGACATAGGTGCCGAGGAGTTTTTTCAGTCCCCGGTGGGCGAGGATGTCGGCAACGATCTCATGTTTGCCCTTGAGGGCCTGGAGCACGTCCTCACTGGTGACGAACTGTCCCGTCTTCGTCTTCTTCGGTTTCTCCACAATCTGCATCTTGGCGAAGAGGATGTCTCCCACCTGTTTGGGCGACGCGATGTTGAACTGTTCACCCGCCAACTCGTAGATACGTGTCTCCAATTCGTTCATGCGGGCGGTGAGCTGCCGTGATGTCTCTTCGAGCGACAGCGTGTCGATGCGCACTCCTGTCAGCTCCATCTCGGCAAGGACCTTGACGAGGGGCATCTCCACATCATGGAAGAGTTGCTCTACCCCACCCTCTCTCAGTTTGGGCTCCAACACGTTTTTCAGTTGCAGCGTGATGTCGGCGTCCTCGGAGGCATATTCATAAATCTCTGCCGGTGTCAGTTCGCGCATCGACTTCTGGGTTTTCCCTTTCGGTCCGATGAGTTCGTCGATATGGATGGTCTGGTAATGGAGGAACGTCTCCGCCATGTAATCCATATTGTGGCGTAACTCGGGTTGGATGAGGTAATGGGCCACCATGGTGTCGAACAACTGACCTTGTAACTCGACGCCGTAACGTCGGAGCACCATGTAGTCGTATTTGATATTTTGTCCCACCTTCACGATTTTCGGATTTTCGTAAAGGGGTTTGAAAATTTGGACAATTTTTTTCGCTTCGTCGAAATTTTCGGGGATGGGCACGTAATATGCCTCATGTTCCTTCACTGAGAAGCTCAATCCTACCAATTCCGCGTCGATGGCATTGGTGGATGTGGTTTCCGTGTCTAGACTTAAAAAACCATTTGTCAATAAAAAATCACAAAGTTTCTTGATATCTTCTTGATTCTCAACAAGATGATATTTGTGAGCCACCGTTTTTACCGTCTCAAAACTGGAATTTTCTGAACTTCTCGCACCCTCACCCGTAAATTCCGCAAACAAATCGAGTTCAACGGGACCTTTTTTCGCTGTTTTTTCACTTCTTTTGAGAAATTTGTCGGCAAGGGTCTTGAATTCGAGTTCGGTGAAGATGGCTTTTAATTTTTGGTTGTCGGGTTCCTTGACTTTTATTTTTTCCAAATCGAGGACGACGGGAACGTCGGTTTTGATGGTGGCGAGGAATTTTGATATTTTGATGTCATCGATATGTTCTTCCACTTTTTGCTTTAACGCCCCCTTGAGTTCATCGGTTCGACTGATGAGTTGTTCAATTGACCCGAATTGGTTGATGAGTTTCACGGCTGTTTTCTCCCCCACCCCTGGACAGCCAGGGAAATTGTCGGCGGAGTCGCCCATCAACGCCAATAGGTCGATGACCTGTTCGGGACTGTCGATGCCGTATTTTTCCGTCACTTCTTTCACTCCCATCACATCGTAACCGCTGCCAAAACGTGGCTTGTACATATAAATATGGTCGCCAACCAATTGTCCATAATCCTTGTCGGGCGTGAGCATGAAAGTGTCGACGTTCATCTGTGCCGCTTGTTTTGCCAATGTGCCTATCACATCGTCCGCCTCAAAACCAGGCATGATGAATATTTCAATGTTCATGGCTTTGAGGATATCCATGATAATCGGTACGGCAGCTATGATGTCTTCGGGCGTTTTTTCTCTCTGTGCCTTATATGGTTCGTAGATTTCATGGCGAAAAGTGGGTCCGTGGGGGTCGAAAGCCACCGCTATAAACGTGGGATTTTCCTTCTCCAACACTTCATGCAAGGTGTTGCAGAAACCCATGATGGGCGACGTGTTGAAGCCTTTGGAGTTGATTCGCGGGTTTTTGATGAAAGCGAAATAGGCCCTGTAGATGAGGGCATAGGCATCGATGAGAAACAGTTTGTCCATGTGATTGATATTTTCCGCGTAAAATTACACATTTTTTTGTGATTAATCAATTTAAAATGACTAATTTTGTCACAAATTTCTAGGGCTATGGATTATCTATCTCTTATTGGCACTCCTATTCGTGATGACCTGAAACGGTTCGAACAACTCTTTTCCTCGTCGCTGTCGCATGGTGACGGTCTGCTGTCACAGGCTCTCGACCATATCAAGCAGCGTGGTGGAAAGCGTATGCGCCCCATCCTTACTTTCCTGATGGCTAAAAATTTCGGTGAAGTGAGTATGGTGACACAGCATGCCGCCTTGGGTCTTGAACTGTTGCATACCGCCAGTTTGATACACGATGATGTGGTGGATGAGAGCAGTGAACGCCGTGGGCAGCCATCCCTGAATGCCAGTTTCAACAACAAAGTGTCCGTACTTGTTGGCGACTATATCCTTTCCACAGCCCTTCTACATGTGTCGTTCACAGAACAGCAGCTGATCATCCAAAGTCTGGCTGAATTGGGACAGACATTGTCGAGTGGAGAACTGTTGCAGTTGAACAATTTCTCGCACGATGGCTTGGACGAGAACATCTATTATGATATTATCGAACAAAAGACCGCTTCTCTCTTCTCCACGTGCGCGAAAATTGGTGCCATCAGTGCTGGTGCCGATGAAGAAACGGTGCTTGCCGCCACCCGCTTCGGTACCATTGTGGGTATGATTTTCCAGGTGCGCGATGACATCTTTGATTATTATGATTCCAAGGAGATCGGCAAACCTACCGGAAACGACATGACGGAAGGCAAACTCACCCTGCCCGCTTTGTACGCCCTGAACGCTACAACGGACAAGGAGATGTTGGAAATAGCGAAACACGTGAAACATCGTAGCGCAACCGAGGAGGAAATCCTCCGTCTGGTGGCTTTTTCCAAGGAGAATGGAGGCATTGACTACGCCATTCAAAAAATGAACGAATGGCATGAAGAAGGAGAGGCTTTTATTGAACAATTTGTAAAAGAAAAAGCAATCTCCACTTCCTTGCATGCCTATCTGGATTTTATTTCCGAGAGAAAATTTTAATGTGTTTCATTGAAGGTTGTTTGGCGTTTAGCCTTCATCTTGCAATATAATTTGGGGTTTGGTATTCTATAGCATCATATAGAACACCAAACCCCATACTTTACACCATCAGTGTTTAGAAGAATTTCGTTTCTTCACCAACTACTTCGCTTAGCAGGAGATTGGCCAATCGGCTTGTTCCCAAGCGGAACCATTTGTTGGTAAGCCATTTTTCTCCCAGGACCTCTTTAACGATAGTGTAGTATATCAGTGCGTCCATCACCGAGTTAAGGCCGCCAGCGGGCTTAAAACCTATCTGTATGCCCGTTTCTTCGTAGTATTCCTTGATGGCCTGGCACATTACGTATGCCGCTTCGGGAGTGGCAGCCGGTTCAAGCTTGCCCGTGGAGGTCTTGATGAAGTCAGCACCCGCGTACATCGCCAGTATGGACGCTTTCTTAATGTTGGAAGCCGTTTTCAGGCATCCCGTCTCAAGAATCACCTTCATATCGTGCTCACCGCACGCCGCTTTCATCTCGTTGATGTCATCACAGACACCCTCATAGTCACCGCTGAGGAATTTTCCTACGGGCATCACGATGTCTATCTCCGTGGCACCGTCCTTGATGGCCAGCGCTGTTTCCGCCACCTTCACCTCAATGAGTGCCTGTGACGAGGGGAAAGAGCCAGAAACGCAGGCCACTTCCACTCCTTCCACCTCCAGTGTCTGACTGACGATACTGGCGAAACAGGGATATACGCAGATGGTGGCCACATGGGGTAGGGTGGGGTACTGCTCGTCGAAAGCGTTCACTTTCTCTGTGAATGCCATGACACTTTCTTCGGAGTCGGTGGTCTTCAGTGTGGTCAGTTCAATACTGCCCATGAGGAATCGTTTTATCGCGAGATTATCGTTTTCGGGTACTTTCTCGGCAATGATTCTTTTCACTTCTTCTTTCACCTTGGCATCATCGATGTCGGTGACATACTTGCTAAGCGCTTCTTCGTATTTGTTCATGATTATTGGGTTTTTAGTTTATGAGTTTTTTGTTATGTTATTTTTCGGTGAACCTAAGATAACCTAGAAATGCCTAGAAATCCCTAGTAAAACCTAGTAAAAACCAGCCATTATTTTGCCTTTGGTTCCCCCCTCCTTGGGAGGGGGAAAGGGGGAGGTTCCCCCTACGCCATCAGTTTTGGGTTGGCGATATGGCGCAGACTGTCACGATTGGTTTTTTTCTCCAGTGTCTTGAGAAACTCTTCGGTGAGGTTGATGCCCGTCTGGTTCGCCAGGCATAGGAGCACCCACAGGATGTCGGCCATCTCTTCGCCAAGGTCTTCTTTCTCATTGGCCTTGAAGCTTTGGTCACCATATTTGCGGGCCATCACACGCGCCAATTCGCCCACCTCTTCCGTGAGACAGGCCATGTTGGTGAGTTCGGAGAAATAACGCACACCATAGGTTTTGATCCATTCGTCCACCATCTGTTGTGCTTTCAGGATGCTTATCTGTTTCATTATGTCTTGTTTTTCGAGTCTATGATGATGGTTACGGGACCGTCATTGGTCAGTTCCACCTGCATATTGGCGCCAAACTGTCCCGTTGCCACAGGTTTGCCGAGGGCTTTGCCCATCTCCTGGCAGAACAGCTCATACATCGGAATGGCCAGACTATGCGGAGCGGCATGGATCCATGATGGCCGGTTGCCTTTTTTCGTCGATGCCATGAGCGTGAACTGACTCACCACCATGATATCGCCTTCTATGTCCATCACAGAGCGGTTCATCACCCCTTCGTCATCGTCAAAAATGCGTAAGGCGGCTATTTTCTTTACCAACCAGTCCACATCTTCCTTGCCATCGTCGGTCCCTACGCCAAGCAACACCAGCAGCCCTTGGCCTATCTCTGCCGTGGGGACGTCAGTGATGTGTACCTTGGCGTTTCTCACTCGTTGTATGACTACTCTCATGCCACAAAAATACAAAAAGTTTTCGAGTATATGATGTTTTTCCGGTTTTTTTCTTTCAATCGTGGTCCTATTCGGACATCTATTCTCCGTGCAGTTGTTGCCAAAGCAACTCCCCCTTTTTGGCTCCTATGACAGCCTTCACCTCTTCAATATCCGCCTCGCGAATCCTTTTCACGGTCTTGAAATGTGTGAGCAGTGCCTCTTTTGTCTTCGGTCCGATGCCTTTGATATTGTCCAGTTCCGACTGTACGGCATGTTTGCTCCTCTTGTCGCGGTGGAAGGTGATGGCATAGCGGTGCACCTCGTCTTGGATACGTGTGAGGGCATGGAAGAGTTCGGAGTTGGTCTTCATCCCCACGACTACGGGTGGGAAGCCGTACAACAGTTCATTGGTGCGGTGTTTGTCGTCCTTGGCCAGGCCGGCGATGGCGATGTCAAGGTGTAACTCGTCTTCCACCACCTGCCGTACCACCTCCATCTGTCCTTTTCCTCCGTCGGTGATGAGGAGGTCGGGTAGGGGAGTGCCCTCTTCCATCATCCGTGAGTAGCGTCGCCGCACCACTTCCTGCATCGATGCGTAGTCGTCAGGTCCCACCACCGTCTTGATGATATATTTACGGTAGTCTTTTTTGCTCGGTTTCATCCCCTTGAACACCACACATCCTGCTACGGCGTCCGCGCCGCTGATATTGCTGTTGTCAAAACATTCAATCTGGTAAGGCATCTTTTTCATGCCCAACACCTGTTGCAACTCTTTCATCAGACGGGTGGTTTTCTGCTCCGGATTCAGTTTTTCCGAGCGTTTCAGGCGGTCCACTTTGTACTGTTTGCCGTTCATCGTCGACAACTCCAGCAGGTGTCGTTTCTCGCCTCGTTGAGGGATGGTGAAGGTGATGTCGCCCATGTTCCATTCCAGCTCAAATGGCACCACGATTTCTTTTGCCTCTGAGCCGAATCGTTCGCGTATCTGGGGAATGGCCATGGTGAGCAATTCCTCGTCGGTCTCGTTGATCTTGCGTTTGTATTCGAAAGTGAACGCTTGGTTGATGCTGCCGTTGGCCACATGCATGTAGTTGATGAACGCCATCTTGTCCACGTCGTCGTTGACGATGGAGAAAACGTCGATGTTGTTGACGGTGTGGCTCACCACCTCGCTCTTCGCGCAATAGTTGCGCACCAACAGGTATTGCTGTTTGAGGATTTCCGCCTCTTCAAATTCCAGTCTTTCAGCCTTCTCCTGCATGCGTTCGTAGAGAAGGTCGGAAATCTCGCGTGTGTTGCCTTTGAGGATTTCTTTCGCTTGTTCTATGCTGTCTAGATAGGACTCCTTCGTCTGCTTGCCCACACATGGTCCGTAGCAGTTGTGGAGGTGGTATTCCAGACAGGTCCTGAACGCCCCCCTGCGGATGCCTTCTTCGGTGAGCGGCAGTCGACAGGTACGTGGCTTGTACACTTTATGGATGAGTTCGAGCACCGCGTACATGCTCGCCACGTTGCTGTACGGACCGAAATATTGGCCCCCTTTTTTGTTGATGACTCTCGTCTTGAAAACCCTGGGGAACTCTTCTTTCGTCACGCAGATGCTGGGGTAGGTCTTTCCGTCCTTAAGAAGGACATTGTAGCGTGGGTTGTATTTCTTGATGAGACTGTTTTCCAGCAACAACGCGTCTTCTTCCGTCTTCACCACCGTGTAGGTGATGTCGTGTATCTTGGAAACGAGCACCTTCGTCTTGAACCTGTCCACCTCTTTGTGGAAATAGGAGGAAACCCTGCGCTTGAGACTCTTGGCTTTCCCCACGTAGATGATGGTTCCATCGGCATCGTAGAACTGATAGCTGCCCGGCTTCTCGGGCATGTTCAGCACGATGTCTTTCAGCTTTTGGAGCCTTTTCTCGTTTTCTTCCTTGGTCATGAACAAGACGGTTGTTTCACGTGAAACTTTTTCTTTTAAGAGTGCCTAGAAACACATAGGAAAGCTTAGGAATACCTAGAAGCACTTAGGAAGCCCTAGGAAAACTTAGGAGCACCTAGGGAGCCCTAGAAAATCCCAGAAGCGCCTAATTCTACTCCAGGCCATTCTCTTGCCCCTTGCCCCTGCTCTTGGCATATCTCTCACCCCTCACCCCTCACCCCTTAACGCTCCCTCCCTTGGGGAGGGCCGGGGTGGGTGTCTGGTATTACACCTCCAGCAGCGCGGTGATTTCCGTATCTTTGTCGAATGCTTCGCGGCCGTTCAGCCCCTCGTTCACCAGCTCGATGATGAAGTTCATGTAGATCTTTTTGGGGTTGAATTTCTTCACCAGGTCGTAGGCTGCTTTCATCGTGCCACCAGTGGCCAGCAGGTCGTCGTGGAGCAGGATGACGTCGTCCTGGGTGATGGCGTCCTTGTGTATCTCGATGGTGTCTGTGCCGTATTCCTTGGTGTAGCTCTCCTGCACCGTCTCTGCGGGCAGTTTGCCCGGCTTGCGGCAGAGCACCACGCCGGCACCCAGTTTCACCGCCAAGGCGGAGGCCATCACGAAGCCGCGGCTCTCGATGCCCACGATCTTGGTGATTCCTTTGTCTTTGTAAATTTCATACAGTTCGTCCTCCATCACGCGCAGGCACTCGGCGTTCTTGAAGAGGGTGGTCACGTCGCGGAAATTGATGCCCTTCTCCGGGAAGTCGGGGATGCAGCGAAGGTTGTCCAATAGAATTTTGTTGTTCATATAATGTTCGTTTTAATGGATTGTTCCACGTGAAACAATGGGTAAAATTAAAAGATTAAAAAGTGAAAAGATTAAAATGGTTTAAGGGTTGTCGTGTAAGGTTTTGTAAAGATTTTTCAGCACCGTTTTCTCCTCATTCACCCTCCTCCATCTTCCTTCCTCCCCCTTTTTTAACTCCCTCCCTAGGGAGGGCTGGGGTGGGTATTCCACCTTTTTATTTCTCCCTCCCTTGGGGAGGGCCGGGGTGGGTTTCCCCCCTTTATTTCTCCCTCCCTTTGGGAGGGCCGGGGTGGGTGTTTGGGTATTTTTACCTTCCCATCAGCACCAGCATGGCATTGATGTCGCTTGGCGACACGCCGGGTATGCGACTGGCCTGTGCGAGTGTTTCGGGGTCGATGCGTTTGAGCTTCTGTCGCGCCTCGGTGGAGATGGCGTTGAGGTTGTCGTAGTCGAAATGGCCTCGTATCTTGATGTTTTCCAGTCGTCGCATTTTTTCCGCCATCATCCGTTCGCGGTCGATATAGCCCTTGTATTTGAGTCTTATCTCCGCCCCCTCGGCAATCTCCTCGCGTCGGTTTTCGGGTGCGTCGAGCAGTGCTTTCAATTCGGGCAGTTGTTCGGCGGCGTCGGCGATGGTCACCTGGGGTCGACAGAGGATGTCGATAAGCGGACAGCCACCGTGGAGTGGGGTGGTGTCCAGACGTTCGAGCATGGCGTTCACCTGTGGCGCCTTCACGTGTGTGTGTTCGCAATAGTCGATGATGCGATGGATGGCTTCTTTCTTCTCCAGCCACCAGTTCAGTCGCACGGTGTCCGCCAGACCTATGGCATGAGCTTTCTCCGTCAGTCGTTCGTCGGCGTCGTCCTGCCGTAGCAGCACGCGGTATTCGGCGCGTGAGGTGAACATGCGGTAAGGCTCGTCGACGCCCTTCGTCACCAGGTCATCGATGAGCACGCCGATGTAGCTCTCGTCGCGACCGAGCACGAGCGGTGTGCCACCGCCGCAGTGGATGGCCGCATTGGTGCCAGCCACCAGTCCTTGGCCCGCAGCCTCTTCATACCCCGTGGTGCCGTTGACCTGTCCAGCGAGGAACAGGCCGCCGATGACCTTCGACTCCAGCGAGTGGTGCAGCTGTGTGGGGTCGAAGAAATCGTATTCGATGGCGTAGCCTGGCCGGTACACCTTCACGTCGCGCAGGGCGGGGATATGCCGTAGCGCCTCTATCTGCACGTCCATGGGCATACTCGACGAGAAGCCGTTGAGATACATCTCGTTGGTGTTCTCTCCTTCCGGTTCGAGGAAAAGTAGGTGCTGTTCCCTTTCGGGGAAAGTCACCAGCTTGGTTTCTATCGATGGACAGTAGCGCGGACCGATGCTTTGTATCTGTCCGTTGTAGAGTGGCGACTGTCCAATGCCCGCCATCAGGGTGGTGTGCACCTCGGGGTTGGTGTAGCATATCCAGCACGGCAACTGTGGCAACTGGCGGTGTTTGTTGAGGAAACTGAACTGGTGGAACGAGTCCTCGCCGTCCTGTCTCTCCATATCTTCGAAATGCACCGTGCGGCGGTCGATTCTCACCGGTGTGCCCGTCTTCATCCTGTCGCTGCGTATGCCATGGCGTGTGATGCTCTCGGTGAGGTGATGTGCCGCCGGCTCGGCGATGCGCCCACCTTCCACCTGGCGCGGTCCGATGTGCA
This sequence comes from Prevotella sp., assembly GCA_017538105.1. Classification (GTDB taxonomy): domain Bacteria; phylum Bacteroidota; class Bacteroidia; order Bacteroidales; family Bacteroidaceae; genus Prevotella. The sequence continues at coordinate 32,588 of JAFYJN010000026.1, read as the reverse complement.
TCAGTCCGTTGAGGAACGTGCCTGCCGTGAGCACGATGCTCTTGGCGTGGAACGTGGCGCCCCAGATGGTTTTCACACCCGTGGCCTCGCAGTCCTCCACCAACAGCTCTTCCACCTGGTCCTGCCAGATGTCGAGGTTCGGTGTATGGTCAAGCGTCTCCCTCCATTTCCAGATGAACTTCCCACGGTCGCATTGGGCCCTGGGACTCCACACCGCCGGTCCCTTCGACATGTTGAGCATGCGGAACTGTATGGCCGTGGCGTCGGTCACCAGACCCATTTGTCCCCCCATGGCATCTATCTCACGCACAATCTGTCCTTTGGCGATGCCTCCCACAGCGGGGTTGCAAGACATCTGCGCGATTTTGTTCATGTCCATGGTGATGAGCAGGGTGTGCGCACCTATACGGGCTGCCGCGCAGGCCGCCTCGCATCCGGCGTGTCCAGCGCCGATGACGATCACATCATAGGAAGGGTTCATCCGTGGTGTTTGTTTTTCTTCGGTGCAAAGTTACTCTTTTTTTGCTAAATACTTTGAAATATCATTAAATTATAGTATTTTTGCAGACGTTATGGGTCTTTCCGATACCTAAATAGTGGTATGGAGGGCTTTTTTGTCTGTTAATCCAAGTCTATTACTCATAGAAACGCTTTCGTCAATAATTTATAATTTTTTAAATATCAAACTTTTATGTGGTTAATTAATTCATCAATTGGTAGAAAAGTAGTGATGTCAGTCACTGGCATTGCGCTGATCTTGTTTTTGACGTTCCACTGTTGCATGAACATCGTTGCGCTGTTCTCAGGTCATGCTTATAATACGATCTGCGAACTGCTCGGTGCCAACTGGTATGCTGTGGCGGCGACACTGGCCTTGGCGGCTTTGGCTGTCATCCACATTGTCTACGCCTTCATCCTCACCGCACAGAACAGGCGCGCCCGTGGCGACAACCGCTATGAGGTGTCGACGACGGTGAATGCCGGCAAGGTGGAATGGGCTTCCAAAAACATGCTTGTGCTGGGTCTCATCATCGTGCTGGGTCTGTTGCTCCACCTGTGGAACTTCTGGTACAACATGATGTTTGCCGAGTTGTTTCCCTGTCTGCACAACGACCCCGCTCCCGCTGACGGTTTTGGAAAGATTGTCACCACTTTCGGCAACCCTGTCTATGTGGTGCTGTATGTCATTTGGCTCGTCGCCCTCTGGTTCCACCTCACTCACGGCTTCTGGAGTGCTATGCAGACCCTCGGATGGAATGGTAAGGTTTGGTTCAAACGCTGGAAGACCATCGGGAATATCTTCGTGACATTGCTCGTTGCTGGTTTCATCGTGGTGGTGCTCGCTTTCGCTTTCAAATGCACCCCCAGCCTCTGCAAGGCCGCTAAATGCAAGGCTCAGACCGAATGTATGATGCAGGCTCCCTGTGACAAGGCCCATGGTGATTGTGACAAGGCCCATGCCGGTTGCGACAAGGCCAAGGCTGACTGCTGTAAGGAAAAAGCTGACTGCCCCAAGGCTCAGGCCGAACGCTAACCTTTTAATTCAATTTTATTTTTCAATTCCATAATATTTGAAAAACATGGCAAAAGTAATTGATTCTAAGATTCCCGCAGGTCCAGTGCCTGAGAAATGGAAGGAATATAAGGCTCATCAGCGACTGGTCAACCCGAAGAACAAGCTGAAACTCGACGTTATCGTCGTCGGTACGGGTCTGGCTGGCGCCTCGGCCGCCGCTTCGCTGGGTGAGATGGGCTTCAATGTCATCAACCTGTGCATTCAGGACTCTCCCCGTCGTGCTCACTCCATCGCCGCACAGGGTGGTATCAACGCCGCCAAGTGCTATCAGAACGATGGTGACTCCGTCTATCGTCTGTTCTACGACACCGTGAAGGGTGGTGACTACCGTGCCCGCGAGGCCAATGTCTATCGTCTGGCAGAGGTGTCGAACAACATCATCGACCAGTGTGTGGCACAGGGTGTACCCTTCGCCCGCGAGTATGGCGGCATGTTGGCCAACCGTTCGTTCGGTGGTGCCCAGGTGAGTCGTACGTTCTATGCCAAGGGCCAGACGGGTCAGCAGCTGCTGCTCGGTGCCTACAGCTCCTTGAGCTGCCAGGTGGAAGCCGGCAAGGTGAAACTCTACACCCGTTACGAGATGGAGGATGTGGTGATTGTCGACGGCCGTGCCCGTGGTATCATCGCCAAGAACCTCGTCACCGGCGAGCTGGAGCGTTTCTCCGCCAATGCCGTGGTCATCGCCACCGGTGGATATGGTAACACCTATTTCCTCTCCACCAACGCCATGGGTTGCAACTGCACCGCTGCCGTTCAGTGCTATCGCAAGGGTGCTTATTTCGCCAACCCCTCCTACGTACAGATTCACCCGACATGTATCCCGGTACACGGCGACAAGCAGTCGAAGCTGACGCTGATGTCGGAGTCACTGCGTAACGACGGTCGTATCTGGGTGCCCAAGAAGATTGAGGACGCCAAAGCTTTGCAGAATGGCACCAAACAGGGTTGGGAAATTCCCGAGGAAGACCGCGACTACTATCTGGAGCGTCGCTATCCCGCCTTCGGTAACCTCGTTCCGCGCGACGTGGCTTCACGTGCCGCCAAAGAGCGTTGCGACAAAGGCTTCGGTGTGAACAATACCGGTCTGGCCGTGTTCCTCGACTTCTCCGAGTCCATCAACCGTCTGGGTCTTGATGTCATCATGCAGCGCTATGGTAACCTCTTCGAAATGTACGAGGAGATTACCGACGTGTTCCCCGGCGACGTGGCCAACGAGATCAACGGCGTGACCTATTACAAGCCGATGATGATCTATCCCGCCATCCACTATACCATGGGTGGTATCTGGGTAGACTATGAGCTGCAGACTTCCATCCCCGGCCTGTTCGCCATCGGTGAGTGCAACTTCTCCGACCACGGTGCCAACCGCCTCGGTGCTTCCGCGCTGATGCAAGGTCTGGCCGACGGATACTTCGTGCTGCCTTACACCATCCAGAACTACCTCGCCGACCAGGCGGTATGGCCGAAGGTCAGCACCGATCTGCCCGAATTCGACGAGGCTGAGAAAGCTGTGGATGCCGAACTCACCCGTCTGCTCAACATCAAGGGCAAACGTTCCGTCGACTCCATCCACAAGGAGCTGGGTCACATCATGTGGGAGTACGTAGGTATGGGCCGCACCGCTGAAGGTCTGAAGACCGGTCTGAAGAAGATGCACGAGTTGGAGAAAGAGTTCGACACCAACCTGTTCGTGCCCGGCACGAAGGAAGGTCTGAACATCGAGCTCGACAAGGCCATCCACCTGCGCGACTTCTTCACCATGGGTCAGCTCGTCGCTTTCGACGCTTTGAGCCGTAACGAGTCCTGCGGCGGTCACTTCCGCGAGGAGTACCAGACCGAGGAAGGCGAGGCCAAGCGCGACGACGAGAACTACTTCTACGTAGGCTGCTGGGAGTACCAAGGCAAGGGCAACGAGCCCGAGCTCATCAAGGAGCCGCTGGAGTATGAAGCTATCAAAGTACAAACACGAAATTATAAGAATTAATTTAGTAGATTAGGAAATTGGTCGTTTAGTCGTTTAGGGGTATTAGTTATGGAAACCCACAAGAATCTGCGAGTATGGCAACAGAGCATAGAGATGGTTACATCTATATATATGATGACCAAGACCTTTCCAAAAGACGAACTCTTTGGATTGGTATCGCAGATTCGACGTGCAGCAGTTTCTGTTCCCTCCAATATCGCTGAAGGCTATGCAAGAGGCACAGACAGAGAGAAACTACATTTTCTGCGGATTTCTTCTGGCTCAATGTCTGAGATTGAGACTCAGTTAATGTTGTGTCTGAATTTAGGATATATAAGTCAGGATTTATACGAAGAAATGTCTGAAAGGGTTACATCAGTATGGAAACAGTTAAATGCTCTGATTAGTTCAGTAAAGTCAAGGCTGACTCCATTAGATGGGAAATAGGTTGATGAATCGTTCACTGAAACAACCAACCCCAAGGTAACTTCCCCAAACAACCAACCCACCAACCCCAAGGTAACTTCCCCAAATGACCAAACGACCAATCCACCAAACGACCAAATAATTATGGCTAAAAACATTTCATTCACCATCAAATTTTGGCGTCAGAACGGTCCGAAAGATGCGGGACACTTCGATACCCATGAGATGAAGGACATCCCTGATGACACTTCTTTCCTCGAGATGCTTGACATCCTGAATGAGGAACTGATCAACGAAGGCAAGGAACCCTTCGTGTTCGACCACGACTGCCGCGAAGGTATCTGCGGCATGTGCTCGCTCTATATCAACGGTACGCCGCACGGCAAGACAGAGCGCGGTGCCACCACCTGCCAGCTCTACATGCGCCGCTTCAACGACGGCGATGTCATCACCGTCGAGCCATGGCGCTCCGCCGGCTTCCCCGTCATCAAGGACTGTATGGTTGACCGCAACGCTTTCGATAAGATCATCCAGGCTGGTGGCTACACCACCGTCCGCACAGGTCAGGCTCAGGATGCCAATGCCATCCTCATCCCCAAACAGGATGCTGACGAGGCCATGGACTGCGCCAGCTGCATCGGCTGCGGTGCTTGCGTCGCTGCCTGCAAGAACGGCTCTGCCATGCTCTTCGTGAGCTCGAAGGTTTCACAGTTGGCTCTGCTGCCGCAGGGTCGTCCCGAGGCCGCCAAGCGTGCCAAGGCGATGATTGCCCGCATGGATGAGCTGGGCTTCGGCAACTGCACGAACACCCGCGCCTGCGAGGCCGTCTGCCCGAAGAATGAGACCATCGCCAACATCGCCCGCCTGAACCGCGAGTTTATCAAGGCGAAGTTGAACGACTAGTCCTCGCAGAACGGAGTGATTTATCACAAGCAACTTAATAAAAAAGTGGAGGTCATGTGGCCTCCACTTTTTTGTGTTGAGTAAAGAATTACCGTTATGATATACTATATCCACTAAATAACTGGAACGAAAAAATTATTCGATTATTTGCGAATTTTGTTTTTTTATGTAATTTTGTAGCCGTAATCACATTGATGTATGGTTGTTACTTTTAATGAGGAATACTTGGAAAGGCTGTATACTTCGGGCCAGACAGGGCTGAAGAAACTCTGGTTTCAACCTCAGGTTGTCCGGGGGTATCAAAAAGCTGTGAAGTATTTGATTCAAGCTGCACGGATAGAGGATTTATTCCCATTTAAGTCACTTCATTTCGAGTCTTTGCATGGGGATAAAGAAGGACGGTTTTCCGTGAGAGCAAATGACCAGTACCGTGTTGAATTTACGATAGAAAAAACGACAGATGAACCAATAGTAACCATCTGCAACATTATGGAATTATCAAATCATTATAAATAACACGAGGAGGAAATATTATGGTCAAAGTTAAAGACATCGCGGCAGAAAAGATGGCAAATAATATGACTTCATCGGAATTGATTCATCCAGGAGAGATGATTAAAGATGAAATCATTGCCCGGGGAATAACCCAGAAGGAACTGGCTCGTCAAATGGGCGTGTCATATACGGTATTTAACGAGATATTAAATGGGAAACGGCCTGTCACCACGGAATATGCATTATTGCTTGAGGCTGCACTCGGAACAGATGCCAATATATGGATAGGTATGCAAGCGGCATATAACATGCAGCGAATCAAACAAGATACATCATTCATGAAACGACTTGATAATATTCGTAGGATTGCAGCAGTACTCTAATTAATTTTCATCCTATTAGTAATTACGAATGAAATTATCTATTTCAAAAGACAATAGCGTTACTCCATTTTTTAGAAGTTAAGGAGTTAAGTAGTTATCGCTTCGCTCAGAAGTTAAGCCATAACCTGGGCATACGGCATAACTACTTAACTCTTTAATTTTTCAATGGTTTTTGTGAACCTTGGGCATACGGCTTAACTCCTTAACTTCTTAACTTCTTTAACTCTTTCTACTCATCCCCCTGTCGCCTGTCTCATTCCGTCCATAAAAGCCTGTTGCAGCTGTTTGGCCAGCTCGTTGTCGGGGTTGATTCTCAGGGCTTTCTCGTAATCTTCCATCACGTCCATGTAATAACGCTGTCCGTTGATGGCGGGATCCTGCACGATGAGCGTCATATAGAGGAAGCCGTGGAGGGTGTAGATGTCGGACTCATCGGCATCTTTCAGTTTTTTCATCTGCTCGATGGCCTGTTCCGCTTCTTTCATGAGACTTTCTGTCTGTGGTGCACGGGGATTTGTCACCGAGAACTCCAGACATGTCAATGCTATCTGGTACTTCGGTTGAACACTGTCGGGGAACATGGCGTCGATACGCTTTAGTTCGGCCACGCAGTTGACCACAGATTCCGCTGTGGCTTGCTTTTTGGCGAGCGACTGGCCGATGAGCGCCTCCATCGAGGACTCTTGGGCATGGATGTTCACTGAGGCCACGAAAAAGAGAGCGATGGCCATAACACTGTTTTTAAAAATTTGAGATGTCATAAGCTTTATTATTTTTTTGTGAGATAAATATGCCGATGTATAGGAATCGGTCGCGCGAAGCCGTGACAGGCCTGCCCGCCGTGTCGTAGCGGAAGATGTTGGTGCGGCCGAAGATATTGTTCAGCGAGGTATAGACGATCACTTTTGGGCTCACCAGGAAAGTGACATTCATGTCCACGCTGTTGTAAGGGGGTGTGGTGTCGTTGTCGAAATGGCGCCCGCTGGTAAACGACTCCGACAGTCCGAGAATCGTCTTGCCAATGCCATATTTGGCTGTTATCCTGAGGTTGTGGCGAGAGGCATAATCGGGTGTCCGCAGACAGGTATAGTCGTGGTAGAGCCGTTCCGAGTCATTGAATGAGTAGGAGAGGGTGGTGGTGAGGTTCTTGACGATGGAATGGTCTTCCAGAAAAAAGTCCACGCCACGGCTCGTACCATATCCGATGGGTTGGTACCGTCCGTCTTCCAACAAGGGCAGCCGGTGATATTTCTTCCAATAGGGCTCTATCCGCACGAGCGTGCTTGGTGTCTGGTATTGTATCGAGAAAATGGCATGGTCGGCGGTGCCCTGGCGTTTCATCTCCTCGTTCTGGGCCAGATAGTCATCCTCAGCAGTCTGACTGTAGCGGCCTGCCACCAATGAGAACTGAAGCCGGTTGTTCGGTATATAGCTGAGTGTGGCCCTGGGCATCATGAGCCATTTGCCCGACATCATCTCCGCTCTGGCGGAGAGATGGAGAAACAGACGCGGGACGATGCGCCACTGGGCGTCAATGTGCGAGGCCAGGATATGATAGTCGAGACAGTAGTCGTAAACATCATATTTCAACGTGCTGTGGCGGATATAATCCTCCATGCCGGCCGACATTTTCAAGGTATTGGAGCATACCTTGCGCACCTCCGCCTTCATGTGCACCTCGTTGCGGAAATTGCGATAGTGGTCGCCCGTCACCCTCGCGTTGTCGATGTCGTTGAACACCGATGAGTTGGCGATGCCTGTGAAGAGCGAGAATCCACGCCCTATCGTCGTTTTGTAAGTGACGTTCGCATAGATGTTATGTTCTTTGAGCGACAGGTTCCTTCCGTCAATCTCCTGTCCCACGGACGTCAGGTCGTAGCCGACATACGATTTCAGAATGCTCGAGGCATTGAACTCTTTCTTGTATTGAGCCTCGCCCGACAGTTTGCGGTAGGGACGGGTGTAGACGTTGCGTTCCTTGAACAGCCGGTTGTAGAGTGCCATGCTGGTGAGTGCGGCATTGAACGACAGCGAGCTGCTCTTGAAAGCCTTGGTGCCACCGACATTCCAGTCCACCAGTGATGCGCTGACACCATATTTGTCGCTCGTCGCCATGTCGCTCGTCTCCATGGGCAATACGGCAGAGAGTGCCTGACCATATTCACCGCCGTAACCGCCCAAGGAGAAGTTGATGCCTTTGAAGAGAAAAGGTGAGAAACGTCCTCTCACGGCGTTGTTCTCCGTCTCGGTAGAATAGGGTACCAGCACGTGCATCCCATTGATGAATGTCTGACATTCGTCGCTCTCACCACCGCGTACATACAGTTTGCCACTCTCACCCACGGTCTGTGTGCCGGGCAGCGTCTGCAGGGCCGCCACGATGTCGCCGCAGGAGTTGCCGGCCATCACCACGTCGAGGGCATCCATCGTCTTGAAGTTCTCACTCTTGCCGAAACGGAAGGTGCTGGCCGTCACCACCACCTCATTGATGGTCGTGGCCCGCTCGTTCATACGGATGCGGAGGTCCGTCAACTGACTGCTGTCGGCTGTCAGCATATAGTCGTCAAATCCGATGAAGGTCACCTTGAGCGTCACCTCACCCGTCTTCGTCGTGGTGAAGGCGAATTGTCCGAGCGAGTCGGTCAGGCATCCGTCAATGGTACCCATTATAAATACGTTGGCGCCTGCGAGAGGCTCTTTGCCATCGCTCACGACACCCGAGACGGTGGTCTGTGCTGCCACGTTCCAGGCAGCCAACAACAAGATGATGAGATGTGTCAGTCGATGTTTCATGCCGCAAAGATACGGCACGTGTTTATATGCTCCAAATTCCCGTGACAGACAGCTAAAACGACTGACGGAAAACTATGTTCGTTGGTGAATGACTAAGAAAAAATGACGAATGACTAAGCGATAAACTCCCTTAGTTTGGGTACGAAAGAACGTGATACGGGGATGCTGTTCGGGCATGAGCCCAATGTGAGCTGGTAGCCGTTGGAATTGCCCCGTGCCGAGGTGATGTTGTTCACGTTGATGACGAACGACCGGTGGCACTGTAAGATATTCTTGTATTCTTTCAGCTCTTCAATGACGGCTGAAAGGGTGGCATGGACCTCCGTAAATGTCACTCGTTCGTCTTTCATATAGCAGACAGACACGTTGTTCTTCTTCACCTCGATATACAACAGGTCGTTGATGGGCATAGAGAGGTCGTTACCGCGAATGTTGGTGTCGTGGATGGTGATGCTGAGGTCTTTCTGTTCTTCCGTCGTATTGCTCAGCAGCGCTTCCATCTTGTCTCTCAGGAAACGGTTGTATTGGATGCCGACAGATATTGTGGTGATGATGATGCCGATAATCAACGTCCAGTACAGCATGAGCCAGAAGGACTCAAGGGTGATGGGATACTGGAAGATAAACGAAAACGTGATGACATTGGCGGCGGCGATAAAGAGTATCAATCCAAGTATGGCTAATCCTTCGTGCCAGATGCGCCAGGGCTTGATGTGCCGGGGCAGGCGCTTTAATATAGCCCACACGTAGAAAAAATAGCAACAGGAGGTGATGATTCCGAAAATCACTGCCACGAGGAATTTGTTACCCGTAAAATGGCTGAACCCGAAGGGTTGTAACAGGTAGAGTATGGCCCAGATGACGATACCGTATGCTATACTGTCTCGCAGACAGTGTTTACCGTGCTCAAAGGGATATTTTCTGGTGAGGAATGACATAGCTCATGATGGTTTGCAAGCGCAAAGGTACGAAATTATTGGCTACAATGCTTTGAAAAGACTGGTTTTTTTCCTTTGTTAGATGGAGATAGATGAAGTAAAAAGAAGTTAGAAGAAGATAAAAGACACTTGTCCGATACAGATTTACTTTATACCTTCATAGACGGAGTATTGTCCTCTATCAACCTTTTTCTTCCTCTATCTTCTTTTACCTTCCTACAAGCAAATATTCTTTCCTAAATTTGTGAAGTCAAAAATTGTTTCATAAATTTGCACCATAACCTATGGATGCCTCTATACACTCACAAACTTACAAACTCATCAACTCACAAAATTATAAACTCATCAACAAACTCACAATGAAACATATATTTTTCTTTTTCGCCAGTCTGCTGTGCTGCTTCACGATGCAGGCGCAGAGCATGAAGATGGTGGTGGACCAAAACGGCGAGGTGGTGGGTCGCTATGTGCGCACCAATGCCGACACCTATACCGTCGAAGTGCAGGATACTTACGATGTGCCCAAGGCGGGCAACCAGGTGGTGACGTATAGCGCGGCAGCCGGTCAGGGCATCGTCTACCGCAACCAAGATAAGAAGGGCAACATCAACGTGCGTCGAGAGGCGTTCCGCAACGGTACGGTCATCGCCCAGATTCCCGAGTTCGACGGCGTGCCCGACACCTATCCCTGTCTGGGTGTGGAAAATGGCTATTACAAGATCCGTATCGATGGCAAAGTGGGCTATGTGCGCATGGACATGGCTGAGTGGGATGGTATGGACACCTTCTGAGAAAACAAAAACAGTTTTAAACCTTTTATTTTTGTCAAGGATGAAAAAGACAATGGCATTGAAAATGGTGTCGTTTTCATTGCTCATGCTGCTCGCCTTCCCTTCGATAGGCGAAGCGCAGGAAAAGGGGTTGAAACCTCGTCTCGTCGTTTGTACCGACATCGCCCCCGCCGATGTGGAACCCGACGACATGGAATCGATGGTGCGCCTGATGGCCTATGCCGACCGGTTTGAGATAGAGGCGTTGGTCACTTCGGTGGGGTGGAATTGTGACCCTTACCCAACGGAGTGGGCCGATTATCTCCATCGGGTGATAGCCGCCTACAAAAAAGACGTGCCGAACCTGATGAAACGTTCCAACCAACGTTCTTTCTTGCCGTTGGAGCAGGAAAACGGCCAACAACGGTTGGGCTATTGGCCCAGTGCCGACTATCTGTCCTCCAGGGCGGTGATGGGTAGTCAGCATGGTGGAATCAAGTCCGTGGGCGAAAACAACGACTCTCCCGGCAGTAACCTCCTGATACGTCTCGCCGACGAGGATGACGCGCGTCCCATCTATGTGGCCGCGTGGGGTGGGGCGAACACGTTGGCGCAGGCCATCTGGCGGGTGAAACAGACCCGCACAGCGGATGAATTGAAAGCGTTTGTCCGCAAGTTTCGCGTCTTTACCATCACCGACCAGGATATGCAATACAGCATGCGCATGGACCGCGCCTACAGCTCACACCAATGGCTGCGGAGCGAGTTCCGCGACGACCTTCAGTTCATCTGGGACGAAGGGGCGTGGCAGGAACAGTGCGAGCTGGGCAAACGCCATTGGTCACAGCACCAGACACACATCCAAGGCAAAGGGGCATTGGGCAAGGAATATCCCGATTATAAATGGGGTGTGGAGGGCGACACGCCGAGTTTCCTCTATGTCATGCCCCATGGGCTGAACGACCCCGAGGACCCCGCGCAGGCGGGTTGGGCTGGTTTTCATGTGCGTGGGATATGTCCCGACTCGCTCACCACGGCATGGACCAGTTGGGAGGAGCCCACACGCAGCATCAGCGTGGGCTATAAGATGCGTTTCTATCCCGACGAACTCAACGATTTCATGGCCCGTATGCAGTGGGCCGCGGAGGGACAGGGGAACCATAACCCCCAGGTGGTGGTGAATGGCGACGCTACCTTGTCACCCTTGGTGCTTCACGTCAAGGCGGGTGAGACACTCCATCTGGACGCTTCGCGTACCACCGATCCCGATGGCGACGCATTGACATTCCTTTGGTGGCAACAGCCAGAGATAGGCTCCTGCACGCTCGATATGGGTCCTGCCAGTGGTTCCACACTCAATGTGGTTGTTCCCCGTGACGCAGGCAACACCACGCTGCACCTCATCTGCGAGGTGCACGACAATGGACCTTTCCATCTCGTTGCCTACAAGCGAATCGTGATCTCCGTCTCTCCCATGTGATGGGCCCTCGGACTTTTTTGTAACAACCGACGAAAAACATGGAACCAAACAACGAGTTGCGCCTGGCATGGGACTTCGTGGAGAATACCGGTAGGAGCATTTTCCTTACCGGCAAGGCGGGAACGGGGAAGACGACGTTTCTCAAGACCGTGGTGGAGAAGTCGCGCAAACGTTCCATCGTGGTGGCTCCCACGGGCGTGGCGGCCATCAATGCGGGAGGCATCACCATCCACTCGTTCTTCCAACTGCCCTTCACTCCCTTCGTGCCCGGCGCGAAAGTGGAGAGCAAGTTCGACTTCGGACGTGAGAAACGGAAAATTCTCTCTTCCATCGACCTGCTCATCATCGATGAGATATCGATGGTTCGTGCCGACCTGCTCGACGCCATCGACAGTGTGTTGCGCCGCTTCCGCGACCATTTCCTACCCTTCGGCGGCGTGCAGCTCCTCATGATTGGCGACCTGGCGCAGCTGACACCTGTGGTGACGCCCGACGACGAGCAGCTGCTCCGGCCTTACTACGACACTCCCTATTTCTTCGGGTCGAAAGCGCTCGCACGTATCGAATATGTGACGATACAGCTGCAGCAGGTCTACCGCCAACAGGACGACACGTTCATCTCCATCCTCAACCAGGTGCGCGAGGGCCATCCCTCCGCCGAGGCGCTGGCACAGCTCAACACGCGCTGCCATCCCTCGTTCGTCCCCCAACCTGGCGAGGGCTACATCCGTCTCACCACGCACAACCATCTGGCCGACTATTACAACGAGTCGGAACTGAAAAAACTGCCCTCGCCCGCCTATCGTTTCAAGGCGGACATCCAGGGCACCTATCCCGAATATTCCTATCCCACCGCCGAGACGCTCGAGCTCAAGCAGGGAGCGCAGGTGATGTTCATCAAGAACGACCCCTCGAGCGAACACCGTTATTATAACGGTCGCATTGGACAGGTGACGCACATCGACCAGCGGCATATCCAGGTGCGCTGTGAGGGCGACGACACCGACATCGAGGTGGAGCCCCTGGAGTGGGAGAACACCCGTTACACCCTCAACGAGGAGACGCGTGAGATCGTGTCCGAGGTGCAGGGCACCTTCAGCCAGTATCCCCTGCGCCTGGCATGGGCCATCACCATCCACAAGAGCCAGGGACTGACCTTCGACCACGCCATCATCGAGGCCAACCTGTCGTTCGCGCCCGGTCAGGTGTATGTGGCGCTGAGCCGCTGCCGCACCCTCGAGGGAATGGTCCTCGCCACACCCCTGGAACCACGCGCCATCATCAACGACCTGCGCGTGGATAGCTATATCAGTCGTCAGGAAGAGGAGGCGCGGCGCAGCATCGCCCAGTTGCCCACGTTGAAACAGGAATATGAGCGTCATCTGCTGCTGCAGCTCTTCGACTTCCGTAACATCGTCACCCTGGAGGAGTCGATGAACCGCCTCTTCGCGGAGTTTTTCTACCATAGCCACGCCCAGCTGAAGACGTTGCACAACAAAGCCTTCGATGGCTTGCGCCAGCGAGTCGTCGATGTGGCCGACAAATGGCGGTCCCTGATACAGCAGATGACCATCGAGCAGCTCCGCGCGCCCGAGTTCCTTGAGCGGGTGAAGCGCAGCGCCACCTATTTCGCCGACACCCTCAAGGAACTGCTGGAGAAACCCATCCGTCTCACCATGGAGGTGAAGACGAACAACAAACAGGCCGCCACCCGTCTGGGGCACGTGTTGCCCGACCTGCGCCAGGCGTGGCTCTCCCACCGTTACCTCCTCACGCGCATCGCCGAACAGGGGTTTACCGTGAGCCGTTACCTACGCGAGAAACAGATGTCGATGCTCGACGCTCTCGACGAGAGTCTGGCAACGCCAAAGAGGGAGAGGAAGAAGAAAGAGAAACCCAAGAAAGAGCCGAAGCCCAAGACGTGGGAGGTGACCTACCGGCTCTACCGCCAGGGCATGACACCCCGACAGATAGCCGTAGAGCGCGACCTGACCCTCGGCACCGTCTTGGGCCACCTGAGCCGTTTCATCGATGCCGGACAGGTGCAGCTGTCCGACCTCATCACCCCCGACCATCTGCAAGCCATCCAACGCGTCATACGCATGGTGGGCACCGACCAGGGCACCACAGCCATCAAGGTACTCTGTCCTGCCGATGTCACCTACGACGAGATACGTCTTGTCATGACTTATTTGCACCAAAACAAGAACAAATCATGAAAAGAGCATTTTTCCTTTCTTTCTTTTGCTGCGTGGCTCTGTCGCTCATGGCGCAGGCCGATGACTACCGCGACCGTATCGACCTCAGCGGCGAATGGCTCTTCGCCCTCGACCGCGATGCCACGATGTTGCCGGGACAGCCTCTCACCGAGACGGTACAACTGCCCGGTACCACCGACACCAACCACAAGGGCGACCCGTTGGCGCGGCGCGACGAGACAACGCACCTCTCACGGCTCTACAGTTACAAAGGACGTGCATGGTACCGCCGCACCGTGGACATCCCCCAGTCGTGGAAAAAAAGGCGCATACGGCTCTTTCTCGAGCGCACCAAGCCTACCGCCGTCTATGTCGATGCCAAGGCCGTGGGCGCGGCGGAAAACGTCTCCACGGGCCATGAATACGACCTCACGGCGGTGCTCAGCCCCGGACGCCACACCATCGACATCATGGTCGACAATGGCGAGAGTGTGCCACCCCAACTTCTGGGCAGCTCTCACGCCTATACCGAGGACACACAGACCAACTGGAATGGCATCATCGGCGACCTCTTCCTCGAGGCGGCTCCCGCACGGGGCATCGTGAGCCTCGAGGTGCATCCCAACGCACGACGCAAGACCGTGGCGGTGAAGGCCCTCCTCCATGGCAAACCGAAGAGCAACGACCATTTCACCGTGAGTGTGGAGCCCTATGGATGGAACGGCTACGTCACCGCCATCGACCTATGGCCGGGGCGCAGCGCCTACGCGTTCACCCACACCAAGGAAGGCACATGGGTGGAGTGCGTGGTGCCCATGGGCAACGATGCCCACCTGTGGAGTGAGTTCACGCCCGACTTCTACGACCTGCGGCTGGAGTGGGAGGGTGTCGACTGTCTGTCCAAACCTTTCGGACTCGTCGATTTCCGCGTCGACGACCACCATTTCGCCGTCAACGGCATAAAGACCTTCCTCCGTGGCAAGCACGACGCCTGCGTCTTCCCTCTCACCGCCCACGTGCTCATGGACGATGCGGCATGGCGCAAATATCTGGGTAAATGCAAGCGTTATGGCATCAACCACGTGCGCTTCCACTCTTGGTGTCCTCCCGAAGCCGCTTTCCTCGCCGCCGATGTCCTGGGTATCTACCTCCAGCCTGAACTGCCGTTCTGGGGCGATTTCAAGGCCGACGACGAGCGGCTGATGACCTACCTCTACCATGAGGGCGAGCGCATCATCCGCACCTACGGCCACCACCCGTCGTTCGTGATGTTCGCCCTCGGCAACGAACTGTGGGGCTCCATCGAGAAGATGGGCGAGTTCGTGGACCATTTCCGACAAATCAACCCCGACATCCTCTATACCTTCGGCTCCAACTATTACCTCGGCTACCAAGGTGTGAAACCCGGCATGGACTATTTCACCACCTGTAGGGTAGGGGGCGAGGCATGGGGCAGCTACGACACCCACACACGTGGTTCCTTCTCCTTCGCCGACGCTTTCGAGGGGGGCATGTTAAACCATTTTGCACCAAACCTCTCAATGAACTTCGAGGAGGGATGCCGCCGCTCGTCGGTGCCCGTCATCAGTCATGAGACGGCGCAGTTCCAGACCTATCCCGACTACGATGAGATGCGTAAATATACGGGTGTGCTCACGCCCTGCAACATGGAGGTGTTCCAGCGCCGTCTGCAACAGGCGGGCATGGGCGACCAGGCGAAAGCGTTCCACCGTGCCTCCGGAGCGTGGAGCCTCGAACTCTACAAGGCCGATGTCGAGATGGACCTGCGCACGAAGAATATGGCGGGTTTCCAGTTGCTCGACCTGCAGGATTATCCTGGCCAGGGCAGTGCCTACGTGGGTATGCTCGACGCCCTGATGGATGAGAAAGACTGTTTCGACGACAACGGCCAGTATGCCTGGCAAGGTTTCTGCGCCCCCGTGGTGCCCCTGCTCCAAACCGACCGTTACTGTTTTGTCACCGCCGACACCCTGCGTGCCTCGCTCCTCGTGGCCAACTATGGCGGAGGGTCGCTCCGTGGCAGTCGGCTCTCATGGCAGCTGTCCTACGAAGAGCCGAAGAGCCGTCTGATAGGCCATGCAGAGAGTGGCACCATCACCGTCGCCACCGACAGTCTGGGTCTCCTTGCCGTGGGACAGATAGCCGTTCCTCTGTCGTCCTTCGGCACTGAAGCACGACAGCTGTGGATGAGTCTGACGATGGACGAGGGCCGCATACACAACGAATACAAGCTATGGGTATATCCCGCCGCCGACAACCTCGAGTCGCTGAAAGACGGCATCGTCATCACCCGAAAAATCGACGATACCATAGGAAGAAAATTGGAGGAAGGTGCCTCGGTGCTCCTCATGCCCGACAGCACCCTCTTCGCCGGCAACACCGTGGGCAGCCTGTTCATGACCGACTACTGGAACTACCGCATGTTCAAGACCATCTGCGAGAACAACAACAAAGCCGTGTCGCCCGGCACCCTCGGACTGCTCACCGACCCCGCGCATCCCCTGTTCGCCTCGTTCCCCACCGAGGGACACACCGACTGGCAGTGGTGGCCAGTGGTCAGGGAGAGCACGCCGCTCATCCTCGACAATCTGCCCTCGTCATACCGTCCGTTGGTGCAGGTCATCGACAACATCGAGCGCAACCATAAGTTAGGTCTGGTGATGGAGTTTGCTGTGGGCAAAGGTCGTCTACTCCTCTGCATGAGCGACCTCGAGGCTGCCTCCCGCCGTCCCGAGGGCCGCGCGTTCTACCGCAGTCTGCTCGCCTACATGCACAGCGACCATTTCCGTCCCGCCACATCGTTCCGTCTCTCCGAACTGTTGCCATTATTGCAACAAAAGGTCGGCGACCGCCAACTCGACGAGTTGAATAATATATCGCCGTACTAATACCCACCTACTGACACCCTCACACCCACCCCCTGCCCCTCCCCAAGGGAGGGGAGATGAAAAACCCACCCCAGCCCTCCCCAAGGGAGGGGGAAAAGGAAGTAAAAGGGAGTTAGAAGGAAGTAAAAAGGGAAGTTATAAAAGGAAGTAAAGCACTTCGTGCAGGACAATAGCTTGGAAAGGTAAAATAGTAAAAGGGTAAAAAAGTAAAAGGGTAAAAAAGTAAAAAAGTAAAAAGGTAAAAAAGGAAAGGGGCAGGAGAATTCCACTTTTGGTATTCTCTTGCCCCTTGCTCCTTGCCCCTTGCCACTTCTTGCTTCTGGCATTTTTCTCACCTCTCACCCCTCACCTCTCACCCCTTAACGCTCCCTCCCTTTGGGAGGGTCGGGGTGGGTGTCAGTGTCTTCAGTTCCCCCCTCCCTTTGGGAGGGGCCGGGGGTGGGTTATCATTGCGCATTAATCTCTTGCAGCAGACGGTCGGCATGTCCCCAGCGGTCCATCATGAAGAGGACGTAGCGGATGTCCACACCGATGCAGCGGGCCAGCTGTGTGTCGAAATGGATGTCGCTCGACAGACTGTCCCAGTTGCCGTCGAAGGCCAGACCGATGAGCCGTCCCTTGCCATCGAACATCGGCGAGCCGCTGTTGCCGCCCGTGATGTCGTTGTTCGTTAGGAAACAGAGGTTCATCGTGCCCGACACGCGGTCGGTGTACTGTCCGTAGCTCGTTGCCGACAGCAGCTCGCGCATGATAGGCTCGGCGAAATAGTCGTGCGTCGTGTCGTCGTGTCGCATCTTCGCCACCATGCTCTGCGGCGTGGTGTAATAGCCCGACGGACTGCCGTTGAGTGTATAGCCGCCCACCTGACCATAGCTCAGGCGCATGGTGAAGTTGGCGTCGCTGTAGTGCGGCTGGTCTTGTTCCATGGCCAGCACGGCGGCGCAGAGGTAACGCTCCTGCTCCTCGATGATGCTCATGGGCCGGCTTATCTCACCCCGGATGGTGTAGATGGTCTCGAACAGGTCGTTGCCGAATTTCACGCCCGGGTCGTCTTCGTATCCTTTCTTGTTGAAATAAATCTTCTTTCCCTTCATCAGGAACGAGTTCTTGAAGAGATAGTCCACATAGGCGGTGTAGTCGCCTTTGAAATCGTTCTTGATGGTCTGGTAGAACGCCGGCAGGTAGTGTGAGTCCACATGCTCCTCATAGTTCTTGAGCATCGCCGCCATGACCTCTTTTTCGAGGGCCTCGTCCCATTCGCTGCTGTTGTCCTCGAACTCATAATACTGTTTGTCGGGGTCGTCTTCCGGTCCTTTCACCTCGATGCCGCCATAGATTTTGCGTGCCCTGGTGGCGAATTCGGTGGCCGTGGAGATACACTCCCACAGGTAATAGAAAGCGCGGTAGCCGTTGAAACGCTGCTGGTAGGCGCGGCGCATCACGTCGAAGTCGAGTTTCCCTTTCAGGTATCCCGTGCGGTCCTGCCAGGCGCGCAGCCGCTCCTCGAACTGTTGTTTCTGCGAAACGATGCCGATGGAGTCAATACATTTGTTCATACCTATCGAGTTCTTCCAGTAGTTCGAGCTCTGCGCGTATTTAGAGTCGTATTTGATACGTACCGCCTCGCTGGCGTCCATGTGGCGGCGCATGATCTCCTGTTTCACGCCACGCGCCTGTGCGCGCACCGAATTCTCGCCGTCGCGCATCTCCTGGATACCGTACGACGACATGTAACGCGACGTGCTGCCCGGATAGCCGATGGTCATGGCGAAGTCGCCGTCTTTATACCCTTGTAGCGACACCGGTGACCAATATTTGGGGTGATAGGGCACATTGTCCTTGCTGTAAGGCGCCGGACCGTTGGTCTTCGGGTCGGCATAAATACGGAACACGCTGAAGTCGCATGTCTGGCGGGGCCACATCCAGTTGTCGGTGTCGCCGCCGAACTTACCCATCGACTTCGGTATGGTGAACACCAGTCGCAGGTCGGTGAAGTCCTGATAGGTCGTGGCGTAATATTTGTTGCCTTCGAAGAACGCGTCCACGCTCACGTGGTAGGTGCTGTCGATGGCCTTCACCGAGTCGGTGAGCGCCTTTGTGAGCGAGTCGATGAGCAGCTCTTTCTCGAAGTCCTCCATCTCCTCGAATCCGTTGGCGAAGAGCCGTTGCGTCACTTCCACCTGGTCCACCATGAAACTCACGAACATATCCTCGTTGGGCAGTTCCTCCTCGTATGTCTTTGCGTAGAACCCGTTGAGCATATAGTCATGCTCCACCGTGGAGTGGCTGCGTATCGACTCGAATCCGCAGTGGTGGTTGGTGAACACCAGTCCGTTGGGCGACACCACCACGCCGGTGCAGTAGCCGCTGAAGTTCACCACAGCGTTTTTGATGGCCCTGTCGCCGTTGTACAGGTCATTGTAGGGTACTTGGAAGCCTTCAGCCACCATTTGTTCATAGACGGCAGGTGGTAGGTTGTAGAGTGTCCACATGCCTTCGTCGGCTTTCGCTCCCATCGAGAGCGCACAAACCGCAATGAGAATCAATAGTTTTTTCATAATATCTGGTTTACTAATTTTTAAATTCTCTAATTTTATAATTTTTCTAACTCCTTCTAACTTCCTTTTACTTCTTTTTACCCCCTCCCTTGGGGAGGGCCGGGGTGGGTTTTTTACCCTTTTACTTTTTTACCTTTTTACCCTTCAAGTCCTTCACCCCCACATACGCGGCGAATACGAGCAGCAGCAACGTGTTCACGCCAATCGCCGCCCATGTCGACAGGTGATCGTTGGCCAGTGTCATGCCCACGAAGAGGATGGTGGCCAGCAGCACATACACCATCATATCCGCCAACGGGTAGCGTATGGGGTTCTTCTTTTGCCCCACGATATATGAGAGCGTCATCGCCGTGGCGTAACCCGCGAATCCTGCCCATGCGCAGGCGATATATCCGTAGCGGGGCACGAAGATCACGTTCACCAGGATGAGCACCGCACATCCGATGCCCGAGAACCACGCTCCCCAGATGGTCTTGTCGATGAGCTTATACCAGAACGACAGGTTGAAGTATATGCCCATCATGATTTCCGCCGCCATGACGATGGGCACCACGCGCAGTCCCTCCCAGTAGTCGCTGCCGATGATGTAGCGCAGGATGTTCATGTATCCCACCACCACGAGGAACGCCAGCAGCGTGAAGATGAGGAAATATTTCATCGCCTTGGCATAGGTGTCCTTGCTGTCTTTCTCTTTCGCCTTGCCGAAGACGAACGGCTCGTAGGCATAGCGGAACGCCTGTGTGATCATCGCCATGATCATGGCGATTTTCGATGCCGCCCCGTATATGCCCAGTTGGGCGTGCGCGTCGGCGTTGTCGTAAATCTTCGGGAAGAGTATTTTGTCCGCCGTCTGGTTGAGGATGCCCGCTATTCCCAGCACGAGGATGGGCCAGCTGTATTGCCACATACGTTTGAGCAGTTGTCTGTCGAGCACATACCGGAACCCCGTCAGCTCACGGTAGAAGAGGAACGTGATGGATGTCGTACACAGCAGGTTGATGGCGAACACATATCCCACGCCCGTCGGTTTGCCCGTGATGAGAGGCAGCACGAGGAACGCCAGCAGGTTGAGCACGATGTTCATGCCGATGAACAGCAGCTTGAGCGCCGCGAACTTGACGGGCTTCTTCTTGTAGCGCAGGTAGGCGAAGGGGATGCACTGGAAGGCGTCGAGAGCCACCGTGATGGCCATCATCCATATGTACGACGGATGGTCCTCATAGCCCATGAACCGTGATATCGGTCCGATGAACACGAACACCAGCAGCACGAACAGCAGTGAGATGAACCCCACGCTCATCAGTGTTGTCGAATACACCCGTTGCGGGTCTTCCTCCTCTTTGTTGGCAAAGCGGAAGAATGTCGTCTCCATGCCGAAGGTGAGAATCACGAGCAGCAGAGCCACGTAGGCATATACATTGGTGATGACGCCGTATCCTCCGCTCGCCGCCGAGATCTTCGCGGTGTACAGTGGCACCAACAGGTAGTTGAGGAACCGTCCTATGATGCTGCTCAGTCCGTATATGGCCGTATCCTTGGCCAAAGATTTTAGATTCGCCATTTTATATTTAAATGGGAGTTAAAATGGAAGTTAAATTGGGAGTTAAAATGGACATTACTCCACCTCGGGCTATTGTCCTGCACGAAGTGCTTTACTTCCTTTTATAACTTCCTTTTACTTCCTTCTTTTACTTCCTTTTATTACCTTTTTTCCCACCTCAGGTTCCCCCCTCCTTGGGAGGGGGAGAGGGGGAGGCTAAAAGAACATGTATGCAAGCGCTATTGCCGCTATCACTCCCGCCAGGTCGGCTAATAACCCGCAGGTCACGGCATGTCGAGTGTATTTCACGCTCACCGAGCCGAAATATACGGCCAGTATGTAGAACGTCGTGTCCGTGCTCCCTTGGAACAGACAGCTCAGCCGTCCCACGAACGAGTCAGGTCCATATTGTGTCATCGCGTCGAGCATCATGCCCCGAGCGCCACTTCCTGATAGCGGTTTCATCAGTGCCGTGGGCAGCGCATCCACGAAGTCGGTGTTCAGGCCGAGCACGCCGATGAGCCATTTCACACCCTCGATGAGCCAGTCCATGGCCCCCGAGGCGCGGAAGATGCCGATGGCCACGAGGAAAGCCACCAGATAAGGAATGATGCGCACCGCCGTGGTGAAACCGTCTTTCGCCCCGTCGATGAACGCGTCATACACATTGATATTCTTCCTCATCCCCGCTATGATGAACCCCACGATGATGGAAAGCAGGAGGATGGATGCCACGGAGATGCTCACCTTGTCCACCATCATCGCGTTGAGCTGCATGAATCCCCATACCACGGCCGCCATGAAGGCGCACACACCGCCCAAGGTGAGCAACAGCGTTTTGTTGAACAGGTTGATTTTCTGATATAACGATGTAATGATGACACCCGCCAGTGTCGCCACCGTTGTTGCCAATAGGATGGGTATGAACACGTCGGTGGGTTGTGCCGCCCCCTGTTGTGCACGGTAGGAGAGGATTGACACCGGTATGATGGTCAGTCCCGACGTGTTGAGCACCAGGAACATAATCATCGGGTTCGTCGCCGTGTCTTTCTTCGTGTTCAGCTCTTGCATCTGCTCCATCGCCTTCAGTCCCAGCGGTGTCGCCGCGTTGTCCAGTCCCAGCATGTTAGCCGAGATGTTCATGAAGATGGAGCCTGTGGCGGGGTGACCCTTCGGGATGTCGGGAAACAGTTTGGTGAATACCGGCGACAGCACGCGGGCCAGCAGGTTCACCATGCCGGCGCGTTCACCGATTTTCATGATGCCCAGCCACAGGGCGAGCATACCCGTCAGTCCCAAGGATATCTCAAAAGCGTTTTTCGATGTCTCGAAGGTTGAGTCCATCATGGCCGGGAACACGCTCACGTCACCCATGAAGATGAGTTTGCACAGTCCCACCACGAAGGCGATGACAAAAAAAGCGATCCAAATATAATTCAGTACCATACAAAGTGCAAATTTAGATAAAAAACCCGAATAACAAACCAGTCCTATGAAAAAAACCAATTAATCTTTTAATTCTTTCATTTTTTCATCTTTTACTTTTGCCAAGGAACATTATGGTTATGGGGGAACTTGGTAGGGCAGGGGTGAATATCCATACACTCTCCCTGGGGAGGAACATGGTGGGTCTTGGGCGTCTTCTATCCCCTCCCTCGGGGAGGGCTAGGGTGGGTATCCGTAATATTACCCTAAGGTAACTTACCCTAAGGTAATATTATGGTAAATATTGTTGTGAAAACCAAATTTTGTAGATAGGGTCGACAAACTCAAATACTCCATTATTTAATTCGATGATGTCTTTGTTGATAAGCATTTTTTTGTTTTTGCTAATGGTATTTGGGTTTCCCAAGTTATAGCTTTTCAGAGTTTCTGTCGCGGATAGTTGGTTGACCCCGTCTTTTATGGCTCGCAGCATTTCTATCTGGCTTGGTGCCAACAATTCTGTGTCATTTTGAAACATCGGTGCATTGGTGTTGATGAGTTGTCGAAGGCCATAATTGAAATGTTGTTCCGTCACCTCTTTTGGAGTCGCATTCCATATGAAATAGCAAAGTTGTTGCAGGTACCATGAATGGCAGTCAACGATATCACATATTTTTTCCGCAAAATGACTGGGGATGTTCTTTCCTGATTTATTGAAGGTATTTATTATAAATGGCATCCAGTCTTTCTTTTGTATTTTTCCTAAAAACAATATTTGCCCAAACCGATAGAAGGGAGAGTTGGAATTGTTGAATATGTCCATCATCATATGCCGTTGGCTGCCATATAAACAATATGTTACCTGTTTTTGCTGTTGCCATGCGGCACGCATTTTCCCTTCCATATCTTTGTATTCGGGCAGATGGGCTAGTTGTTGAAATTCATCAATGCAAACAATGATATGTATGTCTTTATGGACGGCGAGCTTTTCTGGCAGGTGCAGTATATCCATTTTGTCTTGTTCTTTCGGTGTAAACTTCATGTCGAAAGTAAGGAAATTGGTTACGTCATCCTTAATGACCAATTGTGGAACGGCACCAATCAGAAATTTCTTGGCATCTTGAATACGTCGTTCCATCTTGTTGGATGCGCATGATATTACTTGACTGGCGAATGTCCTATAGAATTCTGCTTCAGAACCTATGCTAAATGCGTCAATAAAACAGACATGTATTTTTTTATTCTCTGCCTGCAACTCATCCATGGCCATTTTTACCAATGATGATTTTCCCCATCGACGAGGTGATACAAGCATCACATTGATATGTGAGGAAAGAAAATTTTTCAGTTGGGCTCGGTCTTCCACTCGATCAACAAAATTCTCTTTCGAAGCCAATGTTCCGTATTGAAATGGAGTATTCATAAGCGTTTTGTTTGTTTGATGCTGCAAAGATACTAAATATTACCCTAAGGTAACTTACCCTAAGGTAACTTTTTCTTTTTTTTAACCACTCCTCCACCTTCCTTTCCTTCTCTGGCATTCTTTCCCCTCCCTTCCGACAGTTTTTTCACCCTTTTTCCCGTTTTGTCGTCTCTGCGGGCTGTTGTCGCAAGCTTCTTGACAATAATTCGTGTTTTTCCTTGACGTGCCGTATTTGAGGGTTTATCTTTGCAGTGTCGAAAGGACAAAAACCTCCTCTCCGATTGGGACAAGATAGGCTGCCACATGGTTGCTGTTCCCACCGCTCTCGTTCCCGCCGCCATCCAGCAATATGTGAAAACCTCTTTCGGTGGCACCTCGGTGACAAAGATTGACAAGGAACGTTATGGTTATGACGTGGAACTGTCGAACGGCATGGAATTGAAGTTCAACCACCAGGGTGTTTGCATCGGCTACGACGACTAACCCAGAAAAGAAATCAACCAGCAAAAAAGAATTCTTCATAGCAGCGGACTGTCTATCCGCTGAACCTCCGGGGCAGACCAAACGGTCTGCCTCGATCAATTTTCCCCTATCCTTTATGGCATACTGAGTCAGAGACCAAGCTATTGCCTAATGAACTATTTAATTAAGCGTTTTTCTAAGTTTTTACGCTTATATATATGATATTTCAACTCAAAATCCTTTTTCTCTGGAAGTAATAATGTAACTTTGTAGCAGAATCATGTTAGAGAAACACCAATTCCTTAACGCATCAACAATGTCATGTTAAAAAATCCCGAATTCTTTAACATGAGAAAAAGAACGAGTTAAGTTTTAACATAAAAGTGAACATGAGAAGATAATCAAAGAACCAATATAAAAGAAAGGTCTATATGCCAATCCTTATTCTCTTTGAACTCCGCAAGTGTGGACTGATGCATTAGCATCAGTCCAGAATGAAAAAGCTTTTGGGAAAAAGCGGTCAATGTGGCCTCTATCACTTGAAGGCTGGAACTACCCGTGAACGGGGCCTTATACTTTCGAAGATGGAAGAAGAGATAAAAAACGAAAGAAAAATAGTAGAGTATCTCACGGACATGTTTGGGACTTACCTATAACAATCGTAAGTATCATTATGTGTTTACAAACTATAAAGACAATATGAAACAAGACAAGAAGTACTATGGAGATACCAGACTAAATCACTTTTGTGCGTTCTGTGGCTGCTTGGCTGAAACGGAAGACCATGTCCCCTCCAGATGTTTCCTTGATAAGCCTCACCCACAAGATTTGCCTGTTATCCCTTGTTGTTATAAGTGTAATCATGATTTTTCTTTAGATGAAGAATACGTGTCGTGTATGATTGACTGCATGAAGGCTGGAACAACTTCTCCAACCCTTATTAAAAGAGAAAAGACTCGAAAGTCCCTCCTGCATAATCCCAAGTTACAAGAGAGGATAAGTTCTCAAATAAGGGATTTCGGAGGAGAGCTTTTGTATGATACAGAGAAGGAACGTTTTAATAAGGTTTTTCGCAAGTTAGCATTCGGCCATTTGGCTTATGAGAATGATACGCTTGCATGGGAAAGCCCCTATCGCGTAGACGTTCAGTTGCTATCTGAGATGTCAGACTCTAAAAGAGACTCTTTCTTTCGTCCTTATCGGGGTGAATTGATGCCAGAGGTATGCAGCCATGGTTTGGAACATGTAATGTTATGTTATGAAGATGACGATCTACATTCCTATATAAGCCCTTGGATTACCGTTCAAATAAACCGCTATCGATATTGTGTGTCACCGAATAGCAATATCGTAAAATTTGTTATTGCAGAGTATCTTGCCGTAGAGGTTAATATTGAATTAACATTATAAGATGGGGTTTGGATGAATTTTGTAAAAAAAAAGCTTAACTCGCAGCCATTTTAACCGCTTTTCATGAATGAAATTTGGTGAATACACTTAAATTTATTATATTTGCATTCGGTTTTAATTAAATAAAGATGAACGGAAAACCTCTTAATAGGATTAAAGTGGTTCTTGTGGAGAATCAGAAGACTAGCAAATGGTTGGCGGAACAACTAGGTGTTTCTGCCGTAACGGTCAGCAAGTGGTGCACTAATATGCACCAGCCCGACCTGCAGACATTGGCTAGGATAGCCGAATTAGTAGGATGTGAAAAGAGAGAACTTATTACCGAATAGATATGCCTCAAAGTGAAACACATAAAAGACGAGGCCGACTTCCAAAGATTGAAGTGGTTGACCTGTTCTGCGGAATAGGTGGATTAAGCTACGGAATGAAATCCGAAGGCTTCAAAATCCTTGCTGGCTTCGATTTGGACTGGACTTGTCAATATGCATACGAAACCAACAACGGAGCCAAGTTCATTTACAAAGATATAAGACAGGTCAAAAAGGAAGACATCATCCCATTCTATTCAAAAAAATCCATCAGGGTGCTAGCTGGTTGTGCCCCATGCCAGCCCTTCTCATCGTATGCATTTAAGAACAAGAACAAGGACAAGGATAAATACAATCTGTTATACGAATTTGGACGTTTGGTGAAAGAAGTCCGACCTGACATAATTACAATGGAGAATGTGCCAGCAATCGCGTCATTCAAATTGAAGTCAGTGTTAGGCGATTTTGTCCAGACACTGGAATCAGAAAACTATAATGTGTCCTATCAGGTTGTCTTTTGTCCAGATTATGGCATACCACAGACTCGCAAACGCTTAGTTTTGTTAGCCTCTCGTCTTGGAATGATTGAATTGATTCCACCTACTCATAAAAAAGAAGAGTACATTACAGTCAAGGACGTTATTGGCAATTTGCCTGTATTGGAGGCAGGAGAAACTTGTTCCTCAGATCCGTTGCATAGGTGCCGTTCCCTGTCACTACTGAACATGCGAAGAATGATGGCAACACCTTATGGTGGTAGTTGGAGAGATTGGCCCGAAGAATTGTTGTTGGATTGCCACAAGAAAGAAGGTGGCAAGAGTTTTGGCAGTGTTTATGGCCGAATGGTATGGGACGAGCCTGCTCCCACAATGACAACGGAGTGTACAGGTATTGGAAATGGCCGTTTTGGTCATCCAGAGCAAAATAGAGCCATTTCTGCTCGTGAAGCTGCATTGATTCAAACATTCCCAGCTACTTATAAGTTCTTCCCCAATGAACTAGAAGTGTCATTAGTAAAGGCTTCTCGGTATATAGGAAATGCAGTACCACCCAAATTGGGTGAAATTATAGCTGAAAGTATTATACAACATATTAGAAATACTCCATCATGAAACAATACAATTTTAATATTTCGTTGAGTATTCTGAACCATCTTGGTAGAAACTTATATAGAAGTTTTATGACGGTTCTTGGAGAAGCCATCTCAAATTCATGGGATGCTGATGCTAATAATGTATATATAACTATTGATCGTGATTCAAAAATACTAATAGTCAGGGATGACGGTGATGGAATGGATGAAAGTGATTTCCAAAACAAATTTTTGAAAATCGGTTATTCAAAACGCAAAGACAATAAAACACATACAGACAAAGGACGCCCTTTTATAGGAAGAAAAGGAATTGGGAAATTGGCATTATTATCATGTGCACAAAAAATAACAGTGTTAACAAAAGCGAAAGGGAAAGGTATTGTTGGTGGTGTCATTGATAATTCTGGATTGGATAAGGCAATTAAAGATGATGTTTCATCTACAGATTACAGTCTTGATGTACCATCTGAATACTGGATTTCAGAATATGATGAGAGATTAGGAGAAAAAGGCACAGTTATTTTTTTCGAGGAGTTGAAAGATGGCATTCGCAATCGGATTGAATACATAACCAAACTGATTGCTTTGTATTTCCGCTTTTCTTTGAAAGATCCTAGTTTTAATATCTATATCAATGAGAAATTAGTAACAATAAAAGAACTGGATTCTATAAAAGAGAAGACACAGTTTGTATGGATATTGAATGCAATTGATGATCCTTATATTAATGATGGAGAGTTTAAAAGATCAAAGATACTATCATTAGACAATAAGGCAATTAAGGGATTTATAGCGTCAGTAGAAACACCTTCCGATATTAAAATTAGTGGCACAGACGAAAAGGTCACAATAGATTTATATGTGAATGGTAGATTGAGAGAAAAAGATATTCTAAGACACATCCCAATAGCTCGAATTGTTCAAAGTTACCTATATGGCCAAATCCATTTTGATGAACTGGACGATGAAACAGACCGCTTTACGAGTAGTCGAGAAGGGGTAGTTCCCGATGACCCAAAATTTAAGGACTTGTTGGTCAAGTTGGATGCTACGCTTAAGACCATAATCAATGATTGGGATGTTTGGCGTACAGAGATTAATCAAGACGGGGACTCTGAGAATTCTAGAATGACAAAAAAACAGAGGAAGTCTAAAGAGTTGTTCAATGCTGTGATTGAAGATTTTAGGCCAAAAGATAATATTAAAAGCCGAAAGAAAGTTGATGGATGGATAAAAGCATTAAGTGAAGATGCTGAATTTAATTTGTCCTCTTATGGAGAATGTTTCGTTTCGGAAAATCTTTTGAGAAGTTATATTAAAGAAAAGAATATCTCTATTCCTCAAAGTGTTCAGAACAGGATCAATAATGAGTGGAAAACTAAGGCAGAAAACTCAAAACAACAAGCAAATATCAATTATGAAATCCGAGAAGATAATTCGGATCTATCATATTTAGATATGGACAATTTGGCTTCTATTGCAGATGATGAAAAAGATAAAATAAAAAAAGCATCATTAATTCGAGATGCAATAGAGTATAAACCGATAAGAGATGCATTAGCTCATACATCAAGACTTACAGCTATAGCAAAAAGACAGTTAAGCATTACTTATGAGAATATAAAAGCACGCATCGTTAGCTTGTTAAACAAAGCATAAACAAGTTAGTGGGTAACAATAAAGTAGTTCGTGAGTAAGTAAAAAGCAAAAGTTGAACTTCATATAATGAATATTTTTTCTTTTTTTGCAGGAGCAGGATTTTTGGACTTGGGTTTTGAACTTGAAGGCCACTATAATATAGTCTTTGTGAACGAATTTCACAAGGCATTCAACGATGTGTATCAATTTGCACGTCATAATATGCATTTGCCAGAACCCATTTATGGACATCATATAGAAAATATTGTTCACTATATAAATGGGGAACATCCCGAAATGATGCAGAACCTGACAAATCTGGTTAATGAATCAAAGGAACACGTGATAACAGGTTTTATCGGTGGCCCTCCATGCCCAGATTTTAGTGTCGCCGGCAAAAACAGAGGTAGAAATGGTGACAACGGTAAATTATCTCAGACTTATGCTGACCTTATTTGCCATGCTCAACCCGATTTCTTCCTTTTCGAAAACGTGAAGGGATTATATAGAACTGCACGACATAGAACATTCTTTGAACACTTAAAGCAACAATTTCGAAATAACGGATATTGCTTGACAGAGAGGCTAATTAACTCACTTGAATATGGTGCTCCCCAAGATCGAGATAGAATAATTCTAATAGGGTTCAGTACCGATGCTATCAATGCTCTTCATTTGCCTGTTGATAATGGTGAACTTCAGGGATTCCCATGGTTACGTCATCAGCGTTATAATCTCGAAGAGGTCAAAGCGTTACCTTGGCCCCAAAAGACTCCATATCAGCAAGATGGCAGGACTCCAATCCCAGAAGGAATTATTGAGGATTTGACTGTAATGCATTGGTGGATTCAGAATGACGTAGAACATCATCCTAACGAAAATATGTATTTTCAACCTCGTGCAGGATTAAGACGATTTGAAACAAAAGACGAGGGGGATGTAGAGAAGAAATGTTATAAAAGGTTGCATAGATGGAGGTATTCACCTACCGCTGCTTATGGCAATAATGAGGTGCACATACACCCATTTTTACCACGCAGGATATCTGCTGCGGAGGCTCTTGCTATACAAACGCTTCCGTCAGACTTCGTTTTACCCCCAGATGTCACACTAACTGATGCTTTCAAAACAATAGGTAATGGCGTCCCTTATGTAGCTGCACGCGGTGTGGCTAAAACCATATATGACTATATTCATCAAAACAATCCTGAGATATGATTTTAACAACGGACCACATTCTTGATTTAATAGAAAAACTCCCTATCAATGTTGCTTTTAATTATGTCAGCGGTGGGGATAGTAAGGCGAAACTCTTATCTGTCGATAGAAAAAGCGTAAAAGTAGATATAGTTCGTATCAATGCGGATGGCAGCGAGAAAAATGCGAGTATGACGACTGACATTCTCAATACGCTGGCAAATAGTATTAAAGAAAATAAGCCTTTCAAATTTGATAATGTTTTGAATGGAAGTGGAAATGTACGTTCCACAATGGAAGCCATATTTGCTCACACATCAGAATTTTATTCATGTAAAATTGGGCGTGTGAAGCATTTAATGTGGGTACCACGTATACCACATGAGATAGGTAAGATTATAGACTATGATTCAATAAAAGAAAAAATGAGGGATATTCTTAGAAATGAAACTTTTAATTCCCAGCCTTTTCAGCAGATTTTCTATGGCGCTCCTGGCACAGGAAAGAGCCACAAGATAAAAGATGATGAGAGCGTTAAGGAGGCAGACAAAAAGAACTTAGTGTTCCGTACCACCTTCCATCCAGATAGCGACTACTCGACATTTGTTGGAACCTATAAACCTACCATGAAATCCTCCGAAAGGATTTATTCACCAGAGGAACTGACTATTAAACTAAAAGAAATAAAGACAGCAGGAACAACATATCCTTGTCACAAATTTGCCGCGAAATATTGGGAGTCATTAAAAGATCTTACTCCAGATAGCATTAAGCAAATCTTAAATGCTTGTGGCTTTACAGATAATTATTCTGTCGAAGTAGGTAAGGGCGTAGCAATAGGACAAGAATATCTTAATAATTCAGAAGACGGCAAGATTATCTATACATTCTGCCCTCAGGCATTCACGAATGCTTACGTTGAGGCATGGAATACGGAAGAAGAGGTGTATCTCGTTATCGAGGAAATCAATCGTGGCAATTGCGCTCAGATATTTGGTGACCTGTTCCAACTGCTTGACAGAAAGAACGGCGTGTCAGAATATCCTGTTGAGGCGGATGCAGACCTGCAAAACTATCTCAACAAGGCATTGGCGAAAACAACACGGACGGACATCCCTGATGATGTGAAGTCTGGCAAGAAACTGATGCTGCCCTCGAACCTATATATCTGGGCTACAATGAACACCTCAGACCAGAGTCTGTTCCCCATTGACTCGGCCTTCAAGCGTCGCTGGGAATGGAAGTACATCAAGATAAAGGAAGGCAGGGATGAGAATGGCAATAAGTTGGATTGGAAAGTTAATGTCAAAATGGATGAAGCTGGTGGTTTGTTGTCATGGTGGGCATTCATTCAGAAAATCAATGAGATTATTGCCTCGATGACATCAAGTGCCGACAAGCAGTTGGGATACTTCTTCTGCTGTGCCAAGGATGGAGTGATAGACGAAGAAACGTTTGTGTCGAAAGTCATCTTCTATCTTTGGAACGACGTGTTCAAGGATTATGGCTTTGAAGACGCTTCGCTGTTCCGTTATACTGATAATGACGGCAAAGAAAAGGACCTGACCTTCCCCGACTTCTACGACGAGGATGGCGAAAAGGTGAACACGGAACGACTGACTGACTTCGTGAAGAAAGTGATGATCTGGAAAAGGACAAGCGAAGAGAATAACTAAGAGAAATAAGTAGCATAATATGGAAGGTAATATTGACATACTTGTAAAAGAATTATGTAAACTACCCAAAGAAACTGGGTGGGTTGAATTCAAACATAACAATGATAATCCCAAAATGATTGGTGAGGATATTAGTGCCCTTGCCAATACTGCAACTCTAAAAGACAGGGATTTTTCCTACATGGTTTGGGGCATTGATGACACCACCCATAACATCATTGGTACTTCTGTGCGTCTGGCTATGCAGACGAAGGGACAGGAAGAACTTGAGAACTGGTTAAGGCATCAGTTATCGAAGAATGCTAATTTTGAATTTTTGGATACAGAGATTGACGGCAATCATATAGAAATAATCAGGATTCATAAAGCATTGCTGACTCCGGTAGCATTTGAAAAGACAGAATACATACGAAGTGGGAGCTATACAAAAAAGCTGAACGATTATCCAGAACTCATGGCTCAATTGTGGGACAAACTTCGCAATAGTCGATTTGAAGACATGTGTCCTACCAAGGATTTGAGATATGCCGATGTGCTGAGAATGATTGACAATGGAGTATATTTTTCTATGCTAAAGATTCCTCAGCCTACAGAAGAAAAGGAGGTGATGCATTATCTTATAGAAGATGGAGTCGCTGTTAAGCTTGACAATGGTCTTTATGGTATTACTAATTTGGGGGCAATCTTGTTTGCCAAAGACCTGAATGCTTTCCCTAGATTGGGGCGCAAAGCCATGCGAGTGGTTCAATATCAAGGAAGAAACAGATTGTTTATCCAAAAAGAAGAGACCTTCAATAGTGGTTATGCCGTTTGCTTCGAGGAAATCGTAAGGTTTGTAAGTGCTCTTTTGCCAAGCAGTGAAGATGCAGCATCTGTAGCGTTGACAACAAAGAGCAGATACCCTTTGCCTTCAATAAGAGAAGCTATAGCCAACAGCTTAATTCATCAAGATCTTTATATAACAGGAGTTGGACCGGTCGTAGAAGTTTTTGATAACCGAATAGAAGTGACTAATCCAGGTACG
>JAFYJN010000025.1 GCA_017538105.1 Prevotella sp. | reverse complement strand
TCCATCCGGATCAATAAAGTTCATCGGATTACCACCACAATACGCATACGGACTGATGTCGTAGTATTTCTCGCACAGCGGGTCCATCCTGTCCCAGCGTGCGGTGACGGGGTTGTACTGCCTCGCGCCGTAGTCGTAGGTGTTCAGCCCGTGCATCTTGTCCAGTTCCTTGCCGTTGTACCTTCGCAACTGCTTGTCGCCGTCCGTCGTGCCGTCGCAGAACTGCAGGCCGGAGGGATAGTAGTTCATCCTCTGCGCGACGGTTCCCTTGTCGGTGCCGTTGGCAATGATGACCTGACGGACGCTTCCGAGATGGTCACGGTCGTAGTAGTAGAAGACGAACTTATCCTTGGCGGGATTGGAGGGAACCTTTGATGCCTGGCAGTAACCCTCGTCGAACAGGTACCTGTCTATTCGCCCGTTCCTCAGCGTGAGCGTACCGTCGAGCAGGTAGTCGGTGGAGTCCGCGGCCAGTATCTCCGACGGTGCCAGTTCCCTGGCCGTACCGATGGGGACGGTGATGTTCGGCACCGCCGTGAGGTGCGTCACGCGCAGTTTCTCGCCCGCCGCGCTGTAGATGTACCTCGTCACGCTGCCGTCGGTGAACTGTATGCGCACGGGGTTGCCGCAGAGGTCGTAGTCTATCCTCGCCATCCCGCGCCCCGCGTCGCTCGTGAGCGCGCCCGAGGCGTCGTAGGTCAGCGGGTTCTCCCCCGTCATCCCGTCGAAGTCAGTGGCACCAGCATAGTACAGGTGCGAGGCACTGTCGCGCACGCTCGTGAGCCTGTTGCCCGTGTATGTCATGAAGAGGTTGTCCACCAGCCCGAAACTGCCGTGCAGGTTGTCTGTCAGGCCGCGCCGCCTGAGGTTCGTGACGTTGCCGTTGCAGTCGTAGTCCGCATACTCGCTGAAGTAGTCCCTCTCGCTCGTGAGGTTGTCCCCCGAGCCGTAGGCGGCACTGTAAAGCCTGTTGCAGCCGTCGTACTTCAGGTTGTACCCCTGCCAGAAGGTGCTGCCGTCCGTCTTCCACTTCACGGTGCTTATGTTGCCGTTCCAGCATCCGCCGTCCAGGCCGTCGGCATAGTGCAGGCGTTCCTGGAACGTCCCGTTGTCAATGGCCGTCGGCCAGCCGCCACATGGGTCTCCCCTTCCTTGGGCCAGGGTTATCACTTGTCAAAATGCTGATAGTCCTTGCTGCTGCGCCAGGCACCGCCCCAGCGGAAGCCGTGTGCGATGAACTGTCGGTAGCAGAGGTCGCCCTGTTCTATCTTGTAGGGGAATTTCTTCGTACGGTCGGCGTAAGGTGCTCCCGTAGCGGGGTCCACTGCTCGTTTACCGTTTAGCGTGTGTACCCAGGGGTTATACAGCGTGTTGATGTCAACAGCCAGACCACGGGCATGCTTGGAGAGGTTTTTTGTGCCCATCACCTTACGGTAACAGAAGCAGGAACTGTTGTTGTCACGCATCGACAGGTCGTCGTTGGCGTTGTATTCATCTATGAGCACCATCCGCTCTATGGGGTAACGGTTGTCATACAACGTGCGGAATATCTCCTTTAGGTCCTGGGCGATGGCTTTGTTGCATACCATCTCACCAATCTTGATGTTCCCGTCTTTGTCCACATGTAACACTTTCAGGTGGCGCAGGTCACTGCGCGGAACGGTACATCCTTTGGGATATGATTTCCCCTGCATTCGGGCGAACAGCGCGTCGCTGATGTTTTCCACCTGGAAGCAGTTCTCGATGCCGAAGGCACGCACGGCCTCTGCCGTCACCACGGTGCCGGCTTTCCATTGGCGCAATGGGGTGGTGAGGTCTTCAGTGGCAGCTGTCGTTCCATCTGTCTTTACTGTTGTACTCTCTGTTGCCACCGTTTGATCCTCAGAGCTATTGTTGCCCTTATCGTCGGCAGCGGCTAAGCTGCAAGACAGCAGGGGCAGCCCCACCAGCAGCAATCCTATTCCAAAAAGATATATTTTTTTCATTGCGCTACAAATTTAGTTATTTATTTCCAAACATCAATCTCAAAATGGAAGTTTTTGTTTAATAGGGAGTTAAATTGGAAGTTTTTTAATAGGAAGTTAAAATGGAAGTTAATTCGCTTCGCTCATGGGAGTTAAATTGGAAGTTTTTTAATAGGGAGTTAAAATGGGAGTTAATTCGCTTCGCTCATGGAAGTTAAATTGGAAGTTAAAATGGACATTACTCCGCCCACAACTTTTACTTTTTTACCTTTTTACTTTTTTACCTTTTTATTTTTTTACTTTTTTACCCTTTTTACCCTTTTACCCTTCCAAGCTATTGTCCAGCACGAAGTGCTTAACTTCCTTTTATAACTTCCTCCTATAACTCCCCCTTATACTCCATTTATCTTCTTTTACCACCCTTTCCCTCCCCTCCCTTGGGGAGGGGTCGGGGGTGGGTATTTTCTACTCTTCCCTTTCCCTCCCCCTCCCTTGGGGAGGGGTCGGGGTGGGTCTTTCACTCTTCCAACAGGATAAAGGCCGCCCAGTAGAGTGGGTCGGGGAATTCCTTGCGGATGGTACGCTGTGCTTCGAGGAAAGCTTGCCGTTTGTCGCCCGATTTCAGCCAATGGTCATAGAACAGGGTCATCATACGTTGTGTAGCTTCATCGTCCACCTTCCACAGACTCATGATGATGCTTCCCACACCCGCTTTCTTGAAACCACGCTGCAACCCGAACACACCGTCGGTTTTCAGTGCGCCCAGACCCGTCTCGCAAGCCGAGAGTACCAGCAAGTCGGTGCCCGACAGGTCGTAGTCGGCCAGTTCAGCAGCGGTGACGATGCCGTCGTCACCCACCTTTGCGAATATCAGTCCGCTCAATTTCAGCGACAGTTCCTCGTTGGTCTCCTGTCCGGTGAGTCCCAACGAGTTTTTCAGAATGTTGGGAATACGGTTGGGGTCGTCGATGAAAAAGCCGTGGGTGGCGATATGGAGCACCACCGGTGCGTGGGAGGAGAGCGCCTGCATACTCGCCTCACTCCCTTCCATGGCCTCACGTTTTTCAACGGTGAAACGTCCTTGCAGCTGTGTGGCGATATCGGCAATCTCCTTCACTGTGTAGGGCAGGGGGGATATGCCTGTTTTGGCACCGCGTGTGTAGGTGGTCACTCCGCTGCCGGCATAGCCGCTGTAGTCGATGCCACCGAAGAGCGTGGCGGTGTGGCTGTCATGGTGTTCACGCGACATGGCGAGCCATCGGGTCGATGACATACGGTGCAGCTGATAGCGTTCGCTCATGGGTTGTCCCTGTTCGTCGCACATCGATTCGATAGCCACTTGGTGCAGTTGTCCGCTCGGGGCGAAATAGATGGTCTTTACGCTGGTGCCCAGAGCATCGATAAGAGGCTGCCACACCATCTTCGTCATCGTGGCATTGGTATAGATGTCCGTGTCCATGGTGTTGCCAAACTGCCGCTGTTCAAACAACGGAACCAACCTGGCTTCCGGCCAGTCGCGGCGAAGCACCAGTGCTCCATACATCACACTGTCCTTCCCCACGCGGTAGTCGAGCAGTTCCACGGCTGCCTCATCGGCTTTCAGATGGGTGCGGATGTCGGCTGCCCTCACGTTGAGGAAGTTGAGATAGGTGTTCATCTCCGCTGCGGCCTGTCCCATCTCACGTTCCTTACGCGAGGCCTCGAGCGTGGCGGCCACCGCCTCGGCGGTCGGCGTGCTGCCGTCCATGGCTTTCATCTTCAGGGCGTGAATCTCGTCGTATGTCTTGCGCAGTGCGGGCGAGGCGTCGATGGTACGTTGCAGGGCACTCTCTGCCGATAGGAGCAGACCCTTCGAGAGCAGCTGCTCGTCGTAGAGAGTGGTGGTAAAAGGTGTGTTCCAAAGACCTAACTTATGGGCATATGCGGGCATCAACGCGATGGTGGTCTGGTGTACTTTCCAATAGGCGGCACGTTCTTCGCTGGTCATGAACACGAAGTTTTTCATCACGTTGTCGCGGATGATGTCGAAGCAGTGGGCGATATCCTTTGCCGCCGCGTCACCATGACCTGCAAATCCGTTCATGTTGGCACGCATGCTGTAGGCATCGATGGTGGTGCTGTGTGTCGGTCCGAAATACCGTTCCGCCGTCTCCACGGCATAGTTGCTGCTGCGCACAGCCTCTTCCATCTTGCCCTGTTGTTGTTGGGTGTTGCTCAGGAATGTCCACACTTTGCTCAGGTCACTCTCGCCCGCTGGCCCGGCCTCTTCAAGCAGTGCAAGCGCCTGTTTGAAATATTGCTCCGCCTCTGCCGGCTTCTTCATTTTGATAGCTGCCCCTCCCGCCATGGTGTAGAAATCGGCTTTCCTGTCGGGAGCGAGCCCTTCCATCTCGTTGGCGCGGGCTATCAGGTCATTGGCGATGGCGAGACCTTCCTCGGGTTGCCCTTTCTTGTATATCGCTTCCATGCCTTTTAGGTAGTCGGGCATCAGTTGTATCCATGTGCCGGAGGGCATACCCACCTCTTTCGACTGTTGCAGTCCCTCCACCTGACGGGCCAACCAGAACTCCGCTTTCTCGTCGTCTTTGATGTCGTAAGTGTAGATGCTGTTCATCTTCAACGCCACGGCGGCACACCGTTTACCGTCGCCTTCTTGTGAGAACAGACGGTATGCCTCTTCCATGTGGGCCAGTCCCTGCTGATAGGCGTCATGCTCCACCTGCATCTCGCCGAGAGTCTGATGCAGCTCGGCCTTAGGACGCAACCATGTGCTGTCGTTGCCGCAGAGGCCCAACGCCCCTTGCAGCAGTGCCACGGCCTGGTTATAGTCTCCTT
Organism: Prevotella sp.; assembly: GCA_017538105.1. Lineage (GTDB taxonomy): Bacteria > Bacteroidota > Bacteroidia > Bacteroidales > Bacteroidaceae > Prevotella. The sequence goes on along the minus strand of JAFYJN010000025.1, from coordinate 47,529 downwards.
TCTTGGAGAGGATTTCAGCCTGACGGGAATATTCCTTGATGGCACGGTCGCGCTTGCCACCGATGAGGTAATGTTCCTGCGCCTCCTGACTCAGACTGATGACACGGTCGAAGTCATTCGTTCGTATCTCCGTGTCCTGTGCCCATGACGAGTAGGTACCGCCCAGGCTCGTCTCCGCCAATAGCCATTCCTTGCTGTCTTTGTCGGCGGTGGCGATGGCCAGTTCGAACCACGGGATGGCTTCTTCGTAAGCGTTCTTCTCGCGTGCCGCCATTCCATATCCGATATAGATGAGCGATAGCTCGTTGCGCAACCTCTCGTTGGCAATACCGAGTGCTTGTGCCCGTTCAATGGTGGCTTTCAAGTATTTCTCTTCTTCCTGATGACCGGCAGCCTTACCTATTCCAATGCTTTTCATGAGGTGTTGCATCTGCCAGTGCAACTGCACGAAGTCATTCCCGGGACATAGCTCTGCTGCCTCGTTGATATGCGTGAAGGCCACTGTGCTGTCACCCTTGTTCCATTCGTCACTCGACTGCAGGGCGAGCAGCTGTGCCAGGATGCACGAACACTCTTGCTTGTCGGCATCGCTTTCCATCATCGCCAGTGCCTCGCGGGCCAGTGCCACCGCCGTCGGCCATTCTTTCTGGTTGGCGGCTTCCACGGCTTGGTTCAGCTTTTGCACAGAGGTATTCTCCTGTGCAAAGGCAGTAATGGTGAAGAAGCTAAAACAAATAATGAAGAGTGTATTTTTCATGATGGATAAATGATGAGTTCTTGAGTTCGCAAGTTTTTATATTTATGAGTTCCCCTTCCTTGGGAGGGGGTTAGGGGGAGGTCTCAATATTCAGATACGGCTTGATATCCTCCCTGTCGATGGAGAACCAGGGGTCCCCGTCATCGAATCGGCAGATGTCGTACACATTGTATTGGAATCGTAGTCCGTCGGCCAACAGATAGGGAGGATAAGCGGGCATGGGTAACATGTCGGGTGCGATGGTCAGTTTCTGTTTCAGCGCATTGGTGTCCGTCACCTCGAAAAAGCGCATCAGTCCGACAATCATCAGCGCGTGAAGGTGGTCATCCTCGTTTTTGAGAATCTCCTTGCCGTAGCGGTGACCGTCACGTTTGCGGAATGTGGCGCCACGGGTGCCGAAGGTGCCCCGACCGCCGCCTGTGAAGTATGAGAAGCCGCTCACCTCATAGGTCACCAACGCGTCGTTCTCCCACGCCTTTAAAATCTTGATACCTTCTTCGGGAGCCTCACCAGGACTGTTCACCCGTATCTTCATGTCGGAGAGTGACTGCTCGAACGAAGCCAATTTGCGTTCGCACCAGAGCGTAGCCAGCGAGTCGGGGTTCGTGGGCAGACTGCTGTAGCCGCCATCGTACAACGCCGTGACGATGTATTCGCGTAGCGCCTTTAGCAATGCTGGCGAACCCGCCACGGGCCAGTCGAACGCCACCTCGCAGTGCCCAGTGGCGTTTTCCAACTCATGGCTTATGGATTCCGTGCGCAGCGTGTCCGAAGACTGGTCGATCGAAACGGGTGTGATGTCTGTCTCTTTTCGTTGCGAGCAAGCCACCGTCATCAGCATGAGGAACAAGAAAAAGATTGTCTTTCTCATTTCTGCAAAAATACATCTTTTTTCCAAATATAGCAAAAGAATGTCACGAAAGATTTTTGTCAGGCAACTGAAAAAATATTCAAATTATTTGCATTTTACTTTTTTTATCGTTATATTTGCAAACGAATTTAGTTTTTTTCAAGACGAAACCGGACAAAGGCAATCTTGTTAATGATATGATGGAAAACAACAAACCAAGAAGAACCGCGAAATACCTATTCATCAAGGACAAAGACCATTTGAAGAAATGAGTTTTGTTCTAAGTGTTACGCCGTGAGGCGCACCGTATTATTATATACTAAATACACATCCGACCTTTATTAACGTTAACCTATTTTTTATTCGACTATGAAATTGCCATTCGCCGAATCTTGGAAAATCAAGATGGTGGAGCCAATTCGTAAAAGTACGCGTGCAGAGCGTGAACAATGGCTCCAAGAGGCTCATTACAACGTATTTCAACTCAGAAGTGAGCAGGTGTATATTGACCTGCTCACCGACTCTGGAACGGGTGCCATGTCCGACCGTCAATGGGCGGCATTGATGCTTGGCGACGAGTCTTATGCAGGCGCCACGTCGTTTTATCGTTTTGAACACATGGTGCAGACCATCTTCGGCATGCCCTACGTCATACCCACTCACCAGGGAAGGGCGGCCGAGAACGTGCTATTCTCGTTACTTGTCAAGGAGGGACATGTGGTGCCGGGCAATGCCCATTTCGACACCACAAAGGGGCATATCGAGGCCCGCAAGGCGAAAGCCATCGACGTGACATGCGACGAGGCGCACGACACACAGCTCGAGGTGCCTTTCAAAGGCAATGTGTCCCTGGAGAAATTGGAAAAAGTGCTTGTCGAAAACAAGGGAAAGGTGCCGTTCATGGTGCTCACCGTCACCAACAACACGGTGGGAGGCCAACCGGTGAGCATGGCCAACATCAAGGCCACCTGCCAGCTGTGTCATCGATATGGGGTGCCCGTGCTCATGGACTCTGCCCGCTTCGCTGAGAATGCCTATTTCATCAAAACGCGCGAGGAGGGTTATGCCGACAAGACCATCAAGGAAATTGCCTTGGAGATGTTCGCAGAAGCTGATGCCGCCACCATGTCGGCGAAGAAAGATGCCGTGGTCAACATGGGCGGATTCATCGCCACGCGCCGCAAGGAGTGGTACGACGGGGCCAAGGGCTTCTGTATCCCCTTTGAGGGATATGTCACCTATGGTGGACTGAACGGACGTGACCTCAATGCCATCGCCCAGGGACTGGACGAGAACACGGAGTTCGACATGCTTGACACACGAATACGGCAAGTACGCCATTTGGCAGCGCGTCTCGATGAGTATGGCATTCCTTATCAGCGGCCAGCGGGAGGCCACGCCATCTTCGTCGATGCCGACAAGGTGCTCACCCATGTGCCCAAGGAGGAGTTTCCGGCGCAGACGCTTACTTGTGAACTCTACCTCGAAGCCGGTGTGCGGGCATGCGAGATAGGGTATATGCTCGCCGACCGCGATCCCGTGACGCGTGAAAACCGTTTCGGTGGTCTCGACCTGCTTCGTCTGGCCATACCGCGCCGTGTCTATACCAATAACCACATGGATGTGGTGGCCGCGGCACTCAAGAATGTTTTTGACCGCCGTGAACAAGTGACACATGGCGTGGCCATTGAGTGGGAGGCACCGCTCATGCGTCACTTCACCGTGCAGTTGCGACGGCTGTAAATCTCAATGATTATTTATGGAACAGTATCGATGTAGGAGATGAGAGGTTAACATACTGTTCTTGATTTGGGCGGGCAAATGTCCGCCCAAATATTTTGGCCGCTGTGCTCAACAGAAATTCACGTACCTGACAGTCGTGATTGCTCTAATTTATTTTTCTCATACAAATTCATTAAGTGTTTTTTCCTTTGGGCGGATATTTGTTTTGTTGGCTTAAACACACAAGCTGTCGGTGCATGGTCTATGTTGCCATAGGCATATGGAATTACCTCATAAGTATCAAGGCTATGGTCAAATTCTATGCTCATGGCATGATCACAGAGGTCATATCCGCTATGAGTTTCAATATACTTCTTCCGCATGTCTTCCACTTCGGCAATTGTTGGCGGTACCTTCGTTACAATGGCCAGATCCACGGTCTCATTACTCCAGAAAACGTTTCCTGGGCAGCCAAGAACTTCCACAATGTCACCGGGCTTGAACTTGATTTCATCTGGTTTGCGCCCCCAAAATTGATTCTTGCGTCCCCAATAATTGTATTCATCACCAGTCGCATGTCTTGACATGAAGTGTCCATATTCATTTTTGCCCCAAAGAGTACCGTCTGGTAAGTAAGTCCTGAATGAAAGGTATTGATCAAGAGCATCCACATTCACCACTTCTTTTAGAGGAATCTCAAGAATCACATATGCATACAAAATATCCATGTAATTGTCATCTAAAGATTGATGCACGAGTTTATTTTTATAAAAATCAGCCTCTTTCTGCATATAGCTTTCTACATCTTCTATGTTTTTGAAATATATTTCATTACTTCCATTAACTCTAAATGTAGGATACGGTAACTTGCGTTTGTTACTATATATATGTTCATAATGTATCACTTTGAAGATACTCTCTACTTCTCTGTTCATTATTATTTCCTTTTATGTCGTTATACCTGGTAGGATTAATAATCATAGAATTCAAGCCCGAACCATTCATGTATCAATTTCTCAGGCATAAGCAGTACGGTCTCTCTGACGAGTGGTCCATAAACATCATCAAATGTACATAATTTTCTATAATTGCTCCCTTTTTTGCGGTTTTCCAACTCCTTTTGATATTTCGGATAGAGAGCCATAATCTCACTTTCCATACTCCGTAACCAACGATAGTCGTCATATCCTTTGAGAAGCAGTTCTCGTGCATCTCGTACCAATTCCGTGGCATATAACCAAACATCAGGATAGGGTTGCTGCATAATAATAGTGGTGTTACAGCATTGTTGCTTTGTCAGAATACCCTTGAGAGGGATACCTTCTGAAGAAATCGCTTCGATTATCTCGTTGATTTGCACATGCGGTTCAAAGCGTTCAAGGGCTTTTAATAATCCCCAACAGAGCACTTCTGTTGTTGCTTCGTCAAAAATCTCCTCTTGAATGATTTGCTTACAACCATCCAAAAGTTCTTTTTTATCCATACCTGTAATATCATACTTGTCGTATTCTTCGGGGTCGTACTCACTGGTGATAAATGGCATCACACACACTAACGACTCCTTTCGGGCCATCTCTGATAATGGTAAATCCATCCAAGCCAACCGCTCCTGCCAGGATTCAGCTGCATCGTAAACAATAGTCCTACACCCCAAGCTAATGCCACATTGATTTATGTATGCTTGAGTAAGCAATTTCAGGGCATCCATAATATCGTGCCTTTCTCCCAATATTGCATATTCTCTAATGGTTTTCATTTTTACTCATATTCGTTTTTTCTAATTTCGGACAATTCCAAAAGGTCTGCTCTGTTATACCCGTATCACCACTTCGGAAATCAACAGATCTTAGATTGATGTTGGAGGAAAACGTTTCAGAACTCATTAGTTCTACAGGTTGATTTACGGTGATGGTTTCCACAACATCATTTCCTCCCATGTCAGCTATGCGTTTTACACAAGATGGAACCGTGTAGTGTTTTTGCCGAGTCCAGCAACATAGTAACTCTTGATTTTTATCATTTATCAATGCGTCATTCTCAACATGATAACCCCTCGCATGACATTCTATTCCTTCAAAGCCTTCATGTGAACTGACAATTCCAGCCTCAATGTTAGTAACGCTTTCTGGAATTACCAACCTTTTTAATTGATTACAACCCCAGAATGCCCAATAATAGATATCCGTTATGTCTCTGGAAATCTCTATCGATTCTATCCCACTGCAATAGAACATTTCCGAACTTATATATTTAAGTTTCGGTGGCAATATAATTTGCCTCAAGGAATCGCAACGCACTTCCATCTATGTCCTCAATGCTTTCAGGCAGGTTTATCTCCTGAAGTTGTTTACAGCAGTTAAAAGCCCCATGCATTATCATTTTGATAGTTGATGGCAAGACAACTCTTTTCAGTTCACAGCATCCTTCACACATATAATCAGGAACTTCTGTGAGTCCTTCAGGTAGTTCTAGCTCCACCAATGGATACCTTAGAAACGTATTACATCCCAATCTTCGTAATGTACTGGGGAAGTGTACCTTTCGCAATCTTGAACCTATCATCAAAAATGCGTTCTCCATTACCTCCTCTACTCCTTCTGGAATGGAATATTCTTCACAGGTAAAACGATTTGAATCAACATACATCAAGGTGCGGCCATCGTTTGTATATGTAACGCCCCACTCATCGGTAAATAGATTATCTTTTATATTCATCAGGCAGTTTTTCAATTATATCCTTTTCATATACATGACATATCCAGCGAACAGGAGTAGTGGTTACTATCAGATATAAATAGACCCCATTAAATGGAGTATGAATATTCTTAATAATACCAATATGTTCTTCCTTCTCAATTTTCGAATCATTATCAGCATATCTGCTTAAATATACGCTGGGCTGATCCGAAATGAATTTGACACGGTCTCCTTTCTTGTATATACTTTCTTTACTCATCCAACATTTTTTTTACAAATGGCAAAATTACTTGGTCAAGAGTGCGGTTGTTCATACGATGGCCACCGTGAAACGTCTGCACATTGGGCGCAAAGTACTGTTCAAATTCTTTGCAGCAGTTTACCGTAGTGTCCTCATCGCCAAAGAAACCCCAGCACCATTGGCGGTTATTGTCATTCACACCATCGAACATATGCTCTTCCATCTCACGGAACTGTTGTATGGTTTCTTCCGTTATCGTAAAGTGCGTTTCACCATTCTGCGTAGGTTGGAAATACATGAATGTTCCAGGTTTGAGAATGTCTGTCAGTTCCGACATTCTTAGTGCTGGGTTAACACAAATGCGTTTATAGTCGTGCATCTGCATGGCATACATCGCTCCCATGCTAGTTCCGATAATAAGGTCTGGATGGTATTTCTCGCAATAGTCTTTCAAAAATGGCAAAGCATCAAAAGGACTTACGGGAATATCAGGAGCCAGTACATTAAATTGGGGTAGTATTTTCCTTAGATGTTGCACTGTTCCACTCTGTCCGCTTGAACCAAAGCCATGTAGATAGACAACATTCTTTGGACTGCTATCAATAACATTTTTGTCAAATACCTCTATGACTTGTCGGGATTCATCACTTTTTTCCTTTTCCATATTCTTGTGGTTTTGTCGTATTCTTTGTTCTGGGTAGACGTTTTTATATATTCATTTTCCTATAAAATTTCAATATTTTCGGTAAGATTTTTCCCATCAACCGTATTTGAAGCTAGGGTTGTTGTTGAAGTCCTTTCCATCTCATAAGATAGGAATACTGGTAGAGAGCTGTTGCGATAGGTTGTAGGTAATGTCCCTCGAAGTGTCCTTTAGTTGTCATCTCGTTAGCGATGCAAAGATATACATTAGTTTTGGATCTCGTAGAGTTTTTATACGTATATATCCTTTGCCATTTTTCGGGAGAAATTTGCATTATAAGTAAATGTTTCGTATCTTTGTGGCGAACCGCAAATACTGACTCACATGAAATTGTTGAAAAGAATCTTGCTGACTCTGTTGATTTTGACGGTCATCGTCTCCTTTGTCATGATGATCTATGGCTTCTTTGTGTTGAGCGTAGAGGGTTTCTTAGCCGCTATCGTTTTTGGAGTTTCGTCTGTTATCTTGCTTGGCGTGATAATTCCTAATGACGAACACGAGGGTCTCATCGACTGGGGTCGGTATGACGGTTAGCGTAATCGCCTCGCCACTTCCTCCATCCTCTTTTTCGTACTATAATTTAGATGTATGGGAGTCCTGCATTATATTTGCGGAAGTGGAAGATTATTATCCACAAATAAACAAATAGTAAATATGGGAAAGAAACATAATTTAAACGATGAGTACTTGAAGTCGTTGTCAGAAGAAGAATTGGCAAAAGAGATGAAGGAATGGGACGCGGAAGAACAATCGAGATATTTGTGTCCAAATGGTGTCATGACCATAGAAGAGTTTCGGGAACTTGGCTTAAAGATGATAAATGATGAATATGACAGAATGGGATCTTATATATGATAATGACTACTCAATGTAGCCATTTCTGACAGCATTTATGATTTATCGGGATCAAAAACTATATTATTCCGTTTTTTTATCTATATTTGCAGCGTTATTGTTCTGTAATGAAGAAAACGCTATCGCTTCTCATTTGTCTGCTTGTTGCCATGACGGCGACAGCGCAGAATCACCAGGCTGAATTGTCAGCGTGGGTGCGTGAGATATGTCAGGAGCAGACATCCTCTAAAGCGAAGGCGGCAGGAAAGGCGTGGACTAAAACGCCCGAATTATGTGCTTTCGTGCGCATCGAGGGTGATGGCGACGCGCTGCTTGCCGCACAAGGTGCGCGGATGCTCGACAGGAAAGGGGATATCTTCATCGCCTCCATACCGATTGGCCGACTTTCTGCCTTGGCCGCACAGCCACAGGTATTGCGCATAGAAGCCAACAGAAGTCACCAGTTGCTCATGGACACCACAGCCATCATCGTCGATGCGCTGCCCGTGTATGCCGGCGAGGCATTGCCGCAGGCTTATACGGGACAAGGTGTTGTCGTGGGTGTGCAAGATGTGGGCTTCGATCTCTGTCATCCCAATTTCTTCTCCGCTGACGGCTCCCACTACCGCATTGGTGCCTTCTGGGACATGCTCAGTGCCGACACCCTCGGTAGCACGCTCTATGTGGGTGCCGACTATGTGGGCGAGGATGCCATACGAGCCTTGGGACGTTCACGCGATGGCGATTTTATGACACATGGCACGCATACGTTGGGCACTGCGGCGGGTAGTGGTGCCGACACTCCCTTCCGTGGCATGGCCTACGAGAGCGATATCTGTATCGTGGCCAACGCCGTGGACAAAGATGCTCCACTCATCAGCCCCGCCGACTACTATAAATACACCTATGCCACCGACGCGCTGGGCTTCAAATATCTGTTCGACTATGCCGATGCACAAGGCAAGCCTTGCGTGGTGTCGTTCAGCGAGGGCAGCGGGCAGGATTTCCGTGGCGACGACGTGCTTTACTATTCCTATCTCGAGGCGTTGGCGGGTCCAGGACATATCCTCGTGGCATCGGCTGGGAATACAGGACATTACGACAATTATTTCGTCAAGGCCGCCAACCAACAGAGTGCGGGAGCGCGGGTGCTGGCAGACGGGTCGTCCTTGTCGTTCACGACGAAGAGTGCCCAGCCGTTCTCCATGCGCGTGACAGTATATAACGATGGTGGAACCTCCCAGGTGAAGACCTTCACCATGGCCGATGTCATGGGTGCCGAGAACCAACAGTGGAAGGATTCGGTCATCACCTCTTTCCTGCCTTATTACATCACGGTGATGGGCTATCCCTCATGTTACAACAGCGAGGAGATGGTGCTTGAAGGGCGCATCTCCACACTTGGACGTATGCCCGACCCCGACAACCCCGCCGACTCCATCGATGTGAAGATAGGCACGCGCCAGCATATCACCATTGAGGTGGTGGGACTGGGTGCCGAAGTGGAGTATATCCGTGGTAGTGGCTACCTAGCCGGTGGCTATGGATTTGGCGGGTTCCAGAAGGGAGTCTATGGTGTCCATTCGCCAGGAAGCGCTCCCTGTGTCATCTGTGTGGGGGCCACCACCCACCGCTCGTCGTTTACGAACTGGAAGGGCGAAGAACATAGCTATCCTGTGTCGACAATTGGCGAGGGTAGGGGGGCAAAAGCCAACTATTCATCGTTAGGCCCCACATTCGACGGACGTATCAAACCCGATGTGTTGGCGCCCGGCACCTTCGTACTCTCTTCCTTCAGCAGTTATTATTACGAGACAGAAGATCCTGAAGATGTTGTCCGCTTCACCGAACGCGACGGTAGGCAATATCCGTGGGGTGCCAGCACGGGAACGTCAATGTCGACCCCGGTGGTGGCAGGTGCCATCGCCTTGTGGCTGCAGGCGAACCCAAGACTGTCGCCTGATGATGTGATGGGTGTGCTCTCGCGCACGTCACGTCATGTGGATCCCTCGGCCACCTATCCCAACAACAATGACGGCTTTGGAGAGATAGATGTGTATCGGGGTCTCCTCGACGTGCTCTCGTTTACGGGCATACAGGAAATAGATACTTACCAGCCACGCCATGCCCGTTTCGCCATGGCTGCCGATGGCCAATTGACCATCGCGTTCGACCAACCGCTTGTCCATGATGCCAAGGTGACGGTCTACGCCACCTCGGGGATAAAAGTGCTGTCAGCCGACATCTCCAAAGGCATCAGCCAAACCACTGTCGCCCTTGGTCATCTGCCACACGGAGTTTATGCCGTGCAAGTCACCTCTGCCGATAGTGCCGTCAGAGGTTCCACATTAGTGAGATATTGAAAACCTCCCCCTTGCCCCCTCCCAGGAGGGGGAACTCGTATCTTCACTCCACTCCCCTTTTCACTCCCATTTATCTCCCCTCCCTTGGGGAGGGGTTGGGGGTGGGTATTTCCTTCTCCCTTGGGGAGGGGCTGGGGGTGGGTATTTTACCTTTCCTCTACCTTCCAGTGATGGCGTCGATGAGTCCCTCGATGCCAGCTTTCACCTCATTGCCGATGCTGAACACGGTACGCACGGCACTCAGTCCGGCTCCTTTTACCAAATAGCCAACGCATTCACCTTCCATGCGGCGCACCTCTGCACGTTCGCTGCCGCTCAACTTGCACTGTTCCAACTTGCCCACTACTTGCTTGAACTCGCTCAGCACATTGTTCCAGTCGCTCAGCGTGTAGTCCTGGCTCTCGTATTTCAACTCGTTGTTCAAGTGGCTCAACTGCCTCATGGCCGATTGCTTGGCCGAACAGCCGCCCAACAGCATCAGGCAGCACACCAGGGCGCATGCGCCCATGATTTGTTTCATTTTCTTTTTCATATCTTCTTCCTTTCTTTAATCGGGAGTTAAAATGGAAGTTAATTCGCTTCGATCATGGAAGTTTTTCTTTAATCGGGAGTTAAATTGGAAGTTAATTCGTTTCGCTCTTGGGAGTTAAAGTGGAAGTTAAAAAGGACATTACTCCGCCCACGATTTTTACTTTTTTACTTTTTTACCTTTTTACTTTTTTACCTTTTTACCCTTTTACCTTTTTACCCTTTTACCCTTTTACCCTTTTACCCTTCCCTGCTATTCATCTCCCCTCCCTTGGGGAGGGGTTGGGGGTGGGTATTTCCTTCTCCCTTGGGGAGGGGTTGGGGGTGGGTATTTACTTCTTCTAACTACTTTCAATATTCATTTAATCACGACCTTTTTCCCGTTCTTAATGTAGATGCCCTTCAAGGGACGGCTAACCTGAAGTCCCTCAAGTGTATAGTACCTGTCATGTGTTTGAGCGGAACAATCTACAGAGCGTATGCCGGTCATCTCTTCGTCAGAAGCAGTGCGCAGTTCGATGTCGCTGATGGTGATGGCATCGGTGGTATTCTCGCGGGTGAAGACAATCTTGTACTGTCCGAAGTCATCGTTCTCGATGTCGAAGAAGAGGGTAACGTCCTCGCCCACCTGCACCGTGGTATCTATCACGACCTTCGAGGTCTGGTAACGTGTCAGTTTCACGCCAACGTTTTTGCCGGCCTCGCCGTCGGCACGGAACGAGAGCTTGTAGTGACCGGTGGTGAGCTGTAACGAATGATAGACGTTCTGATTGGCATCGGTCTTCGCGCCAAGTCCGAACGAGAGCAGTGTCGTACCGCTGTTCACCGTCCAACCGTGACTCTTCGGTGAGAACCCTTCGGTCTCAATGCGCGGCATCCATTTCAGCGTGGTGTCGCGGGGGGTGTCGAGCGTGTACTGACGGAAGAATTTCCACATGGTCAGCGTCGAGTTGCCGTCCTCGGTATTCGTCGTGAAGTCGTTGTGGCCCATGCCGTCGATTTCGTAGTAGATGAAGGGGAAGCTGCCGTCCATTGCCTGATAAACACTCTTGTTGTACTTGCCACTGATGCCGGTCTTCACGGGCACGGGGTTGGCACCCATGCGAGCCACCATCTCATCGACGATGGTAGGCATCAGCCGGTAGCGCACGAAATCGTCAGCCTTGCCGTGAATGTGCAGGAAGGGTACGGGACGCTTGCCCGTGTGACGCAGGTGGAACTCGTTGAGTGGGAAGCCGCTGATGCTGGCGAAGGCGGCAAACACGTCGCTGCATACATTCGCCATTGCATAGGTGTTCATACCGCCGTTGGAGAACCCACAGCAATAGACGCGACGGCGGTCAATCTGGTAGTTATCGACCAGGTTGTCGATGATGGCCCTGAGGAAAGCGGCATCGGCATTGTCCTCTCCCGACGCATCCCAGCCCGTGGTGTAGCCTCCGAACACGGGGAAGTATATTTGCTCTCCCTGCGGATAGGCGATGACGAACTTCGCCGTGTCGGCAATCTCGTTGAAACGCGGCGTCTGGTTGTCCATGTTGCCGCTGGCACCGTGCATGGCGATGACTAACGGAGCCCCCGGCTGGCAGTCTTTCGGCACGTAGAGACGGAAGGAACGCGTCTTGTTGCCCACGGCGATGCTCACCGTCTGGTTCACGGGTCCACCCTCGCTGATGTAATACGCATCCGTTACCTTCACCGACGCATTCTTCGACGGGTCGTCACGGGTGCAGCCATAGATGGTCAGGTCCTGTATCTTCGTGATGTCGCAGTTGCCCCAGCTGACACCCTCTAACTGGATGTCGATGTCGCCCGACGCGTCCGGCGACACGACGAATTTCTTCGTTGGACCGCTGGGAGGCCAAGAGCCGTTGTTCATGGTGAACACAACCGTCAGCTGCTGCGCACTCGCATTCGTGAAGTCGCTGACGTGCAGGTGCATCCGCTTCCAACCGCTCAGGTCACCGCTGATGCCCTCGGCGGCCATGAAGGTCCATGCCGCATTGGCACCGCCCAGACCCCAGGTGAACGTGTTGGTGCTGGCATCCCATGTCGCAGCACAATAGTCCTCCGTCTTAAACGACAGATACTGCTTGTTCTCGTCTGTTGCTTTCACTTCTCCCACTCCGGCAACGAAAAGTGCCAGCATGAGCAGTGATTTGATAAATATCCTTTTCATAATCATTCTTGGATGCAAAGGTAAGAAAAAACAAATATCTTTCCAACAATTGGATAGAAATCTCAGAAATACACAGAAATTTAGTAGATGTTTTTCTGTGGTTTTCCGTGTTATCTGTGAGTCTTTTGTTGATTGCTCATATACTCGTCATGAATCGTTCATTCCAATTCATCCCTCATGATACGTGGAAAGATGTTGGTATTCAGCATCCAGTCTATTGACACCCATTCGCCTCTATTTCTGGGATGAGACGCGCAATAGTGCACAGCCTTCGCCAGTCCTTTCTTGCCGTATTCCCTCTTCCATTGGCGATACAGGGAATTTTGTGTGTTGAAGAAGTCCAGTTGCGGGATGCCTGTATCTTTCACTGTCTTGTTGAAAAACTGCCTGAAGTCGTCGTTCCCGTCGCCGAAAGGTTCTTCCTCGCTCCCTTTCTCTTCTCTCTTCTCTTCACTCCCATTCTCTTCCTCCATCTTCCTCTCGCTTCCTTTTCCTGTTTCCATTTTTCCCTCGCTTCTTTTCGGCTTCCCTAATTGTGGTAGTATTGCAAGGAAGAAAGCGTTGCATGTTATCCTCTCATCGTTGTTTTCCACTTCATTGAATGTAGGCTTTTCACCCGTCATCTTGTAGCAGTACACAGCTTTCATCACGTGGCAGCTGATGTGAGAAGGCAGCATCAGGATACACTCCATCAGCGATGTCTTAAGCACGAACGATTTTGCTCTTTTCGTTTCTTTGTTTTTTTGTTCACTGTTGTTCTGGATGTTGTTGTCCCGGATACTCTCGTTAAGACTGTTGTTGCCGTTTTGGCCACAGTTGTTGTTGGTGTTGGTCATGTTGTTCATGGTAAATTGTTTTATTAATTTGACGCTGCAAAGATAACTCGACAATTTCAATCTTTTTTGTCATCCGTTTAACTTCATGGCATTTTTATTTCTTCGTATTTTTGTGCTTTTTTCTACCATCAAGCAAATTAATCGTTCATAAATTTGCGAACATCGTTTTTTTCATTATCTTTGCCTTCTGTTTTAAAACTGAGGAAACAACTTTGATTGAGATAAAAGGAATAGATTCGAATATGATAGCCAATAACCTTAAACCTTTCCAACCGACCCATCCTGGTGAGGTACTTAAGGACGAATTGGAGTATCGAGGTATTTCTCAACGCGGGCTGGCTAAGGAGATGGGTATTTCCTATTCCGCCCTCAATGAGATGCTCAATTGTAAGCGTGCCCTTAATCCTAAGTTGGCAATGATGATGGAGGCAGCTCTTGGAGTGGACGCAGCCCCCTTATTGGCTATGCAGAATGAATACGATATGCTGATGGCAGAGCGCAACGAGTCGTTTATGGAGAAACTGAAATCCATCCGACACATTGCTGCGATTTTTTGATTTGTCAATGTTGTTGTTTACTGAAAAATCAGTATCTGAGGAGATACGCCAGTGGACTTTGCGAAAACCATCGCGAATATTTGCAAAGGTCTCGACATGGTAGGAAGTGATATTGTCGGAGGCCGTCTTGCTGGTTTTCATTTCCATATCACACACGGGGAGGGCTACAAACATAAATAAAAAATTATGGAAGCAACAAAGGATAGTTCGGTCATCGTGACCGATATGAAGAAGAGAGTGAGTGACATCCAGATGGCAATCTCATGGCGTGATTTCGCCAATACCTATTTTCAGAGGTCATCATCATGGTTTTACCACAAAATGGACGGCATCGACGGAAATGGCGGCCAGGGTGGCTTCAATGAGGAAGAGGTTGAGCAGATGCGTGGCGCACTCATTGACCTCTCCAACCGTATCCGCCGTGTGGCCGAGAGTATATAGGCGAGGTTTTCTTTGACCTTTTAAGACAAAAGCTGCCCGCCGCCTACGGGTGCAACCCGGTATTTCATCGTGCCGGGTTTCTTTGTAGCCAGTTTAACTTCAAGGCAACTTTCAATGTTCAACGTAATTATGGCGCTCCAGAGCGAAGACTGCTAACTTGTAATAAGCCCCATTATGAGAATGATTTACCTTCTAATTGGGCTGTATGCAGGTTGGAAGATATTGCAGTTATAGGAACTGGAGCGACTCCAGACACTCGGATAGATGCTTATTATAACGGAAATATTCCTTGGATTAATAGTAGTTGCACAAAAGGAGAATATATAGACACTCCTTTTTCTTACATTTCAGAAAAAGCTATTTCTGAAACAAACTGTCAGATTTATCCAAGTGGAAGTCTTGTCATGGCTATGTATGGAGAAGGAAAAACTAGAGGACAAGTTAGTGAATTATGCTTTGATTCGGCAACAAACCAAGCTTGTGCGGCAATTGTCCCGATAGACGATCAAACGAAGGATTTCGTGAAAGCATATTTGAAGAGTAACTACTATCATATTAGGACATTAGCAGAAGGAGGTAATCAGCCAAATCTGAATCTATCAAAAATTTCCCAATATATAATCCCAATACCTCCGATAAAAGAACAATCTCGAATTGTAGCTGCTATTGAACAATGGTTCGTATTGATAGATATTTTAGAAAATGCCAAAGATGAATTGCAGATTTCAATAGCGCAAGCTAAATCCAAGATTCTTGACCTTGCGATACATGGTAAGCTTGTTCCTCAAGACCCAAGCGATGAGCCCGCAACTGAGTTGTTGAAGCGCATAAATCCAAAGTTTACTACTTGTGATAACGCGCATTATGAGAATGTGCCATTTGAGATACCCGAAAGTTGGGAATGGACTTGTATGGCTGAAGTCAATGAATATAATTCAGCATCTGTAGATCCATCAAAATCTCCGGATAATGGTTTTGAATTATACAGCGTACCAGCGTATGAGACAGGTATGCCCGAATTTGTAAAAGGAAAGAAAATCTCCTCATCTAAAAAGTTAGTTTCAAGAAATGACGTACTGTTATGTAAGATTAATCCTCACCTTAATAGGGCTTGGATTGTTTCTCATTACAAAGAAGATACACCATGTTTGGCATCTTCAGAATGGATAATCTTTAGGAATAGTGCTATTCTCCCTCAATACTTATCATTCTGTTTTACATCAAATTACTTTAAAGAATTGATGCTCAGTAATGTAAGTGGTGTTGGGGGCTCTTTTATGCGTGCACAACCAGCGATTGTGTATAAATACCTATTTCCTTTGCCTCCAATTAATGAACAGTGCAGGATTGTTGCAGCCATTCAAAAATACTACGAAATTTTAGATGACATCAGTGCCAACTTATAATTCGGCACTGATGTCATCAAGGATTTGGAAAAGTTCGTTTACCTTATTTGTTATTCGTTCCTGCTCTGAGCGAGGCGGGACAGGGAATACCATATCTTCAATAGTCTTTGTTGAAACACGCTGTTGTCCAACTACTCCATTGAATGTTCCAACACATTGAGATATGAAATAGTCTGATTTGAAATAGAATAGTCCGTAAAGAGGATGTACATAATCAGAGCGAAAAACATTAAGCTCCGTTGAACCTGCCCCAATGCCATTTGGCAATCCAACTATAACAGCAGATTTGCGATTTTCAAGGCAAGGTGATATTTTAGCAACAACTATATCTCCATTTTTAAAATGGGTATATCCTTTCTTAATATTTCCCCAAACTCTTGGCTCAAAACTAATACTGTTTTGGAATGAATCTTGAATATTCGACATTGGGACGAACCCTGCGTCTATGCTATCATCAGCCTTTGTTTTGGGATTTATTCGAAACACATTCTTGACCTTGCAAATAGCCCAACTATCAGGTATATTCTCATAATGCGCGTTAGGTCGCTCTTATTTTGTTACTGTTTCATTTCTTAAACTGAAATTATATGGTTACAAAATTTGAGAAACATCTTAGCAAGTCAGACTTGGCTAAGAACACCATCACTTCGTATGTGTGGACGGTGAAGTATTTCTATGCGAAGTACAAAGAGATTAATAGGAAGAACCTATTGGCTTACAAAGGTTATTTAATGGAAAAATTCAAACCACAAACGGTGAATTTGAGGTTGCAGGGTATCAACAAGTATCTGGAGTTTATCAAAAAGAATAAACTAAAGATGAAATTCGTAAAAGTGCAGCAGAAGAATTTCCTGGAGAATGTAATCAGCAACGAGGACTACATGTTTTTGAAGAAACGTTTAAATGCCGACGGCTACAAAGAATGGTATTTTGTGGTTTGGTTCATGGCTGCTACTGGAGCGCGTGTAAGCGAACTTCTGCAAATTAAAGCGGAGCATGTTGCTGTGGGACATCTTGACATTTATAGCAAAGGAGGCAAACTTCGGCGACTCTATATTCCAAAGAACTTACAGAGAGAAGCCATACAATGGCTGGCAGACAAAGGCCTTTCAAGTGGTTACATTTTCCTCAACCGCTATGGAGAGCGCATTACCACACGAGGTATCGCTATTCAGTTAAAGCATTTTGCAGACAAATATGGACTGAATCGTGAAGTGGTATACCCACATTCTTTTCGTCATCGCTTCGCCAAGAACTTCCTCGACAAGTTTAATGACATAGCTTTGCTTGCAGACCTTATGGGACACGAAAGTATTGAAACCACCCGTATCTATCTCCGCCGCACTTCTACAGAGCAGCGTGCCATCGTAGATAAGGTGGTGAACTGGTAAACTCAAAAAGGCCTATGCTTTGGCCAATTCACATTTGTGAAAAGCCGAAAGCATAGGTCTATTAAGCATTGTGTGTATTACATGGGCTCTGCATCCTCTATAACACTTATCAAGTCAAAGAGTCTGTTACCTTCAATCAAGAAGTTTTCCAGAACATCATTTCCGTCTTTGAATCGTGTTATTTCTTTGGAGAATGTCTCATCGCACAAAGCCGCATGGTCCTCGCAAGAGAGAAAATGATACGTTTTGCCTTTATAGGAGAAACGCAAATCATATCTCTGAACAGCAAAGTCATAGAGGAACGTTTCCTCCGTGTTATTGCGATAACCATGATAAAGCCCTCCGTTTTTGTCGTAGTTAGGTGGGTACTTACTATTAAACGGATAGCCCATAAGGTCGTCCTTTACATATTCGTATGCCATGATTATAAACTATCTAAGGTTTCACTTAACAACTTCTCCCACTTGGGATTGTCTGAAATTGGATGATTTGATATTGGTTTCCCTCCTTTCCAGTCGTGGTAATGTATACCCAATCCATCATGATCTGTTGTGTGTATCTCCACTTCTTTCAGGCAATTCTCATCATAAACAGCTATGGACTTGATGCCTTCTCCATTCTTATTCATCATCGCATAGATTGAATTAGGAGAATGGCTTTCTTCTGGCATCTTCCCTGGGGTCTTAGGGTCTTTAAATTCAATAATCTTAACCCCACTGCTCAGAGTTTCCACCGTTTTCCAACGACGTCCTTCTTCAGTCTCGGTCGTTCCTTTGGCTTTACTTCCGTTTGCACCCATTTCTCAACATATTTAAGCGTTCGTTAATGTGATAGGTACTAATCAGGGTGTTTTCGCCATCGACAACCTGCCCATACCTAATAATCTGTTGGGGGGATAGTCGTATCAACGCCATATTATAACCTTGCCTCCATCGATAAAGTGCCAATCCGTTCTTGTGAACTCCGTTGCTGTTTATCGCAATAACGGAATTCTGGAAGTTCTCGGGATAACTATACCAATAACTGTCACTTTTAGACCAAGTAATATTGGGATAGAGGTTACCACCTTCTTTTTGAATGAGCATGCTCAGGTATGCATTGCAATAGGCGTGGCGGTATCGCATTTCAGCAGGCATGTCTGTGTATTGCGACATGTCTGGGCCAATAACTCCTTCACATTGGCATAGAAATGGGATGTACTTCTCGGGATTTCGAAAGACTCGCAGAAATAGCTCATCATCTATATAGAAGTGAACGATGCATTCTGTCGCTTTGTAGCTCCACGCTTCGTTGAACGGAAGTAGTGAGGTTGTTGTTGTCTTAAAATTAGGTTCCAGCACTGGCCATTTCATCTCACCCGCTGTAGGTAAGTAGCCGTAAATATCAGTCAAAAAATAATTCATAGCATTTTCAATGTTCTTCATGCGTTTGGCATGTTTTCCACTGAAAGATGATATATATTCTTCGACTTGCTTGTTGTATTCTTCTAAAGATGAAAATAATATGTATTTTGAAGACATATCTAAAATCAATTTAGTTATGTCCCCATGGAAATCGCTTTACGCAACTTCTTTGGGGGCACGAAAATATTGTTTCATATCTCTCGTGTCGTAAAAAAGTGCGTCATTGTCATCGGAATAAATATGATACCTTGCAGACACCGTTACACGTCGGACTTCATCACGCTGATCTTTGTCTGGAGAGAAGTATACAACTGATAGGATGTATAACCGTCTGCTACGAATGACTCGCTCAATGATTGCGTCCCTCTGCCTTTCTTGCAAGAATTTATCAAAGTCAAACTGTTTGTAGATTGGGAGTTCCAATGGAATCTCCTCAAATGAAATTCCTCCGAATATCTTATCAAATACACTAGAGGTAGGTGTGAGTTTATTTACTTTCTGGATAAACTGCTCTCGGATAGCATTCGTATCGATGTCATCCCAAGATAATGCAGCGTTGTCATAGGAAAGGTGCTTTTTGAATGTTTCACAAAAATCGACAAACGTCGAGAGTTCTGCACCACTGAGCTCTGCAATGTGACGTTTGGAGTTGTTGAAGTATGACTTCAATCGACGGACGTGAGCGTCAGCCAATAGAGATAGCAGATTTTCATCTATACATCTGCTCTCAACGTTTTCAATCTCTATCCCCTGCTCACGGGCAATAGCACGTATGGCTTCGATACGCAAGCCACTGGCTTTTATTACGACATCAGCTGATGTCGTGAAACGAGAAACGCTTTCGAAGATAGCCTCCAAGTGTTCCTTCAACGTACTATCTGATAGAGAAAAACTCATTCTTTCTTATTTACATGTGCAAAGATACAATTTTTTCTGAGATTTTGTTATTTCTACAACAGATAAGTGCTGAGTTTTCATCATTTTATTGATTTATGTATTTCATCAAGAACGGCAAAGAGTTCCTCTATCTTGGCTACGATACGGAGCTGTTCGTTGCAAGGAGGAAGCGGGAAGAAAAACGACTCGATTTGTCCCTTTGTAATAGAAGGCGAGTTATCTCCTTTCATAAAGTTGTTTAATCCATCTACGACATAATTTGAAAGCATTAAGTAATAGCAGAATTTGGGCGACAAACAGTTTTTCCCCTGACAAACATAAAAACCTGTTGACGCAATGCAATCATTTTCCATTACCATGGCAATGTTTCGTAAGTATGGACGAACCATAGAGAATAATACACACCCTTTTTCTGTATACCTACTGGCGCGGCTTGGTGCTTGCTTAGTTTTGATTACTTTGACAGCAGTAATTTCATTTCTTTTGTTATCAATAGCATCAATGTCTATATATTTGAATGTATCCCCAATTGGAGAAGCCGTTTTCAATGGCTTGAATATATCTGAGCCCATAGCCCAAGCCCAGTTGCTCGGGACATCAAACGAGTAATGCGCGTTATCACAAGGAGTAAACTTGGGATTGATGCGTTTCAACAGTTCTATTGCTGGCTCATCATTCGGGTCTTGCGGAACGAGCTTGCCGTGAATAGCGAGGTCAAGAATCTTGGATTTAGCTTTTTGTACGAAAGAATTCATTTCTTCAATTTCGCCATCAAGTAACGATATATAGGAGAAATAATCATTGACGGATTCGATAATTCTGTGTTGCTCTCTCTCTGGAGGTAACGGAATTAATATATTATTCAAGTTGTCTTGGGTAAGCTTTGGTTGAGCAGAACCTGTAATATAGTCGTCCAATGACATCGAATTGATAACAAAAGCGACATAATCTAATACTGATTTACTTGGACAATCCAAAACGTGGGCATGGTTATTTACCCAATACTTTCCTTCTGCAAAGAATGCGTTATTCTTGCTTCGCGAAATAAGGTTCGCCCCATCTTCGCCAATAAGGAGTAAGCGTTCATCGAAAAGATAGTCTTCTACTTTGTCTATAACTCCTGCAGCCCCATAATAATCATAAATCTTGTTTTGCTGCTTTTTTCTAACAGCTAGAGAAAGCGGTATGCGTTCTGCATCACGGTTTACAGTTACATCTTCTAATACAGTCCATACCCAACCTTCTGGCACCTCAAAAGGTACTTCATTCTCATAATGGGGCGTATCGGAAGATTTAGCAGACTTCTTACTTCGCTTAATCTTACCCTCTTTGATTAAGCGTTCTTTCTCCACACGGATATGTTCCAACAACACGGATGCTGGTTCATCATTCGGGTCTTGAGGCACGAGTTTTCCACGAATAGCAAGGTCGAGAATCTTTTGGCGTAGTTTCTTTGTATCCATATCAATCCTTCTTGCTTTCTTCATATTGCATTTCATGCGAATCTCGTCGCGACTCGACAGAGTCTAAGTCAACTTGGCTCTGCTCTCGCTGCTCTTCGAATTCCAGAATCCATTGTTTTACCTTTGACTGTAGTAGGGTCTTGTCTGGAATGCACAGTTCGTATGACGTAGCATAAACATTGGCATCTTCTGGCAAAGTCAATTCCACAAGAGCATCGTCTTTGTCCTTACATAGGAGGATGCCTATTGTGGGCTTTTCAAAAGTCTCTTTTACATGCCGGTCATAGTAGTTCACATACATTTGCATCTGACCAAGGTCTTGGTGCGAAAGCTCATCTGCCTTTAAATCTACGAGAACATAGCACTGAAGCAGGCGATTATACAACACCAAGTCCACATAGAAGTGCTTCTCGTTGAATGTAAACTTCTTCTGCCTTGCTTCGAACAAGAATCCCTTTCCCATTTCTAGCAGAAAATCCTGTAGTTTGCTGATAATTGCCGACTCCAAACTTGATTCACTGAAACTACTATTACGCTGCAGTCCGAGGAATTCTAACGTTAGAGGATCTTTTATGATGTCTCCAGGTTTTTCTATCGTTTGTCCTTCCTGCGATAGACGCATCACTTCCTTTTTGTCACGACTTAAAGCCAAACGCTCATAAAGGCTTGCACCATATTCGCGTTTTAATTGTCGCACACTCCAGTCTTGTTTCTGACACTCAATCTCGTAGAAACGACGTTCTTCCTCATTCTTGATACGCATGAGTACCAGATAATGAGACCAAGAGAGTGTGAACTTTAAGCCAGAATTAGCTAAACGCTGATTAGCCTTTTCCAAGATAGTGTTGCTATCCTTATCAAATTCGTCTACGCTGTTGACGATTTTCAAATTCGTCTGCACTGTAGACGAAATCTTATGTTCTGAATATACTCGATAGAACTTCCTGCATTTATCTAATGTCTCTACAGACCATCCTTGCCCATACTTGTTCGTCAAACGAGCAGACAAATTCTTCAAGACAGCCTGACCGTATTGGGCCCGTTGTTCTCCTTGCTGCTCATCCTCAACAATATAATGTCCAACACCATAATAGGTGTAAACCATTGTTGTGTCAATGGCAGTCTTAGCCCTTTTGTGGGCAAGGTCTATCAACGCGGATATGCGCTCAAACAGAGCATCTTCCCTTAACTGTATATCATGCATGCTTAATCCTCCTTGATATTTGCCATTAACTCTTGCAACTTTGCTACAGCTTTGCTGATATTATCACTTTTCTGTTGAATGGTGCTCATCAACTCTCCCAATGTCATGTTGTCATCTTCATTGGTCTGCTTGATCCAGGAAATATCAAGACTGGTCTTGTCGCGCTTCAGCAACTCCGAAACAGGATATTTGCGCCAACGCCCATTAGGATTCTCCTCGCAGTATGTTTCCTTACGCTGCGTAATATCCTTTGCATGGTAGCAGGCCACGAAGTCATCAAGATGGTGGCGCATCATGGGTTTGGTGGCCAGTGTGTGCTTGATGCCTGTACGGTAGTCATAGAACCATACATCTTTTGTCTGCTCACCTTTTTTGAAGAAAAGGACATTGGCTTTCACTCCTTGGGCATAGAAGATTCCTGTAGGGAGGCGAAGGATGGTGTGGAGGTTGAAATTCTTCAACATTTCCTTGCGGATGGTCTCGCCGGCTCCACCTTCAAAAAGGACATTGTCAGGTAACACGACAGCAGCACGGCCATTATTTTTCAACATGACCATGATATGTTGTAGGAAGTTCAACTGATTGTTCTTGGTTTCAACATAGAAATCGGGGCGGTCAATATCAACACTACCCGCTGGACGGGTTCCAAATGGGGGATTGGCAAGAATGACATCCACCAACTTCTGAGGTTGTTTTTCCAATGAGTCCTCACAGAGAATAGGACTGCGGTCAGTACCAATGCCATGTAAGTATAGATTCATCGATGCCAGCGTTACTACGAGGGCTGTATTGTCATAACCCGTAAGTGCTTTCTCTCGGAGGAAGTCACGCTTGGCTTTATCCTGCGACTGATTCTTCATGTAGTCGTATGCTGCAAGAAGGAAGCCTCCCGTACCACAAGCAGGGTCACAAACTGTTTCGCCAATCTGCGGGCGTGTAACATCCACCATAGCTGAGATCAAAGAACGCGGTGTGAAGTATTGACCTGCGCCACTCTTCTTGTCTTGACCATTCTTTTCAAGAATGCTTTCATAGATGGCTCCTTTAACATCACCGTCCATCACCAGCCATTGTTCCTCATCAATCAACGTAATAACCTTGCGAAGATAAACAGGCTTGTCAATCTTATTCTGGGCCTTCACGAAGATGGTGCCGATAAGGTTTTCCTCATCGGAGAGTTTCTTCAGTGTTTCTTCATACTGATTGATAAGGTCAAGTCCATCCAGTTCAATGAGATCTTTCCATCGGTAACCCTTTGGAATGGCAGAGTCTTCACCAAATGTTTCAACGTTCTCATCATCCATTTTCAGGAAGAGGAGATAAGTGAGCTGCGTAATATAATCTGTGAAACCGATTCCCTGTCCTGAGAGGGTGGTGGCCAGCGTCCACACTTTCTTTGTGAGTGACGTTTCTTTATTTGTTGCCATATATGTTATGCATTTTTCCTATATAGTAAGAATTTCGACAACGATACCAGTGCTTCATCTGCTTCCGATTTTCCACCAAAAGCCTTGATAAGCTGAGCAGCCCGTGTCTTGTCATCGTCGATAATATCCTTGATTGTACAAGCACCGTTCGAAGCGATGTATTCCACAACCTGCCGGATAATGGTAATCTGTGATTCTGTCACTGTACGCTGTACCTGACCGTACCATAGATTGAAACGTTGCTGTGCTGATGGATATAGGCTTTCCAAAGTTTCAATTTGATGGTTGGCAAAGCGCACTAACTGAATGATATTGGTAAGGGCTTCTTTCTCTTCCTTGGTGTTATGTTTCTTCACAGATTGCGGACAAACTATCGTATAGCAGTTCCATAAACGTGAAGTCTGGAATTTGTTATTTGCCAGTTTCAACTTGTTCTCCAAATCCTTTAATATGGGGTATGTGAGCGGTTCTCCCTCGTTATTGTAAATCATTCGAAGGGCCTCTATCTCGTCTTGATACTCGTCGCAGTATTTCTCGAAAGAAGAAGTAACCTCTTTTGCCTCCTCCTGCGAGAACCCCTTTGAAATTAAATTGTCTTCGCCAGGTATCAGTGTTTCCACGAAGCCTGCTGCAAGAATGAGTAGGTATTGACGAGCTTCAGGATGATGTGTAAGTGGTACCATCAATCCCTTGCGTTCAAGGTTCGGTTCATCAATGCTTTCATAAGGGGGAAGTAAGTCCTTTTCGAAAGCGTTGAAGATAGCTGCAGATATTTCTTGCATCCCACAATGGGCTAACTTCTGGAATTCCTCTCGCTGCTTGGGAGTACATTTGTTGTAAATCCGTGCAAGTTTTGCGGCAATCAAACGCAGATATTCATCGTTCACATTTCCATGTGTAAGCAGTTCAAGTAACCGTTTCAGTGAGATGGTATGGACTGGCTCCCCATCACTTGGGCTTGTAATCGTCTTCTGACTTTCTGTAACACCTACCGCATCCACGAGGAAGAAGCAATCCTTGCTGAAAGCATTCGGTGTGACATTGCGCAACTGGTCGTCGCCAATCGTTCTTACACCACGCCCCTTCATTTGAATATATAGTGGTTCGGAAGCCACGTCGCGCATGAATAATAGCACTTCAAGTGGTTTTACATCCGTACCCGTAGCCACCAATGTACAAGTAACGGCGATACGGAATTCTTTGTCGTTGCGGAATTGTCGTATCAGTTCATTACTATCACCCGAAGAGTAGGTTATCTTCTGCACGAACTTGTTGTCTGTCCGTCTAAACACCTCTTTTGCGATACATACAATATTATTCGCGTGAATTTCATTTAAGGCAAAGATGAGTGTCTTTGGCAGGTAATCCATATTCGGCTCACGCTGTGGGTCGGTGAACATCTCTGTATAAACGGCATCACGGTAAGTTTCAAGCACCAGTTTGATTTGAGCCGGATTGATGACACTACGGTTTAATTCCTCCTTGGTGTAGTTTTTTGTTTCCTCGTTATGGACAGTCTCTACTTTGCCTGTATAGCGTGTTTCACGCCTGAGCTTGTCACCTTTGAGAATGGCTCCACCATTTTCGGTTGCTTCAGTTTTGATGCGATAGATACGGGCATCCACATTTACGCCATCCACTATGGACTGCTCCAGCGTGTAGTTTACTACGATATTGTTATTGAAGAAAGCTTTAGTCTCCGGGACTGGAGTAGCCGTCAAACCAATAAGTTTCGCAGTATTGAAATATTCCAGCACTTTCTTCCAGTTTCCATAGATGGAGCGGTGGCATTCGTCAATAATTATTAGGTCAAAGAAGTCGGGTGGTAATGTTATGTTTCCTGATAACTGTACTTCGCCTGTGGTCGTATCCTCATCATCGTCATCGTTATCAACGATTTCTTGACCAGTGAGGAGAGAAAAAAGTCTTTGTATGGTAGAGATTACTACATTGCTGTCAGACGGAATCTTTGCTGATTTAAGGCGATTAACTGTATAGATAGTATTGAACGGGTCGCCGTTCTCTGTCAATCGAAACATCCCAAATTCGCCTTCTGCCTGTCTGCCAAGATTGTTGCGGTCAACCAAGAAGAGAATACGCTTCATGGGTGTAAACGCCAATAAGCGATAGGCTGCCAGACAAGCTGTGTATGTTTTCCCAGCACCCGTTGCCAAGATTATCAAAGCGCGATTTTGTCCTGCTCGGAAACTAGCTTCAAGTTCAGTAATCGCTTCATACTGACAATTGCGTAAGCCTTTCTTTTTCAAAGTGGGTAGGCCCGCGTATGGGTCACTTATGCCCAGCATCTTAACAATTTCCTTGGGCGTGTGGATGCGGTTAAACTCTATGAGTTCACCGTCTTTGTCTCGAAAGTCCCGGAAGTATGTTGTAATACCATTTGACTGATATATAATTGGAAGAGGCCGTGTAAAAGACTTGTACCATTCAGGAACTCCACGAGCATATAACTCAGATTGTTCACACACCTTGTCAGAAGCGACATCAACTTCTTCACGCTTGGCTTCTAAAATGCCAACAGCCATTCCGTCAACGAAAAGGAAATAATCAGCTTCACGATTTCCCTTCAGAAGTCCTTCTCTAATGGCAGCAGCGGTAATATTTGGCGAATAGAAATCCCTATCTACCACTTTCCAACCAGCGTCTTCAAACATCTGGTCTATTTTTGCTCTTGCTTTATCTTCCGGTTTCATCATAAGATAAACTTGAACTTCCGATAATTACAAAGTATCCGAAGATGTGCAAAAATACAGATTTTTTGTGACAAAACAACCTGTTCTTCTGATTATTTTTTCATGGGCTGCGAAACATCGCCCCCTAATGCGACAAATATATTGATCCTTTAACACTTTTCTTGCCCAGATGCGGAATGCAGTGCCACGCTTGCTTTTTACGCGGTAAACGACTGAAATGATGACATCAAGGTCATAATTTTTTTGAGTTCGTTTATGCGTTCTAATACCCTCCGTTTGAACTTGTGCAATTTTTGCATAGGTTGAATTCCTGTCTAATTCATCTATCTTGTAGATATTATTGATGTGACGAACAATAGAGGTGCGATCTGTTTGGAACAATTCGACCGTCTGCTCGTTGGTCTGCGGGCGCATGTTTTTGTATCATTAGAATGGGGGCATCCGGGAGGATGCCCCCTAATGCGACAAATATAGTGATGATTGATACCTAAAAAGATGGAAGATTGAGAAACATACTTTATCTTTGCAAAAGATTACACTAGCAATTTATTACACTCTTTCTAAATAACTGAACCATGACTGTAAAAAAAGCATTATTATTCCTATTCCTGGCAACCATGCCATCGTTGATTACCCGTGCGCAGGACCTGCGCCTCAATGACCTCGAATATTTCGAGCGGCAAGGGGTGAACGTCCTCGTCTTCAGCAACAGTTTTAACGGTGGCTTCAACGATGAGAAAAACTCTGGCATTGAGGTGATCCACCATGGTGTACGCACCATACAGGGTGGGGCGGTGCGCCTGAACAACACCCCCGAGCAGTGGGACCTCGTGCCGAAGATGACCAGCAGGAAGGTGGACCGCGAAAAGGGCTCCATCGAGGTGGGACTGCGCTACGACGACTACGACTTCGACAGCCGCATCATCGTCACTGCCAAGGGACCGGCCGTGGAGATAGCGGTGTATCTCGACAAGCCCGTGCCCAGTGCCCTGGCTGGCAAGGCGGGTTTCAACCTGGAGTTCCTGCCTTCGCAATATTGGCTGAAGACCTTCATCATCGACGGACGGCTCAACCGTTTTCCACGCTATGCCGTGAGCGAGACCGTGACGGTGCCCAATAGTGAGAAACCGCGCCAGTTCAAGGGCTTCAAGACATATGATGATCGGGGAACGGACCGCTTCGTCGATCCCCTGCCCATGGAACGTGGACATGTGGCACTCTTGGCAACAGATGACCCGCAGCGCATGGTGAAGGTGTCGTCCGACGACAGCGAGCTGTGTCTCTACGACGGGCGTATGCTGGCACAGAACGGATGGTACGTGCTGCGCAGCGTGCTGCCGACGGGCAAGACGGGAAAGGTGGTCACGTGGACCGTCGAGCCTCATGCCATACCGGGATGGATAAGGGAGCCGAACATCGGTTTCTCGCAGGTGGGTTATATGCCCGACCAGCCCAAGGTGGCCGTCATCGAGCTGGACAAGAATGACACGGCGAAACCTACCGCTGCGCTCTACCGCATCAACGAAGATGGTACTACCGAGGTGGCTCACAGGGGAGAGGTGGTCTCTTGGGGTCCTTTCTATAAGTATAACTATGTGAAGTTCGACTTCTCTTCGGTCACCCATCCCGGCGTGTATTACATCCAGTATGGTGATACCAAGACGAACGATTTCCTCATCGACGAGCATGTATATGACAAGATTACCGATGCCACGACTGATGTGTGGATTCCCATCCACATGAACCACATGTATGTGAACGAGGGCTATCGCACATGGCATGGCGAACCGTTCAAGGAGGGTTACCTGCAAGCTCCGCCGAGCGACCATTTCGACCTGCATGCGCAGGGACCGATCACCGACACGAAATACAAACCGTATGAGCTGATTCCCGGACTGAATATCGGCGGTTTCTTCGATGCGGGCGACTTCGACATTGAGACGGGCTCGAACATCAACGTGGTGCAGAACTTTGTGACGACGTGGGAGCGGTTCCATCCTCAGCGTGATGAGACCTTCGTCAGTCAGCAACAGCGGTATGTCGATCTGCACCGTCCCGATGGTGTGCCCGACATCCTTCAGTTCATTGAGCACGGGGCGCTGAACCTCGTGGCACAGGCCGAGCAGATAGGACACATGGCCTCCACGCTCTCCAATTCGGTACTCGACAACTACCACCACCTGGGCGACGCGGCTTCCATCACCGACGGTCTGCATTATGATCCGAGTCTCAAGCCCTACGAGGTGTCGGCGGATGGCAAACGGAGCGGTACGCCCGACGACTTGTGGGCTTTCACCACCCGTGACCCGTCGCTCGACTTCCGTGCCGCCACGATGTTCGCCGCGGTGAGCAGGGCTTTGCGCGGGTACAATGATGCCTTGGCTGATAGGGCCCTCACCCAGTCGAAACGTCTCATGCAGGAGGCTACCGACCTGATGGCACAAAGGGCGCAGAATGATTCCACAGGCAGAGGGCGCCGCCGTGGCAACCGCATGGGTGATATGGCCACGAACCTGCAGCTGTATGCCGCTACGGGCGAGAAGAAATATGCCGACAACTTCAATCGGCAGATATGGCAGGCGCTGGACAGAAGTGTGTCGTCGTCGATGTCGGTGGCCCTCGATGCCATCCCGTATATGGACGAGGCGTATAAGAAAAAGCTGAGGCCATACATGGAGAAATACAAGGAATACGTGTATAGTTTCGACAAGGAGAATCCCTATGGTGTGCCCATCACCCTCGGCAACTGGGCGGGCGGCAATATGGTGCTTAATTTCGGAACGACAGTGTGCTTCGCCCACATGTATTTCCCCGACATCATCGGAAAAAACGAGATATACCGCGTGGCGAACTGGCTCTTCGGATGCCATCCCTACCATAACTATTCCTTCGTGGCGGTTGTAGGAGCGGCACGACCTAAAGCGGTGTTCTACGGCAACAACAGGGCCGACTTCTCGTTCATCCCTGGCAACGTGGCACCGGGTCTGCTCTTCCGCCATCCTGACCACTTCGAGAATTTTGATGACTGGCCCTTCCTCTGGGGACAGAACGAGGGTACCATCGCGGGTAACACGCAGTATGTCATCTTCGGCTCAGCATTTAAGAATTTAGTGGGGAGGAAGTAATGCTGAGTGTTGAATGTTGAATGTTGAGTGTTGAATGTTGAGTGTATAGTGTTCCCCTCCATGGGTGTTAATTGTTCCCCTCCCTTGGGGAGGGGTCAGGGGTGGGTGTCAGGTGTCGGGTATTGGAGTGTTGAATGTTTACTGTTCCCCTCCCTTGGGGAGGGGTCGGGGGTGGGTATTTCGTGTTTAACTAATTTTAGCATAAGAAATAGTCGGGGTTTCCCGATTATTTCTTATTTTTGCATGAAAATTGTATAATTATCAAATCTTGCTATGAAAACAACGAAAAACACTACGCTTTCCGAGCAATTGATGTCGCTCGAGGAACATTATGGTGCCCATAATTATCATCCGCTGCCCGTGGTGCTCCACAGGGGTGAAGGGGTCTATGTGTGGGATGTTGAGGGAAAGAAATATTTTGATTTTCTCTCTTCCTATTCAGCCGTGAACCAGGGCCACTGCCATCCCCGCATCGTCAAGGCACTGAAAGAGCAGGCTGATGTGCTCTGTCTCACCTCAAGGGCATTCTACAGTGATGCGCTCTGCGAGTATGAGCAGTTCATGCACGAGTTTTTCGGCTACGACCGTGTGCTGCCCATGAATACGGGAGCCGAAGGTGTGGAGACGGCGCTCAAACTGGCCCGGCGCTGGGGTGCCGTGAAGAAAGGTATTCCCAACGAAAATATCAAGGTCATCTGCTGCGAGGGCAACTTCCACGGTCGCACGGTGACGGTCATCACCATGAGCAACGACCCCAGCTCGTACGACAAATACGGACCACTCACACCGGGATTCATCCGTATTCCTTACAATGATGTGGAGGCATTGCGCCAGGCTCTCGACAAATATGGCGACGAGGTGTGTGCCTTCATCGCCGAGCCTATCCAGGGTGAGGCGGGCGTGTTCGTGCCCGACGATGGCTACCTGAAACAGTGCTACGACCTCTGCCATGCGCACAACGTGCTGCTCATCGCCGACGAGGTGCAGACGGGTATCGCCCGCACGGGAAAGATGCTCTGCTCCGAGCACGACGGCGTACGTCCCGACATTGTTGTGTTGGGCAAGGCGCTTGGTGGCGGTGTGCTCCCCGTATCAGCCTGTCTGGCCGACGACGATATCATGCTGAACATCAAGCCCGGTGAGCATGGCTCCACCTTCGGCGGTTTCCCGTTGGCTGCCCGCGTGGCTGTCGAGGCCCTCAAGGTGGTTAGGGATGAGCACCTGGTAGAGAACGCCGAGAAGATGGGACGCATCTTCCGTGAGGAGGTGAAGAAAATCAATTCTCCTTTCATCGTACAGGTGAGGGGACGTGGTCTGCTCAACGCCATCGTCACCAAGCCCATCGGTGAGAAGAACGCATGGGAGATATGTCTCGATATGAAGGAAAAGGGGCTACTGGCCAAGCCGACACACGACGATATCATCCGTTTCGCACCGCCTCTCTGCATCAACGAGGAACAACTGCGTGAAGCTATAGGTATCATCAAGGAGACGTTTGAAGAAAAGTAAAAGAGTAAAAAGGTAAAAAAGTAAAAAAAGTAAAAGGGAGTTATAAAAGGAAGTAAAAGGGGAAGTTATAAAAGGAAGTTAAGCACTTTGTGCTGGACAATAGATTGGAAAGGGTAAAAAAGTAAAAAGGTAAAATAGTAAAAGTTGTGGGCGGAGTAATGTCCATTTTAACTTCCACTTTAACTCCCATGAGCGAAGCGAATTAACTCCCGCTTTAACTCCCTATTAAAGAAAAACTTCCATGAGCGCAGCGAATTAACTCCCACTTTAACTCCTGGTAAAATTTAAAGATGCAAACAACGAATCGTGTTTTGATGGTGCGGCCCGTGCGCTTCGCGTTCAACGAGGAGACGGCGGCGAACAACGCTTTCCAACAGAAGAGCGAGGGCGCCGATGCGGCACTGGCCGTACAACGGCAGGCGGTGGCGGAGTTTGACAATTATGTGAAACTCTTACGTGACAATGGCATCACCGTCGATGTGTTGCAAGACACGCCGGAGCCGTTCACACCCGACTCCATCTTCCCGAACAACTGTTTCTCCACGCATGTGGATGCCGATGGACGGCGCACGCTCGTGCTGTATCCCATGTTCGCACAGAACAGGCGGTGGGAGCGGGACAAACTACTAACGCTCATTGACAAACAGTCATTCGATAGGGTGGTGGACCTGACTCCTTGGGAAAAGAAAGGAAAGTACCTTGAAGGTACCGGCTCACTCATTCTCGACCGCGACCATCATATCGCCTACGCCTGTCGTTCGCCCCGTACCAATGACGAGGTGGTGGCCGAATGGGCCAAGGAGATGGGCTATGACTATTTCCTTTTCGACAGTGACGACGAACAGGGCACGCCCGTGTATCACACCAATGTGGTGATGCATGTGGGCACTCGCTTCGCCGTGGTCTGCATGGAGAGCGTGAAGGATGACGGGCAGCGTGCCACCCTGCGGCGGCTGTTGGAAGAAAATGGCAAGGAGGTGGTGGACATCACTTTCGAACAGATGCACCACTTTGCCGGCAACATGCTTGAACTGCGCAATGACAAGGGTGAGAAACTGCTCATCATGAGTGCCACGGCACGCCGCTCGCTGACACCGGAGCAGCTGCAGACCCTTGAACAGGATGTGCGTATCGTGGCTCCCGACATCTCGGCCATAGAAACCGCCGGCGGCGGCAGCGCCCGCTGCATGATAGGGGAAACGTTTGAAAGGTAAAAAGGTAAAAAAGTAAAAAAGTAAAAGGGAGGTAAAGGGAGTAATAAGAAGTTAAAGGAGTTAAGAAGTTAAAGGAGTTAAGCCAAATGTCAAAGGACGAAAAAAGGAAGAAAAAGGCTGAGTATTGTCCAATTTAACTCCCACTTTAACTTCCATGAGCGAAGCGAATTAACTTCCATTTTTACTCCCACTTAAGAAAAATCTTTAACTAATAAAAATAATACTATGAACAATTCAGTTATCACATTCCCATTACCGGCTAATGAGCCGGTGAAGACATACCTGGCTGGTTCGCCAGAGCGTGTGGCACTCGAAAAAGAGTTGGAGCGCCAGAGCAAGATAGTGGTCGATATCCCCATCATCATCGGTGGCAAGGAGATACGTACCGGCGACACAGGACAGGTCACCTGTCCGCACGACCATCACCATGTGCTCGCCACCTACCATAAAGTAGGTCGTAAAGAGGTGGAGATGGCTATCGAGGCCGCCATGGAGGCATGGAAAGAGTGGAGCCGCACACCATGGACCACCCGCGCTGCCATCGTCATGAAGATGGCGGAGCTGCTTGCCACGAAGTATCGTCCCATCATGAATGCGGCTACGATGCTCGGACAGAGCAAGAACTTCTTCCAGGCGGAGATAGACTCGGCCTGCGAGACCATCGACTTCTTCCGTTACAACGTTCACTATGCCTCGAAAATCTACGCCATGCAGCCGAAGGATGGCGTGGCACAGTTGAACCACACCGAATACAGGCCCCTCGAAGGCTTCGTGCTCGCCGTCACCCCGTTCAACTTCACGTCCATCGCCTCGAACCTCTGCATGACCCCCGCCCTCATGGGTAACGTGGCGCTGTGGAAACCATCGACCACGGCACTGCTGTCGAACTATTACCTCATGCAACTCTACAAAGAGGCTGGTCTGCCCGACGGCGTGGTGAACTTCCTCCCGGGCAGCGGTGCCCTCATCGGCGAAGTGGCCACACAGTCGAAACATTTCGCGGGCATCCATTTCACCGGTTCCACGGCGACGTTCAAGAGTCTGTGGCAACAGGCTTGCGGCAACCTCGACCGTTACGTGTCCTATCCCCGACTGGTGGGCGAGACAGGCGGCAAGGACTTTATCTTCGTGCATCCCTCTGCCGACAAGAAGGCGGTGGCCACGGCAGCGTTCTGCGGCGCCTTCGAGTTCCAGGGACAGAAATGCTCCGCTGCCTCGCGTATGTATATCCCTAAGAGCCTCTGGCCCGACGTGCTTGCCGATGTGGAACGTATGACCAAGGAGATAAAGATGGGCGATGTGATGGACCCGATGAACTTCGTCAATGCGGTCATCGACGAGGCGTCGTTCGACAAGTGCCAGTCGTATATCGACTATGCCAAAAAGGCGAAAGACGCGAAAATCGTCATCGGCGGCAAATGCGACAAGACAAAGGGCTGGTTCGTGGAGCCGACGGTCATCGAGACCACCAATCCTCGTTTCAAATCCATGGAAGA
The DNA here is from genome assembly GCA_017538105.1 of Prevotella sp. Lineage (GTDB taxonomy): Bacteria > Bacteroidota > Bacteroidia > Bacteroidales > Bacteroidaceae > Prevotella. The sequence continues at coordinate 13,575 of JAFYJN010000025.1, read as the reverse complement.
GGAGATATTCGGTCCCATCATCACCATCTATCCCTACGACGATGACAAGGTGGACGAGACGGTGCGCCTGTGCGACGAGACATCGCCATACGGACTGACGGGAGCCGTGTTCGGACGCGACCGCATGGCCGTGGAACGTATCACCGAGCAACTGTCTTATGCTGCGGGCAACTTCTACATCAACGACAAACCGACGGGAGCCGTCGTGGGCATGCAGCCCTTCGGCGGAGCACGTGCCAGCGGCACCAACGACAAGGCGGGCGGCGAGTTCAACCTCATCCGCTGGATTATCCCGCGTGTCATCAAGGAGACGCTGGTGTCGCCCACCGACTACCGCTATTCGTATATGAAATAGGAGCGAGTGATGAGTGACGAGTAACGAACGAAGAGGGATGAGCGATGAGTGACGAGCAAGTGGGGTATTGTCTAAACTCCCATACTCCTATACTCCCAAACTCCTAACCTTAGAACTCAACATTCAACATTCAAAATTCAACATTGTTATGAAACCATGTGAAGTTAATGTCACCTCCGAGACCGGACGGCTGAGGGCTGTGCTGCTCCACCGTCCGGGGGTGGAGATAGAGCGTATGACACCCATGAACTGTGCCCACGCACTCTATAGCGATATCCTCGATAAGATGAATGTCGATATTGAGTATAATCGTTTCAGGGGCGTGCTCGAACACTGGGCGCAGGTGTACTACGTAGAGGATATCTTGCAGGAACTGCTTAAGGATGAGAAGGTTCGTGAACATCTGGTCACGGAGAGCGTGTTTAATTACGGACACCGTCCTATCAAACTGTCGGGAAACACCAACGACCGTTTGGCAGAGGAGTTGATGGGCATGGACGACGCCAAACTGGCACGTGTGCTCATCCAAGGTTATGAAAACCCACAATGGGAGGGCATAACAGATAACCGTTACCTGCTCGAGCCGCTTTACAACCTATTGTTCACACGCGATGCATCGGCAACGATATATAACCGCGTGCTCATCAATTCGATGTCGTTTGAGGTGCGTGAGCGTGAGTCTCTCATCTACGAGGCCATCTTCCGCCATTTCTTCGGCGTGGAGACAATGAACGCCGCTAACTGGAACCCGAAAGCACGTACCGAGGGAGGCGATATTCATATCGCATCGCCCGACCTGCTCGTCGTGGGCGAGGGTGTGCGTACCAATGCCAAAGGCATCGAATATTTGGTACAGCAGTTCGCGCGTGAAAGGGAAAAATTCCATATCATCGTGCAGGAGTTGCCACGTGAGCCGGAGTCGTTCATCCACCTTGACATGGTGTTCACCTTCCTTGGCAAACACCAGTGCATGGCCTTCGAGCCCATGCTGCGCAAACAGGGACTGTTCGCGGGCAAGGACACCACACTCATCTCCATCAACAACGGGAAGGTCAGCTACCGCCAGGTGAAGGATATCCTCGCAGGACTGCGCCATCTGGAGTGGGACATCGAGCCTATCTTCGGTGGTGGCTATGATCCGTGGGTGCAGTTGCGGGAGCAGTGGCACAGCGGGGCAAACTTCTTCTCGCTCGGCGATGGCAAGGTGCTGGGCTACCGTCGCAACGCCTATACCATTGAGGCACTCGACAAGGCGGGCTTCGCCGTGTTGCAGGCCAAGGACATCGTGGAGGACAAGGTGAAGATGGACGACTACGAGAAGTTCGTGGCGGTGTTCCCGGCATCGGAACTGCCCCGTGCTGGTGGCGGTGCCCGTTGTATGACGATGCCCATCCTGCGTGACTGAGAAGTTACGAAAACGTTTACAATGATTTAATGACAATAAGTTGATTTTTTTCGGCTTATTGTCTTTCTTTTTTCGTATTTTTGCAAAATCATAGGATAATTACCTAAAATGTTGTCAACGAGACGACATCAACCGCAAGAACTATCAATTTTACTAATCATATTCTAAGACAAACAACATGAACAAGCAATTACGACTTTTTGTCGGGTTGTTCTTGGCTATGCTGGGAATGACCTTAAGTGTCGTGGCCGCTGACTTCCAGAATTTCAGCGTCATCGTTAACAATAAGGCAGGTTCGATGTTGACCTCCGACGAGCAGGTGCAAGGAACGGGGGTCAGTTTCGGTGTTGCCGTGGTAGATGGCGTTACCACCCGTGTGGCGGTGGATGACGCATCGGCTATAGCGACGGTGAGCGGCACATACCATAGTGATCATGGCTGCACCGGCCTCTCTGTGGTGGTGCCTGTGCCAGGGTCGGTGAAAATCACCGTGGGACAGTGTACGTATAGCACTAAAACCATTACGGTGAAAAACAGCAATGGTGAGACAGTGGTGAGTAAGACACCATCGTCGCCCGCATGCTGGAAGAACAGCTCCTCGAATGTGGACGAGCTCTATTATACGGGCGAAGCCACCACATTGACCATTTCAGGCATGGACTACTGCCCCTATGTGGCTGTCGAAGCCGTGAACGAAACACCTTCTAATGTGAATGCTTTTGTTGACATCAAGGCCAACATCCAGCAACCGGGATTGAGTGGCAACCCCACCACCTTCGGTGTGTTCGTTGATGGCGAAGGAACGGTGTCGTTCTCGGAAACTACGGAAGGGGCGAACATGGTAATCAATGCTTCCTCGTACAATGGAAGCCAGCATGGCTGGGTGAATGTTGTGGCCATCGTCGCTGTCGATGGTCCCGTGAAGGTGACTGTGGGCGGTTGCAATTACAATAATAGCAACACCGTGACCATCCAGAACACGGAAGGCGATGTCACCTCGTTTACGATTGACGCAGGTTGTTGGGATAAGAATGCTCCCGATGCCAATGTGTCGTCAGGCAATTATATGGGTGGTCCCTCCACGCTGACTATCACCTGCGGCACCTACACTCCGTACATTGCCGTGGAGGCCATCGATGCCTCGTCGGCCCAGGTGTCGTTCTCGTTGGGCGACGCGGTGTGCGAAGGTACGACACTTCCTGAGGGCGGCACCTTCGCTGTGGGTGACGCTTTCACCATCCCCGCCAACAAGACGCTCTACAAGGAGGGTTATACGCTGACGGGCTGGACCGATGGCTCCAACACCTACGATGTGGGTGCGTCGGTGACCTTGGCGGGTGACTTGGCGCTCACTCCGGTGTTCACCGCGAACACGAAGACACTGGCCGACCGTACAGAGGCAGTAGCCCTCACATGGCCGTTCCATCCCAATCAAGGATGTCCCACTTTCAATGCTCAAGGCAGCAACAATGGCACGGGCATTTACGTGACGCAAGCCACTGTGGCGGGTGAGGTCATCGATGTGAAACTTGACTATGACGCCACCAGTGGCAAGTTGAGTAATGCCGGACGTACCACATGGACACAAATCAACACAGGTACCAAACTGACCGTTCCCTCGTGCAAGGGTGCCGTGGTAAGTGCGGAGTTCTATAGCAGCACGTCGGCCACCACAATCGATGGACAGACCGACTACACAGCAGGTACTTCCATCTCCTATACCGTGGCCTCCACGTCGGAAACCATTGATATCGTGATGGGAGACAACAACTACATAGGCAACCTCGCCGTGACACTGCCCGTGGTGCAGAGCAGCGGCGGCGACTCGTTCGACAACGTGGCGGGTACCATCAACTGGCCTGTGGGCAATGAGGAAACACCGACCATCGCTAGTGACATTGCAGGTGCCGTGGCCAGTGCCACGGTGAGTGTGGGTAGTGGGCTTACTGCTTCTGTGGCTCAGTATTTCAACAAGAATATGATGAAATACCAACCCACAAACAGCAATGCAGGCAATGTGGAAGAAGTTATGATTGAATATCGCGTGAAGATGGCTGCGGGCGTGAAATTCACACCGGTTTCAGTTTCGTTTGATGCCGTAAAGGTGGGCACGAACAACGCCACATTCTCTTATAGTTATACCACTGATGATATAGAAAGCACTATTACCGACATGAATGCTTCCACGGTATTGCGCAATGACAATAGTAATGCTTCATCGGCAGAGTTGAACCATAGTCTCGATGTGTCTGCGGCTAGCGAGTGCGAAGTGTTTACCTTCCGGTTCTATATCTCGAAAACCGCCAACAACAAACAGATAGCTCTTGGTAACATAGTCATCACAGGTACTGTCAATGGCGAGGTGCAGGAAGTGACCACCTATGCACTCGACGTGGTGGCCTCGCCTGCAGAGGGCGGCTCGGTGAGCCTCTATCCCGCTGACGGTGAATATGAGGAGGGTGCCGAGGTGAAGGCTACCGCCACGGAGAACTTCGGCTATGACTTTGTCAACTGGACGAACAGCGCAGGTGACGTGGTGTCGCAAGAAGCACAGTTTATCTATACCATGCCGGCTAACGCCGAGACTTTGACCGCCAACTTTGAGGCGGTGGATACCTATGAACTTGCCCTGACCGTTGAAGGAACCAACGACTACATGGTGACACTTTCTCCCGCACCCACTGTGGTCGACGGCAAGAACATGTATGAGGCTGGCACCGTGGTGACGGTCACTGCCAACCAATATGAGGGTCTTGTCACCTTCACCAATTGGAGCAACGGACAGACGGCAGCAGAGATTAACGTGACCATGAACGATGACGTGACGCTGACGGCCAACTATGAACAGGCTGACATCATCGCAGGATGGGACTTCTACAAAAAAGGAAACAGCGGACGTCCGGCAGACTTCGCTTCGGAAGACAATATCTCCACCGCCTTCAATCTCACCAACGGCACATCGGCCACCAGCTGGCTCGACAAGAGCACCGAGGCTGCGAACGGATATGAGTCGTTCAAGGGTGCTGCCGTCAATTGGAAGACCCCTGTGGGCGAATACTACTGGCAGACGAAGTTGAACGCCGAGCAGTTCAAGGACATCAACCTCCAGTTCCAGATGCTCTACAACTACAACGCATACACCACCTACAAGGTGGAGTATTCTCTCGATGGTACGGAGTGGACAACATTCGGCTCTATCACGATGGTGGGTGCCAAGACCGTGGCCTCGTTCAACGAGACATTGCCGGAGGAATGCAACAACCAGGCTTCACTCTATATCCGTTGGATACCTGACTATGATTCCAACATCGCCGGTGCCGATGGCAATGATGGCAACACCATCGCCATGGTGTTCTTCACCGGTACACAGCAGATGGCCGACGACGAGGTACCTCCCGTGCTGTTATCCACGGTGCCCGAAGATGGTGCCACAGGAGCATCGGCAACGGGCAAGGTGGTGCTCACCTTCGACGAGAAAGTGCAAGTGGCGGAGGGAACGACGGCCACGCTGGGCGACATCACCCTCGAACCGTCGGTGCTGGGCAAGACGGTCACCTTCAGTTATAAAGGTCTCGACTATGCCACGGCTTACACCTTCACCCTGGGGGCCAACAGCGTGAGCGACCTATCAGGCAATGCTTATGCTGAGCCTGTAACGCTTAGCTTCACCACCATGGAACGGCCTGCCGTGACCAAGGGCCTCTACGACTGGGTGGTGCCCACCGACGGAACGCTCGAAGATGCCATAGCAGCGGCCAACAGCCGTCCTGACAAGAGCACGCGCTACCGCATCTTCCTCATGGACGGCACCTATACGCTGCCGAAGAGCGCTACGGCTACCATACACAGCGACGATGGCAACGACTATCCATCGCCCATCACTTACCTCAACGCGTCGAACGTGTCCATCATCGGTGAAAGCACCGACGGCGTGGTTATCACCAACGACCTGGCTGACGCGGCTACCTTCGCGGGACAGTTCGGCACGGTGAGCGTTTATGACGGTATCAGCAATAGCGACGTGCTGCAGATTGGTAGCAGCGTGACGGGAACCTACTTCCAGAACGTGACCATCAAGAGTGGCATCGCCGACGCACTGGGACGTAATATCGCGGTACAGGACAGGGGTTCGAAGACCATCTACAAAGATGTTTGTCTCTGGGGATACCAGGATACGTGGACTTCGAACAACAACAATGGTCTCTATTACTTTGAGAATGGTGTGGTGCGCGGACGTACCGACTTCCTCTGCGGTAAGGGTGATGCCTACTTCAACGAGGTGGATATCCAGGTGTGCATGAATACGGGCGGATACATCGCCGTACCTTCAACTCCGGCCGCCAAGGGTTGGGTATTCGCCAACTGTACCATCAAGGGCGAGAGCAGCAGTCTGAACGGCGCTTATACCCTTGGCCGTCCGTGGGGCTCGGGCACGCCCATCGCCCTGTGGATCAACACGACCATGGAGGTCATTCCGTCGGCCATCGGATGGAGTGAGATGAGCAACGGTTGGCCCGCTCGCTTCGCGGAGTACAACTCGATGACGAGCAGTGGTGGCGCTGTCGACCTGTCGGGACGTAAAACGACATTCGGCGCTGACCTACATGAGAACAACCCAGTGCTTTCCGACGAGGAAGCCACAGCGGCTCTCGATATGTCGGCGATGTTCGGAGAGTGGGAACCGACGCTTTACACCGAGCAGGCTCCTCTGCCTGAGAATGTGGTGCTCAATGGCACGACACTCACTTGGGACGACAGCGACTATGCCCTGCTGTGGGCTATCTGCAAGGATGGCAAGGTAGTGGACTTCACGAATGAGCCTACCTTCGAGGTGGATGACGCCACGGCCACTTGGTCAGTTCGTGCCGCCAACGAGATGGGTGGACTGAGTGAAGCCACAGAGGCCACCGTTGAAGAAGCGACCATATCCGTGACCATATCTGCTTCCACCTACAGCACATTGTATTACCAGAGCAAGGCTTTGGCCATTCCTGATGGTGTGACGGCATACACGGCGAAGAAGAATGAGAACACGATTACGCTCACCCCAATTGAGGGCGTAATTCCTGCAGATTGTCCTGTGGTTCTCAATGGCGATCCTGGAACCTATGAATTTGCCGTGACGACAACTTCCTTGACTGCACCTGAGGACAACGACCTCATCGGTAGCGAGGAGGGTGGCACCTACAGCGAGGAGGGCTATAACTATTATGTGCTCTGCTGGAAAAACAAGCAAAAGAAAGTGGAAGAAGTAGGTTTCTACTTCCAGTCGGGTTCACAAGGCGCTTACGCCAAGGTAAAGGCGCACCAAGCTTATATGCGTGTACCGAAGACCAATGCCAGCGCCGACGGCTACACCTTCGAGTTCGATTCCACCACGGGCATCACGTCCGTCGAACAAGTAATCGCAACAAATGCGGAGGTTTATACGCTCTCCGGAATCCGCGTAAGCAACAAGAACTTGCCGAAGGGTGTGTATATCGTCAATGGCCGGAAGGTGGTGGTGAAATAAGGCGAGTCCCCTTCCCATCCCTCCCCGTGGGGAGAGCGTGGATAGTTCGCTGAATAAAAAAGGCAGGGATTCTCTTGGTGGAGTCCCTGCCTATTTTTTCTTGGATTCGGTAGAAATCAAATAAATTTGGCTCAAATAAATTTGGCTCTGCTCTCGTCGCTACAAAAGTTCCATAACAATAATGGTTTCTCTTCATTGTTGATGAGTGCCCACAGATAATTCATGCCTTTGGAAGAAACGGTAACACATCCTTGACAGCAACTGCGATTGAGTGGAATATATTTCTTCCAGCACCAGCTATCTACCCATTTGGCACCATGAATCATGATTCCCCGTCCATAGGCGGTTTGATTGTCAATGTCCATTCCTTTGAGACGGAAACTACGTTTTATGCTGCTTCCCCGGTCCTTAGTCACGAGGAACCGACCTAATGTGGAGCACTCGCTCCCCGGACGGTTGCTGAAGCGGGGACATTCTGCTGTGCTTCCTCCGCCAGAACCATGCATCACATAGCTGGTGGTAATGATTTTCTTCTGCTGGAAATCCCAAACGAACAGACGTGGTTTTCCAGATGGGATGCTGTAATCTACGAACAAGGCGTAATGCTCATTCATGTTGTGGTCGCGTGCAAAGGTCAAGGCTTGCTCCGCACGTTCTTCAATGGTCTTATAGTCATGGAGATCGGGCCATTCCGGTGCTCCGTAGTATTTCCAGGCCCAGCGCAGACCGAACACAGTAGCGATGATGGCCAATAGTTGCATGGCTACGATACAAACCCTTTTCATGTTTTGTTTCTTCATTTCATTCTCCTTTTTTGGTTCTTCTATACAAAAATACGATGAGGTGGCCAACATGTTAAAGAAAAAGGGGGCCGTTGTACGAACCCCTGCAATTATTGTATCAACGTCATGGTTTCTCAAAATATAATCATACCTTTGCACCATGAAAACAAAAATGCTATTAGCGTTATTCATGGTGTTGCTCTTTTCGTTTTCGGTTTACGCGGAAGGTCAAGACCATGAAGACCAGCCTCTCTTGGTGCATCATCTGAAAAAGGCGACGATGGTAGCGGAAGACGTACCTGCGCTCCTTGATGCGGAGAAGGTCCCGTTTACGACCATAGGCAGCGTCAACTGGCCGGCTTATCCCTACAAGCCCGAGGTGCAGTTCCGCATCGCCCATGCCGACAGCCTCCTCTTCATCCATTACCGCGTGAGCGAGCGGTGTGTGGCGGCACTGGCCACGGATGGGGGAGAGGTGTTCAAGGATGCTTGCTGCGAACTATTTATTATGCCGGCTGACGATGGCATCTATTATAATTTTGAGACCAACTGCATCGGTTCGTTGTTGTTGGAGGCGGGCACGGGCAAAGGCAACCTGCGCCGTTCCGCTCCCACCGATGTGTATGCCAAGATAAGGCGTTGGGCCTCGTTGGGGACAAAGCCTTTCTCTCTGCGTCAGGAACCCACGACATGGGAACTGACTCTCATCATTCCCGTCAGTGCTTTTTTCCGCCACCGACTGTCATCGCTGTCGGGACGCACCATGCGAGCCAATTTCTACAAATGTGGCAATGGACTGTGCCAACGCCATTACCTTTCGTGGAAACCGATACGGACACCCAAGCCAAATTTCCACCAACCCGCCTACTTCGGCACCCTCGTTTTCGAGTGAAGACACAAGAACAAATTCTTTTTAGACACAAGAACAAATTCTTTTTAGACATAAGAACACAAGAACATATTTTTTCTAGACACAAGAACAAATTCTTTTTAGACATAAGAACACAAGAACATAGGAACAAATAATGATGTTCCTATGTTTCTTTGTCTGAAAATTTATGTTCTTATGTTCCTTTGTCTGTAAATATATGTCCCTATGTTCCTTTGTCTGAAAATTAAAGTCCCTATGTTCCTTTGTCTATAAATTTATGTTCCTATGTTTAACGAATAATCTTCGTGGCGGTCTGTGAGCCGTCGGTATAACGGGTGACCACGATGTTCACGCCTTGGAACGGCTTGTCGCTTGCCATGCCTGCGATGTTATAATAGGTATGGGAAGACACCTGTTTGGTAACGTCAGTGGTGTCGATATTTGTCGATACATCGTATTTAAGCACTGGTGCTATCGTCAACGACAGAGGGTCGTCATCGTTCTTGTACCACTTGCCGGTGTCAAGATAATCCCAATTTTCACCTTCGTCATAGACAAAATGGTAGGCGGTGCATTTCTCGCCCACATTGCGGCGGTAGAGCAAGATGGCGATGTCGTCGCCATTGTCATTGGGGAACGGCCCCACCACGGCGAAGAACTCTGTGCCGGCCTTCACCTCTATGGGCGTGTCGAAAACAAACTCGGTAGCGTTGACGGTAGTTGGGTCGTAAGCCAGTTCGCTGGCCTTGAGACTTGTGCTGCCCAGGATTTCGCCAGGCATGCCGTCGTCACCTACGGCGGCTATCTTCACGTTGATGTCGGCATTGGCCGATGAAGCTGTCACCTTGCCGAAATAGATATTTACCTTGCTGATGGTGGCATCGGCGAGTGGCGCATCGAAATGCTCAGCAAACTCGCCCATACCAAGCCAGTTGGTGCCGGCATAGTTACCGTACCAACCCATTTCTATCATCGTCAGACCGGTTGTCTCCTCTGGGGCGATGTTCCATATCTCCTGTTCACCGCCAGCCTGAATGGCGTTGTCAACGGTCTCGAAGACATTGCTGCCCGTGTCGTTGGCCACTTCCAGCTTGATGCCGAATGTGCCCTCGGCAGGGTAGGTGACGGTGGGATTCTGCTCGTTGCTGGTGGATGGCTCGGCTCCGCCGATGGCCCACGACCACTGTGAGGGGTTGCCTGTGGAGGCATCCTTGAAGGTCAACGGCACGTTCGTCGGCACGAACATCATCACCCAGGGAGAAAGGTATGCACCGTCGGGCAGACCGACAGCTGCTATGAGAGCCTCGCCACTCACGGTGACGAAGGCATTGCGTGTCGTCGTGGCAGAACTGTTGCCGTCGCTCACGGTCAGCGTCACGCCATAACTGCCGGCCTTGTCGTAGGTCACCACCGGGTTTTGCTCAGTGCTGGTGGCCGGCGTGCCACCCTCGAAGGTCCAGTTCCACGATGTCACATTACCTTTGCTCATGTCGAGGAAATGCACGCTCTCCCCTTCCTTGATGTTGATGGACGCGTTGTCACCATTGGCGGCTTGTTTGATTTTGAAACCGTCGATGGCCTCGTCCTCGCCATAGTCGCCTTGATAGACGAATGAGAACTGCACCTGTTTGCCGGCATAAGCGGCAAGGTCAACGGTGAATTTTTCCCAGCTTGGTCCTTCGTAGCCCTTTTCCTGTGCCCAATCAAATTGGTCGATGAGGAGTGTTGACGTACCGTCGGCTATTGCATATAGTCTCCATGATCCATAGACCAGGAAAATGCCACTGGCGTAGCAGTAGAACTCCAGTTGGCTGCCCTCGCGGATGTCAATGGAGGGTGAGGTGGCCACCTCATACTGCCCACTGTTATAGTTCAACACCATCGACGCCTTGCTGTTGCTGTCGATGGTGGAGAATGGCTTGCTGGGATTACCCAAATGCCAGGTCGATGAGTTGTTGCTGGTGTAGGTCCAGGTGTTGAACTCTTCCTGACTGTCCCAACCCTGCTCATAATAGGGCACCATGGCCTCACTGGCACTGAAATCCGCCGTCAGTTCTTGAGCACTAACACCAAGACACATCAGTGCCGCACTGATAAGTAATAGAGTATTTCTTTTCATACGCCTTATTATTGATTGATGCAAAGATAGTTTTTTTTCTTATATTTTACAACAAGAACACTTCTTTTTTGACATATGAACACAAGAATAAAATATTTTATTCAAAAGCATCTATAAGGACAAACGATTATAGTAGATGACCTTCAATCCAGCAGGATGAAGGCGGCCCAGAACTGGGGATGGTCGTATTGTCCGTTTTCTACGGTGCGGAGGTGTTGCTGTGCATTGTGGAAGGCATCGCGCTTCGACTGTCCTTGCAGCAGGTTGTCGTAGAAGGCAGTCATGAGAATCTGTGTGGCATCGTCGGCCACTTCCCACAGGCTCATGATGAGGGTTTGTGCGCCCGCTTTCTTGAAACCGCGTTGCAAGCCGAAGACACCCTCGCCTTGGTTGATGTCGCCGTTTCCCGTCTTGCAGGCGGAGAGCACCACGAGGTCGAGACCTCGCAGGTCGAGACGGGAAATCTCTTGTGCCGTTAATATGCCATCGTCAGCCTCCATGGGCAGGTCCTGGTCTTTCAGCACGTTCACGCCCGCCATGAGCAGTCCGCTTCGTGTGAGGGCCTTGTCTTCGGATGAAACCTCCCCCTGGCCCGAAGCATCTGCCATGCCGAGGAGACGTATTCTTTCTTTCGCTCTCGATGCTTGGTCTTCAGTGAAATAAAAGCCGTGTGTGGCGATATGTAGGATTTTTGGTTTGGTGCCGCTTATCACCTTCACCGAAGTTTCCGTGGCATCAGCACCTGTATAGAGCGAGGAAGAACGATGCTTGTCGTCGAACGACCGCTTGATTTCTTCGACCTCAGTCTTTGTACCCGGCAGTTTCTGAATCTTTGCCTTCGCCCCTCGAATGTCCAGACTGTCAATGAAGGAGCGGTGGAGGGCTATTGATACCTCCCCCGTCCCCTCCAAAGGAGGGGTGCCGCTGCTGACCGAGGCATCATAATCCACGCCGCCATATAATACAGCCTCTTTCTCCCCTCCTTGGGAGGGGCTGGGGGAGGTCTTCTTCTCCCTCCCTTGGGGAGGGCTGGGGTGGGTATCGGGCCCAGTGTTTGTTATTATTTCCCTCGTTGTCGACAGCCTGTACATTTCATAGTCCTCCATCCCCGGTGCGTATTCTATGCCGATGTTGTGAAGCGCACCTGCGGGTGAGAAATAGATTCTCCTCACTCCCTGCAACTCCTGTTGTAAAGGTTGCCACACCAAGGCTGTGAGTTCAGGGCAGTGGTAATATTGCTGGTCGCTCACATCTTGTAACTGCTTTTGTTCAAATAGCGGTATGAACTTCGGCTCTTTGTCATCCTTCCGGAGGGTGAGGGCGGCTACCATGGTGCTGTTAAATACTTGAAAAGAAAGGAATTCTATAGCTATTTCATCATCCTTCAACGCCCCCTGCACATCCTGCCACGTAGTGCGTAATTTTCGAGTGAAGTCGCCATACACCTGTGAACGTTTTACCAAAGCCTGTTCCTGTCGTTCCACCACCTGCGCTAAAGAATCTGTATTGATATGACGTTCAGCGATGGGTGTCTCATACAGTTTCTGCAGTTGCAGCCTGTTGCGTTGTAGTTCCTCGAACATCCGCATCGCCTCTTCATCGCCACTCTCCTGAATGAGCCGGTTCATCTCTATTTCCGTGGATAGTAGCAATCCCTTTGCGAAGAGAGCAGACTTGTCGTAGAGGTCAGGAGCAGTCTCTGCATGGGATAGGAAGGTGAATAAAGGATAAGTATCCGTGAATTGATGGGAATACTTAGCCCAGAACATCGAACGCTGGGATGCAGTTAATCCAGTGAATTGTTGCAGGGTGTTGAATTGAAGAATGGAAATGTTTTTGCTATAAAATTCGAGCATCTTGGTATAGTCGCGGAAATGGAAGTAATCAAAAGCGAGGTTATTAAGGGACGTGGCGTAAACGGGATGTTTCTCCCCGAGCGTTTCCCGACAGATTTCCATGGCCTTCGTTCCCATTTCCACCGTCTTGGCATAGTTGCCGAGATGGGAGTAATAACTGGCGAGGGTGCTCAGGGAACCGGCGTAATCGGGATGTTTCTCCCCAAGCGTTTCCCTACGGATTTCCATGACCTTCGTTTCCGTTTCCACCGCCTCGGTATAGTCACCGAAATGAGAGTAATAACCAGCAAGGTTGCTCAGTGACGTGACGTAACTGGGATATTTCTCCCCGAGCGTTTCCCTAAGTATTACCACGGCTTTCTTTCCCATTACTACCGCTTTTGCGTAGTCGCCGAGATGGTAGTAATAACCAGCGAGGTTGCTCAAGGACCTACCGTAATAGGGATGCTTCTCCCCGAGCACTTCCCTTCTTATTTCCATGGCCTTCGCTCCCAACTCCACCGCCTTGGTGTAGTCGCCGAGGTCGTCATAATAACTTGCGAGGTTGCTCAGTGACGTGGCGTAATCGGGATGTTTCTCCCCGAGCACTTCCCTTCTTATTTCCATGGCCTTCGTTCCCATTTCCACCGCCTTGGCGTAGTCGCCGAGATAGGAGTAATAATTGGCGAGGTTGCT
>JAFYJN010000005.1 GCA_017538105.1 Prevotella sp. | reverse complement strand
GAGATACAAGTGGCGGCTATGGCGCGGGGGCGCACCTCTTCCCATTCCGAACAGAGAAGTTAAGCCCCGCCGCGACGATGATACTGCGGGAGACCGTGGAAAAGTAGTTCGCCGCCCACCCATAACGGGAACCCCGACAGCGACACGCTGCCGGGGTTTACTGTTTTTATAGTCTCCCGTATTGCTCTTTTTCCTATCTTTGCTCCCGATATTCCTAAAACTTTGAAACATGAAAAGAAATCTACTTATGTTGATTGCCTTGTTGGCAGCAATGATGCCTATACAGGCTCAAGAAACGGTGAAGCTCATCTTCACGGCGACTACTATGGACGGTAGCTATTCCCCTTTTACCTATGTGAGTGCAACGAACTTGACTCGCGGATGGACAGAGACCCTCTTGTATCCTGATACGGTGCTCGTGCTAACTAATAGTGTTGGCATTGGTGAACAACAAGAGCTCGATGGTTTGAGGCTTGGCGAAGCATTCCCCAATCCTTTCAATAAAGAAACGAATGTTTTGCTCGAGATGCCTGAAGACGGTGAAACCCTTATTCAGCTTGTTGACATCAATGGGGTTGTCGTGGCTTCGGAACAGGCCTATTTGGCGGCTGGAACACATAGACTGAAAGTTTTGATTTCCATGCCTTCGATGGCATTTCTTTGTGTTTCGACAAGCTATGGACGGCAAGTGACTCGACTGCTGAGTTCCGGTGGTGGCGGAGAGAATCGTATCTCCGTTGAGACAATAGGTGCGCCATTACCATGTCCTATGCGTGGCTCCTTGGTGGGCGACTTTGAACCTGGTGATGTGATGAGTTATGAGGCCGTGTTGGTGCATAGCAACGATTCCTTGAGAAGTGAGGTGATTGCGCAAGAACAATTTACCGACGAGACCATCGTGCTGGTGTTTCCCAATACAGGACCGACTGGAATGATTAACGGCAAATTCACGGTGGATGCGAACGGCACCCAGGTCTATTTCGCGCAAGGCAACCTGCAATATATCGGTAGTGCAACTCCACCTTATTGGAAGTTTGCCGAGACACAATGGGAATGCTTGGGCGACAACGGTCAAGGCAGTGCCAATCAATATGCCGACCGCGACCTTTTCGGATGGGGTACGAGTGGCTGGGACAATGGAAATGTGTATTACCAGCCATGGAATACCAACAATTCCAATGGAACGCTTTATGGCCCCAGAGGTGAATATGACTTGACAGGCGATTACGCCCGAAGTGACTGGGGCGTTTACAACCCAATAAGCAATGGCGGCAACATGGCGGGTCAGTGGCGCACTTTGACAACCGATGAATGGGGCTATGTCTTTACTCGGCGCAGTACCTCCTCTGGCATCCGTTTCGCCAAGGCACGGGTGGCTGGCATGAATGGTATCATCTTGGTGCCTGATGATTGGAGTGTGAGCATCTATGACTTGCACAATACCAACAATGGTGATGCAAGCCACACCAGTAATGTCATCGATGCCTCTCAATGGGCAACGTTGGAAGATGCTGGAGCGGTCTTCCTGCCTACTGCCGGCTATCGGTACGGGAATTCGGTCTTCGCAGTGGGTGATGGTGGCAATTACTGGTCGGCATCGTGTTATATTGAAGATGACAAAATCGAAAGATTTGCACGCGGTATGTACTTCGATGACGGCTATTTTGATCCAATTGATGGCTACGACCGTTATGGTGGCAGATCCGTGCGATTAGTGTGCCCCGCTGAGTAAATCGGGTTGCATATTTAATTTTTCAAGTTATTCAACGTTTTTTCCTATCTTTGCCCGTTCTAATGAAGCAAACCATATAAACTATGATAGACGTTAAGTTTTTAGTCAAGAATCCCGACGTGGTCAGGGAAAATATCAAGAAGAAATTCCAAGACAACAAGTTGCCTCTCGTCGATGAGGCCATCAACTTATACACGCAATACTGTGACTGCCAACAGCGCGCCGATGATTTGCGCTCGCAACGCAACTCTATCTCCAAGGAGATCGGCATCCTTTTTAAGAATAAAGAGGTTGAAAAGGCCAATGAGATGAAGAAACTCGTAGAGGCCAATGCCCAAGAACTGGAACAACTCGGCAAGCAGCAAACCTCACTCATGGAACAGCTGACCAAGGTGATGTACTCCATCCCGAACATCATCGCACCCGAGGTGCCCGTCGGTAAGGACGATACCTTCAACGTGGAGAAGGAACGCTTCGGCGAACCTGTGGTGCCCGATTTCGAGGTGCCTTACCATGCCGACATCATGGCCAAGTTCAACGGTTTGGACTTGGATTCGGCTCACCGTGTGGCAGGTAACGGCTTCTATTACCTCATGGGTGACATCGCGCGCCTACATTCCGCTGTCATCACATACGCCCGCGACTTCATGATCGATCGTGGCTTCACTTACTGTATCCCACCTTTCATGGTGCGCAGTGAGATTGTCTCCGGCGTGATGAGCTTCGCCGAGATGGATGCCATGATGTACAAGATTGAAGGCGAGGACCTCTATCTCATTGGCACCAGCGAGCACTCGATGATTGGTAAGTTCATTGACCAAATCGTTCCCGAAGAGTCCTTACCTTTGACGTTGACGAGCTATTCGCCTTGCTTCCGTAAGGAGAAAGGTGCCCACGGAATTGAGGAACGTGGCGTGTACCGCATCCACCAGTTCGAGAAACAGGAGATGGTCGTCCTTTGCAAGCAAGAGGATGCTGACTATTGGTACGAGCAGATGTGGAAGAACACGGTAGACCTGTTCCGCTCGATGGACATCCCCGTGCGTACGCTGGAATGCTGCTCGGGCGACTTGGCCGACTTGAAGGTGAAATCACTCGATGTGGAGGCTTGGTCACCGCGCCAGAAGAAATACTTCGAGGTGGGCAGCTGCTCTTACCTTGGTGATGCTCAAGCGCGTAGACTGAAGATCAGAATCAAGGGCAAGAACGGCAACTACTTTGCACACACCTTGAACAATACGGTGGTTGCCCCGCCGCGCATGTTGATCGCCTTCCTGGAGAACAACCTCCGCGCCGACGGCAGCGTGGCCATCCCGAAGGCCTTACAACCCTACATGGGCGGAAAAACTGAGATTCGTTAGAAAAAGTCGGCCCTTCGACAAGCTCAGGGACCTTTGCTTTTACAGAGGTTTAGGGTGCCTGAGCCTGTCGAAGGCCCCGCTTCAAAACAATAAAATATGGACATTTCTGTTGTAGTACCGCTGCTGAATGAAGCCGAGTCGCTGCCTGAGTTGGAGGCATGGATTCGTCGTGTGATGGATGAGCATGGTTTCTCCTACGAAATCGTCTTCGTCGACGATGGCTCCACCGACAATTCTTGG
>JAFYJN010000004.1 GCA_017538105.1 Prevotella sp. | reverse complement strand
GTCCGAGAAAATGTGTACCTTTGTTCATGTTATTAATGTTTTGTCGCAAAAACAAAGGTAACAAAAAAGGTCGGGTTCCAAGCGAGGAACTCGGCCTTAATTCGTATTTCGCTCAAAAAGTTTTAGCGGACACCAATAATTATTTTTATAATTCTATCGGAAACGAATCCGATATTAGCTTGAGCTTGTTTTTATGAGAGATTACACACATGATGGAAGCATATACCAAAAAAGGCCGCAATTGGAATTGCGACCTTTTTGGTATGTATTGTTCAAGAAGCATCAATTCTTGAAGAAGTCCTTTACTTCCTCATTGGGGACCATCTGCTCGTCAAAGATGTATGCACCCGTCTTAGGGCTTTTCACCATTTTGATAACTTTGGTATATGCGCGCCCGTCCTTCGAACCCTCATGGAGGGTAGCAACAACTTTCTTTGCCATAGTTTATATTATTTTATCTCCTTGTGGATAGTCATCCTTTTCAGGATGGGGTTATATTTCTTAAGTTCCATTCTCTCGGGAGTGTTCTTGCGGTTTTTCACCGTTACATAACGGCTTGTTCCAGGCAGACCACTGTTTTTCATTTCGGTGCACTCCAGGATAACCTGCACCCTATTGCCTTTTGCTTTCTTTGATGCCATGGTTGTTAATCTCCTATAACTTTAATGTCTTTCCAATCGCAGTAACCTTTAGCCACGGCCTGCTTGAGGGCGGCATCAAGACCGAGTTTGTTGATGGTGCGCAAACCAGCGGCGCTAATCTTAAGATTGATCCAGCAGTCCTCTTCAACATAATAGAATTTCTTGCTGAACAAATTCACGTCAAAACTGCGCTTGGTACGATGTTTTGAATGGGAAACGTTGTTGCCTATCTGAGCCTTTTTCCCCGTAATCTGACAAATCTTCGACATTGCTATCTTAATTTTTTGTTTTCGTATTAAATGATACCTATTCCAAACAGGGTGCAAAATTACTAATTTTTCCCAAACAAACAAAATTTTTCCGCAAATTATATCTCGTTTTAAGTATTTTTTGTGATTTATACCTCTCCGAAGTCGTAAAAAAACTGGTTTTCAACGATTATGACTCAGAATTGTCAATCATTTAGGAGGATAATTTGAAATATTATATGGTTCAGAAAAATACAATTGTACTTATCGTTTGGAAGGTTTTAACTATGAAATAACTCATGTCATGAATGCCCAAGCCAAAGAAGCTATGAGTTGGCAGACAAATATATATATGACAAAGATGGGTGCACCTCGCTGTGGGCCAACATAGAGTGCGTGGAAGGCGTCGCCGATATGGTGGAACTGTGCACTAAGTGACCCGAAGAGAAGAGCTATCGCGGTGAGTATAAACGACAGAATGGGCACGATAGCCTTGCTGAAACTGCTAGGGAAAAGGTTGCCAGCTGCACTCACCAATACTGCCTCTTTTGTGCAAGTCAACACAACGAGCACAGCTATGAAGAACAGTAAGGCTACAACTGAACAGCGTAGAGCATATTTTTGACGATATGACAGAGGATCTTTCTTCGTCCAACTGCGTATAGTGGGCCAGATTCCTGATTCCGCCACGGCCCCACACGCTATCAGTATCACAATGAGCCATGCCGCTCCATAGCCCCCTATAATGGCCATGAAATGGCCAAAAAACCACCTGATTCCTTCGCCGCCGAGAAGCGAGCGGACGTGTATGTCAGGGTTCGTCGTGGAGATAATCCACGACAATAGGAAGACAGCCAACTGAAGCATTAGCAGCACGAGGCACAGTATGCCCCCAATCCTATCCCATCTCTTATGGTCGTGCTCAATTCTCATCCGGGACGAGGTTGTCAATATCGAGGATACGCAGTTCCAAAGCCCTAACAACGAGACGTGTTGCGTTGACACTGAAGCCATTATTTCCCTCGGGCATTAGTTTTTGCACTAGTTCGTTTTGACGTTTTTCCAAACTCTTCACGCCGAAAGGCATGCCTCGCAGGTTGGTAATCTGCTCTTTGGTGTAACCCAGGGCCAAGTGACGGAGAAAACGCTCGTCATATTCGTCGATTTCGTAGTTGATCATCGCCTCTTGACGCATGAGTTGACTACCCACGCTGTACTTGAAACGATCAACTATTTTTTCGAGAATGGGTTGGTTAAACACCATCCGTTTGCCACTCATAACGCTGAAGACATCACCCCGAGTTAACAATTCGCCACTCTTGAGAATGATACCATCGGCACCCGCATCAAGCACGTCAACCCACAATTTCTCATTGAGTATTTCGCCTGTAAATATCAGCACCTTAATGTTTGGGTGCAACTCCTTAGTATGTCGGCAGATTTCCACGCCTACTGTAGTGGAACCTCCCAGGCCGAGGTCGAGGAGCACCAACTCCGGTAGTTGCTGTTTGAGCAACCGCCAATACGCTTTCTCATCTTCGGCAGTGCCGATAATTTGTGCTTCAGGAATCTCGTTTCTGATAATACCCTCAGTGCCTTTAAGTTCCAGAGGTACATCTTCGACGATGACAATTTTGAAATGATCCATGGTGATTCTATTTTATAGTTGTTGTTTTTCCTTTTGCCAGAGTAACGACAAGTGTCGTGTAGCCCTTGTCGTTTTTCGTTGTTGTGATACCGCAGCCACGAGCATTGGTGGCTTCGCCCATGTCTCGCACTATCTGACGGCAGAGCAGGAAAGGGATGTTGGCTGTGGTAGGTGTAAAGAGATCCGTGTCCTGGTTGTTGCTTGGCAACTGCTGTAGCTCAGCCATTACCGACACATATTTGTCATTTTGTTCTCTGATGGAATAAACCGGAGCCATACCTTTGTTCTGCTTACGCAGTATTTCGTCCATATAACACAACATGGCCTCGTCGCCCATAATCATACACTTGGCATCAGCATTATTGTCGCTGATGGGGAACACATGGTTGACAGGTATTTTCCTACATTCACCTTTCACGGTTTCCAACTGTCGCATGGCCTGCTGGCTGAGCATCACATATAATTCTTTGTAATAAGATGCCAGCTCAGATATGCTGTCGATGTTGGCATCTTTTCCTTCCACCAACACACGGATGCGTGATGGATAATACATCGTTTCGTGTTTGAGTGTGCTTAGGCAGTTGTCAAGCACACTGTTTGAGATATGGAGTTTTTCATTTTCCAATTGCAGACGGCGAAGTTCATCGCTTGCCTTCTCCAGGCTGTCGATACGCTCCTTCTCCACCTTCAAGCTATTTTCCAACGCGCCTACCACCTGTGCTACCACCTTTGCTAAGTCGTCGGGTAACGATTGCTGTGCCCTCTTGAAGAGTAACGCCCCCTTCGTTTCATTCGACGTGAGCCGTTTTATTACCTCCAGTTTCTGTTCATCGGTTTTGTTGGAGAGCAGGACAGTGTTGATTGCGTTCACTTTGTCGACACAGAACTTGTAGTACACTCGGTGTCGGTAATAGAGCATGATGTATGCCACTATGACCAACAGAAAAAGGAGCAAGAGAATGACGACAGCCATTGTCTTGTTCGTTTTCGACTGTTGCATAGTTTTGCAGAAATCGCCAAGTGTATTGTCCGCTGACAGTTCCTTGAACAACTGTGTATATACCTTATTATTATATTTATAGAGAGACCACTCGTGAAGGGCAAGGGCCGCCACTGCACTCTCATTCCTAACCGAAAGGATGATGTCGAAATCAGTCTTTAGACTATCATGTAACCATACAATCTCTGCCTGGGTGCGAGCGTTATCAGAAAAAGCGACCATGGTATCCGTGCCGTCATGGTGGCAACTCTTGTAATAGCTGTTGAGGTAAGCGATAGCCGAATCTGCAAAAATGAGACACTCCTTATACCGTCCATTCAAGTTGGCATTATAGACGCTGTCGGCAAACTGACCTGCAGCAATGATGGCAGGGTGGCCATGATTGGCGGAAAAAGTAGGATGTTTACTGGCGTTAGCCGTTAACGAACCCGTCATGAAGAGGGCGGTAACCAACGTTTTCACCAGTCCCTTAGGCAACCGAAAGAAGAAACGGCTTCCCTTGCCCAATTCGCTCTCTGCCTCAATGGTGCAAACCTTGAACAGAGGGCTTAGTTTCTTGTATTTTTCTATGATACCCTTACAGTTCATCAGTCCGAACCCATGTCCTTTCTCCTGCACAGGGTCATGCCCATCATGCCGCAGTCCGTCGTCGTCCTTTCCCACCCTTTTTTCCATGGAGAACAGAGTGTCGAGCTGTTCCTGTTTCATTCCGCAACCATTATCGCTGATACTTATTTCCACGTAACCATCGCCACCCTTTGCATTCACTTTTACCGTACCGCCCTTCGGCGTGAATTTACGAGCATTATCTGCGATGGTGTTGATCATAAACAATGTTAGTATGCGGTCGGCTTTAACACTTTCGGAAGTCGGTTCAATATCCAAATCGATACCTTTCATGAGGAATCCCATCCTCCCTTTTGCCACGATGTCGAACAGTTCCTGGAGGCGGAAGCTCTCAATGCGCATATTTATTTCCCCCTGCCGCATCTGTATCCAGTTGGTGAGTGTTGCATTGCACTCGTTTATCTTGTCAGCCAACTCTGCCACATAGGTATATCGCCCCTCACGAATCTCGTTATTTTCCTCAGCATGCAGAAGCTTGTCTATTTCACGAATCATACGGTCGATAAAAGGAGTGATGCTGTTTACCAACGACACCTTTGCCCGCTGCTCCAAGTTCTTACGTTTATTGTCGACAATGCGTAGGTTGACGATTTCGTCCTGTTCCACAATATCTTCGTAATATTCTTTTTGTTGCAGCAAGTATTTCTCGTTGTTTTCCTTCCATTCCTTTAGCGGAACAAGCAACTCGTCGATGGACTCCTTCCTGTCTTTTCGGTTTCTTAGGTAAAGCAGTATGAGGAGCGATGCCGCCGCCAATGCTATCATAATGATGACTGCCATCATCATCATGTTAAGCTGAGATACCGATTGCTCAAGCTGTGCGGCCCTCGACTCTAAGTATCTATCCTGTCGTGTTTTCTCCTGCTTGTCGAGGTAGAGATTGCGGTTGATGTCGCTGTTCTGCTTATCGTTAACTGCTGAATATAATAGGCTCAACTGTTCCCAGATGGAAGCCACAAGGTCGGGTGCTTTATTGATGGCTTTATTTTCATTAAGCGCCTTCTGCAGACATATCAACGTCGACTCATAGTCGTTGATATACCAGAAGCACTGTGCCAGTGTGCGATAGGAACCCGCTGTTTGATACACATCACCATATTCGGCAAACATCTCCAATGACCGTTGTGCCAGATTGCCCGCCAGCAGACTGTCGGGCATATTGTCTATGTTCAGCCTAGCCCATTCAGAAGGGTTGTTGGCTTGTATCATCGTTCTGGATTCGGCATCTTGTATATGTTCGCTGATGGCTTGCATTGAGTTGGCCACCCAAAAGATGTAACCATAGTGCGTGGCGAAGTCATAACAGCTCATCAGGTATTCAAATTCTTTCTGTATCGTTTCGTCGGCAGGTCCAGTGATGATTCCCCCTGCTCCAATATTATACAGATAGTTGAGGTACTGGGCAGTATCTTGCAGTATCTCGCCATATTGGTCAATATTGGCCAAGGCATCGATGGAAGGCTGCTCCAGTCCCACATAATAATAATAGGTGGAAGTGACAATATTGAATTCCGAACGAGCATAAACTAGTCGCCGGTGCTGATGGTCGTCAAGTTGTTCTGGATCTTCTTTGATACGTTTATCCCTTTGTGTGGCGCGTTCCTTGTATGTGTAGAAATCGATATTCTTCGATTCCCTTTGGCACAGGCGCATGAGTTGTATGTCTGCAATGAGCAGTTCGATTTGGTCGTCTGTGATTTTCTCCAAGCTGTCGAGCAACGCATAGGCTTGTTCATACTCCATCTTCGCGATATGCACGAAGGCCATATTGTTCATTGCTTCTGCCAAACCGCTGTCGTAATGACGTGCCAACTGTTTGGCCTTCATGGCATAGGTCCAAGTGGAGTCGAGGTTACGATAGTGATAGTTGTATGATATCTCGTTCAACCTGTCCACATCGGCATGTCTCTTCTGCCCACAAGCCATCATGAAGAGGATGGCTATCGTGGCGATGAGCGCTTTTCTTGCTAGGGAGAGGTTGGACATGGCAAAATAAATAGGTATATGCTGTTTGGAAATTAGAAAGGAGTCAAGAAATAATACGGAGCCAGTGGCACCCTATACTTCTTCACTCCTTTTTATGCATTTGGTGAGACATGAATTATTTACGTGCTGCGGCTATATAGCCTAATGCTTCAATGCATTTGTCGGTGATGGCCTTCCAATCTTTCGCTTTCACCGTGTCAACGGGGAAGAGTTGGGAGCCCATACCCACGCAGAGCACACCCGCTTTAATCCATGCTTCCAGGTTCTCCTTGTCTGGCGACACGCCACCTGTAACCATAATATTTGACCACCTGAGGGGAGCCATTACATTCTTCACAAAGGAGGGACCACCCACATTACCGGCAGGGAACACCTTGGTGACATCACAACCCATAGCCTGGGCGTTGTTGATTTCGCTTACCGAACCACATCCCGGGCTATATGGTACAAGACGACGGTTACACACTTCACAAATAGCGGGGTTGAGATTAGGACCCACGATGAAGTTGGCACCCAACTGTAGGTAGAGGGATGCTGTGGCAGGATCGACCACTGTACCAACACCCATGATCATGTCAGGGCAATTCTCGATGACCCATTTGTTTACCTCGGCGAATACTTCATGAGCAAAATCGCCCCGATTGGTAAATTCGAAGACGCGTATGCCGCCATCATAGCATGCCTTCACTACGTTTCTCACTACTTCAGGGTCGTTATGATAGAACACTGGCACCATTCCAGTATCCCTCATGGCTGTGATGACTTGTACTTTATTGAATCTTGCCATTTTAAGCTTATTAAAATAATCGATTTTGTTTTTTATCTCTGAACACGTCCAGAAGCATCACCGCCCGCTAGATTCTCTACTTCCTCTTTTGAAACTAGGTTGAAATCACCGGGAATGGTATGCTTAAGGGCCGAAGCAGCTACGGCAAATTCAAGCGCCTTACCTTGATTGTCAGGATATGTGAGTAAACCATGGATGAGTCCGCCCGAGAATGAATCACCGCCACCTACTCGATCGATGATAGGCATGATGTCGTATCTCTTACTCTGGTAGAATTCCTTACCATTATATATAAGTGCTTTCCAGCCGTTATGTGTTGCCGAGAAGGACTCACGCAGTGTGCTGACGACAAATTTGAATCCGAAAGTATCCATCATTCCCTTAAAGATACCATAATAGCCTTCTGCGTCTGTCTTTCCCCCTTCGACATCTGCTTCAGGCTTGAAGCCAAGACAGAGCTGGGCGTCTTCCTCATTGCCGATACATACATCGACATATTTCATAAGAGGTTTCATGATGCTTTGTGCTTTCTCTGAGGTCCATAGTTTTTTACGGAAATTTAGGTCGCAACTAACGGTTACACCCTGACGCTTGGCTGCCTCACAAGCCAGTCTCGTCAGTTCTGCCGCCTTGTCGCTGATGGCTGGAGTAATGCCACTCCAGTGAAACCAGTCGGCACCTTTCATAATCATGTCGAAATCGAAATCTTCGGGTTCAGCCTCAGCTATGGAGCTACCTGCCCTGTCGTAGATTACTTTGGAAGGTCGCATCGAGGCTCCTGTTTCCAAATAGTATATACCAACCCTATTACCACCTCTTGCTATGAATTCGGTGTTTACACCATATTTACGTAGCGCATTGACTGCACACTGACCGATTTCATGTTTGGGCAATTTGGTCACGAAATAAGCATTGTGACCGTAATTTGCGACACTGATAGCGACATTAGCCTCTCCTCCGCCGTATACGACATCGAAGAACTCACTTTGAACAAATCTTTTCTGACCAGGTGAAGACAAGCGCAGCATGATTTCACCCAAGGTTACAACTTTTGCCATTAATTTTGATTTAAAGCTTTATTGTTTGTTTTTGGACTACAAAAATACGTTTTTTTTTGCGATTGCCGAAACAAAAGTCCGAAAAAAGTCAATTTTGTAAAAAAGTTATCCTGTGCTTTCGCACAATTCCGTAAAATTAGCTATATTTGCACTGTTTTTTTGATTTGTGAATAGGTAAGAAACAATAATGAACAAAAAAATCAGGATTAAGGATATAGCGGAAAGTGCCGGTGTATCAGTGGGTACTGTCGACCGTGTGTTGCACAATCGTCCAAATGTTTCTCCCGCTGCCTTGGAAAAGGTGAATCGGGCATTGGAAGAAATGAATTATCAACCCAACATGTATGCCAGTGCCTTGGCTTACAACCGTAGCTACACTTTTATTTGCCTCATGCCCAAACATGCCTCGGAGGCATATTGGGAAGAGATAGAAGAAGGAGCAATGTTGGCATGTGAAGCTCGTCGAGACTTTCATGTTGACGTAAAGATGCTATATTACAAGCGTTTCCATGACGACACCTTCCAAGAAGCCTGCGACGAATGTCTATCCCTTAACCCTGATGGTGTGGTCATTGTTCCTGACCAATTCAAACTTACCAAGGAATTCACGGACCAGTTGCATGAGCGTAACATACCTTTTGTTCTTCTCGACTCCAACATGCCCGTCCTTCAGCCCCTATCCTTCTATGGCCAAGACTCCTATGCTAGCGGTTCTTTTGCGGCCAAGATGCTGATGCTGATTGCCCAAGATGAGAAAGAACTGATGCTGATGAAACATACGCTCAATGGCCGGGTGGCCAGCAAGCAACAGGAAAACCGCGAAGTGGGATTCCGTCGATATATGTCAGCCCATTTCCCTCAGATAAAGATACATGAGGTGCACCTGCCTCTTGACGAGGAGAACCGCGACGGTTATGACGACATTTTGGAGCATTATTTCGAAAGTCATCCCGCTACGCATCATTGCATCACATTTTGCTCGAAGGCTCATATCGTGGGTGATTTCCTGTTACGCTCCAAACGAGACAATGTACAAATAGCAGGATATGACATGGTTCAAAAGAATGCCAACTGCTTGAGAGCCGGTAGTATATCCTTCCTGATTGCCCAACATGCCTATATGCAAGGCTATTATTGTGTGGAGGTCTTGTTCCGCGCCATTGTTCTGAAGACGCAGGTAACCCCGGTCAACTATATGCCCATCGAAATATTATACAAAGAAAATGTAGACTTCTACCAACGTACGATGATCTAAAAAATGAAAAACGGGCATAATACTTAAAAACTCTAACACATACTATGAACAAATCATTCATCAAGATTAATCCAGTCGACAATGTGGTGGTATGCCTTCGTCCGTTTAAAAAGGGTGAGTTGTTAGAATTGGATGGCAAAAATGTGGAAGTCCTTCAAGACACTCCAGCCGGTCATAAGGTGTTGTTAACTACTGTGAGAGCAGGCGCCGACATAATAAAATATGGTTATCCTATCGGTCATGCCCAGGTGGACATGGAAGCTGGAACATGGGTGAACGAGAAGAACCTGAAGACCAACCTTTCGGGTACATTGACTTATGAATACCATCCTGTGGAGGAAGCTTTCAAAAAAGTCGTTGATGAACGTACCTTTATGGGGTATCGTCGTTCCAACGGTGAAGTGGGTGTGCGCAATGAGATATGGATAGTACCCACCGTAGGTTGCGTGAATGGCATAGCCGAGCATCTAGCTACCACCCTTGCCGCTGAGACTAATTGCAAGGGTATAGATGCCGTGCATGCTTGGCACCACAATTACGGTTGTTCGCAACTGAGCGGAGACCACGAGAACACCCGTAAGGTGTTGCGTGACATTGTGCTTCACCCCAACGCTGGTGGTGTTCTAGTAGTTGGGTTGGGATGTGAAAACAACCAACCCATCGATTTCATGGATTTTTTGGGAGACTATGACCATGACCGCGTACAGTTGATGGTTACTCAAGAGGTGGACGGAGACGAAATGGAGACAGGCATGGCCATTCTTCGTAAACTCTATGCCCGTGCTTCGAAAGATGTGCGTGTAGCATGTCCTTTGAGTGACCTTCGCGTAGGTCTGAAGTGTGGCGGCAGCGATGGTTTCAGCGGTATCACCGCCAACCCTCTTGTCGGCGAGTTTTCTGATTTTCTGGTTGCTCGTGGTGGCACATCCATTCTTACCGAAGTGCCTGAGATGTTTGGGGCTGAGACTATCCTGATGGATCGTTGTGCTAATGAAAGACTGTTTGAACAGACTGTCCATTTGATTAACGACTTCAAAGATTATTTCCTCAGCCATGGAGAACCGGTGGGTGAAAATCCATCGCCTGGCAACAAGGCCGGTGGCATATCCACATTGGAAGACAAAGCACTGGGATGCACACAGAAATGCGGTCGTGCCCCAGTAAGTGGAGTTCTTGAATATGGCGACCGTTTATCAGAGAAAGGTCTCAACCTGCTTTCCGCACCTGGCAACGACTTGGTAGCAGCCACAGCCTTGGCATCTGCTGGCTGTCAGATTGTATTGTTTACCACTGGGCGTGGCACGCCTTTCGGCACCTTTATCCCAACGATGAAGATTTCAACTAATAGTGACCTTTTCGCTCGCAAATCCAACTGGATTGACTTCAATGCAGGCGAGTTGGTTGACGGTATACCGATGGAAGAACTACTCTCCAAGTTCGTCAACAAGGTAATTGCCGTGGCTAGCGGAGAACGTACACGAAACGAAGAGAACGGCTATCGTGAGATTTCCATTTTCAAGAATGGGGTGACACTATAAAGTGCAAGGTGTAATGACAAGAACGTGAGTAGTGCGTATGCCAAATGACAACTAGACAATGAATGATAAAAAAGGATTGATGGCGTTGAGTCCGATGTTGGTGTTTGTGGTGCTTTACCTACTTACATCTATCATCGCAGGCGACTTCTACAAGGTGCCCATTACCGTGGCGTTCATGCTGTCTAGTGCTTATGCCATCGCCATGAGTGGCGGGTTGTCTATGGCAAAGCGTATCGAGCACTACAGCCGTGGTGCCGCTACGGCCAATCTCATGTTGATGCTTTGGATATTTGTACTTGCCGGAGCTTTTGCCAATACAGCCAAAGACATGGGAGCCGTAGATGCCACGGTGACAATGGCTCTTCATCTGCTACCAGACAACATGCTCTTACCAGGTCTATTTGTCATTGCTTGCTTTATCTCTTTTTCCATAGGCACGAGTGTTGGCACCATAGCCGCCTTGTCGCCCATAGCCATGGGCCTCGCGCAACAGACCGGTGCTGATATGGCGTTGCTTGTTGCCGTGGTGGTTGGAGGTTCCTTCTTCGGTGACAACCTGTCGTTCATCTCCGACACCACGATTGCTGCCACGTCGACCCAGCATTGCAAACTGAATGACAAGTTCCGCGTGAATCTATACATCGTGCTGCCGGCAGCCTTGATTATCTTTGTGACTTATTTCTTCCTCGGCATGTCGTTAAATGCCCCTTCCTCTACTGGGGAGGTACACTACATGAAATTTCTCCCATACCTAATAGTCCTAGTGTTGGCCATTTTGGGTATGAACATCATGGCGGTACTGATGGCGGGATTGTTCCTTACAGGTGTTGTGGGAATGCTTGATGGCAGCTTTGGCTTTTATGAATGGTTGGGGTCGATGGGCCGTGGCATTTCCAACATGGGTGAGTTGATCATCATCACTATGATGGCCGGCGGCATGCTGGAGATTATCCGCGTGAACGGTGGCATCGACTACCTTATTGCCAAGCTCACCCGCCGCGTTCATGGTAAACGTGGTGCCGAGTTGTCTATTGCAGCATTGGTTAGCTTGACAGATATTTGCACAGCCAACAACACTGTGTCTATCCTTGCCGTAGGTGGCATCTCTAAAGAGATTGGCGACCGTTATGGTATTGACAACCGTAAATGCGCTAGTATTCTTGACACATTCTCTTGTGTGATACAAGGCTTATTGCCCTATGGCGCACAGGTTCTCATGGCTGCCGGACTAGTTCAACTCAATCCCGTGGAGATAGTGCCCTTCCTTTATTATCCCATGGTCCTAGGCCTCGTAGCCCTCCTTTCCATATTATTTAGATATCCGAAAAAATACTCATGAAACGAAACGGAACACTAAACGCTATCGTTGCCCGTCAAATGGTCCGACTATTGGCCAATGGTGCATTTGGACAACCCGCTCACCTTGAAGTGATGTCACTGTTCAAGTGGAACCGTCTGGTGAACATGGCCGAAGATCACGAAGTGTTAGACTATTTGGGCAAAGGCATGAATAATAATCTCTCAGAATTTCAGCATTTTCCAGACCAATTGGTTGACACCATCCGCAACCGCTTACGTCAGTTTGAACCACCAGTTTTCAGCGAAAGATATTCCGTTGGAGCTATCCATTTCTATTCCTCGCGTCAAAAGATAACTTTTGCAGAATTGTCGGAAAAAGACCTCTTTGACACCACACCCGAAACACGCAGGATGTTTCTCATCCTCATGCGAAACGTGTGCGACATGCTACTTACCGGATTCTGTCTGCGTGGACTGTTGGATCTGGGTCTGGCATTGCGGACAGAAGGCAATCATGTTGACTTTGTCAAGTTAGAGTTATGGCTCGGATTGATGGACTTGCAACGTATGGTTCAATTGCAGGGAAGCATCCTGCATTCCATTTTTGGCTTTGACTTGAATGAATTGCCTTTTATGGATGACCTGGAGCCCGATGCCTACCGTGTGGCGTTGGGTTGTATTTCCGACATCAGCCGCTATTCTTCATCCGAATGGAATTTTCGTCAGGTTAGTGGTGGCTTTCTGTTCAACAATTCCCGCCAATGGTTGCGGGGACTTCGTCGCACAAGGTTATATTTTCCCTATTCTCCGAAGGAGAGTATGCGCAGCCTATTCCACAGCATTGCCAGAAGTCTATCTGAGATAGAAGAATGATGATAAAAAAGTGTAAAAATATGTTTAATCTGATAAATAGTGGGTGTCATTTCCACTAATCCGCTTTTTTTTTGTAACTTTGCAATCAAATGATACGACAATTCGTGGTTTTCCTCTTTTTCATGGTGGCACTGTTTGCTTGTGCACAAGGTGTGGGCATACAGTGTGAGGATACCTGTAACCATATCCACGGATTGGACATGAGCCATTACCAAGGCGAGGTTTTCTGGGAGACATTGGGCAACAACAGTCACCAGTCATATGTCTACTTCAAGGCCACAGAAGGCAAACTGACCATCGATGCCACATACAAAAAGAATATGGATTATGCCCGTAAATATGGTTTGAAGGTAGGCAGCTACCATTATTATCATGCCAACATTGACCAAGAAGTGCAGTTGCGTCATTTCATGAGTCAGTGCAGGCCGGGCGACCAAGACCTCATCCCTATGATTGACGTTGAGGAAAAGCCTTCACGCATGAGCACCGCTACTTTTTGTGACTCGTTGCACAAATTCTTGGTTTTGGTGGAGCGTGCATACAAGCAAAAACCGTTAGTCTATACAGGGACATATTTTTACAACACATATTTATTGGGAAAACTCGACGATTATAAGTTGATGATCGCTCAATACTCAGAGAACGAACCCCGTTTGAAAGACGAGCGTGACTATGTGATATGGCAATACACCGGCAAGGGACGCATCAATGGCGTAAATACCTACATTGACAAGAGCCGTCTGGTGGGACGCCATACACTGCGTGAGTTATGGTACAGACATTAGCTATAATTGTCGGATTCAGATATAACGTTTAGAAAACTATTCGTTGAAATGGCAATAATCAAATGTCCTGAATGCGGACACCAGATAAGTGAGAAAGCATCGAACTGCCCCAGTTGCGGCGTTGAGATAGCCGGCAAGGTGGTTCGTTGCGAGCATTGCGGTGAAGTGTACTTCAACGATGAGGTGTTATGCCCCAATTGCCACGCCCCTCAGTCGCCATCATCTTCTTCACCTTCTTCATCCCCCTCACCTTCCCACAAAAAGAATGCGAAAGAAAAAACCATTACACCGGTTGTTTCGACAGCCGAAGAAATGGTTTCGGCAAAGACAACAGACAAAGAAGAAACCAAGGAAGCCGTTGTTCTACATGAAAGCAAGGAGGATTATCATGAAAAAGATGATGTGACTGGTAAAGAAGATAAGTCTGACACAACAGAGGAGCGGCAAGAGATTGAGGCCACACAGATTGAAGATGAACAAGATGATGAAGTGATAGACGAAAGTACACGTCCCACAAAGTCACGTATCATGCCTTTTTTCGTTTCATTGGCCATTGCCTCCATTGTTGGAGCCGTAAGCATCTATTTCTACAAAGAATCAAAAGGGTCAAAAGAGCAACAGGCATACGGATTGGCATTGAACAGCAACGACACATTGTCGATGAACAATTTCCTTTTGTCATACAGTGACGCCCCTTCCGTCCATATAGACTCCATTCGTGCTCGTTTGGACTATATCAGACAGGGTGAACGCGACTGGGATAGTTTACAAGCGCATAAGACTCATGAAAACGCCGTCGCCTATGTGGCCCGTTATCCCAACATGTCGCATTATACAGAAGCTGTGGAACTGTTGGATTCCATCGACTGGGCTGATGTCATGAAAGACAACACGTCGGAGTCCTTCCAACGTTACTTGGCCAATCATCAAGAAGGAAAGCATGCCGCTGAAGCTCGCGAGCGTGTATATGCCGGCAACCTGGATGTCGTGGCGAGCGAGGAACGTCAAATTGTAACCTCTCTCATGCAACGCTTCTTCCAGAGTGTCAATGACAACGATGCTAATCAGTTTAAGTCCTGCCTATCCTCGTCCCTCCTCTCATTTATGGGTACCGAACATCCGTCAACCGATGAGGCGGCAAGTTGGATGAGGCGGCAACACAGTGAGAGCGTTAAGTCTGTTGCATGGAGCAGCAGCGGTGATTATGAGATTTCCAAACGCAAAAAAGACAATGGCTCCTTGGAGTATGCCGTGAAGTTCACTGCCAAACAAGACATGATTAAAGGAGGCAAGTCCTCTTCCGACCGCTATAAGGTGAATGCCACCATCACTACAGAAGGCAAAATGACATCGTTAGGCATGGTGAAGATCGTTCCACAGGAAGAAGGAAAGGCCACGACGTCATCCTCCACAAGCGAGACAAATAAACCAAAGAGCACATCTTCGAGCCCAAGCACTTCAAAGCCAAAGACCGATACTCCTTCTAGTTCAAGTGCCTCGAAGCCCAAGACTAGCACGTCATCAAGTTCAAGTACCCAGAAGCCCAAGACGAGCACGTCATCAAGTTCAAGTACCTCGAAGCCCAAGACGAGTACGTCATCAAGTTCAAGTACCTCGAAGCCCAAGACGAGTACGTCATCAAGTTCAAGTACCACGAAGCCCAAGACGAGTACGTCTTCTAGCTCAAGCACCTCGAAGCCTAAGACGAGTACGTCGTCAAGTTCAAGTACCTCGAAGCCCAAGACGAGTACGTCTTCAAGCTCAAGTACCTCGAAGCCCAAGACTAGCACGTCTTCTAGCTCAAGCACTTCAAAGCCCAAGACGGGCACGTCATCAAGTTCGAGCACTTCAAAGCCCAAGACTGGATCGTCATCAAGTTCGAGCACCTCGAAGCCTAAGACTAGTACGTCTTCAAGCTCAAGCACTTCAAAGTCCAAGACGAGTACGTCTTCAAGCTCTAGCACCTCGAAGCCTAAGACAAACAAGTAATCAGAATAATGTATTAAGTAAGCCGTTCGCGGCTTACTTAATATTCTAAACAGCGCTCATCTAGCGTTTCTCATTTCCATGAGCAATTGTTTTTGTCGTTCTGTCAAATGTTGTGGCAATTTGACATGAATGGTAAGGATGATGTCCGTTGGTTTGCCGTTACGTGCCACAGGTCCTTTTCCTTTCACACGTATCTTGGTCCCATTTTGGGTTTCGGGCTTAATTTTCAGTCGTATGGTGGCACCACCATTGATGGTCACAGTCACGTCACCCCCCAATAGCGCCGTATACATATCGATTTCCAGCGAAGCCTCCGTATCATGCTGTTTTCCTCCCATCATGTCTGACCATTGCATTCCTTTCATACCGCCGCCAAAAAGACTCTCGAAAAATGAGCTGAAGCCGCTGTTGCCCATACCGCCGCCGAAATGGCTGAAGTCCGCATTTCCATCAAAACCGCTCCATGAGCCTTGTGTAGACTGACTATCCATTTGGTTCCATTTTTCTCCAAACAAATCGTATTTTTTACGCTTATCCGGATCATTAATCACCGTATAAGCTTCATTGAGTGCCTGAAATTTCGCCTTTGCTTTGGGGTCGTTGGGATGTAAGTCTGGATGAAACTGCTTAGCCCTTTTGATATAGGCTTTTTTTACATCCTTTTGGGGAATATCTTTGTCAACGCCCAGAATCTTGTAATAGTCAACGAATGCCATAGTTCTAACCTCCATTATTTTTTCTTCTATATATGTTTCCAGCAAAATTTATGCCTGATAAGGATATATGGCATAGAAATCTTTAAATGGTATAGGTTATACAAAAAAATGTTAAGAATATTTAAAGAACCATTGGCTTCTTGGATGTAAGCAAAAAAGTAGGCGTAAATTATTGAAATATCGAAAAATAGTTGTAATTTTGCAGCCGATTTGGACGAATCGCCGGCTTCAGTACGGCGTTTTTAACCATAAAGTCTCACTTTATTAATTCATTATTTATTTAATTCATTTATGTCGAACCTTAAAAATGTAGAACCGCTGCAGGACTTCAACTGGGAAGAGTTTGAAAATGGCAGCAACACAGGCGCTAGCAAAGAAGACTTGCAGAAAGCCTACGACGAGACCCTCAACAAGGTGAGTGAACACCAGGTGGTTGATGGTAAAGTCATCTCCGTTGACAAAAAAGAAGTAGTTGTCAACATCGGTTACAAGAGCGACGGTATTATCCCCGCCAGCGAATTCCGCTACAATCCCGACTTGAAAGTTGGTGATATTGTGGAAGTTTACGTAGAGAATCAGGAAGACAAGAAAGGTCAGTTGATTCTTTCGCACAAAAAAGCTCGCCTGAGCAAGAGTTGGGAGCGTGTCAACAACGCCCTTGACAATGAAGAAATAATCCAAGGTTACATCAAGTGCCGCACTAAGGGTGGTATGATTGTCGATGTGTTCGGCATTGAGGCATTCCTTCCTGGCAGCCAGATTGATGTGCACCCCATACGCGACTACGATGTGTTCGTAGGCAAGACCATGGAGTTCAAGGTGGTAAAAATCAACCAGGAATTCCGCAATGTGGTTGTTTCCCACAAAGCCCTTATCGAGGCAGAGTTGGAAGCCCAAAAGAAAGAGATTATCAGCAAGCTCGAGAAAGGTCAAGTTCTCGAAGGTACAGTCAAGAACATCACCACTTACGGTGTGTTTGTTGACCTTGGTGGTGTTGACGGACTCATCCACATCACAGACCTGTCTTGGGGCCGCGTGAGCGATCCCCATGAAGTGGTGAAACTTGACGAGAAAATTAATGTGGTGATTCTCGACTTCGACGATGAGAAGAAGCGTATCGCCCTTGGTCTAAAGCAACTTACTCCGCATCCTTGGGATGCCCTTGACGCCGAATTAAAGGTGGGTGACCATGTGAAGGGTAAGGTAGTTGTCATAGCCGACTATGGAGCTTTTGTTGAGATTGCTCCTGGTGTAGAAGGTTTGATTCACGTGTCGGAGATGAGCTGGAGCCAACATCTGCGCAGCGCTCAGGAATTCCTCCATGTTGGCGACGAAGTGGAAGCTGTCATCCTCACTCTTGACCGTGACGACCGCAAGATGTCGCTTGGCATCAAGCAGCTGAAAGAAGATCCTTGGGAGACAATCGAGGTGAAATACCCCATCAACTCGAAGCACACGGCCAAAGTACGCAACTTCACCAATTTTGGCATTTTCGTTGAATTGGAAGAAGGTGTTGATGGCTTGATTCATATCAGTGACCTCTCTTGGACCAAGAAGGTGAAACATCCTTCTGAGTTCACCCAAGTTGGTGCTCCCATCGACGTAGTGGTATTGGAGATTGACAAAGACAACCGTCGTCTCAGCCTTGGACACAAACAACTTGAAGACAATCCTTGGGATACCTACGAGACCCTTTATACTCCTGGATCTGTCCATATTGGTAAGATCAGCGAGATGATGGAAAAAGGTGCCGTAATTACCCTCAACGAAGGTGGCGAAGGCTTTGCCACTCCGAAGCATTTGGAGAAAGAAGACGGAACCCGCGCTCAACAAGGCGAGGAACTGCCTTTCAAGGTGATAGAGTTTGTGAAGGAAACAAAACGCATCATTCTTTCGCATAGCCGCACTTTCGAAGAGGAAAAGGAAGACCGCAAAGCCACAGCTCGCAAGCACGCTCCAAAACGCGAAGAAGCTACAGCAATCAACAATGTGGCTGCCGGTACTACTCTTGGCGATATCGACGTGCTCGCAGAACTGAAAGCTAAGATGGAAAAAGGTCAATAATAATTCTTGATACATAATTATGAAAAGAATCCTCGACTTTTGTCGGGGATTCTTTTTGTCTATTCAATTTCTTCTAGTTGCGCAATTAGTGTTTTTTAACTAAAAATATTTCAAATAAAGTATTGTATATTAAATATTTTTTATAATTTTGCAGAGATTTTCGGTTAACATCCCATTATCAGATTGTATTTCAAATAGTTAGACGTTTTTAGGGTATTAGACAATGAGGCAATTAAAAATCCAGAAGAGTATTACCAACCGTTCCAGTGAGGCTTTGGACAAGTATCTTGTAGAGATAGGCCGTGCCCCACTTATTTCCATAGATGAAGAAATTGAACTTGCCCAAAAAATCAAGAAAGGAGGTCCAGAGGGTGAGCGTGCCAAGGACAAATTGGTGACCGCCAACCTTCGATTTGTTGTTTCTGTTGCCAAGCAGTACCAACACCAAGGTCTTACGCTGACGGATTTGATCGACGAAGGAAACATCGGTTTAATCAAGGCTGCCCAGAAATTTGATGAGACTCGAGGATTCAAGTTTATCTCCTACGCTGTATGGTGGATTCGCCAGAGCATCTTACAAGCTATTGCTGAGCAGAGCCGTATCGTGCGTCTGCCCTTGAACCAAGTTGGTTCACTTAGCAAGATTAACCATGAAATCAATAAGTTCGAGCAAGAGAACCAGCGTCACCCATCCGTTTCGGAACTTTCTGAGGCCACCAACCTCGATGAGGAGAAGATAGGCCAAAGTCTGATGGCCGATGGTCATCATGTGTCTATCGACGCCCCCTTCCAGGATGGTGAGGAAAACTGTATGCTCGATGTGATGCCAAGCGGCGATGACAGTCGTACCGACCGTCAAGTAGACCATGAGTCGATGGCACTGGAATTGAACTCTGTCCTCAACAAAGTTCTTAAGGATCGTGAGATAACAATTATACGTGAGTGCTTCGGCATTGGTTGCCATGAGAAAGGCTTGGAAGAAATTGGCGACCAGTTGGGTCTCACACGTGAACGTGTGCGCCAAATTCGTGAGAAAAGCATCGCCAAACTCCGCGACAGCGGCAATGCCCGCATCCTGATGAAATATTTGGGATAGAAAAGAATGACATCTTCCATCATTTCGAGATAAAAAGATAACGAAATGTGAATAAATGAGGATAATCAAAGATTATCCTCATTTATTCGTTTTATTCTTATTTATTTATTATATTTGCCGTATAATATTCAAGAATGATGAAGACCTACCCTTTGACAGTTTATAAAGCCAGTGCAGGCAGCGGGAAGACTTTCCGTTTGGCAGTAGAATATATACGCTTGCTCATTGAGAACCCCGACAGTTATCGTAACATTTTGGCCGTGACTTTTACCAACAAAGCCACAGAAGAGATGAAAATGCGCATTCTGAGCCAATTGTATGGTATCGCTCATGGTTTACCTGATTCAGACAGTTATTTTCATGAACTTAAAAAATCCTTGGAAACAGTATCAAGCGGATACCAATGGCACCCTGAACTTATCCGTCAAAGAGCCAGCACGGCTCTGACCAACCTATTGGCCAACTACAACCATTTTCGTGTGATGACCATTGACAGTTTTTTCCAAATCGTACTCCGTAATTTGGCTCATGAATTACAGTTGACCGCCAACCTACGTGTATCGCTCAATGAGGAAGAATTGAAAGACCTGGCAGTGGATCGCTTGATAGACAACATGCACAAGAACGACCAGGTGTCTCATGCCATCATCACCTACATGTATGAGAAAATAGATGAGAACAAGAGTTGGAACGTTATCCGTCAGATTAAGAAATTTGGAAGGCATATCTTCCGAGACTATTACAAGGACTATCACACAAAATTACAGAATCTGTTAGAATCAAAGGAAAACGGCAGATCGCCTTTACAAGATATCACCTGCCAACTGAAACAGATTATTGATGAACAAAATGGTTCGTTGGTACACTATGGTGAAAAATTCTTCCATCTAATTGAAAGCTACGATTTGAGCGTTGACGATTTCAAGGGCAAGAGCAAAGGCATCTATACCTATTTCCGCGATTTGCGCCAAGGAGAATATGAAGACAAGATCTTGGGGACGGGCAGCAAGGTAAGAGACTGCATGGAGAGTGCCGAAGCCTGGGTAGGTACAAGCAAGCATAAAGAAAAAGTTCGTGAATTAGCACATTCTCATTTAATTGGTTTGCTTAACAATGCCGAAGTGGAAAGGCGTAGATTGACATATATACTCAATACTGCAGAACTCACCCGTGCCCATTTATACCAGTTGAGTCTGTTGGCAAAAATTGACAAAGAGGTACAGGATTTAAATAAAGAAACAAACAGCTTTTTCCTCAGCGACACACAACATCTGTTACGGGAGATGATAGGGCAAGACGATGCCCCCTTCGTCTATGAAAAGATCGGTGCCTACCTTCATCACATCATGATAGACGAGTTTCAAGATACCAGCCGCGTGCAGTGGAATAATTTCAAAGTACTCATGCTTGACTGTATGAGTCGTCGTGACAGCCACAATCTTATTGTAGGCGACGTGAAGCAGAGTATCTATCGTTGGCGCTCTGGTGATTGGCGTTTGCTCAATGACATTAAAGGCGAGTTTAAAAGCCACTATAGTCATGTTGAAGAGATGGTCGATGAAAAGCCACTGCGCGTCAATCGCCGCTCTTCACGCCGAGTCATCACATTCAACAACGTCTTTTTCCCCAAGGCAGTTGAAGAAGAGCGTCAATGGCTATCAGAACAGGGGGTAAAAGGGTTGGAACAGATGACCACCGCCTATGGCGATGTGGAGCAGGACATTCCAGAAGGCAAACCCAATGAAGGATATGTGCGGGTGAGTTTCTTCGACAAGAACAATATCGAGGAGCATGTTTTGCAAGCACTTCTTTCTCACGTAACGATGTTGGTGGAAAAAGGTATTCCCTATACCGACATTGCCATCCTCATAAGATATAACGATGACATACCCGTCATCGCCAAGTATTTCATAGAGCATTGTGACATACCTATTGTCAGCGATTTGGCTTTCCGCCTTGAGGCCTCGTTGTCGGTCAACGCTGTCATTATGGCATTACGTTTCCTAGTAAACCCCAACGATGACCTGAATAGGGCCGCGTTGTCGAATATCTGGCACCGACGAATACTCAAAGACACGACAACGATGAGCGAACTATTCGTAATTGACGGTGCACAACGAATGTCATTACCGAGAGAGTTGGAAGACCGACGCATGGATCTTTTGTCAATGCCTCTTAATGAATTAGTAGAAGAACTACTCACCCTGTTGGAGTTGGAAAAGTTAGAAGGTCAGGATCCATACCTATACTGTTTTCTCGATTGTTTACACGAATTTCTATCCGACGAAGTGGCTGACGTTGATGGCTTTCTGGCATTTTGGGACGACGAGTTGCATCGCAAGGCCATCCAGGCAGAGTCTGTGGATGGCATTCGTGTCATCTCTATCCATGGGAGCAAGGGACTGGAATTCCCCCATGTCATCATACCTTTCTGTGACTGGGGATTGGATCGCAACGACAATGAGATGTGGTGTAAGCCCCATTCTAAGGAAAAGCCCTACTCGGAATTACCTGTCGTTTCCATCACTTATGGGAAAAAGGCCTCGAACAGTATGTACGCGCCCTATTATTTCGAAGAGTGTCTGCAAAACGAAATGGACAACCTCAACCTGTTGTATGTGGCTTTCACGCGAGCCATAGATGGTTTAGTAGTATTTGGAAAGGCTGACACGAAAAGAACCCGTAGCAGTGTCATCCAGGCTGCGATAAAGCAAGTCGCACATTCTGAAGCCATGGAATCTTCTGTGTTAAAGCATGAGGGAGAGGACGGTTTCGAATCTATGTCGCGCGAGGGTGAGTTGTTGGTGTTTGAATATGGTGAGATAAAACCACCAAACAAAAAGGAGATAAAGAAAACCGACAATGTGTTCTTGCAAGACGAACTTCCCCTACCCTTGCAGCTTCGTTCCTTCCCTCTTGCCAGCTCTTTTTCGCAAAGTAATGAGAGTACACGTTTCATCAAAGATGACGATCAAGAGGAAACACGTCACCACTATATGAAAGCTGGCAACATCTTACATGAAGTGTTTGCCCGAATAGTCACGTTCGACGACATACCGCGTGTGTTACGTGAGTTGGAGATGGACGGTGTTCTTTACAACGACGAGATCGGTCCCGACGATGTGAAGCGACTGATAGACCTCAACAAAAAGAATGAAGAGGTGATGGACTGGTATTCCGGTCGATGGACGGTATTGACTGAATGTACTATTTTGGATTCCACCCCAACGACAGGCCAAAGTATGCGTCCTCGTCCTGACCGAGTGATGATATGTAAAGATGAGACCGTTGTCGTTGACTTCAAATTTGGCAAACCTCGTGACGAACATAAAGAACAGGTGAACCATTATATGGAGCTTCTGAAAGCGATGGGTTATCCGTCTGTAAAAGGTTACTTGTGGTATGTGTATAAAGGTTTTACATTGGAGGTTTAAGTAAATGGAAAGAAATAGACCTTTTTTGAGTTATGTTGCTGCTGACCTGTTGAAAAAATATGGTCATAACTTGTCTCGTGTATGTGTGGTGTTTCCCAACAAACGCGCCTCACTGTTTTTGGACAACGAGTTAATGGGGCAAGTGTCAGCACCCATATGGAGTCCTCGATATACTACCATTCGTGAACTGTTCTGCTCACAGTCGAAACGAGTGGTGGCAGACCCTATCAAATCCGTATGCGACCTGCACAAGTGTTTTTTGGAGTGTACGGGCATGGATGAGAGCTTGGACCAGTTTTACGCATGGGGACAGTTGTTGCTGGCCGATTTTGACGACGTAGACAAAAATCTCGCCAATCCTCATCAAGTCTTTGCCAATGTAAGAGACCTCCACGCATTCGACGATGTTTCGTTTCTCACCCCTATGCAACGAGAGTCGTTAAAACGTTTCTTCAGTAGCCTCACCGATTCTCACGATGACTCCCTTAAGGAGCGTTTTCTTCGTCTGTGGAGCCAATTGTCAACATTGTATGACCACTTCAATGCCCTCATGGCATCACAAGGCTTGGGTTATGAAGGTTCCATTTATCGTGAAGTAGTTGAATCAGCATCACTCACCCTACCCTATAATCATTACATCTTCGTGGGTTTCCATGTGTTGAGCGCATCAGAGCAGAAATTGTTTAACATGGTGAAAGCCGAGGGTAAGGCCCACTTTTATTGGGATTACGACAACTACTACATACGAAACAACAGCGACGAGAATACACCAGGTTATTATATTACCCAGCAACTTACGCTCTTCCCTAATGAGTTAGAAGAAGACGCGTCGATATATGATAATTTCAGTCAGCCAAAGAAAATCACTTATGTCAGTGCCCCGTCACAGGACATCCAAGCCCGTTATGTGGAAAGTTGGTTGGAGAGTATCCCTGCGCCATCGGTTCATCCTGATACCGCCATCGTGTTATGCGATGAATCGTTGCTGCCATCAGTAATACACAGCGTGCCCTCAACAGTAGGCTCTATCAACATTACCTCCGGCCTACCCTTACGTCAATCACCCATCTATTCATTCATCATGCGACTGATACAGTTACAAACTATCGGTCATCCACGAAACACCAACAAATACAGGCTTACTTACATCAAAAGCGTACTGCTCCATCCTTTGGCCTCATGTATTTCCGAACAGGCGCCCCAACTCTTGCAAGAGTTGCAAAGCAACCGGCGTTATTTTCCGCAACGCCAAGAATTGCAAGTTGACGAGAGGCTTGCCCTATTGTTTATGGATATTGACACAAATGCAGAAGGAACGACACATTCGTCAAGTCGCCAGATGTTATCCTATTTGATTGCTGTTGTCCAATCATTGGGTAAGTTTTTCAACGAATCAACAACATCGGATTCCGAACCTTTCTCGAAAGAAACCGTGTATCGCATGTATACCATTCTGACTCGTCTATCGGCCTTGATGGACAGCGGCGACCTGAATACGGATCTCGTAACCCTGCAACGTCTCATTATCCAGATTGTTGATGCCACCAGTGTTCCTTTCCACGGAGAGCCTGCCGTCGGAGTGCAGGTTATGGGTGTATTGGAAACACGCAACCTTGATTTCAAGCACCTGCTCATCCTCTCGTGCAACGAGAAAAACATGCCCAAGGTAAGCAGTTCTTCATCATTCATCCCATACGCAATACGTCAGGCCTATGGGTTGACGACTCCAGACCACCAATCGAGCATCTACGCCTATTATTTTTTTAGGATGCTTCAGCGCACCGATGATGCTACACTAGTGTATTGTAATGTTCCCGACAATCGTCATAGCGGCGAGATGAGCCGTTTTATGCTCCAGCTGCTTGTAGATAGACATCATTCCATCTCTCGTCGCTGCCTGTCAACAGAAATCCGTCCGTTGACATTCCGTCCTGAGAGCATCATCAAAGACGGTGCCGTAATGAACAGACTAAGAAATCGTTTCAACATGGAACGTTACCACGAATTATCACCCACGGCCATCAACTGTTACATACGCTGTCCGCTCTCATTCTACTATAAATACATCGGCGGACTAAAAGAGCCCGAATCGTATGACGAAGATATCGACAATATGATGTTTGGCTCCATATTTCACAAAGCAGCCGAACATATCTACAATCAGATGCCTCATGGCAACCATATCACCAAAAGCGACGTAGAATATGTACTAAACCATCCCGAGATAATTGAGCGTAGCGTTGACCACGCCTTCAGTGTAGTGTATTTCAATATGAAGTCACCCACGGCTAAGACTCCTGAATACAATGGTTTACAACTGCTGAACCGTTCTGTAATCATCAAGTATATTGAGCAATTGATGAAGACAGACAAGAAAATGGCACCTTTCACTATTTTGAATTTGGAAGAACCAATATATGATGAATTGACGTTATTTGCCGGTATGCCACAGGCACATCGTTTGAAATACGGTGGTGTGATTGACCGTTTGGATGAGGTGTCCGACGACACTGGTCGTTTCATCCGTGTGTTAGACTATAAGACAGGTAGTAAAGTGCAGAAGAGTCTTCCTGATGTGGATGCCATTTTCGATCCAGCTAACATTCCCAACCACAGCGACTATTATTTGCAGACGTTGCTCTACTCGCTCATCGTAAGCCGTTCGTTCAAAAATCCCCATCATTTCAATGTTCGTCCAGCCCTTCTTTTCATCCAGAAGACCAATAGTGAAGATTATAACCCAATACTACAATTAGGACATCAGGACATCAAAGATGTAGAAGAATTGCGTGATTGCTATATGACCCATCTCAAAAAAGTGTTGGAAGAGATATTCAATCCTGATATCGCTTTCAACAAAACCTCCGATGAGAAACGATGTAAGGATTGTCCATACCGCAAAATGTGCTATTGAAACCTACCCATTCACCCTTCCGAGAAGTGGATAATAGTTAACTATAAATATAAGAACATAGGACGGCTTGCTATCTGGCAAGCCGTCCTATGTGTATTGCAATCATGTGCGATAAGCATCACATGATGCCGTCTTCTCGCAGTTTTTTCTGCCATTTCCAAGCTGTGGAGAGCACCTCGTCAAGAGGAGTGTCCGCCTTCCACCCGAGTACTTTGTTAGCCTTCTCCACATTGCCCCACACCTTTTCAATATCGCCTTCACGGCGCGGTGCAAAGGTCCAATTCAATTTAACGCCCGTGGCTTTTTCAAAACCTTCTACAACTTCTAGAGTACTCACTCCATTACCCGTTCCTATATTGAACACTTCTACCGAATCAGATTCGGGATTTTCGAGTACTCTTTCCATGGCTTTGACATGAGCCTTGGCCAAGTCAACCA
This sequence comes from Prevotella sp., assembly GCA_017538105.1. GTDB lineage: Bacteria > Bacteroidota > Bacteroidia > Bacteroidales > Bacteroidaceae > Prevotella. The sequence goes on along the minus strand of JAFYJN010000004.1, from coordinate 23,501 downwards.
CATAAATATAGTCGCGTATGCACGTGCCATCGGGTGTGTCATAATCGTTGCCGAATACTTTGAGTTGTTCTCTTACACCTATTGCCGTTTGCGTGACGAACGGAATGAGGTTCATTGGCACGCCAATGGGTAGTTCGCCAATAAGAGCCGACGGGTGGGCGCCGATGGGGTTGAAATAACGGAGGATGATCGATTTAATGGGAGCTCCACTATGAATATAATCCTGTATGATTTCCTCGTTGATTTGCTTGGTATTACCGTAAGGACTCAACGCCTTCTGAATAGGAGCCTGTTCCGTTACTGGTAGGTTTTCCGGTGTCGGTTGTCCATAGACAGTACATGACGACGAGAAGATGATTCCTTTAACATCGTATTTCGGCATCAGTTCCAACAGGTTGATGAGCGAATTGATATTATTTCGGTAATACATCAACGGTTTCTCCACGCTTTCACCAACAGCCTTGGAAGCCGCGAAATGGATGATGCCCTCAATGTTAGGATATTTACGAAACACCGCTTCCAATGCTTGACAATCGCAACACTCCACCTTTTCAAAAGCAGGTCGTATGCTCGTTATCCGTTCTATGCCATCAACCACCTCAACCTTTGAATTGGAGAGATTGTCGACGATGACAACATCATAGCCCGCCTGTTGAAGTTCAACCGTAGTATGGGAACCGATGAATCCCGTACCGCCCGTCACTAAAATGGTCTTTTTCATTTTGAATTTTGGGAATTATAATACGTTATTTAGATTTTAAATTGTTTTATCGTCTATTTGAATTAAATGAAGAGGGGCTCTCAGTCCAATCCAAAGAAAGTCTTCAATCCGCCATCTACGCCAGAGAAGCCCATAAAAGCCAGGCTGAGCAGTCCCGCCGTAACAAGAACGATGGCCATTCCCTTCATACCCTTTGGAATCTTCACCATCGACAATTGCTCTCGAATACCAGCGAACACTGTAAGAGCCAACGCGAAACCAATCGCTGTTGAGAAAGCATATACAACAGCCTCAAGCAAGTTGTAATCCTTTTGAATGACAAGTATGGCTACACCTAGAACAGCGCAGTTGGTTGTTATGAGTGGCAAAAAGATGCCTAAAGCCTGATAGAGAGCAGGTGATACTTTTTTCAGCACGATCTCTACCATCTGCACCAATGAAGCGATGACAAGGATAAACGCCAGTGTCTGCAAATACTGAAGGCCGAATGGGTCGAGAATATATTTCTGAACCAGGAATGTTACGATGGTGGCCAAAGTAAGGACGAATGCCACTGCTCCTCCCATTCCCAATGACGTGTTGATTTTCTGCGACACTCCCAAAAACGGGCAAATACCCAGGAACTGTGACAGAACGATATTATTGACGAAAATCGCCGAAATGAAAATCAATATATATTCCATGGTTACGACTTCTTGAGTTTGTTGACAATAGCAATAAGATATCCCAAAGAGATAAATGCACCCGGAGGGAGCACAAAGAGCAATATGTTTGTTGTTTCAGGCAGCAGACCAATGCCGAAGATAGACCCTGAGCCAAGCAGTTCGCGCACGATACCCAGCAATGTCAGCGCAAAGGTGAAACCCAAACCGATGCCAATACCATCGAATATGCTCGCAACAGGAGTGTTCTTACATGCAAAAGCCTCAGCCCGCCCCAGGATGACACAGTTGACAACAATAAGCGGTATGAATAGTCCCAGTGCTTGATCGATAGCTGGCAAGAACGCCTTGATGACCAATTGCAATACCGTTACGAACGATGCAATGACAACCACGAATACCGGTATTCGCACCTTGTCGGGAGTGATATTTTTGATGCAAGAGATGACAAAATTGGTGCAAATGAGCACAGCCATAGTCGCCAGTCCCATTGCCAATCCGTTGATGGCCGACGTGGTGGTAGCCAACGTGGGACACATGCCAAGGAGTAGTACGAATGTAGGATTCTCCTTGATGAGACCATTGGTCATTATTTTAATATTGTTCATATAAAAATCCTCCATTGGTTATTGTTTAACCGCTTTCTGCGTAGCCCCTGTTTGGGCATCCGTATCCTTTTCTGAGAGTGCACTGTATGCTTGATTTACCGCTTTGAGGAATGCCCTTGATGTGATGGTCGAAGCAGTAATGGCATCGATTTCGCCTTCTCCTCCTTTGGTCACAGCCAGTTTATCTTCTGACGGGTTCTTACCTATGATAGACCCTTTGCCATCGGCTTGAAACCATTGGTCAGCCTTGGCGCCAAGCCCAGGTGTTTCGGTTGTCTCTAAAACGGCATACCCCAGGATATTACCTTCCGGGTCGAATCCCGTGAGAATTTTCAAGTCGCCACCAAAGCCTTGCGTCGTACTCTCAACAGCTGCACCCAGTTGTTGACCTTTCGCATCGCTGGCACGATGAACGATAAAAATATCATCTTTACCATCCTTATCCACGTCCTTGACAATGGTATCGTTGGCGGTGACAGTCAGTTGGCCACCTCCCATGACTGCTTGGATGCCGTCAGCCAGCGACTTTTCCTTCTGTTCGTTGATGGGTCCTTCCGTGATATGATTGACCAGAGCTAGCACTCCACCCATGACGAGCGCCGATGCCACCAACACCAGCACCATATTGGTCAATGATGATTCCAGTTTTTTCATTTTTCCACAACCTCCCCAAATCGTTTAGGCTTTACATAATTATTGATAAGTGGCGTGAACGCATTCATGATGAGAATGGCGAACGACATACCTTCTGGATAGGCTCCCCAGTTACGTATGACGATGGTAAGGATGCCGATACAAACGCCGTAGATGAGTTGTCCCTTCGGGGTCATGGGTGATGTCACATAGTCTGTAGCCATGAAGATCGCACCCAGCATTAGTCCACCGCTCAGAATTACTGCCACAGGGTTGGCGTAGGCTGGGTTAGCCAAGTGCATCAGTCCACTGATGACAAACACCGTACCAATGATGCTCACCGGGATATGCCATGTGATAATTTTCCGAACAAGCATATACACCAATCCAATAAGCAGAGCGAGAGCGCACACCTCCCCGATAGTGCCCGCACCCATGCCATTGGCAGGATTTCCCAGGAGCATAGTGATGGCATCCGGCAGTTGGTTAAGCACATCGGCATTACCTGTCTTGATGGCTTCTTTCATGATACTCAGCGGTGTGGCGCCTGTTGTCGCATCGGTATATGCTGTCAGCTGTCCCACCACAGGCCAAGAGGTCATCTGTGCTGGGAACGACACCAATAAGAAGCAACGTCCAACGAGTGCCGGATTAAAAGGATTGTTTCCCAGTCCTCCGAACGACATTTTTCCAATGCCGATAGCTACCAACGCACCGATGACGATAATCCATATAGGTAGGTTGGAAGGTAAGTTGAAACCGAGGAGCAAACCCGTAATGATGGCAGAGCCATCAGTAATAGACGGTTGTCTGTGAAGCAAATATTTAGATATGGCCCACTCGAAGAAGACACAAGCCGCCACACTTACCGCACAGACGAGAGCCGAACCCAGTCCAAAATAGATGAACGAAACGATAAGAGCAGGTATGAGAGCTATAATCACCCCATACATATTTCTCTCCACTGAATCCGTTCCATGGGCGTGTGGTGATAAAGATACTACAAATTTAGTCATTGTCCCTTGATTATGATGATGAGGAATTGTTATTTTTTAACGTTCCGAGCACGGATGATACCCATTACCGTTGATTTGCCCAAACGGATATTGTCGAGCAACGGCCGATGTGCGGGACATGTAAATTGACATGAGCCACACTCAATGCACGAAGTAATGTCTTCGTTTTCCACTTTTTCCCACAGGTGCAATGAAGATGCCTGCGCCAGGAGATACGGTTCCAGTCCCATAGGACAAGCCCCAACGCATTTGGCGCAGCGTATACATGGCTGTGCTGGCTTACGCAGGGCTTCATCGCCTGAAAGGATGGTGACACTGTTGGTGCCCTTGCATATTGGCACATCAGTTGACGTAAGTGCTTTACCCATCATTGGACCACCCGCCAACATTTTATTGTCGCCTTCAGGCATTCCCCCGCAGAGTTCAATAAGGTCACGTATCGGCGTACCCATGCGGACAAGAAAGTTGCCCGGGCTTTTCAGTTCCTTACCCGTTACAGTGGTATATCTTTCAAACAGCGGCTTGTTCTTCATCACCGCCTCGTAGACCGCGAAAGCCGTTCCCACATTTTGCACAATGGCACCTACGTTTACAGGAATGGCTGGTGGAGCTGGCACTTGTCGTTGGATAACCGCATCGACCAACTGTTTTTCACCACCTTGTGGATATTTCTTTTCCAACGGTACGATTTCCACATCGTTACGTCCACTTGTCTTCTTGATAAATAGCTCAATAGCTTCCGGTTTATTGTCTTCAATACCGATGTACCCTTTCTCCACTTTGGCCGCCTTCATTAGCAAGTCAAGTCCCACCAAAATCTCGTCTGCATGCTCCATCATCAAGCGATAGTCGGCTGTGATGTACGGTTCACATTCCACGGCATTGATGATAACACATTCTGCTTTTGCTGTTGGGGGTGGTGTCAGTTTGATGAAAGTGGGAAATCCCGCCCCGCCCATGCCTGTGATACCTGCGTTTTTCACTTTGTTGACAATCTCCTCTGGAGTCAGTTCCGAGTGTTTGTCAAGTGTTTCCAGCTCATCGCTTCTATCGATGTTCTCTTCCCATTCGTCGCCCTCCACCTTGATGATGATAGAAGGTTTTAGGTATCCTGTGGCATCGATGACATTGTCAATTTTGAGCACCGTCCCTGAAACAGACGAGAAGATGGGGGCGGATACGAAGCCCCCTGCCTCTGCTAAAAGGGTACCCACCTTCACCTTGTCACCCTTGGCGACAACGGGTTTCGCCGGAGCTCCGATATGTTGGGCAAGGGGGAACACAGCCTGTTTAGGCAGAGGAGCCACTTGTGTTTTCACCTCCGCTGTCAGTTTATTCTCATCTGGATGTACGCCACCAATACTAAATGTTCTCAGTTTCATACCTTGTCCTCCTTTTTTGCTTTTTGTTCTTTCGCTTCATCAGACCCCACCTTGGTTGTCGGTTTCTTTTCCACCACAGGTTCAACCTTTGCGACCTGTTCTTTTTGGTCGGTATCTTCTGTACCGACCTTAGGAACTTCAACCTTCTCTTTCTTCGGCGGGAAGTTTACCGCCACGATGGCATTTGTCGGACATACAGCCTCGCATTTACGACAAAGACGGCACTTGTCGGGGTTGATGTATGACACGTTGTTTTCAACTGTGATGGCCTCAAACTTACATTCCTTAGCGCATTTCCCACAGCCGATACATGCCGCCTTACAGTTGCGCATGGCCACAGCCCCTTTATCCTTGTTGACGCAACGCACATAGACGCGACGGTTCTTCGGTCCTTTCTTACGCAGTTCGATGATATGTCGTGGGCAAGCCTTCACGCATGCACCACATGACGTGCACTTCTCTTCGTCTACTTCAGGGAGTCCAGTTTCGTTGTTGATGCGAATGGCATCAAACTGACAGGCGTTGACGCAATCACCACATCCTAGACATCCCCATCCGCAACCTGTCTCGCCCGCTCCCGTGGCGTTCATGGCCGTGCAGGTGAGCAAACCATCGTAATGGACTATGCGCGGACGCAGTTCACACGTGCCGTTGCACCTGACCACCGCCACCTTGGGTACGGCATTGGCGATGGCCATTCCCAGCAAGTCGGCTACCTTTGCCATCACATCGGCACCGCCAACAGGACAGTTCAGTCCTTCAAGCGACCCTTTGTCGGCAGCCTTTATCAGAGCATCGGCCATACCCGAACATCCAGGGAAACCACAGCCTCCGCAGTTAGCACCCGGTAGTGCCTCGTTAACTAGGGCGAGACGAGGGTCTTCTTTGACTGCGAATTTTTTGGAGCAGACGTAGAGGATGACCGCCGCCACAAAAGCGATGGCCCCTAATACGAGTACTGCACTTAAGATAAAATTCATAATGCTGATTTATTGGTTATTGATTTGTTTCAAGTTTGAATTGGAATTGTTTTTTGAGTTTCTCTTTCCGTGTGAACAACACCCAATAATAAGGTATCAATACCACTATGCCAGCCAATGCTGACAACGGCTCGTCGTGAGTAAAAGCACTTACCCCCACCAACGTCCCAACCATAAAGAGAAAAGGCAGGATAAAAGCCAAAAACACCGCTTTGAAGCCCATCGACTCCTCGGTATAGACAACCACCTTATCACCGACTTTCATGAATGTTGAACCATGGTTTTCCACATCAACAATTTTATCCTTTTTGTCCGACATCTGGCATTGCGATGCCACCTTACACGACGCACAAGCCGCCATCTGCGTAATACGAACGTGGATGCCTTGTTCATCAATGGACTGTATGATGCCTTCGTGTTTGATTCTTCCCATGGTACGATATGAAAACTACGCAATATTTGTAATGTGTAGTTTACAATTGCAAAGGTAATATAAATTATCCAATTATACAATCAAAAGAGGCTGAAAAACACATGAAAACGATTTCTTTATACAAAAAAAGCGGTACATCCGATTATTCAGATGCACCGCTATGGTTGATGGAAAAATAGGATTATTCTTCAGAATCAGCTTCTTCTGCTGCTTCAGCAATACCTTCTGCAACACCTTCAGCGACGATTTTCTCAACTTTTTCCATGACAGGTTTCACCTTATTAGTGATAGCTTCCATACTGTCAGTGATTGCCTTAGAATATTCAGTAGCATGAGCCTCCATCTCCTTGGAAGCCTTAGACCAATCTTGAACAATCTGGTTGAAAGCCTCAACGGATTCAAGTTTGTCCACTTTCTCTTCAGAATCGATTTTGTCAGCACAAGCTTTGAAATCATTCCAAGCTTTTTGAGCTTCAGGGCTCATTTTCTGTCCACACGAAACGATCAACAGCGTAGCAGCTGCAATGACCATAAAAGTAAGTTTTTTCATAACAATTAATTATTTGTAAAACAAAAAGTTTTGCAAAATTACCATGTCTTTAGCATATCAAAGAAAGACCCTTCAATAGTTTAAGATTATTATTAAGAAAATAACAGTATTTAACAGATGGAATGGAGAAGATACTTTTTAATGGACGTTGTCTGTTCTTAAATATTTCATGAAAGGATATGTGGAAAGATAAGATTATGATATATTTACACTTATCAAAATTTTAAAGAGATCTCATTTCAACCTTACAACCCTGATGCCGAGGTGGGAGGGATGGCGTTGGAGGTATTGTGAAAGTGTGAGCGTTTCGCTGATGACTTTCTTGGAGATAGACGAAGCATCTATCATGTGGAGTCCGTCGTTTTTCCACACAGCAATACCCAAATGTGCAATTTCCAGTCCCTTCTTATTGGTGACAATAGCAATGATGTCTCCATCATGAACGGCAGATTTCATCGCTTGCGAGCTGTTGACGGCACTCTTTGGAATAAATCGGTACTTCTTTCCCGTGATAGCCCGTTCCTGCCTAACAATGTCACTAAGCCATTCGCGATGACGGTTAAGCATGGAGTACGAACTGACATGGGTGCTCATAAAGTTAGCGGTCACTGTTTGAATCGCAGTGAACGGTGCGTTGATAGACTGTATTTCACGTGCCACTCCGTTTTTTGTGTTTTCCTCTATCCATGTAGAAAAATAATGGTTACGGTGCGTATAAGCCACCTTACCTCCAGCATACCTTATTTTGGCAAGGTAAGCGCAGTAATCAGCAAAACTCGTTTTTCCGTTCTTGGCGCACAAAGAGAGAGCCACAACCGTTTCGACGAACGTTGTGCAGTCAAGTTGTCGAGTGTTCACCACCAATCTTTCGTATTCATTGTTGTCAAGCGTATGCGCCACATATGGTCGACCTAAAAACTTTTTTGCAAAATGGAGTGTCCAATTTGTGCTTTTAGGCATACGGGTTGCCTCGGTAAGTAATCGAGTAATGAGTTGGCTGTCTGTATTAGTGTATTCTGGTTCAGTTGCCCTTAGAGGGAAGGCAAGGATGAAAAGCAAAAAGAAAAAAAGAAGGTGTTTCATTTTGGAAATGGTAATTAAAATAGTTAGAGTGAGAGTTTAGAATTTTCCCAATATGTGGTCTAGCACCCAATTGACGGGCGTAGCTGACACACTGGTGCATTGGCAGATATTGAAGCCTTGCAAGTGTTCAATGACCGCTTTAATAATTGGCAGTTGAACATAAGGAGGATTGGGTACGGTGATACTTGTCGACCCGTCAGAGGTGACTAAAAGGATGGGGTCGTATTGGTAAACGGAGAATCCGAGCATCCCCTTGTCCCCAATCACCTCTATCCGATCTTCCTTGGCTGACTGGTGACCCACGAAACACCAAGAGCCACTACCAGGCACACCGTTTTCCAAGCGGAAACATGCGCTCACCGAGTCCTCAGCCTCATAGAGTCCACCCCTATTGGCATACATACCATAAGCATCGGTAATAACCCCAAACATATTTTGTAATAGATCAAGCTGATGTGGTGCCAAATCATAGAAATATCCACCACCTGATATTTCTGGTTGAAGTCGCCACGGCAGTTCATTACCAGTAGCGTAGTCGATTTCACGAGGCGGGCATGCAAACCTAACCTGCACATTGATAATTTTGCCAATGACCCCACTATCAACGATTTCCTTCACCTTTATAAAATAAGGAAGGTAACGTCGGTAGTATGCCACGAAGCACGGAATACCCGTCTTCTCGCTCACATGATTAATGCGCACACAGTCATCGTAACTCGCCGCCAACGGTTTCTCCACATACACCGGTTTTCCTGCCATCATGGCCATGATAGCATAGGTAGCATGACTGGAAGGTGGTGTGGCTACATATATTGCGTTAATGTCAGGGTCGTTAATCAACTCCTGCGGGTCAGTGTAGAATCGCGGAACGCCATGTCGACAGGCATAGTCTTTCGCCCTGTCTTTGTTCCGGCTCATGACAGCCACCACGGAAGAGCCCTCCACTTCGTTGAAAGCTGGTCCGCTTTTTATCTCTGTCACCTCGCCGCAGCCAATGAAGCCCCATTTAATGTATTTCATTAATATTGGAAGTTAATAGGAAATAAAAAAATTGGAAGCGATAAATGGATTTAAAGGTTATCTGAAGATGATATTGATGCAACCCATAATGGTTCCGAGAAGAGCCCCAAGCCAGACAATGGCTTTCAATTCTTTGTCCATGACCTGGAAGATGATTTTCTCCGTCTCATCCATGCTCATCTCATTAATTCTATCCCTGACGATTTTGGATATGTCTATGGATTCAAGAATTCGAGGCAGATGGTCGGATATGATGCTTTGGTACACCGTCTCCATGGTATTTACAACTTGTTCGATTTGTTCATCCTTTCCCTCCAGCAATTTACATACTGGCGTGTTAATGAAAGTATCCACTTCATTTCCAAGCATTTTGGAGACTATCTCCTCACCGTTTTTCTCCAACATTTTGTTGATGTTACCCGTCAACATTCTTTCAGCAGGTGCTTGCAGCATTGTAAAGAATTTATTCCACAGACTGGCACCTGCGAACTTTGCCGCCATTGCTCTCAATCCGCCTAATCCCAAGAACAGCCCTCCCAAAACCTCCGTGGGATTCATCCTTTTCATCTTCTCCACTACACTTCCAACGACAATGTGGGCGACATTTTTCCCCACTTCAGAATCAGCTAATTTGGAATGTACCTGTTTTGTCAAATCAATATTGACACTAGTCACAATGCTTTGCAGCTCTTTTTCCGACATATAATGTTTTAGGAAATCAGCGACACTCTCAGAGTTTCTCTTTTGCACAACCATGAATTCTTCAACCATATGTCGTACTTTCCCTTTCATCCCCTCTGAGAGAAGATAGCGGGAGAGCACCTCGTGGTTCATCAAATTCTGACTGATGGCTCCTCCTATGGCTTCCGCTATGCGTCCTTTCTCTTTTGGTATGATGCCCGGGGTAAAAGGCAACTTCATTCCAAACAAATATTTAGCCGTATGTGGCCGGAACAACATTTTTATGGCGATGTAATTGGTTATGTAACCGATGACACCACCGATGAGCGGAGCAGTGACATAATAGATAGAGAAGCCGGCCATTGTCATTATGCATTTTGTTGGGTTCAAAATTAGCGAAATAATATCAATCGGCCAAAAAAAGAAGGAAAATTATGGTAATGAGCCTGTCTAACCATCACATAACGCCATTAAGACCGACTCCAATAAAGGAATAGGTCTTAACTTATTCGCACTAATATAGTGCTAAGAGAGGGATATTCAGGCTACTTCGCCATTCATGTCAAACCGCAAAACTACGCCATTAGACAGTACAATATCACAGTCTTGATTCCTCTTGACGATTTTAACAAGTTGTGCATTGGTAAACTGTTGGTCTACTACATTGAAAACCTTCGTTGGTATGAGCGAAACCGGCAGAGCATCTGACTTGCAGTCAATCATATTCCAGTTGCCACTCATATTGAAATACAATTCCGTACCATTATTTAGGTTAACCTCATAGCCTGTTCCTTGCGTACTTTTCTTCTTTTCAGCATATGCTATCGCCAGATTGGGGAAATTCTTCTGAACGAAGAGTTTTATTGACATGGGTAGTTGTTCTACGAACATCACATCTCCATTCGCCTTGCATGAAACGGAACGAGTCATTAATCCGATTAATGATGAAACCAGAAATTTACACTTTTTCATAATAGAGATTTTTGTTAATTTTTTCTTTTGTTTTCATTTCACATCTCAAAAATAAGGCAATTTAAAACACGTTCCAATAATATAATAGGAAAAAGCTTTAGTTTGTTGAGACTCCATCTCATTATTGCGACAAAAACGAGGAATGGCGTGTAATACTGTCGCAACGCAGATTGATAACATAAGATTTGTGTATTTGCTAGAAAATAATTACTTTTGCCTGAGCAATCAAAAAAAAGCACATGGAAATCAAAAAAGCGGAATTCACGTTGAGTAGTCCCACTGTTGACAAATGTCCCCAAGATACCAAACCAGAATATGCCTTTATAGGTCGATCCAACGTAGGCAAATCGAGTCTGATTAACATGTTGTGCAACAACAAACGACTTGCCAAGACCTCATCGACACCAGGTAAAACACTGCTCATCAACCATTTTATCATCAATAATGACTGGTATCTTGTAGACCTTCCTGGTTATGGTTTTGCCAAGCGTTCAAAAAGCGTGCAAAAACAGATAGACCAAATGATATCTGGTTATATCCTCCAGCGACAGCAGCTTGTCAATGTGTTCGTTCTTATCGACATTCGTCTGACGCCCCAGAAGATAGACCGTGATTTCATTGACTGGTTGGGTATGAGCGCCATTCCATTTTCCATCGTCTTCACCAAGGCAGACAAGTTGAGTGCTATGAAAGCAAAGTCGAATGTCCAGACATGGATGGAGTCTTTACGCGACGCCTGGGAAGAGTTGCCCCCGTATTTCATCACCAGCAGTGAGAATAAGACCGGACGCGACGAGTTGCTCAATTATATTGACCGTATCAATAAGGACTTAGCTGGATGATTCCCCTGTTAGACGTTCAACATCTATCCAAGTCATTCGGAGCACGTTTGCTATTTGACGATCTGTCCTTTTCCATCAGCATGGGACAGCGTATCGGCATAATAGCCAAAAATGGCACAGGCAAGTCGACATTATTATCCATTTTGACGGGTCATGAGGGGTATGACAATGGTGACATTGTGATGCGCCGTGACCTGCGCATCGGCTATTTAGAGCAGAGTCCCCATATCAATCCTAAGGAGAGTGTCCTTGATGCCTGTTTTAACCATCAAGGGGAAGAAGAGAAAATTCTTCGAGCCAAGCAGGTCCTCACTCAGCTCCACATCAATAATCTTAACTGTATGATGGGCGAACTGAGCGGTGGCCAACAGAAACGTGTGGCCTTGGCCAACGTGTTGATAACCGAACCTGACCTTTTGATTCTCGATGAGCCGACCAATCATCTCGATCTGGAAATGATAGAATGGCTTGAGGGCTACCTATCTCGTGGCCATCGTACACTTCTGATGGTGACACACGACCGCTATTTTCTCGACAAGGTATGTAATGTGATTTTTGAACTCGACGATCATCGACTGTATGTATATCGTGGCAACTTCAGTTATTACCTTGAAAAACGTCAACAGCGCATAGATGCCACCCGTGCCGAGATAGCGCGAGCCAACAACCTATATCGTCGTGAACTTGAGTGGATGCGCCGCATGCCCCAAGCCCGTGGCCATAAATCACGCTACCGTCAAGAAGCCTTCTTTGAGTTGGAGAATTTAGCCAAACGACGCCTTGAGGAGCGTCAGGTCCGCTTGAAATCGCGTAACGTATATATCGGCAGCAAGGTTTTTGAAAGCCAGTATGTTTCAAAAGCATGGGCTGATGACACCATTATACTAAAAGATTTCTACTATAATTTCTCCCGTTTTGAGAAGATGGGTATTGTGGGAAACAACGGAACAGGCAAATCCACCTTCATCAAGCTGCTACTGGGTGAGTTAAAGCCCGACAGCGGTCGTTTCGACATTGGCGACACTGTGCGTTTTGGTTATTTTTCCCAAGAGGGTTTGCATTTTGACGAACAGCAGAAGGTTATCGACGTAGTGACAGACATAGCTGAATATGTGGATCTTGGTGGCGGTGTCCACTTAACAGCTTCGCAGTTGTTGCAGCATTTTCTTTTCACACCCGAAGAACAGTACAACTATGTATATAAGCTCAGTGGTGGCGAGAAACGAAAGTTATACTTGTGCACTGTTTTAATGCGCAATCCCAATTTCCTGGTGCTCGACGAACCCACAAACGACCTTGATATTCAAACGCTAGAGATTTTGGAAGAATTTCTCATCGATTTTCCAGGCTGTGTCATCGTGGTGAGTCACGACCGTTTTTTCATGGACAAGGTTGTTGACCATCTGCTCGTTTTCCATGGTGGTGGCGACATCATGGATTTTCCTGGCAACTACACTCAGTATCGCGACTGGGATTCCCTTCAGGAAAAGCCCGATACGCCTCAGGAGAAGAAAGAAACTGCCGAGAAAAAATCATATCGCAATGACACACGCCGGAAGATGTCCTACAAAGAAAAACGCGAATTTGAGACCTTGGAAAAGGAAATCGAAGCGCTTGAAAAAGAACGCAAGGATTTAGAAGATGCCCTGAGCAGCGGCAAGCTCAGCGTTGTTGAAATTACAGATAAGAGTAAGCGTCTTCCCGAAGTTGTGGAACTGCTCGACGAGAAGAGTTTTAGGTGGCTGGAACTGAGCGAACTTGACTGATAACAATTGTTTTACATCTCGTTGTCAGTTCTTCAACATGTCAACCCCAAGTCTTTGTTAACATAGGTTAAATTTCCTTCTTTGTGTTGATTACATTCAGTAATTAAGAAATAATTGATTACTTTTGCACCGCAATTAGAGGAAGGTTGGCAGAGTGATCGATCGCGCTGGACTCGAAATCCGGTATACCCCTTTCGGGTATCGGGGGTTTGAATCCCTCACCTTCCGCAAATCAAAAAGAGAAGTCTCTAAAGACTTCTCTTTTTGATTCTATCTATACCACAGGGGGTGTCTTCAATGTTTGAACAAGTAACAGTTGATGTGAGTGTCATTCACTTGTTTAGAAACTGAGTTGTGCAAGCCTATTCCTCAGATGTTCTGCTTCAGACTTGCGGATTGCAAGTGTTATGGAACAAGTATTGTCGAACTGCTGTTTCACGATACGTGGGTTCATATCCTTGACTACCTTCATCACTTTGTTCATCATGACATAAGGGAAATCGAAAGAAACGGTCTCTTCTATCATTTTAGTCACTATCTCCGCATTGGCAACAGCTTGTTGTGCAGCAGTACGGTAAGCGACGATGAGTCCACCTGTTCCCAAGTTAACCCCACCATAATACCTAACCACGACAATGAGGACATCGGTCAGTTCATTCGCATTTATTTGGCCCAAAATAGGTTTTCCTGCCGTGGACGATGGTTCGCCATCATCCACGGCCCGGAACAACTTTCTGTCAGCTCCCAGCATATAGGCATAACACACATGTCTAGCATCGAAGAATCGTTTCCTATAGGCATCAACTATTTCTTTCACCTGGTCAGTATTGTCGACATGGTGTGCAAATGCCAAAAACTTACTCCTTTTTTCAGTGTAATAGCCCTCGGCAACCTTTTCAGATATGGTTAGGAAAGAGTCGATAATAATGGATTTTTCAGTCTAACTTATGAATAACAAGTCCCGAGCGCAATTTCGGCTCAAACCATGTGGCCTTCGGTGGCATGATTTTCCCGCTGTCGGCAATATCCATGATTTGCTGCATTGAAACTGGATAGAGTGCTAAAGCGGCCCTCATCTCACCACTGTCAACTCGACGTTTTAGTTCACCCAGTCCGCGAAGGCCACCCACAAAATCAATGCGTTTTGACGATCGAAGATCGCCAATGTTGAGGATTTCATCGAGGATCAACCGGCTAGAGATATCGACATCAAGCACGCCGATGGAATCATCGGGATTGTATGTTCCTTCTTTTGCTTCGAGAGCGAACCAGTGCCCATCGAGATAGAGAGAAAATTCATGCAATTTGGATGGCTTATATATATCAGTGCCTTTGTCCTCTACGGTAAAGTTTTTATCCAGTGCATTAAGGAATTGTTCGGATGTGAGGCCGTTTAAATCTTTTACCACCCTGTTGTAATCCAGAATGGTTAGTTGTGACGCTTGGAAACATACAGCCATAAAATAGTTATACTCCTCGTTGCCTTTATGTTCTGGATTGGCCTTTTGCTTTTCCGCGCCCACCAGTGCTGCCGCGGCGGAACGGTGATGGCCATCAGCAATGTAGAGTGATGGCATCTTGCTGAACTCCTCGGTAATGGTCTTGATATCGTCAGCATCGCTGATGACCCAGAACTTATGGCCAAAGCCATCAATAGGCGCAATGAAGTCATATTCCGGTTCTGTAGCCGCATAGCGCATTATAAGATGGTCAAGTACCGCGTTGTCGGGATAGGCGAAGAATACGGGTTCGATATTCGCATTGTTCACCCTTACATGTTTCATGCGGTCCTCTTCTTTGTCGCGTCGGGTGAGTTCATGTTTTTTGATGATTCCGTTTAGATAATCATCGACGAAAGCACCCACTACAAGCCCATATTGAGTCTTGCCATTCATGGTCTGGGCGTAGATATAATAATGCTCATCTTTGTCCTGCACGAGCCATCCTTTGTCTTGAAACATCTGGAAATTTTGCGCAGCCTTCTCATAAACCCTCGGGTCATATTCGCTGGTCCCTTCGGGGAAATCGATTTCAGGTTTAATAATATGGTAAAGGCTCATCTCGTTGCCTTTGGCCTCTTCTCTTGCCTCATCGGATTCAAGAACGTCATAAGGTCTTGATTCTACTTTTTCAACAAGATTTTTGGGCGGACGTATGCCCCGGAATGGTTTAATGGTAGCCATGGAGGATAAAAATGATGATTAAACGATTATAAAAATGAAAGATTTAAAGCTAATAGGTAAAATAGAATATCGGGCGGGCACATGGTCCCGCCCGATATATTGTGACAGATACTGTTCGGTTATTTGTTGACTTGGAAACGAGTATCACCGTCTTTGAAGAAAGCGTTGATTTGTTTTGCCGCAGCAATACCCGCATTGATGTTAGCTTCTGCAGTCTGAGCACCCATTTTCTTCGGAGTAGAGAAGTAGCGTCCTTCGAACTGTGCAAACTCATCATTGGCGTCCGGCATGATGTCTGTCACGAACTTCAAGTCGGTACGTTCTGCGAACAGTGTCAAAAGTTCCGGCTCGTTGATCACTTCTTTGCGAGCTGTGTTGACAAGAATACCACCCTTGGGCAGTTTACCCACAAGTGCTGCATTGATACTGTTTTTTGTTTCTGGGGTTGCAGGGATATGGAGCGACACAATGTCACACTGTTCAAAGAGAGCGTCTTGCGAGTCGACTGCTTTGACACCGGCTTTTTCTATGACCTCTTTCGGGCAGTAAGCATCATAAGCATAGACTTCCATGCCAAAGCCTCCAGCGATACGTGCCACATTACGGCCAACATTGCCAAACGCCAGCAATCCAAGTTTCTTTCCTTTCAGTTCAGAACCACTCTTACCATTGTAGAAATTCCGTACGGCAAACACGAGTAGTCCGAATACCAGTTCAGCCACCGCGTTAGCGTTCTGTCCCGGAGTGTTTTCTGCCACTACGTTGTGCGCTGTAGCAGCTTCCAGGTCGATATTGTCGTATCCCGCACCTGCACGTACCACGATTTTCAGTTTCTTAGCGGCATCAAGCACTTCAGCATCCACCTTGTCGGAACGTATGATAAGCGCGTCAGCATCAGCTACGGCCTCGAGTAACTGGGCCTTGTCGGTATATTTTTCGAGGAGTACCAGTTCATTGCCGGCTGCTTCCACCTCTGTTTTGATTCCTTCAACTGCCGCAGCAGCGAACGGTTTTTCTGTAGCAACAAGAATTTTCATTTTTATTGGGATATTAATTGTTCTTTTCAAATTCTTGCATGGCATTGATAAGAGCCTGAACGCCTTCGATGGTCTGCGCATTGTAGCAGCTGGCGCGGAATCCACCTACAGAACGATGTCCCTTGATGCCCACCATACCGCGTTCGGTAGCGAAATCGAAGAACGGTTTTTCCAAATCCTTGTATTCGTCGTTCATGACGAAGCACAAATTCATGTAGGAGCGATCTTCCTCGGCTACGGTGCCACGGAACAGTTTGTTGCGGTCAATCTCTGCGTATAGCATATCAGCCCTTTCCTTAGCTCTCTTTGCCATCGCCTCTACGCCACCATTTTTCTTAATCCAACGAAGGTTTTCGAGTGCAGAGTAAATGGGCACAACAGGAGGAGTGTTAAACATTGAGCCTTTTTCCACGTGTGTGCGATAGTCAAGCATGGTAGGAATCTGGCGCGGAGCCCTTCCCAGTTTCTCATCTTTTAAGATGACGACAGTTACACCGGCCATAGCCAAGTTTTTCTGAGCGCCACCATAGATACAATCATATTTCGACACGTCAACAGGACGGCTAAAAATATCTGATGACATATCAGCGATGAGCGGCACCTTCACATCAAGGTCTTTACGTATTTCGGTACCATAGATAGTGTTATTCGTCGTGATATGCAAATAGTCTACATCGTCAGGGCATGTCCAATCTTTCGGTATGAACGTATAGTTAGCATCAGCAGAAGAAGCCACTTCCACCACTTCGCCGAACAACTTGGCCTCTTTCATAGCCTTTTTTGCCCACGTACCCGTATTGAGATACGCAGCTTTTTTGATGAGGAAGTTGTATGGAATCATACAAAACTCGAGTGATGCGCCGCCACCCAGAAAAATTACGGAATAGCCCTCGGGCACTTGATAAAGCTCCTTAATAAGAGCCACAGCCTCGTCGACCACTGGTTGGAAATCTTTTGCACGGTGGCTGATCTCCATAAGGGAGAGACCCGAACCGTTGAAGTCTAAACACTGCTTCGCCGTATTTTCTATAACCTCTCTGGGAAGCATCGAAGGACCGGCATTAAAGTTGTACTTCTTCATCTTGCTTTGAATTTTGTTGAAATAAAGTTGTGCTTGTGAATATTCTCGTAAATGCTGTTTTAATGAGCGCAAATTTACGCTAATTATTTGAATCCGACAAATATTTTGAGTGGAAAAAGACCTATTGTCACCATAGTCTACGAAAGACCATTCCGAATGCAAAGTGGAGTTTACAAACCCCCTTCATTTGAGTCTTTCCACCAACGTATTAAGACCTTTTATCTTTTCGCCTTTGAGTTGCCGTAGCATCTGGTCCACTTTGTCGTGGTCGACCGCAGCGTATGCATATCGTTCATACACATCTATGCGTCCTATGTTATCTATAGAGAGTCCCCCTTTCTTGCACAGGAAGCCCAGCACATCGCCTTTGCTTATCTTGTTGATTTTACCTTTACCGATATACACCGTTGTTTTCTGCGGAACAGGCACGGGTTGCAGCGTATCGTTGAGTTGGAAATCCCTGACCTCCGCCTCGATGAACTCAGGAATCTCCTCTTCAGGAGCGAGCAGGAAGAATGCTTCTCCCGTGTTCATCCAACGTGCCGTGCGCCCCACCCTATGGATATATTCCTGTTCACCAAGTGGCATATGATAATGAACGATTGCTTTCACATCCGGCACATCCAATCCCCGCGACGCTAGGTCCGTTGCCACGAGTACTGTTGCCGATCCGTTGCTAAAGAGGTAAAGTGCCTCTTCACGTTCTTTCTGCTCCATACCTCCGTGCATGTGAACTGCCACAAATCCCTTGTCACATAGCGCTTTCCATGTCCGCTCTACCGCATCACGGTAGTTTAGGAAGACGATAACGCCACCATTTCCCATTTGTTTCAACAACGAGCAAAGTGTAGGAAGTTTATCTTTCTCAGGACAAACTACCCTATTAACCACCAGTCTTTCCGATGTCTGTGTGTCACCCGAGAAATCGAGGAGCACCGTTTCTTTCATGTTTATAAAGTCAGGTATCTCCTCAGCGTTTGTTGCCGACAGCAGGCATCTTCTCCGCACCCCCTTCATTTTCCTCAATGCCTTTTTCATCTCATCGAGAAATCCCATCTGCAGACATTTGTCGAACTCATCGATAATGAGGAACCTCACCGTTGCTGGATTGATGTTACCTTTATCAATATGGTCATTCAATCTTCCTGGTGTTGCGAAGAGCACGTGCGGCTTGTTTTTCATGATAGCCCTATGCTCCTCCATGGCAGTTCTTCCGCCATATACCCCCATACCCCTTGCCCCGATTCCCATCTTTGCCAGCACGTCAGCCGACTGTGCCGCCAGTTCACGTCCGGGTACGATAACGACCGCCTGTAGGCGTTCCGATGTCGTATCGAGCGACAATGCCATTGGCAAGAGGTATGCCAAAGTTTTTCCCGACCCTGTAGGAGAGAGAATTACTATGTCATGTAGGTCGTCAGCGAAAGTCTTTCCCGCTGCCATCTGCATGTCATTGAGTTGTGTGATGTTGAGTTTCTTAAGAATTTTTTGGACCATTGTTCAAAGACGAATTACGAATAACGAGTTGTCGCAGCGACAAAATAGAGAATTATCAATTATGTGTCTTGGCAGCGGCGTTACGGAGTCGGTCTATTTCATCAAACTGATCACCCATATTGAGATTGAGGTAAAGAATATAGAGTATCGGTATCCACCGTCCTTGCTGCGAAGGTTCCAGACATCGGTATTTCTCCATGAAAGGCAAGCTTTTCTCATAGAGAGCACGAATATCCCTGCGTTTCTGTCTTGAACGTTGCGCTACTTTATCAAGCTCCACCGCTTGGTTGAAATATGCCAACCCTATGTTGTAATAAGCATCGCCATAATTTTCATCATCCTGAATGAGTTGTTGGCATATGGCTATACACTCTTTGTATTTACCCATGTTGAGGTGTACTGTACTCTTCGCGAACCTATATAGTTTGCTTGTAGAGTCGTTCATCAACGCTTTATCAACGATGGCCATCATCGAGTCGTTCTGTTCACGGCTGTTATAAAAGTCCATCAATCTTGGGAAGAAGAACGGGTATCCCGGGTCGGCTGCAAAACCTTTCCTCAGTTGTCGCACATATTCCGCAGTATCACCTTTTAGCCGATACAGTTCAGCAAGGTACTGAGTGGTTTGGCTCTGTTTCTGCGCATCTTGTAATGCCAACTGTTGGTATTTCAAAGCTTTGTCTACCTCGTCCATACGATATGCACTATACATTGCCCAGTAAGCTGCCGTTGGCATCACCGTGTCGTTCCGGGCATAATCATATCCTTGGAATATTGGCAGTTGTGCGCAGTTGATATATCTTTCAAAGTAGTCATACGCCCTTGAATAATCCCCTTTGTTCACGAAAAAAGCCCCACCATTGAATAGGTTGGGACGGTAATTGTCCAAGATTTCTGCGTGTCGTTCCCGGTATTTTAGTTTAGGGTTTCCCTTTTTGTCCGGTTGGGCGTCAATACTGTCAAACGCAACAAGTACGTCGAACATTTTAGCCGTATTGTTGAAGAGAGATGTGGTGTCGTAGGGTTGTTTGAGATACAATTGCTCATTACCCAGGTTATACTGAGCCTGAATGGCATCGTAGAGAGTGAGCCATATTTTCTCATTATCATGATTTGCAGAATCCTCCAACAAGTGTCTCATGCTCTTTTCAGCCTTGTCAAATTCCTTCAAAGCCTTGTCGTATTTGTCCGCATTCTTTCCATTTTTGATGGAAGTCTTGGCTTGCTCAATGGTTTTTTTCGTTTTTTGAGCATAGAGCTGTCCATGTGCCAATGTCAATGCGGCGATTAAGAGCAAGATCCGGCAAATGTTCATGAGTGACGAGTGTAATGAAATTTAAAAGACGGGGGAGGCTTACAGTACCTCCCCCTATTCTATTACTATCTTAATTCTTATAGAATTAGAGATTTTTAGGGTCTATTCCGATTCGGAGATAGCGGTTTGACAACCCCGCCCCCTCCTAAAGAGGGAGTTAAATCAGTGCGTGTCTGCCTCAGCCGCTTTTGTTCTCGCGTCATCCTCACCGTAGAGGCTATAGTAGCAGCGATAAAGGGGATATGCCCAGTTTGCCTGTTCCCTGTTCGGGTCAAGTTGTTTCGCCATCTCTAGGTTTTCGCGTGCCTCTTCAAAGATAGGCCTAATCTGTTCCATGGCCTGAGGTGACACCCTTCCAGTTCTTCCCGCTGCACGGTCTTCAGCCTGGGCAGCCCTATCGAGCAGGCAAGCGCCGAGATATGTACGCACCTGAGCGTTGTTGGGTTGAGTGGCCAGGGCTTTTTTAAAGTCAGTGATGGCCTCTTCGAGGTTCTGTGCTATCATCGCGTTCTGTCCACGTACTGCCCACACTGTGAAGTTGTTGGGATCGGTGGCCAATTTCCTGTCGAAGAGACTCTCCATCTTGGCATTCTCACCAAGATTGGAATAGGTTGTGATAAGCATACCGAACACCACCTCGTTGTTGGGATCGTTGGCATAGATACCCTCCAGTTTTTCTGCAAATGCCAAGGAGTCGGCCTTTGTATGGAGGTTAGACTGCAAAGCCGCCATTTTGAGGCTCATGGCGTCCGATGACTTCTCTGGGTCTTTCATTGCGATGTCGCAATATTTCTCCACATTTGCCATGTCCTGGTTCTGGTATGCAAACACCGCAGCGTAGTAAGCCATATTGGTAAGATTTTCATCGCCAGCTGTATTTTGCTCGCTAAAAAGCGGATACTGGTTACTGTCGACATACGTCGAGAGGAATTTGTAAGCTTTAGCTAAATCGCCTTTCTCTTGGAAGAAGATACCACCATTAATGAGGTGCGCACGCATGTTCCAAAGACGATCGGAGTTGGGCTTATGGAACTTCACTTTCACCTTACCCTTTTCGTTGGGCATATTATCATATTTGTCACATTCCGCAGCATCAATAACTGCATTAAGCATAGACTGATAGAATCCAAGCGTATCGTAAGCTTCTACCTTGCCTGATCCTGTCTGCTCCGCCATTGCGTTACTGCTCATAACTCCGAGCACCGCCCCCACCTTGTCCATGGCGAGGTCTACCAGATGGTTGTATGCCTTTGCTTTTTCCTCGCTGTTGGCGAGAGAGCCGAGAGAAGAAGTGACCAAGGACTTTGCCTCGGTATAGTCTTTTGCTTTCAAGATAGCTTTAAGAGCGTCGCTATCACCAGCCATTGCTGAGGCAGCATTGGCCACCATCAGCGCTGCGATCAAGATTTTTTTCATGTCTTTATTATTTAAAAGGTTTGATTTATTTCTTTTGTTTTATAGTTATTACGAGATGACGTTATAACGTGATTAAGAGAATATTATTGTTCAGGAGCATCATTGAGTTCAGTGTCTTCGGGGTCTTCATTGGGCTCTGGTGTAACAGAAGGTTCCGTTGTGGCGAGGTTGTCGCGTCGAATGTTTTCCGACTTGAGAGCCCATTGGGCGCGACTTTCCTCTTCGACTGAAGCCTCCAGTTCGGAACTCATCACCTTGCACACGCTGGCGATGACATCGTTTTTCTTGGTGAGGTTAATGAGTCTCACGCCCTGCGTGTTACGTCCCATGACACGGCATTCCGCAACCGCCAGTCGTATGGTGATACCACTCTTATTGATAATCATGAGGTCGTTGTCGTCGGTAACGTTCTTGATGGACACCAGTCGTCCCGTTTTATCCGTGATGTTCAGCGTTTTCACACCCTTACCGCCACGGTTCGTCTTTCTGTAATCCTCTACTTGCGACCGTTTGCCATAACCGTTTTCACTGACCACCATAATGGTTTCCATTTCCGAGTTGTTCACGACAATCATGCCAACCACCTCGTCGTCGCCTCCATCGAGACGCATGCCGCGCACACCAGTAGCCACACGTCCCATGGTGCGTACCGCACTCTCGTCGAACCTCACTGCACGTCCGTTTCTGTTGGCTATGATTAGCTCGTTCCTTCCGTTAGTCAGCCTCACGTCTACCACCTCATCTCCTTCAAGGATATTAATGGCAATGACTCCGTTAGCTCTTGGTCGGCTATAGTCTTTGAGACATGTTTTCTTTACGACGCCCTGTTTTGTTGCGAACACCACATAGTGTGAATTGATAAATTCCTCGTCGTTCAGTCCACGTAGTCTGAGGAAGGCGTTCACGGCATCGTCCTTATCGATATTGAGCATGTTCTGTATTGCCCTTCCCTTCGAGTTTTTGTCACCTTCAGGTATCTCATAACATTTAAGCCAATAGCAGCGACCCTTCTTCGTGAAGAAAAGCATGGTTTGGTGCATGGTGGCAGGATAGATAAACTCCGTGAAGTCCTGTTCTCTGGAACGCGCCCCTTTTGAGCCCACACCGCCACGAGCCTGTTCACGGAATTCCGACAGCGGCGTTCGTTTGATATATCCAAGATGGCTGACGGTGATGACAACTGGGTCGTTAGGATAAAAATCTTCAGGATTGAACTCCTCTGAAGAATATTTAATTTCCGTTCGACGGTTATCACCGTATTTTTCTTTCACCTCTATGAGTTCATCCTTCATCACCTTCTTGCACAGTTCGGGATCGTCGAGAATCTGTTGCAGGTATGCAATCTGTTTTTGTAATTCCTCATATTCCTCATGAAGTTGGTCCATACGCAGACCGGTAAGTTGCGACAGACGCATATCGACAATGGCTTTCGACTGTAGTTCGTCGAGGTCGAAGCGCTGCTCCAGGTTTCGTTGTGCATCAGTAGGTGTCTTTGACGCTCTAATGATGTGCACCACCTCATCGATGTTGTCACAAGCGATGATCAGTCCCTCGAGGATATGAGCACGGTCTTTCGCCTTTTTCAGCTCGAAGTTGGTCCGTCGGATTGTCACATCGTGACGG
>JAFYJN010000024.1 GCA_017538105.1 Prevotella sp. | reverse complement strand
GAGGTGTTCCTGTCGCTGTGGATAGCCATCTTCGGCCTCATGGGACTATATCTCGTGGGGATGTTCAAGTTCCAGAGCGACATGGTCGACGGCGAGTCCAAGCCCATGCCCGTGCCCTGTATCATGCTCGGACTGTGTTCGTTGGCTTTCGCCATCTACATGGTTCCCGGACTATGGGGAGCACCCTGCAAGGCTGTGAGCGCCTTCGCGCCGCCCATGTATACCCAAGACTTCAACCTCAACACCCATGAGGTACGTGCCGCCTATACCGACTACGATGAAGGCATGGCTGCCGCCAAGGCACAGGGCAAGCCCGTGTTCCTTGACTTCACTGGTTTCGGTTGCGTGAACTGTCGCAAGATGGAGGCTGCCGTGTGGACTGACCCCACTGTGGCCAAGAAACTGACGCAGGACTATGTGCTCATCTCACTCTTCGTCGATGACAAGACGCCACTCGACAGCACCTATACGGTGACATTACCCTCGGGCGAGCGGAAGACGTTGCGCACCATCGGCGATAAATGGAGTTACCTGGAGCAGATGAAGTTCGGCCACCTCACCCAACCCCTCTACGTTTTGGTTGATAATAACGGACGTCCTCTCACCGGATCTTTCAGCTACAAAGAAGATGTGAGCGCGTTTTTGGAGTTCCTGGATAAAGGGAGAAGGTGAAAACCTCCCCCCTACCCCCTCCCAAGGAAGGGGTATAGAAAGAATACCGAGTGAGAACACTAAACACTCAACATTCAACACTCAACATTCAACACTCAACATTCAACACTATCCATGCCCCAACAGCAGTCAGCGGTAAAAGAACAGCAACGCACCAAACAGCGCGAGCCACGTCGATACAAGGTCTTCATTCACAACGACGACTTCACCACCATGGAATTTGTGGTGAAAGTACTCATGATGGTGTTCTTCAAGTCGGAAGCTGAAGCCCAGACGCTCATGCTCAAGGTTCACCACTCCGACAAAGCCGTGGTAGGCGTTTACACCTACGATGTGGCACTATCGAAGATGCGCAAGGCCACCGCCATGGCCCGTGAAGAAGGGTTCCCACTTCGTCTCACATGTCAACCTGAATAAACTGCCAACACAAAAGATATGCCAAAGCTACAACATTCTCCATATGCGGGCCAAGCACTCAACCGCAGCGTTGAGTTGGCCAAGCGATACCGCCACGAATTCATCACCCCTGAACACCTGCTTGCCGCCATCAACGAGCAGGACCCCTTCCAGATGTCTATGACTTTAGGAGGAGCCATGCTCTTCCCCCTCGACAAACGGCTTGTTGAAGAACTCGAGAAGATGGAACGTGTGCCCGACAATGTCAGCTATGAACTGGGGCCATCGATACAACTCGACCATGCGCTTCGAGTGGCCTATGATCAGGTACAGTCATCGTCGGCCACCATGCTCGATGTGCCCCATCTGGTGAAGGGCATACTTGAATTGAAAGACAGCAAGGCCTGCCAACTGCTCCTTGAGGGCATTGCCTGCACAGAAAGCGAGTTCCTCGCCGACTTGGTGAGCTGTTACGAGGAAGCCCTCTATTCAGAGGACAACGAGGAAAAAGATGATTACGACAGCTCCGATGAGAAGGAAAACAAGTCATGGCAGCAACTGGTTATCTGCCTGAACGACCATGTGGCAGACCACAACCCCCTCATCGGGCGTGAGAACGAATTGGAACGCACCATACAGGTGCTTTGCCGCCGCGACAAGAACAACCCCTTACATGTGGGCGAGCCCGGCGTGGGCAAGACAGCCCTTGTCTATGGTCTGGTGGAGCGCATCGTCAAGGGCGACGTGCCCGAACGTCTCAAGGACAGCCGCGTTTACCTGCTTGACTTGGGTTCCTTGCTTGCCGGCACACAGTTCCGTGGCGACTTCGAGAAACGCCTAAAGATGGTGATGGAGGGCATTAGCAAGGAGAAGGCTCCCATCGTCTACATCGACGAGATACACAACCTGGTGGGTGCCGGACGCACCAACGATGGTTCCATGGATGCCTCGAACATGCTCAAGCCATACCTTGAAACGGGGAAGATACGTTTCATCGGTTCCACCACCTATGAGGAGTACAACCGCTATTTCTCGCGCAGCAAAGGCATGGTGCGAAGATTCCAGCAGATAGACATCCCCGAACCCTCCATCGATGAGGCCGTGAACATCGTGGAACGCCTCCAACCTGTGTATGCCGAGTTCCATCATGTGAGCTATGCCGACGACGTGGCCCGCTATGTCGTGGAAGCCAGTCACAAGCATATCAACGAGCGGTTCCTTCCCGACAAGGCCATCGACCTCATCGACGAGGCGGGAGCGTGGCGCGAGATACACCCCCAAAAGAAAAACGAGGTGGACCGTGCCCTCATCAACCAGGTGCTCTCGAAGATTTGCAAGGTGGATGCCATGGCCATGGAAGCCGATGACAACGCACGCCTGGAAACGCTCTACGAACGCATGAACAGCCAGATATACGGTCAGGACAATGCTCTCCGCCAGGTGGTGGAGGCTATACAACTGTCAAAGGCGGGCTTGACCGACGAGGACAAGCCTTTGGCGGCCCTGCTCTTCGTGGGTCCAACGGGTGTTGGCAAGACGGAGGTGGCACGTGTGCTCGCGCGCGAACTGGGCATCGCCCTCGTGCGGTTCGACATGAGCGAATATACCGAGAAACATGCCGTGGCCAAACTTATCGGTTCGCCTGCTGGATATGTGGGCTACGAAGATGGCGGCCTGCTCACCGACGCCATCCGCAAGTCGCCCAACTGCGTGTTGCTGCTCGACGAGATAGAGAAAGCGCATCAAGACATCTACAATATTCTCTTGCAGGTGATGGACTATGCCCGTCTGACCGACAACAAAGGTCGACAGGCCGACTTCCGCAATGTGGTGTTGCTGATGACCTCGAACGCCGGTGCACAATATGCCGCGCAGGCCTCGGTGGGGTTCAGCGGTCATGTGTCGGCCGGCGAAGCCATGTTACGCCAAGTGAAGAAGACGTTCAAACCCGAGTTCTTGAACCGTCTGTCGGGCACCGTCGTTTTCAACGATATGGACCGCCATATGGCCGGGCTCATCCTCGACAAGAAACTGCGTGAGCTGGACAGCAAACTGGCCACCAGGGGCGTGAGCATGACGCTGACACCCGAAGCCCGCGAATGGCTGCTCAACGAAGGTTATACCCGAGAATATGGTGCGCGTGAGTTCGACCGTGTGATAGCGCAGAAACTCAAGCCCATGCTCATGCGCGAAATTCTCTTCGGCAAACGCAAGAAGATAAAAGTAACCGTGAAGGAAGGGGAATTAATACCCACCCCAACCCTCCCGAAGGGAGGGAGCAAAAAAGCCCAAGAATAATTAAAGGATTAAAAAAATCAACTTTCGTATTGGAGATAGAAGGAGTTAGAAGAAGATAAAAGACATTTGTTCTGAACAGATTCACTATAGACGGAGAGGACTCAAATACTGTAGAACTCAAAAACTAAACCATGGTATTTCAACTGAGTGAAGAATTGTCGTTTCCCAATCCGATGGTGTATGAGCCAGAACCCAGCGGACTGTTTGCCATAGGCGGCGACCTGAGTGTTGATCGTCTGTTGCTGGCATATCAGAATGGCATCTTTCCTTGGTACTCCTTCCGCGATTGGGATGAGATACATTGGTATTGTCCGATGAACCGTTTCGTGATATTTCCCAAGGAGATACACATATCGCACTCCATGCGCACGTTGCTACGCAAAAAACTCTACCACTGTACCGTCAACCGAAAATTCGACGAGGTAATACAGGCATGCAGCGAGCAACGCATCGACATGGAGGGTGCCTGGTTGGGACCCGACATGATAAAAGCTTATACCGAGTTGAACCGCCAAAAATATGCTTTCTCGGTGGAAGTGTGGGACAAAGAAGAGCGGTTGGTGGGAGGGCTCTACGGTGTGGGTGTAGGCAGGTGTTTTTCCGGCGAGAGCATGTTCTCACGCGTGCCCAGCGGCAGCAAGATAGCGTTGATATACCTGGCCCGCTTATTGCAGAAAAGCAATGTACCAATAATCGACTGCCAATTTGAGACACCCCACCTCAAATCGATGGGCGGACGACACATCTCCTATGAGGAGTATATGAGATTAATTAGAGCCCCCCTCTAACACCCCCGAGGGGAAGAAATTACCCTGTGGAGTATTCACGCCCTCCCCTCGGGGAGGGTTGGGGAGGGGGCTTTAACGTGTTATTCTATCAAAATAAGTGATGATTTCCTCCCACGTCTTGAAGGTGGAACTGCGATAGGGGACGACCGTTCCCATGAAACCCTCGCACGGCATCGTGGTGACAAGGAAATCACCCATAAGCAACTGCGGCTGGTTGGTGAAAACGACATGGTTGTATGCCGGCACATTGATATATTCGTCAGCCCATGCTATCGTCTTCTTCATTTGTTCTGTTCCATCGTCAGTTGAACGTGGTGCCGGGGCCACGATATACACGTCGTAGGTTTCTATCAGCCATCGGAACGCTTTCTGCGCACTGGCTTCGGCCATGCCACGGCGGTCGACGAGGGTGTCGATACCCACAAGCACTTTCTCACGCTCACGATGTTCCTGCCGGTCGTCCATCCAACGTATCACCGGCAGCACGGAATGCATGAACGATTGGTCGTCCATGCGATGGGCGCCATGAAAACGGATGGCCGTGGGATAATGTTCGCAGAACAGGTCGTAAGTGTCCACCAGGTCGTCGTGGTCGCCGAAGAGGCCTACCACCCTACCCTTTTCCTCGTCGTTCACCCCCGCGAAGTTCTGCGTGGTGATGTCTTTGTATTCCTTCACCAGCGCTTTGGTGACGATGAAATCCTGCACACCGTCT
This sequence comes from Prevotella sp., assembly GCA_017538105.1. Taxonomy (GTDB): domain Bacteria; phylum Bacteroidota; class Bacteroidia; order Bacteroidales; family Bacteroidaceae; genus Prevotella. The sequence continues at coordinate 62,000 of JAFYJN010000024.1, read as the reverse complement.
TTCCGCGGACTGAAGAAACGCTGTGCTCCCGTCAGTCCATGACTCACCATGGTGTCGCCGATGCGCAGCGCCGGGTTGATCATGATACGGTCGTAGCCATAGAGCATCTCCGTATACATGCCCCCCATGGAAGTGCCCACGATGAGGTCGGGTTGCTCCTCCTCGCACAGCTGGCGAAGCATCATGATGGCCTCCTGCGGATGCAGCGGCACATCCTCGGCGATGATGGTTGCCTGGGGCAACACCTCACGCAGACGATGTACCGTGCCCGATTCCGCCGACGAGCCAAAGCCGTGCACATACATCACCTTCTTTCCCGCCATGATGTCGGGAAACCGTTTGATAAAACTGTTTTCCATTTGTTGTCGTTCTGTTATCAGGGGATGACCACTTTCTTGCCATCGACGATATAGATACCCTTGGGCAATATGGTTGATGTCACCCTGCGTCCTTGCAGGTCGTAAACATATCCGTGGGTGGGAGTTTCCTGTCGGGCAACACCTATGATGCCCGTTTCCTGGGGAGCTTCACATTCCATGTATAGGTGAGCCACAATCATGACCTTGGTGGGAGTGGAGGTATAGGTGGTGAAACGCGGCGAACCGCTGTTGTACAACAAGGTTCCGAAGTCGCCAAAGGTCATGCCCACGCCGACCGCGTTGTCATTGGTGTCGTCGTTGGCCAACGTCCATGTCTGCTCATCTTCGGAGAAAGCCATCCTCTTGATATCCGTGGCATAGAGGAATTGTCCCTCGTCGTTCATGAACGTCCATTCCGCCCCGAAGCCATCGGCGAAGAACACCATCACTTCGTCGGTGATGGTTACCACGTCGTCTTCAACGGTCACACTGACGGGATAGAAGTAGGGGTTCTTGGCATCGATGTTCAACGCACCGACCGCCTTTTGCTTGTTACCGCATACGATGACATAACGCTGTCCGCTGACCATCTCGTCAAGGGTGTTCACCAATTTAAAGGTAGTCACATCCGAGGCCGTGCCTTGGCGGATGACATACCTTGCCGTGGCCACCTCGCTCTCACCGTTGTCAAGGATGGCGATGGCCTTTATGAGAGTCGTTGTCTCCACCATGAAGGGCTCGGTGTAAGGAGTACTGTCAGCCGTTGGTGTTGACCCGTCGGTGGTATAATAGATGGTGGCGCCTTCCGTCTCGCAGGTAATGGTCACCTGCTGGGCTTCGGTATACACGCCTGCCTTGGGCGAGAACACGGGTTTCGACACGTCGACCGCCTCACCGACGAAGAGGAACGAGATGGATTTGTCGGAGCCTGAGCTCTGTGTGATGTTCTCCACCGACCCACTCATGAAATAGGTGCCGTCAGTGTTCTTATTGTAGAATTTGGCAGCGGGCGTGGATGTCCGGTTAAAACAGTCATTGTTGTTATGGGGATAGGGGTCGGAATAGTAATAATAATTGTATTCGTTGTCGGCTGGTATCCATGTCATGCGTTGGTGCGACGGGTCGTCGTTGGGCTCGTTGGCAGCCCACACGTCAGCGTCGTAGTCGACATGCAGGATGAGCAATCCCACACCTGGCAGACTGGCATCCCATCCCGTTTTCTGCCTGTTTTCAAGCAGGAAAAATTCGTTGCGGTTGCCCTCGTTGTAGATAACGTAGCTCTCACCACCTTCCTGTAGCGATTTCATGCCTGTCACCTCCAGCGTGGTCTTCAGTTCAATAGGCGTTTTCCATCCCGCCATCCAGCGTTCGTAACTAGTGAATCCAGCCGGTTGGTAACCGTCGCCGTTGTAGGAGCCTTCGTCCATTAGGCTCCAAGAACCCATGCCCTGGCCACCGCTATAGTCGGTGTCGTAGAAATCGGGGTAGCCAAGACAATGGCTGAACTCATGGCACATCGTGCCAATGCCCGCTATTCTGCCCGAGCCATTGAGCTCCGAACCGCAGGCGTAGGTGTCGATGGTCACGCCGTCGAGCGTCTGCGCCCCCGTGCCGTCGCCATAATAGGACGCTGAACTGAGTTGCCACTCATGGGGCCAGATGGTGGAAGAAGCGCCACCATCGGCCTCGCCCTTGCCCGCATAAATCACATACACTTGTTCCACCTCACCATCGTTGTCCCAATCATAGTCGGCAAAATTGACGTCTTCATCAGCCAGCTCGAGAGCCTCGATGACCATCGTGGCCGGATACTTGTCATCGCCTCGCGAGTTGTTGGCACCATAATAGGATTGGGGTCTCGACACCGTGACAGGTCCCACCACATCGAAATTCAGAGAGAACTGTTCTTCGCTCTGTGCCAGGAAATAGTCGTGCACCGAGCCCTTGAAATTGCTGTAATTGAAATTCTCCTCGTTGGTGATACGTTGGTAGAGCTCGTTGTTGTTAGTTTCCTTGAACGACACGTCGCTGAAATTGACGAGAATGACAAGACCTCGTTTTTCTCCGATGTAAGAACCAACCTCGCCCACACGTCGCTGGGCCATCTTACGTGAGCGCTGGGCATTTGCCTTCACTCTTTTTTCTCGGGCACTGAGCATGACCTGTCGGGCATCCACCTGTCTGTAGACATCCGTACCTTCTATGGCTTGGTAAGCCTTGCCATCGGCAGCCAGCCAATAATGACCATGTTCATCGCCCACAAGCTGTGCCGTGACGGTTGTTCCGTTAGCCAAAGTAAGCACTTGGGTAATGCCCCGTTTAGCGGGAACGGCATTGGCGCAGACCGCCAACAGGCTCAATATAAAGCCAAGGATAATTTTTCTCATCTTATGTTACTTTGTGTGTTTTTTCTCTGGGGAACCTGGAAGCACATGAACCCTCCGAAAATGATTAGCGCGGCAAAATTAGCATAATTATCTGACAATTATGCGTATAATCCGTGAAAAGATGTGAAGAAAAGGAAATACGCCGGGCGTCTATTGCTCTTTCACACTGTTGCAACGAGCCGTATAGAAGTCGCGGAAGTCAGTCCACTTATAATACGGCGCTTGCGTGGTGGGCACCGGCAATTTGGCCTCTTCACCATTGAGGAGGCATTTCACGAGGATGGGGTCTGAACCGCTCTTGCCCCTGTAGAACACCAACTGTATGTTCGAGGCCTTGCACGTTTCCCAGTTTTGGTAGCAGTTCTTCACGTCATATGGATTTTCCGGGTCGAGGTCGGCACCGTTGATACCCATGAGCACCGTCAAAGGACCCAGACAGGTGTCGTGGCCGAAGCGCAGGTCGGCGATGTGGTCGCTGCTGCCATCAAGTACGGCATCGGCCTTCTTGATGATGTCCTGAAGGATGGGTATCATCTGGTACTGTGGTTCGAACACCCATGTGTAAGAACCCAGATTGTCTCTTTCCCATTCGGCGGCGATCTCCTCGTCGGTGACAATGCCTTCCATCATCCCCTCGTGGCCAATACTTGGCAATGTTTTATACAGGTCGACAAGCGAGCTGCCCAAACGATCCATATTGCCGGGAAGTCCCTCGGTGCTTGTGAAGACACGGGGGGCCACTCTCTGACGCAACGTATTGTCGCCTTGGAACTGGTCTCTATGGTCTTCGAAACGCGGCCGGGCTTTCGGATATTTGTGTTTCACCGGATTCTGGCGGTCAGTGGGTACCACCCCATCGAGCGTGAAACGCGATGACTGTTCGCGAATCTCAATTTTCGGGTTGCATTGCACCAGTTCTTGGCAGAAGGCCGACATGCTGAGTACGCAGCGTCCCGACAGCGAGGAGATGGCGAACACATTGCCTCCGTTTTTGAACACCTCGGGGAATTGGCTGTACATCGTTCGCGCAATGAACTGATGCTGGTCCCATCCCAATTGGGTGAGTTCGCTCACGCCCGTCATCAGTTCCTGCTTGCAAGCCATGAACTTATTGTAGAAAGCCTCGCCAACAGGAGTGAGCTGCCCATTGTTGTGTGCCTTGGTCAACAAGGAGTCTAACTGGATATACAGCCTGTCGGTCCAATAATAACGTGAACCGTGACGGGAGTAATGACTAATATAAAAAGGAGTATAGCCTTTGGGGGCTTTCGTCATCTCGAAGGTTTTCAACTCATACGGATAGTCTGTGCCGTATGCCTTGCGAGGATCCGACTTGAGTTTGTCGAGCGCGGTACTTGTCTGTGCCCATGCCATCGAGGCGGTGAGCACCAACAACAGGGTTGAGAGAATCTTTTTCATATGGTTTTTATTAATTGGGAGTTAAAGGGGAAGTTAAAATGGAAGTTAAAGGGAAGTTAAAGTGGGAGTTAAAGGGGAAGTTAAAATGGGAGTTTGCCGCAAAGATACCATTTTTCATCCTAAGTGCAAAGCAAGTTGTCCAAAAAAATGGGAGGATGAGACACGGAATGACTACTTGGTGGCAAAAAAGTGGGTATGAGGCTTGCGTATGTTGATACTATTTCATATCTTTGCGGCACTTAAACAAAGACGCGATTGTTGATGCCGCCTATCTGTCTCGCTTGCTTAAACCATTGTTTAACCTGTCAATTTGGGGGTAATATTGTATTTTCAACACCCTTTTTGTCGCCAAAAACCCCTGATTTTTTAAAAATATAAAATTTTTGCAACATTTTTTTATGTTAATACGTAGAAATGCCTTATCTTTGCAAGTTGAAAAGATGTATGAATACTTGATTTACCGTCAATCATAGAGAAAGAACCTAGAAAATATTATCATAAAGTCAAACCTAAAGTTTATGCCTATCGAAAAAAAACGGAACTGAACAAATGGTTTTCACTGCCCTATATATAAAATAAGGTGGTGAAGAAGGTCGTTGCGACCAAAGTGAAAAATCAACAAAGAATTTACACTATTTAACCTAAGAAAAATACTTAAAGTATGAATTTCAATCTCAGAAAAACGGTGCTGCTGATGGGTGCATGCGCTATGGTGGGCCTCGCTGCCTCCCCTGCCTATGCCTCATCCGAAGCCGCTCCACAGGCGGTTCAGCAGTCAAAGACAGTCACAGGTACAGTCCGTGATGCCGGAGGTCCCGTCATCGGTGCAACCATCATGGAAAAAGGTACTTCTAACGGTACGGTTACCGATCTCGACGGTAACTTCTCTCTCAATGTGCAGCCGGGTGCTACACTCGTTATTTCGTATGTGGGCTACAAAACACAGGAAATCGCTGTGGGCAGCCAGTCCAACATCTCTATCGACCTCACTGAGGATGCCGACGTGCTCGAGGAAGTGGTGGTCGTAGGTTACGGTGTCCAGAAGAAAAAGCTGGTTACCGGTGCCACTGTTCAGGTAAAGGGTGATGACATCGCCAAACTGAACACCACGAACGCACTCGAGGCCATGCAGTCAAGCACTCCTGGTGTGCAAATCACCCAGTCATCTTCACAGCCTGGTAAAGGATACAATGTTTACATCCGTGGTAAGGGCACCATCGGCGACAACACACCTCTTTATGTGATCGACGGTGTGGCAGGTGGTAGCCTTGACGGCATCAACCCGAACGATATCGAGAGCATCGACGTGCTGAAGGATGCTGCTTCGGCTGCCATCTATGGTGCACGTGCCGCTAACGGTGTGATCCTCGTGACCACCAAACAGGGTAAAGCTGGTAAAATTGAACTCAGCTACAATGGTGCTATCGGCTGGTCGAACGTTTACAAGCGTCCGCAATTGCTCAATGCCCAGCAGTACATGACCATTTTTGACGAGTATAACTACAACTCCAATGGTACTACGTTGGATTGGTCTTCTTATGTTCCTGCTGACATTCTTGCCAAAGTGGCCAATGGTTGGGAAGGAACTGACTGGTGGGATGTGTTCACCAACAAGAATGCCGTCCAGAACAACCATTCTGTGACATTGACCGGTGGTACAGACCGTTCGAAGTTCGCCATGTCGTACACCTATACCGGTAACGATGGTATCATGGGTGCTGATATGGCTTCATACTACAAACGTCACACCATCCGTATCAACAGCGACCATGTGCTCTTGAGAGTGAAGGACTTCGATGCCATCACCATCGGTGAGAACATCTCCATCGGCTACACCAAGAGCCACGACCTGGCTGAGGCTGGTATGTATTGGAGTTATATCCACAGCCTGCTCCAGGTGTCTCCGCTCATGCCGCAATATGCAGACAACGGCGACATCTATAATTATCAAGATCCCGCTGGTAATTTGACTTATGGTAAAGGCTGGAACGTAAGTATGTTCAACAACCCATGGGAGTCTCTCTCCAAAGGTGGTTGGAACTCTATGGCCGAGAGCCGCAATGTCAACACCAGTGTTACCGCTTTTGCTATTATCCAGCCTATCAAGGGTCTGAGATTCCGCTCACAGTTCAACTACAACTGGGGTTCTGGTGCATACCGCCAATATTCAGAGCCACGTGCTGATAATGCTATTGGTCCTGTGTCTACCTATGGTGTAAGCCAGAGTGCTTGGATTAGTGGCAACTGGTCGATTGAGAACACCCTTACTTACGACCTTCCCATTTTCAGTGGTCACAAGATCACCGCTATGGTCGGTCAGGGCTTCCAGAGCACAGACTGGAGTTCAAACGTTGGTGGAAACAACAGCGTTAGTTGGGGAAGTCAGCTCGCTACACTGAAAGGTTGGGATTCCGCATGGCTGTCAAACATCAAACTTACTGATGTTACTACTGCTGGTCTGACAGGTAACCCGAATGACGAAGAGTATCTTGCTTCTTGGTTCGGTCGTGTATCTTGGGACTGGAATGAAACCTATATGGCTACTGTCACCATGCGTTATGACGGTTCCAGTATCTTCGCCGACGGTCACCGTTGGGGTCTGTTCCCCTCTGTGTCTGCAGGTTGGGTGGTTACCAACGAGCCTTTCATGGAGAGCGTGAAGAGCTGGATGGACTTCTTCAAACTCCGCGCATCTTGGGGTCAGAACGGTAACAACCGTATCACCAAGTACCAGTATCTGGCAACTATCGCCCTGTCTGGCAACGCTAACGACAGTGGTTACAAGTTTGGTTCAGACATGGCTACCTCTACCGCAGGTATCCCCCATACCGGTGCTTACGCTAACATCGTGCCCAACCCCGAACTGACTTGGGAAACTTCCGAGCAGCTCGACTTCGGTTTCGATGCCCGTTTCCTCAACAGCCGCTTGAATGTGAACTTCGACTGGTACAAGAAGACCACGAAGGACTGGCTCGTTACTGGTCCGACGATTGGTATTATGGGTACCAACCCCGCTTACATCAATGGTGGTGACGTGGAGAATACCGGTATTGAGCTCGCCCTCAACTGGAACGACAGAATCGGCAGCGACTTCAGTTACAACGTTGGCGTAAACCTCGCCACCAACAAGAACGAGGTAACCCGTATCGCTAACGAGAACCACTATATCGCAGGTAATGGTAACCTTCTCTCACAGGGTACAGACTATGTTTCCCGTGCTGAGGAAGGCTATCCCATCGGCTACTTCTACGGTATGTCCTACAGCGGCATCTGGCAGAATCAGGAACAGATTGATGCTGCCCGTGCTAACGGCCAGGCCGTTCTCGACGACGCAAAACCCGGTGACTGCATCTGGGATGACTGGAACGGTGACGGTGTGATTGTTGGTAAGGGTGAAGGTGCTGGTACCGATAAACATCAAATCGGTGATCCTAATCCCGATGTGATGCTCGGTGTTAACCTCGGTTTGCAATGGAGAGGCTTAGACTTCTCTATCAACGGTGCCGGTGCATTCGGTATGCAGATTATGCGTTCTTACCGTTCATACGGTGATGATCCTGACGAGAACTACGACACCACCATCCTGCAGCGTTGGCATGGTGAGGGCACCTCAAACACGATGCCGCGTATCTCCAATAATGGTCACCCGAACACTATCTGGGTATCCACACGTTATATGGAGGATGCTGACTACTTCAAGATCAAGACCGTTACTCTCGGTTACGACTTCAAGCATCTTTGGAAAGCTTGCCCATTCCAGCAGCTCCGCTTCTATGTGCAGGTTCAGAACCTCGCTACCTTCACTGGTTACACCGGTCTCGATCCTGAGGTAGGTAACACAGGTGGTGACGTGAACTGGGCTTCCGGTATCGACCTTGGTCTTTACCCACCAGCTCGTACATTCTTGGTTGGTGCAAGTATTAAATTCTAATTCGACTATAAGTTATGAAGAAATATATTCTATCATCGTTGGCTGTTTTGGCAGCAACTTTGTTCACAGCATGTAATGACATGCTGGACACCGATCCGCGTGTGACGGAGATGACCTCAGCCACATTCCCAGGCAAGCCTGCAGATGTGGAGGCGTTGAATGCAGCTACCTACAGTATCATGAGTACATTGGGTGGCGGTGATAATAGTGATTGTTTAAATAATATTTTCTTCTGGTGGAGTTGTATGTCTGACGACTGCTACGGCAGTGGCGGTCTGCAAGACTATATGCCTAAGTCGATGCATCATTTTACCATGCAGGATGCCAATCAGTATGAATATGACTGGATTCTTCTCTATGGTGGTGTCTCGCGTGCCAACAACCAGATTGAAACCATTGACAATGTGGAATGGACTGACGCACAGAAGGCTCAGCGTAACCAGCTCCTCGGTGAGGCGTTCTTCATGCGCGGCCTCTATACATTCTGGCTCACCCAGATGTATGGTGACATTCCTTTGATCACTTCTACCATTATTACCGATGAGTCCTATCAGCAGGTTAGCGCTGAGGACGTTATCTATCCGCAGATTATCGCTGACTTTATGTCCGCCAAGAATCTTATGACGGTAACGAAGGCCAATGGTTCAGGTCATGCTGACAAGTACTGTGCCGAGGCATTCATGGCTCGTGCATACATGTTCTGGGCTGGCTTCTACAAAGGTGTCGGTGAAATCAAAAACGGCGCTCCTGCCATCGAACTCCTTGACCGTACCGGTGCCGCTATCGCACAAGAGGGTCTTAACGTATCTTCCGTTTCCAAGGATGACATCGTCAACGGCTTGAAGGAAATCATCAACAATGGTGGTTACAAACTCTGCGAAGACTACCGTTCACTCTGGCAGTACTCCAACAGTTTCCTCTGGGATGAGGCACACGATGGCCAAGGCCATGATTATCCATTCATTGCTGACATGAAACGTGAGAACTGTTTCGACCAGCCGGGTATGGGTAATGGCAACACGGAGGAACTCTTCGCCATTCAGTTCATGAATGCTTCTTCTTGGAACATCGGTGGTACATATTGCAACCCGCGTATGTATTCCAACTACCTGTCATGTTTCTGGGGCCTTCGTAATGGTGCCTCCAACATGAATGGTGACCGTGAGTTGACTTATCCGTTCAACCAGGGTTGGGGCCAGGGAACTCCTTCCTGCAATCTATGGGATGACTGGACAGCAGCAGAAGCTGCAGGTGGTTATACCGACCTCCGCAAGCTCGCTTCTATGATTGACCTTGATAACGAACTCGCTGGTTATGTTTACGAGAAGGATGACTGCGAGGAGTCTGGCTATTCTGTGAAGAAGTATGCCGATGTAAACCTTGACGCTAACGATGCCAACAATAAGACATGGTGGGTTCAGTGTGATGGTTATTCTGGCAGTGGTTCGCTTGGAAACAGTATGCAGGGTGACCACTTCGAGGACTTCTACCTGATGCGTTACGCTGACGTGCTTCTGATGATGACCGAGCTCACAGGTGATGCTCAGTACATGAACCAGGTGCAGCGTCGTGCTGGTGTACCTGAGACAGGCTACTCATTGGCAAACGTTCAGAACGAGCGTCGTTGGGAGTTTGCATTCGAAGGACTTCGTTTCAACGATATGCGTCGTTGGACCGGTAAGGATTGCAAGAACAGCGACTATGCTCCTAAAGCTTTGCAGGCACAGTCTGGCAAACAGATTGTCTGCCTCGGCGACAAGGGCAACAAGAAGTCTCTGGCACACATGACATGTTCTTGGGATGAGCGTTATCGTGCTACCAATGGCTTCTTGCCTAAACCTCAGAACCAGATAACTCTACATAATGGTGGAATGGAGCAGAACCCAGGTTGGGACGTTTCTGACCCGAAGACACAATACAAAGGACTTTATTAATATTTTATATTAAGTAATCGATATGAAAAAGATATTTTTGTTATTTGCCGCAGTATGTGCTTTCGTTGCTTGTGACCCCGTTTCCGAGGACATCAGCAATGACGGTCACATCACTCTTGACGAACTCATAGCGAAGTCAAGCGTTACTGTTGACAAGGCAGCCAGTGGCCAGAACGGCAACGTCATTTCCTGCACGACCTCGGCACCTGTCAATGCCAAGTGGGATATTGGTGGTAAGGAATTCGTCGGCAACTTTGCCAAAAAGAAGATGAAACTCGGTGACTATATCGTTACCCTGACCGCTCTTTGCGCTGACGGTACCAAACTGACAGCTGATTTCCCCGTATCTTGCCAAGTCATCACTGAGGAACTCCAGAAGATTTATATCTATGGTGAGGATCCTCAGTTGCAACCGCCATTCAGCCCTGAGGGCTGGAATGCAGCAGCCATGCGTTTCAGTGATAACGAAGGTCAGCATTTCCCATATCTTACAGATGAAATTTACTGGGGCTTCAAGACGCTTATCATTGATGTTGCTCAAGTCTCTCCTGATTTGGACGTAAGAATCATGTCTGGCTGGTGGGACAATTTCAATGCTGACGGCAGTGAAACCCACGTACACTGGAATGATGGCTTGAATGAGCTTCAACTCACTGAGGACATTGCTAAGATCTGTGCCAAAGGTAATGATGGTAAAAATCATGACCTTCAGTTCATGGTTACCGCCGGATCTTGTATCGTCAACTCTGTTTACTATGAGGAATAATCATTCCTAAATGGTATAATTATAAAAGGCTGGCTCTATTCAATGAGCCAGCCTTTTTTATCGGGAATATAATACAAATACTTGCTGAATTTGTGGAGATTGTCCTTTTTTTTGTAAATTTGCACGAAAATAAGTACAGTTGTCTTTATCTATGGAAATGAAGAACCCTCATAAAGTCTCCAAAATCCTTCTCTATGGAAGTCTGTTGGCTTTCATGGCTTTTGTCTTATACATATTACACATCAATCAAGAGGTGTTTTACACGGCACATGACCGTTCTGAATTCATCGTCGGAGAACCCTTTTACCACACCCTTCTTTCAAAGCCTTTCGGCCTAATGCAGTATGTGGGAGCCTGGCTTACCCAGTATTTCTATCATCCGGCTTTAGGTGCTGGAGTGTTGGTGGCCATTTGGATGCTGATATTCTTTGTGGGTGCCAAAGCATTCCGGCTGCGCGGAAGTGCCACGGCGCTGATGATTCTGCCCGTTGCCTGTCTTCTCACGTCGGTTGTCGATTTGGGCTATTGGGTTTATATCTCCACCATCAGAGGCTATTGGTTCTCGCAGTCCGTAGGTTATCTTGTCATGTTGGCACTTTTGTGGGCAGCCCGTAGCACACCACGCAAATGGCATCTTGCTTGGTATCTGCTCGGCTTTTGCATCTATCCAGTGTTGGGGTGGTATGCCTTGCTTTTCATGCTCTGCCTGATGATTTCTGAAAAAATCACCTGGCGGGAACTTATAGGCATTGTATTGCTTGTTTTTACCGCCCACATTTGGCATTCCCAACTCTATTCGAATTTTAAACTCGACGATGTGGTGTTGGCTGGCTTTCCTCATTTCTTTACTTCACTCGACAATGGTCGGCAGCTTTCCATCCCGTTCTGGGTGCTCGGTGCGTTATCTATACTCATACCATTGGTTAGTGGTTTGGGGAACTGGTCGTCTGGTCGTTTGGGGAACTGGTCGTCTGGTCGTTTGGGAAACTGGTCGTCTGGTCGTTTGGGGAAGAAATCTCATGCGACAGAACAATCATCGCAAACTTCCCAAACGACTAAAGGACCAATCCTCCAAACAACCAATCCTCTAAACGACCAAACGACTAAAGGACCAATCCTCCAAACAACCAATCCTCCAAACAACCAAACGACTAAACGACCAATCCACCAAACAACTAGATTCTTGCCGGTGGTTTGTGTCGTTGCTGGTATTGTTTTCACCTTGTCTCTCATGTTCAGCGATAAGAACTACATCGACGAGATGCGCATGGTGCGTCATGCAGAGGACGACAACTGGAAGGAGGTGATCCGTATGGCGGAGGAGAATAAGGAACCTACCCGTACAATGGTCTTCCTTAAAAATATCGCCTTGATGAACGAAGGGGGCCTGCTTGACCGTTCGTTCAAATTGGGCAACGACGCCGTCAGTATTAACAATCCCGATTCGCTCCATGTCACCCTTTTGGAAATTGCTTCGCCGCTGGTCTATTACAACTACGGTATGATGAACGAGGCCATCCGACTGAATTTCGAAAATGGCATCCAATACGGTTTTTCGCCCTTCTTGTTGAAGACGCTTTCCCGCTGCGCACTCGCTGCAGGGGATGAAAAACTGGTGGAACGCTATACCACTATATTGCATCATCATCCTTTCTACGCTAATTGGCAGCCCTCTCCTGTCACTGACAAGATCAAGGAACTGCAGAAAGCCTACCCAGACGAACTCTCCGGTGTAGAGAACAGTGACAGTTATATTGTCAATAGTATCAGTCTCTGGACCGATTCCGTCAGCAAGGTGGTCTCAGAACAGGCATTGCTTTATTCCATGATACGCTGCGACTCACGTCGCTTCTGGGCATCGCTGCACAACTGGGTGAAGTCGCACATGGACGAGGTATTCCCCCTCCATGCAATGGAGGCATATATGCTATACATGGAAAAGGCCCCGGAAAAGAAGCGCATGATGCTCCCCGTCAGTCAGACGGTTTACGACCGCTACAAACAGTTCTGGGAAACCATGGAAAAACTGGCGAAGCCCGGCATGAACCTTGAGAGTTTGGGCGAGCAGATGCGTGAGGAATTCGGAGACACCTACTGGTGGTACAATGTATTCGGAAAAAAACCGTTTGCCATAAACGGCACGATAGGTCATGAAGTTCATTCATAAGAAAACAATGAAAAGATATATTAGTCCCTGGTTCCAGATTTTGACAACTGCCCTGCTGCTGTTGTCAGCGTGTGCTAATCACCCCGATGTGCCTTCTTCAGCCAAGGAGGCCCAATGTCTGCCACCCATCTTCCCCGATTATTGCGATATCACTGCGCCTTGCAACATCGCGCCACTCAATTTCATGCTTCCTGACGACGAGTACGAAGCGTGCGTAGCACGTTTTACCGCACCCGACGGCCAACAGCAGACCTATGGAAATGGCGTGAAGGTGCAGATTCCCGAGTCGGAATGGCACGATATGGTTGATGCATCCAAGGGCAAGAGCATCAAGGTAGAGGTTTGGGGCCAGAAAGGGGACGAGTGGCTGACGTTCAGCCCCTTTGAAATACATGTGGCCGAAGAGCCTATCGACGAATATGTGTCGTATCGCCTTATCGAACCGTCGTATGTCGCATGGGAATTCATGGAGATAGCCCAGCGCAACCTCTCGTCATTCGAAGAGACACAGATTTTCAACAACGAGATTACCAGTAACGACTTAAAAAAAGGCCAGTGCATCAACTGCCACAGCTATCAGAACTACAAGACCGACAACATGCTCTTTCACGTACGCCTCTCCAATGCCGGCACCGTCATCGTGAACGACGGCAAGATTTCGAGAGTCAATCTGAAACGCGACTATACCATCTCGTCGGGAGTCTATCCTTCATGGCACCCCACCGCCAAGCTGGTAGCCTTCTCGACCAATAGGACACGTCAGGTATTCCATTCGTTGAATCCCAACAAGATTGAGGTTTTTGATGAGGCGAGCGACTTGATCCTCTATGATGTGGAGACCGACTCGGTGAGCATCGTCAGCAATGATTCCACATTGTTGGAGGTGTATCCCACCTGGTCGCCCGATGGCAAATATCTCTATTATTGCAAGTCTGTGCCGCTGCCTGAAGAGATGCGCGACAAGGATATCAGAACTACCTACCCGAAAGTTCAATACAACCTCTATCGTCGTTCGTTTGATGTGACAACGCACAATTTCGGTGACGAAGAACTTGTCTATGATGCCGCCTCGGCTGACAAGAGCGTTACCTTGCCACGCATCAGCCCCGATGGCCGCTATCTGCTCTTTGCCCTGGGACAGTATGGCTGTTTCCATAGCAGGCACCGTGATGCCGACATTGTTTGTATTCCGATGGATCAGTATACGGGCACTGCCCTCACCGCAGAAACCTCTTCGGCCCTCGATCTCACTCTCCTTAACAGCAAGGACTATTCCGACAGTTACCCCTCATGGTCGAGCAACGGACATTGGATCATGGTTGCCAGTCGTCGTCTCGATGACAATTACAGCCGAATATTCTTTGCTTATTTCAACAATGGAAAAGTTAGTAAGGCTTTCCTGATGCCGCAAGAAGACCCGGAAACTAATACCTTCCTTCTGAAGAGTTATAACCGTCCGGAATTTATGGTGGAGCCTGTAACAATCAGCGTCGAAGAATTCAGCCGGGTGTTTGACAAATAACTCTTAAATGAAGCATATTCGTCTTCTATACACGTTTCTTTTCGGTGTGGCCGTTCTGCTCTTTTTCGGATGGGCCTATCCGCATCATCTGCATTATCAGGAACAATACCAGCTCTTCCTTTTTAACTGCTCCTATGTGTGGGAGATAGTGAAACTCCCCGGTGGCATAGCCGACCTGTTGGGACGTTTCTGCACGCAGTTCTTCCTGTATGCCTGGGTGGGGGCTTTGATTATTGCCATTCTGCTCTCGGTGGTGCAACTCCTGACGCTCCGGTTGACGCGTTGGGGTCGTCTTTATGGCCTAAGTTTTGTGCCAGCGTTCTTGCTTTGGCTCTTCCTGCTCGACGAGAATGCGTTGTTGGGTGGTGTCTGGGCTGTTGTTCTCACATTGCTCGCTTCCTGGCTCTTCGACAAGTTACCAGGCGGCTGGGTGCGTCGCATCCTGCTCATTGTCGCCATACCTGTACTCTATTGGGTAGTGGGTCCTGTATGCCTGCTGTTCTTCCTCTTACAGGCTCCACCCCTCTCCTCTCACCCCTCACCCCTCACCTCTCACGACTCTTCTCACCCCTCACCCCTCACCTCTCACAACTTGTATTACGGAGTGTTTGTGCTGATGGCTGTCATGGTCATCATACTGTCGCATCATCTCCCTGTACCAGCCGCCAAGTTATGGACCGGCATCCATTACCATCGCTACCCAGAGGAGGTCCCTGTCCTGCTTTGGATAGCCACCCTGTCGGTATTCGTCCTCCTGCTCATTGTACGTGCCTGCCATAAGTGGACTAATGCACCGAGCAGCCCTGTCGCAATCCTTCCATCCTTCGCGGTTGTGGCTGTAGTCATGGGACTGCTTGTCTGGAAAAACAGCAATTTCAAAGCCGAAAAGGCGATGCAATACGACTTCATGGCCTGCCACCAGCAATGGAACCGCATACTTGACACCATCAACACCGACAAGCCCAACAACCAAATCGGAGTTACGATACAAAATCTCGCTTTGGCGATGCGCGGCATGCTTGCCGACCACATGTTCGAATATCACCAGAACGGCCTCGCAGGTCTCTTACCCGATGTGGAGCGCGACGCGACCAGTCCGATGCCTACAGCCGAGGCTTTTTATCAGTTAGGGATGATTCATGTCGCCCAGCGGTCTGTGTTCGAGGCCCAAGAGGCGATTCTTGACTTCCAGAAAAGTGCCCGGTGCTATAAACGGCTGGCACAGACCAACCTTATTACCGGCAACTACGAAGTGGCCCGCAAATATCTCTTGGCCTTGCAGAAGACCCTCTTCTATAAGGAATGGGCCAATGAAACACTACCGCTGTTGGAGAATGAAGAAGCGATAGCCAAGCATCCCGAATACGGACGCTTGCGCCAAATGGCCTACAAAGATAACTTTTTCTTCAGTGACCATGTGACACCCGAGATGCTCCAAAAACTCTTTCTCGGCAACACGACCAATCGCCTCGCCTATGAATATCTGATGGCCGACTATCTGCTGACAGGCGACCTCGAAAACTTTGCCAACTACGTCGGTTGGGGTGAGAAACTTGGTTATCCAGCCATTCCGCGTCATTTCCAAGAGGCATTGGCTCTCAGGTGGAGCATGCATCATGAGCGAGGCGAACCGATGCCTGCTCAAGTGAGTCCATCTATTGTTCAGCGCTTCAGCCAGTTCATTTCGTACATCAAGTCACCAACCATGACGCGTGAGGGACTGGCGCAAAATTATGGCGATACTTATTGGCATTACTACATCACAACCATTCAGCGATGAAAAGGATTCTATATACACTCCTCTCCCTTCTGATATTCTCTGCCTGCACAACCGAAACGGTCAGTGATGCAAAGCAGGAGACTGCCCAGCCTCATATCTATCCCGACTACCTTGGCGTCACCATACCCGTGAACATTGCCCCTCTCAACTTTTGCATGGCAGACGAGAAGGCGTTGTGTATTGATGCCGTCATTGCAGACCGCCATGGACGCGACCTGCACAGCCAAGGCGAAGAATCGGTCGACTTCGACCTTGACGACTGGCATACACTGCTCGACCAGAACCGTGGCGACTCGCTCAGCGTTACCGTATCAGCCAAATATGACGATGGTTGGCACACCTATCGCCCTTTTTCTATCTACGTGAGTCCTGACAGCATCGACTATGGCATCTGCTATCGTCTTATCGAACCCGGCTACGAGGTGTGGAGCAAAATGGGCATTTACGAACGCGACCTCTCCTCGTTCGATGAGCGTGCGTTGATAGAGAACACGCAGTTCGAAGGTTGTGTCAACTGCCACAGCTTCAACCGCGGCAACCCTGCCGACATGAGCCTTCATATCCGTGGCCCGCATGGAGCCACCCTGCTACGCCAAAACGACGGCCCTCTCACCGCCTACGACACCAAGACCGACCAGACACTCGGCCTCTGTGTCTATCCCTACTGGCATCCTTCGGGACACTATATTGCCTATTCCACCAACGCCACGAGCCAGCTGTTCCACAGTGCCGATAGCAACCGTATCGAGGTCTTTGACACCGCCTCCGACCTCCAGGTCTATGACGTAGAGAAAAATGAGCTGCTGCTTTCACCTCTTCTCAAGCAAGACTCCATCTACGAGACTTTTCCCGTGTTTTCGGCCGATGGACGTTCGCTCTATTTCTGTGCGGCACAAGCCCTTCCCGAGGGCAGCCATCAACTTGATTCCATCCGCTATAATCTGTGCCGCATCTATTTCGATCCCGCAACGGGCACCTTCGGCGACAGCATAGAAACGATTGTCGATGCCGAGGCACAGCACAAGTCCGTATCTTTCCCCCGCCCTTCGTACGATGGACGTTTCCTTTGCTACACGCTCTCTGACTACGGACAGTTCAGCATCTGGCATCACGAGGCCGACCTCTACCTTCTCGACCTCTCTACAGGAGAGAGCCGTCCCATGGCAGAGGCCAACTCTAAAGATACAGAATCGTTCCACAACTGGAGCTCGAATTCGCGTTGGATGGTGCTTAGCTCCCGTCGCGACGACGGTCTCTTCACGCGGCCCTATTTCTGTCACATCGATGCCAAGGGTGTTGTCACCAAGGCCTTTATGCTACCGCAGCGAAATCCCCGCCGCTTCTATCGCGAACGTTTTCTTTCCTTCAATGTGCCCGAGTTTATCATTGGCCCAACTCACTTCGATGGCAATAAGGCCAGCCGTATCATCAACGACGAAACTCGCACAAACTTTGGAGTGAGGAAAGATTAGAAAATTAAAAAATTAAAAGATTAAAGGATTAAAGGATTATAAGGCCTATGCCGCAATAACATCTTAACTTTAGAAATTTGAAGGATAAGATAAAACTCTACGGAATCATGGAGAAAAGGAGGGACGCTCCTTACTCTATGATTCCGTAGAGTTTTTTGAATAGTTTATCCTGGACTATTGCTTATTTCAACACGCCGAGTTCATGCCCCACCTTGATGAAGGCGTCGACGCATTTGTCGAGCTGTTCACGGGTGTGACCGGCAGAAATCTGTACACGGATACGTGCCTGTCCCTTAGGCACCACGGGATAATAGAAACCGGTGACATAAATACCCTCTTCCTGCATCTTGGCGGCATAGACCTGCGACAGTTTGGCGTCGTAGAGCATGACGGCGCAGATGGCGCTCTGTGTGGGTTTGATGTCGAAACCCGCCGCCATCATCTTGTCACGGAAATAGTTGACGTTCTCCACCAAACGGTCGTGTATCTCGTTGCTCTCCTTGAGCATCTTGAACACCTCGAGCGACGCGCCGATGATACAGGGAGCGAGGGAGTTGGAGAAGAGATAGGGACGTGAACGCTGACGCAGCAGTTCGATAATCTCCTTGCGACCCGTAGTAAAGCCTCCCAGGGCACCGCCAAAGGACTTGCCGAGAGTACCCGTATAGATATCCACACGTCCGTAGGTGTTGAAGAACTCGCTCACACCATGGCCTGTGGCACCCACCACACCTGCCGAATGGCTCTCGTCGACCATCACCAAGGCATCGTATTTCTCGGCCAAGTCGCATATCTTGTCCATCGGAGCCACATTGCCGTCCATGGAGAACACACCGTCGGTAACGATGATGCGGAAGCGCTGCGCCTGGGCTTCCTGAAGACATTTCTCCAATTCCTGCATATCGGCATTGGCATAGCGATAGCGCTTGGCCTTGCACAGACGCACACCATCGATGATAGATGCATGGTTGAGCGCATCGGAGATGATGGCGTCTTCTTCGGTGAACAACGGTTCGAAAACGCCACCATTGGCATCGAAACAAGCAGCGTAAAGAATGGTGTCCTCGGTGCGGAAATAGTCGGAGATGGCCGCCTCGAGCTCCTTGTGGATGTCCTGTGTGCCACAGATGAAACGCACCGACGACATGCCGAAGCCACGGTTGTCCATCATACGTTTGGCGCCCTCGATGAGACGCGGATTGTCTGACAACCCGAGGTAGTTGTTGGCACAGAAATTGAGCACTGGCTGTCCTTTAACGGTGATTTCCGCCTTTTGAGGACTTTCAATAAGACGCTCTTCCTTGTAAAGACCCGCTTCGCGGATTTCAGCAATGGTCTGCTGAAGGTGTTCTTTCATTTTTCCGTACATAGTATTATGATTTAAATTAAAGGAGTTTAGACAATAGACCAGGGAGTTTAGGAGTTTGGACAATAGACTAGGGAGTGACTATTCTCTTGCACCTTGCTCCTTGCCCCATGCCCCTATTTTCTTGCAAAATAACACTTTTTTTTCCAAATAATGGGATTTTTTGAAGATTATTTTTGAAAAATACAGTCGTTGGTGTTTTTTTTTCCTTTCAAAATGACGGAATATGAAAAAAAAATATTTTCTTTGCAGTGAAAACACAACCCTTAAATTTGCTATTATGAAAAATATCCTGGTGATTGGTTCTACGGGGCAGATTGGCTCTGAATTGACGATGGAACTGCGTAAGCGCTATGGTAACGACCATGTGGTGGCAGGCTATATCACCGGTGCAGAACCCAAAGGTGAACTGTTGGAGAGCGGTCCTTCGGCTGTGGCCGACGTGACCGACGGTGAGATGTTGAACGACGTGGTGCAACAATATGACATCGATGCCATCTACAATCTGGCGGCTTTGCTCTCCGTGGTGGCCGAGTCGAAGCCCCGACTGGCATGGAAAATTGGCATCGACGGACTGTGGAACGTGCTGGAGGTGGCCCGCGAGCACCGTTGTGCGGTATTCACGCCCAGTAGCATCGGATCCTTTGGCCGTGAGACACCCCACATGATGACACCGCAGGACACGATACAGAGGCCGCGCACCATCTATGGCGTGTCGAAGGTGACCACCGAGCTGTTGAGCACCTATTATCATATCAAATATGGCGTTGACACCCGTTCGGTGCGTTTTCCGGGTATCATCTCCTACAAGACCCTTCCGGGAGGCGGCACCACCGACTATGCCGTTGACATCTTTTACAGTGCCGTGCGGGGTGAACGTTTTGTCTGTCCATTGAAGGAAGGCACCATGCTCGACATGATGTATATGCCCGATGCCCTGCGTGCCGCCATCATGCTGATGGAAGCCAATCCCGACCGATTGGTGCACCACAATGGTTTCAACGTGACGGCCATGAGTTTCTCACCGGAAAAGATTTTCGCAGAAATCAAGAAATACAAGCCCGAGTTCGAGATGGAGTATCAGGTGGACCCGCTGAAACAATTCATCGCCGAGAGTTGGCCCGACCGTATGGACGACACCTGCGCGCGCCGCGAATGGGGCTGGGCACCCACCTACGACATCACGCGCATGACACAAGACATGTTGGAAAAACTGGAAGAGAAGATAGCCCCTTCCCCAACCCTCCCCGAGGGGAAGGCGTAAATACCCAGCCCCCTCCCCAACTCTCCCCAAGGGGAAGGCGTAAATACTCTACAGCGTAATGGTTCTCCCCCTCGGGGGAGTTAGAGGGGGGCTATTTCAAATGTTCTTTCTTCCCACCCTTGATAGGTATTGATACGGAGCGTTATCCCATCGCCGGCACCCATGCTGGCGGTGGGTATACTTATATATACCAATGATGAATAATATTCTGGCACACCATTCTGGTTGTGAAAGAAACGCAACTGGTAATGATGTGTATGGTCCTCACGCTCCGTATCTTCATCAAGAAGCACGCCCACGGTCTGCTTCAAGGCATCGTCGTCTGTGGCCCCCGTCATGAGACGTAGTCCCAGGTTGATGTATTTGCCGTTGGCACTCATCCAGGCACTCTCCACGTTGACAGGATCGGTGAACTGTTCTTTCACGTCCTTGGCTGGTTTGGGGGCGAGTGTCGCCAGATGGATGAGCGAATGCACCTTGTCTGTTGCTCTCTCTTGGGTGGCATCATAATATACGAGCACACGGTAGAGAGAATCAGCTGTCACCGCCCAATCGGCCTGTACGGCGGCAGGGAAGTACACCCGCTGTCCTTCGTCAGTGTCAAAATAGTCGAGCGACCCCACGGCATCGGAATGGGCCTCGGCGAAGTCGGCACGGAGATAGGACAATTTCCCATCGCCCGTATCGTAGTCATACGTGGTACAGGCAACGACCAACAATAATGATAGGAGGAGAATGATATGACGATTCATCATTATCAACAACGGATTATACAGATTAAACGGATTGCGGCAGAGACAGGCACAGTCGAACAACACTAAACACTAAGCTCTAAACCTTTATAATGGTTGATAGCCGGATTGGCATACATCTTGAGGAGAATAAGGCGGAGGAACGCCGTATCGTCGGCACCATCGACATGCGCCATGGCCACCCGTTGCGACAGATAGTCGTCGAAAGCCTTTTCCTCGGCTTCGCCACAGGCTACGGAGAGATGGCAGGACAACCATGCCACCATATCGTCAATACTCTTTCCACAATTCTTGGCCACCACATTTCCGTCTTCCTCTGCACCCAACATCCGCAGAGCCACGAGATTCGACGGGAAGAGACGGTAATGAAGATGTATCTGGCGGTCGATATGTGCGGCGACAACATCGAAGAGTTCACTCTTGGACACCCCCTCCAAGGTCCGCAGATAGTCGTCGATGCAAGGAGCGCAATGATAATGGATGGCTCCTTTGTATCCCATGATACCCGTGCGCATACTCACCACATCGTCGTTAGCCGTCTTACGGAAACCGGGATCTACATGGCGGCACCACAACTCACGCGCCTTGAGATAGTCGCAGGGGTCGTATTCATAGGAGATGGCCAATGGCACGATGTGCAGGGCCGTCAACCTGTCAAGGGCTGTTCCTTCGCCACTCATCGCCATCATCTTGAGGATAGCCGCTTGGGTGCGGTCGTCGGAATCCTTCGCCCTACCCTCACGTTGCGCAATCCACACATTCTCGTTCTTTTCACCTACGGCATAGTGCATATATTCCGACAGTTCACGACTGGCCATGAGCATCTGTCGAGGCGGCAACGAACGCTGCACAATGAACGATTTGTTAATGCGCACAAGGTCACGTACCCACGGCAACGACAACAGGTTGTCGCCGATGGCTATCTCGCACGTGGTAGTGAACCCCGTATCGATGAGCAGTTTGTCGAGCAGCGCCGAGTCGAGCACGATGTCGCGGTGGTTACTTACAAACGTGTAACGTCTGTTGTTGTCAATGGCCGATATGTCCATGTCGCAACCCGTGCTGGCCTTGGCCAACAATTTTTCGAGGAAGCCGTAGCAGAACATTTTCTGGAACTCCAGGTTGTCCTTGCAGCTACGCATCATCGCCGCCACCTGCTCCACTGGTACGTCGGGCAACACATAAGGCAACACGGCGCGGAACTGCCGGTCGGCCAAGAGGCGTTCGTACGCCTCGGGCAGTTCTTCGGGATAATATGGGCGGATTTCGTCAAACATGAGTTTAGGAGTTTGGGAGTTCAGGAGTTCAGGAGTTTGGGAGTTTGGGAGTTTAGGAGTTTGGACAATAGACTAGGGAGTGAAAGAGTGGTATTCTCTTGCTCCTTGCCCCTTATTTCTCACTGGAATTGGTTTTCCACAATTTCCGTCAGCACGTCGGTGATGTTCAGCCCTGCGGCCTTCACCTGTTGGGGAATGAAACTGGTAGGCGTCATTCCTGGCGTTGTGTTCACCTCGAGCATGTTGATACGCTCCGACCCGTCAGCATTCTTGGTGATGATGTAGTCGATGCGGATGATGCCGTTGCAGTGGAGGATATCATAAATGGCGCTGGTAATCTCACGTGCCCGACGGGCCGTGTCTTCGGGGATACGAGCTGGTGTTATCTCGTCCACCTGTCCGTTGTATTTCGCGTCGAAATCGAAGAACTCATTCTTCGTCACCACCTCGGTGATAGGGAAGATAACCGTCTTCTCACGCGTCTTGTAACATCCCACGGTAATTTCCGTACCCTTGAGATATGCCTCCACCATCACCTCGTCGCTTTCCATCATGGCCTTACGCAAGGCGGGCGCCAACTGGTCAATGTCCTTTACCTTCGACACGCCGAAGCTACTGCCATCGGCTGCCGGCTTGACGAAGCAAGGCATTCCAACCTTCTCCATGATTTCCTCTTCATTCACCAAATCTTCATAACCCCGGCGGATAAGCAGGCTCTCTGCCACGCTCACTCCATAGCTTCGGAGATACTGGTTGAGCACAAACTTATCGAAAGTCATGGCTTCGACGAGCACACCGCTGGTGCTATAGGGCAGGTGCACCAGTTCAAAGTAACCCTGCAGAATGCCGTTCTCGCCCGGTGTGCCATGGATGGTAATATAGGCATAGTCAAAGAGCACCAGTTTACCGTCTTCCATAAACGAGAAATCATTGCGATCAACGGGAGTCGTCGTTCCATCATGCAAATTAACATGCCAATCCAATCCTTTGATATCGACAATATACACGTTGTAACGTTGTTTGTCGAAGAAGGAGTAAAGCCCTTGTGCCGAACGGAGCGACACATCGTGTTCAGAGGAGTCACCACCGCATACGATGGCTATTGTTCTTTTGATGGGTTGCATATTGTATTTTTAATTTTTTAATCTTTTAATTTTATAATTTTGTTTGCGCATACACGCGCCAACGGGTGATGAGTTTAAAGAAATCTTCGGGCCAGGGAGCTGTGAAGTCCATCTCTTCCCCGGTGATGGGGTGCTTGAACCCCAGTGTCATGGCGTGAAGAGCCGGTCGACGGCAAATCTGCATACTATTGTGTACAAAAGCCGTGTAAGACGCGCTCCGTTCACCCCTCAATATCTCCGCGCCGCCATAGCGCTCATCACCGAAGAGAGGATGACCAATATGCCGCATATGGGCACGTATCTGATGCGTACGTCCCGTCTCAAGCCTGCACTCCACGAGGGTGACGTATCCGAAACGCTCCAACACCCGGTAATGGGTAACGGCCGACTTGCCGATGCCCGAATCGGGCGCAAACACCTCCATGCGTAAGCGGTCGCGTGGGTCACGCCCGATGTTGCCTTCGATACGTCCTGTGTCCTCAGCAAAATTTCCCCACACCAAGGCGTTATAGAGCCGGCGTGTGGTCTTATTATAGAACTGTATACCCAGTTTCGACTTAGCCTCCGGAGTCTTCGCCACCACGAGCAGTCCACTCGTTCCTTTGTCGATGCGGTGCACCAGACCCACCTCGGGGTCGTTGGGGTCATAAGAGGGCATATCGCGCAGGTGCCATGCCACAGCGTTGACCAAGGTACCGTTGAAATTGCCGCACCCTGGATGGACCACCATGCCCGGGGCTTTGTTGACCACCATGAGACTCTCATCCTCGTAAACCACATCTATGGGAATCTCCTCCGGTTCTATGGTAGAGTCGAAAGGCGGTTTGTCGAGCATGATGGTAATCACGTCGAGGGGCCTTATACGGTAACTGTTCTTGGTGGGGTTCCCATTGACGAGAACGAAACCGGCATCAGTGGCCCGCTGTATGCGGTTGCGAGTGGCATGAGGCATGTGGTCGGCCAGATATCGGTCAAGCCTCACACTCTCCTGCCCTTTGTCCACCTCGAAACGGTGATGCTCATACAGGGATTGCTCTTCCTCTTCTTCCAGCTCTTCTATGATTGCTTTGATGTCACTCATAGGGATGGGTTAATTGGAAGATGCGGGTGCCGCAGGAGCCGGTGACGGAGAGGGTGCAGGTGCCGGTGTTGAGGGATGGGCATCAGCATTGCCACTTTTCTCCTCTTTGGTCTCTGTCTTCTTGGGACGCGGACGCGGTCTTCGCGGCTCATCATCGTCCACTCCGGTGTCATCCAACGTGGGCTGTGTGTATGTCACCTCTTCACTGAGGTTGCGCCGTCCGTCGCCCACCTGAATGGTCAGCAGGTCTTCCGTCGATACCATGTCGCCCTCGAACAAGCTGCGTCCGCGACATTTCAGACCATACACCCAGTCGCGCTCTCCAGGAACATATTCGGGGTCACCCAATTTAAAGCCAAGCGAAGTAAGTTTGTTCTGTGCATCTCGCAAAGAACTGTTGTCAACAATATCAGGTATGGGTCGCGAAGGAGAGTGTGCGGCATTGATCTTCACGTACACCACACGATCGGGCTTGATGATATCGCCCGCTGCTATCGACTGCTCAAGAATACAATCCGGCGGCAGCGACTTCACGAAATCAGTGTCGCTTACCTCGATGTTGAGGTCAAGACTGTCGAGCATAGCCTCAGCCTGCTCGAAACTCTTGTGTACTATGTCGGGCATCTCCACCGACTGTCCATGGCGCGTGTATAATTCGAGTCCGAATTTCAAACCCAAAGCCAAGAGAAAAATGATGAGGGCCATCGCGAGGATATTGCCCAAGAAATGTTTACCTGTTGATTTTTTCATGAAAGACTTTTTCTCTATCTTGTTGAAAAAAGATTACTGTCTTCAAACGACATTATCTATTGATGCTGCAAATTTACACATTAATCCCGAATTACATGACAATAAGGGAGAATTTCTTTTTAAGGGGAAGTTATAGAAAGGAGTTAAGGGGAAGTAAAAATGGAAGCTAATTCGCTTCGCTCATGGTAGTTTTTGTATAATAGGAAGTTAAAGTGGGAGTTAATTCGCTTCGCTCATAAGAGCTTAATTGGGAGTTAAAATGGACATTGCTCCGCCCACAACTTTTTACCCTTTTACTTCTTTACCTTTTTACCCTTTCAAGCTATTGTCCAGCACGAAGTGCTTAACTTCCCTTTCTACTTCCTTTTTTACTCCTTTGAAATTAAACAAAAAAAACAGGAAAAAGCCTTGCTTTTCCTGTCCTCTTTACTTGATGGATAAGTGAAACACTTATTTTCCGTGGTGCTCATCGGAGACGGTGAGCTTCTTGCGGCCCTTGGCACGACGTGAAGCCAACACGCGACGACCGTTCTTGGTGGACATTCTCTCACGGAAACCGTGCTTGTTCACTCTCCTGCGATTGTGGGGTTGAAATGTTCTTTTCATTTTTATTTATGATTTTATTGTTTAAGCAAAAGAATAGGCCGTTTTCGACCTTTTGGGGTGCAAAAGTACTCATTTCTTTTGAAATAACAAAGTTTTCTTCAAAAATTAGCATTTTCTTTTGTGATTTTTCGTAAAAAAAGGGCATTTTTATTATTTTTGCAGCGCAAAAAGACAAGAAAGAACATCACATCAAAACAATTATACCAAAATGATTAAATCACAAGACATCAAAAAAGGAACTTGCATCCGCCTGGATGGCAAGCTGTATTTCTGCATCGACTTCCTGCACGTGAAACCAGGAAAGGGCAACACCATCATGAGAACGACCTTGAAAGACGTGGTGAGCGGACGTGTATTGGAAAAACGTTTCAACATCGGCGAGGCTTTGGAAGACGTTCGCGTGGAGCGTCGTCCCTACCAATACCTGTATCTGGAAGGTCAGGACTACATCTTCATGAACCAAGAGACCTACGACCAGATTCCCATTGCTAAGGAACTCATCACCGGTGTGGACTTCATGAAAGAAAGCGACGTGGTGGATGTGGTGAGCGATGCCGACACCAACACGATCCTCTATGCTGAGATGCCCGTGAAGACCAACCTGCGCATCACCCACAGCGAACCGGGCGTGAAAGGCGACACCGCCACTAATGCCACCAAACCGGCCACGCTGGAGACAGGCGTCGAGGTACGCGTTCCTCTGTTCATCAACGAGGGCGACCTTATCCAGGTGGACACACGCGACGGTTCGTACTTGCAGCGCGTGAAAGAATAACAACATGAGATACTCCATCATCATTCCCGTATTCAACCGCCCCGATGAGGTGGACGAACTCCTCGAGAGCCTCACCCGACAGACGGAGAAGGATTTTGAGGTGATTATCGTGGAAGATGGTTCGACAAAAGACTGTAAGTCGGTGTGTGAGGGCTATGCCAACACACTCGACTTACATTATTTTTACAAGGACAATTCCGGGCCGGGACAGAGCCGTAACTACGGTGCAGAGAGGGCACATGGCGAATACCTCATCGTGCTTGACTCCGACGTGGTGCTGCCCGAGGGTTACCTCTCCGAGGTGGAGAAGGAGCTGCAACGTGAACCGGCTGATGCCTTCGGTGGTCCCGACCGTTCCCACGAGTCGTTTACCGACACGCAGAAAGCCATCTCCTATTCGATGACGAGTTTCTTCACCACCGGCGGCATACGCGGCGGAAAGAAGAAACTCGACAAGTTCTACCCCCGCTCGTTCAACATGGGCATACGGCGCGATGTGTACAAGCAACTGGGTGGCTTCTCAAAGATGCGCTTCGGCGAGGACATCGACTTCAGCTACCGCATCGTGCAGAACGGCTGCCGCTGCCGCCTGTTCCCCGAGGCATGGGTATGGCACAAGCGACGCACCGACTTCCGTAAGTTTTTCCGTCAGGTATTCAACAGCGGCATAGCACGTATCAACCTGACAAAGCGCCATCCCGGCACGCTCAAGGCCGTACACCTGCTGCCCACCGTCTTCACCGTGGGAACGATAGCACTCATCCTCATCTCCGCTGTAGGACGTATCCTCATGGAATATGGAGGAGAGGACAGCATCCACCGATACTACTGGCTCTGCGCCGCACCATGGATTCCCATCCTGCTCTTCTGCCTGGTCATCTTCATAGATGCCAGCATACGCAACAAGAGCATAAAAATCGGTGCTCTTAGCGTGGGGGCCTCGTTTGTGCAATTATTCGGTTATGGTTGTGGGTTCCTCTCGGCATGGTGGAAACGTTGCGTGAGAGGCAAGGATGAGTTTCATGCCTTTGAGAAGAATTTCTATAAGTAGGAAGGGGCAAGGAGCAGGGGGCAAGAGAATAGCCAGAGGGAAAACCCACCCCGTCCCTCCCCAAGGGAGGGGGTATGAAGTGGTGAGAGGTGAGGGGTGAGCACCCACCCCGGCCCTCCCAAAGGGAGGGAGTATGAAGTGGCAGGGGGCAAGGAGCAAGGGGCAAGAGAATACTCTACAAATTCTTCAATGAAAATTCGGAATTGCGTAGCGACCACTCAACATTCAACACTCAACATTCAACATTCGTATATGAACCACAATAAACTCAACATCAACGAGTGGCGCATGGAAGACCGTCCTCGCGAACGACTGGCACTTCTCGGTGCCGCCGCACTAAGCGATGCTGAGTTGTTGGCCATCCTCATTGGTTCAGGAACGCCCGAAGTGACGGCTGTAGGCCTGATGAACCAGGTGCTTGCCCACTGTGGCGGCAACCTAAACACGCTAGGCAAGATGAGCATTGAAGAACTGATGTCCTTCAAAGGCATCGGCGAAGCCAAAGCCATCACTATCCTTGCCGCCTGCGAACTGGGGAAACGGAGACAGACGGAAGGGGCGCGACAACGCGAAAAACTGGACAGCCCGAACGCCATTTACGACCTGATGGTAGGGCATTTGCGCGACAAAGACGTGGAAGAGGCATGGGTGGTGCTCATGAACCAGAACTACGGCCTAATCAAAGAGGTTCAACTCTCGCACGGCGGCATCAGCGAGACGGCAGTCGATGTGCGCATCGCGTTAAAACATGCGATGCTGAATAATGCCACCATCATCGCACTGTGCCACAACCACCCCTCGGGCAACATCCGTCCCAGTCGCGACGACGACCAACTGACGGAACGATTCCAAAAAGCATGCGACCTGATGCGCATACATTTACTTGACCATGTCATCGTCACCGACGGGCAGTATTATAGTTACCGGGAACAAGGAAGGCTATAAAAGGAGTAAAAAGGTAAAAGGGTAAAAAAGTAAAAGTTGCAGGCAGAGTAATGTCCATTTTAACTTCCATGAGCGAAGCGAATTAACTCCCATTTTAACTTCCGATAAAACGATACAACAATGACTGCAGAAGAAAGAACAAACATAGAAGGACGTATCGTCGATGTGCTGCGCACCGTCTTCGATCCGGAAATACCAGTCAACATCTACGACTTAGGACTGATATACAAAATTGACGTGAAAGACGATGCATCGGTCGATATTGACATGACCTTTACAGCCCCCACCTGCCCCGCCGCTGATTTCATCCTTGAAGATGTTCGGCAGAAAGTGGAAGGACTGCGCGAAGTGACTTCAGCCAACGTACAACTGGTGTTCGAACCCGCCTGGGACAAGGACATGATGAGTGAGGAAGCGAAAGTGGAACTGGGTCTGGACTAAATAAAAGACGAGAAAGATGAAAAATGTGTATTTCCTCTCCGATGCCCACCTCGGTTCGCTTGCCATCGAACACGGGCGCACGCAGGAACGCCGTTTAGTACGTTTCCTTGATGCCATCAAGCACAAGGCTGCTGCCGTGTACCTCTTAGGCGACATGTTCGATTTCTGGAACGAATACCGATATGTGGTACCCAAGGGCTATACCCGTTTCCTAGGCAAGTTGTCGGAGCTCACCGACATGGGCGTGGAGGTGCATTTCTTCACAGGTAACCACGACATATGGACCTACGGTTATCTGGAAAAGGAATGCGGGGTGGTTGTACATAAGCAACCGTTGACGACAGAAATCTACGGCAAGGTGTTCTTCCTGGCACACGGCGACGGACTGGGCGACCCTGACCCTCGTTTCAAAATCCTGCGTAAGATGTTCCACAACCGTTTCTGCCAACGCATGCTCAATTTCATCCATCCACGTCAAGGCATGTGGCTCGGTCTGCACTGGGCCAAGCACAGCCGTATGAAACGTGCCGACGGCAAAGAACTGCCCTATCAAGGCGAAGACAAAGAATGGCTCGTGCTCTTCACCAAGGAATACATGAAGACACACGACGACATTGACTATTTCATCTATGGACACCGACATATCGAACTAGACCTGAAGTTGTCGAGGAAAAGCAGGATGATGATTCTCGGTGACTGGATATGGCAATTCTCCTATGTCGTCTTCGACGGCGAACACCTCTTCTACGAGGAGTACGTGGAGGGAGAGAGTCAACCTTAATCCACTAAAATGACTCTGTTGGTTGAGTAAAAATGTCGTTTTGCCGAAAAGATTTTGTTCCGGTGCACGGATACATTATCTTTGCAGAAGAAACATTCAATTTTAATCTCGTCAACAAGTATTTTAGTAATCAGGTTTGTAGAATCAAGTTAAGTCTTTTTTATGTTGTGAAAGCGCGCCTCGTGAGAAGCGCGCTTTCATTTGTTTACAACAGGTTCATCGTGTCGGTAGCAATCATCAGCTCCTCATCGGTGGGGATGACCACAACCTTGACGCGAGAGTCATCGGCAGAGATGACAGCCTCCTCACCGCGCACTTTATTCTTCTCCTCGTCGAACAGCACGCCCAGGAACTCCATGTCCTTGCACACCTCGGAACGCATACCTATCTGGTTCTCGCCCACACCCGCAGTGAACACGATAACATCAAGTCCACCCATTGCGGCGGCATAGGCTCCGATATATTTCTTGATACGATAGAAATACATGTCTTGTGCCAGACGGGCGCGGTCATCACCTTCCTTGGCGGCAGCCTCCACATCACGCATATCACTCTTGCCACCGGTGAGTCCGGCAACACCACTCTTCTTGTTGAGCAGGTTCGACATGCCGTCGGCATCCAGTCCGAGTTTTTTCTCAATAAACGTCACAGCACCACCGTCGATATCGCCGGCGCGGGTACCCATCATCAGACCCTCCAACGGGGTGAGACCCATTGAGGTGTCAATGCATTTACCGTCTTTCACGGCACAGATAGAGCCGCCGTTGCCCACATGACAGGTGACCATCTTGGTGCCTTCAGCCTTGATGCCCAGGAACTCGCAGGCACGTGCCGACACATAGCGGTGACTGGTACCGTGGAATCCATAGCGACGTATGCCATACTTCTCATACAGTTCGTAAGGAATGGCATACATATATGCCTTCGGTGGCATGGTCTGGTGGAAAGCAGTATCAAACACACCCACCTGAGTCAGTCCGGGCAATAGTTCCTTCACGGCATTGACGCCCTTCAGGTTTGCGGGGTTATGAAGCGGAGCCAAATCGGAGCACTCTTCAAACACCTTGAGCACCTCGTCGGTGAGTACCACGCTCTTATTGAATTTCTCGCCGCCATGCACCATACGGTGTCCTACGGCATCTATCTCCTTCAGGTCTTTGATAACACCTATCTTGGGGTCGGTAAGCAATGAGAAGATGAACTTCACGCCCTCGGTATGTTCAGGTATGTCGTGCATTATCTGTTTCTTCTCGCCATTGGCCAGTTTCACTTTCACAAATGACCCTTCAAGTCCCACGCGCTCTGCGCCGCCTGATGTCATCACTGTCTTTGTGTCCATGTCATACAAAGCATACTTGATGGACGAGGAACCACAGTTTAAAACTAAAATCTTCATGTTAAGAATTTTGAATTTTGGTTGTTGAATTTTGAATTATCGCTTTGCGATGATTCTATACATTCTATTTTGCATCCATGGCCTGACAAGCAGTGATGGCCACGAGATAGTAGATATCATCAACCGAGCAGCCGCGGCTGAGGTCGTTCACCGGACGGGCGATGCCTTGAAGGATGGGACCCACGGCGATGGCGTCACCAAGACGCTGCACCAGTTTATAGGCGATATTGCCCACTTCGAGGTTCGGGAACACGAGCACATTGGCTTTTCCAGCAATGTCGCTGCCCGGTGCCTTCTTATTACCCACCGACGGCACGAGGGCTGCGTCGGCCTGCAGCTCACCGTCAATCTTCAGCTCAGGATTCAGCTCACGTGCCAGACGGGTGGCCTCAATCACCTTGTCCACCACCTCATGGGTAGCGCTACCCTTGGTAGAGAAGCTCAACATAGCCACACGTGGGTCATCGAAGCCTGCCACGCTACGTGCCGTCTGTGCGGTACACACCGCAATCTGCGACAACTGGGCTGCGTCGGGCATGGGCGTGACAGCCACATCGCCCACCACGAGAACACCATTCTCACCAAATTCAGGTTTCTTGGTGATGAGCAACATAGCCCCGCTCACACAGGTAATACCCGGAGCACATTTGATAATCTGCAAGGCAGGACGCAATGTCTCTCCAGTAGTAGATAATGCACCGGAAATCTGTCCGTCGGCTCCCTCGGTTTTGATAATCATACATCCAAGATAGAGCGGGTTCTTCACCAGTTCACGGGCTTGTTCTATGGTCATGCCCTTTTTCTTACGCAGCTCAGCGAGCAGCTGTGCATATTCCTCACTCTTGGTATTGTTTTCCGGGTCGATAAGCGTCGCTTTATCGATATGCTTCAGTTCCCATTTGTCTGCTAAGGCATGTATCTCTTCGGGATTGCCGATAAGAATCAGGTCGGCCATATCGTCGGCCAATACACGGTCGGCAGCCCTCAATGTTCGCTCCTCAGTGGCTTCGGGGAGAACGATGCGCTGCTTATTGCTTTTCGCGCGCTCAATGATTTGTTGTATCAAACTCATGCTTTTAAGTATTTAGTTATAAGAATTGGAGTTCTGATATTAAAGGGGAGTTAAAGTGGAAGTTCATTCGCTTCGCTCATAAGAGCTTAATCGGGAGTTAAAGTGGTAGTAAATTCGCTTCGCTCATGGGAGTTAAAGTGGAAGTTAAAATGGACATTACTCAGACTACGACTTTTACTCTTTTACCCTTTTACTTTTTTACTCTTCAAAGTTCATCTCCTTGGTGAGGATACTCTCCAGGTCTTCTGCAGAAAGACGTGGCTTCAGTTCACCATTGATGGCAATGCTGATACGTCCTGTCTCCTCACTCACCGCGATGGCCAAAGCATCCGTCTCCTGAGAGATACCCAAGGCTGCTCGATGGCGCAGACCAAACTCCTTGGGGATGTCGAGGTCGTGCGATACGGGGAGGATACAAGCTGCCGCCTTGATACGGTTTTTGGATATGACCATGGCACCATCGTGCAGCGGCGAGTTCTTGAAAAAGATATTCTCTATGAGCCGCTGGTTGATGGCCGCATCGATGATATCGCCCGTCATCACAATCTCATCGAGTGACTTTGTACGTTCCATCACGACGAGGGCGCCCACCTTGCCTTTCGACATATTCTGGCAGGCGCGTACGATAGGCATGATACCCTCGTTCCCTTTTTTTGCTTTTTTGTTTTTCTTGGGAGAGAAAACATTAACCAGCTTCATCACGCTCTGATGAGCGCCGAGGTTGTAAAGAAAGGTGCGTATCTCATCCTGGAAGAGCACGACGATGGCGATAGCACCCACGCTCACCATTTTGTCGAGAATGGAACCCATAAGACGCATCTCCAGAATCTCGCTCACGAGCAACCAGAGCAAGATGAAGACCATGACGCCGATGAACACATTCATCGACTTTGACTCGCGCATCAGTTTGTATGAATAATACAACATGAAGGTCACGAGCAGGATGTCTATTACATCTTTGATTCCAAAATCCAGAAACATCGTCTATCCTTCCTTTTCTTCGTTTTCCATCTGCTGCACCTTGCCAACGATACGTATGGCTTCAACAGCGGCACGCACATCATGCACACGCAGGATATGCGCCCCCTTTTCCAAAGCCATCACATGAAGGACCGTGGTGGCGTTCAGGGCCTCATCGGGAGTGATGCCAAGCAGCCGGTGAACCATCGACTTGCGCGACACACCTACCAGTAAAGGCAAATCCATGACGTGCAGATGCTCGAGCTGTTGCAACACACGGTAGTTGTCGTCGAGGGTCTTGCCGAAGCCGAACCCCGGGTCGAGCACTACATCGGCCACGCCGAACTCATGCAGGCTGTCCACCTGTCTGCCGAAGGTGCGAAGCATCGACGGCACATCAGGCTGAATCGACATAAGCACGTAGGGCACACGCAGACGGGCCACCATGCGGAACATTTCGTCAGAACCACCCGACACGTCGTTGACCATCGTCACGCCATATTCCTCAACACACATACGTGCCACGTCAGGACGGAACGTGTCAACGCTGATGGGAATGTCAGGACAGGCACGACGCACCACCGGCAGGCAACGGCGCAGACGGGCCATCTCCTCTTTTTCTCCCGCCGGCTCACACCCCGGACGAGTGGAACAGCCTCCCACGTCAAGGATGGCAGCCCCTTCGGCCACCATGTCCAAGGCACGCTGAGATATGTCACGCTCACTTTTCACCCTGCTCGACTCATAGAATGAGTCGGGCGTGGCATTGAGGATACCCATAGCCACGGGAGTGTCGAGCGAGAGCATACGGCCACCCATATTGAGTGTAAAGTAACGTCGGTTTTTCATCAAGGGCAAAGATACACAGAATTATTGTAACACACAAACGATTTGGGAAGATTAACGAAAACTTTCGTTTTATTTTTGTCTTTTCCGTAAGTTGTCGTAATTTTGCAATCGTAACGATTTGCACCATCATGGACATCAATAAACTTTACGAGATTTTCCTGCATCATTCACAGGTGACCACCGACAGCCGCGACTGTCCCGAAGGTTCCATCTTCTTCGCCTTGAAAGGAGAGACGTTCAACGGCAACCAGTTCGCCGAAGCAGCCCTGGAGAAAGGCTGCGCCTATGCGGTGGTTGACGAACAAGAATATGCCCCTGCTGACGACAACCGCTTCATCCTTGTCGATGACTGTCTGAAAACCCTCCAGGCATTGGCACGTCATCACCGTCGCACCTTGGGCATCCCCATCGTCGGCATCACAGGCACCAATGGCAAGACCACCACGAAAGAACTGGTTTCCACCGTCTTGTCGCAGCGTTACAACACGCTCTATACCCAAGGTAACTTCAACAACCCCATTGGTGTGCCGAAAACGCTGCTCCGTCTGACTGCTGAGCATGAGATGGCAGTGGTGGAGATGGGTGCGAGCCATCCTGGCGATATCAAGGAACTGGTAGATATCGCCGAACCCGATTATGGCATCATCACCAATGTGGGCAAGGCACACCTACAGGGCTTTGGCAGTCTGGAGGGTGTGGTACGCACGAAATGCGAGCTGTACGACTTTTTGCGGTGTCACGGCAAGCACACGGTGTTCATCGACGCCGGCAACAAACTCCTCTTACCCATGGCCGAGGGCTTGGAGCTGGTGCGCTATGGCGTTGGCGAAGGACAGGGACAGCGGGTAAGCGGAGAAATTGGCCCTTGCGCCCCCTACCTTTCCTTTGACTGGTGGCAGGAAGACGGCAAACGCCATCATGTTCAGACCCACCTCATCGGTTCATACAATATCTACAACATGTTGGCAGCAGCATGCATAGGATTGTTCTTCGGCGTTACACCCGAACAGATAAATCATTCCTTGGAAGGTTATGTGCCGAGTAATAACCGTTCACAACTCTCCGAAACGGAGCACAACCACCTCATCATCGATGCCTACAATGCCAACCCCACGAGCATGGCTGCTGCCATCAACAATTTCCGTGTGATGGACGTTCAGCCAAAGATGGCTATCCTGGGTGACATGGGCGAGTTGGGACCCACTAGTTTGGAAGAACACCAAAAGGTGGTGGAAGCCTTGAAGGAAGCCGGCATCAACGAAGTGTGGCTGGTGGGTGAACAGTTCGGTCAGATTGACTGTCCTTTCCGCAAGTTCACTAATGCGGAAGAGGTGAAGAAGACCCTTGCTACCGAACAGCCACAAGGCCACTATATCCTGCTCAAAGGAAGCAACTACATGCGGCTATATGAGTTGCCGCCGTTGCTGTAATGGTTTTTGAAGAAAAACAAGTAAAAATTTGTGGGTATGGTGAAAAAGCCGTATCTTTGCACCGCTTTTCCAAAAAGGAAGGCTTTCGGGATGTAGCGCAGTTGGTAGCGCACTACGTTCGGGACGTAGGGGTCGGGCGTTCGAGTCGCCTCATCCCGACCAAAGGCGACAAACGAGTAATTTCGTTTGTCGCCTTTTGATTATGGGGCATGTAAGTCTTATTCAAACATTTGCCATTACATCATCAGGATAAATAATCCTAGCAATATCAGTATGTATAGGTGTAGCCCTAAGAAATAGACCATAATGTATTTCATGGTCTTTCACAAATGGTAAGCCTTTTGCGATAGACTGGATTCTTTCAAGTTCTTCTTTTGCATCGATATGTTCCTGCCACTTACATTCACCTAAGAAAAGGTGTTTGCCATCAAACGACTCTGCGACAACATCTAACTCAGCAGGAAGATATTGCCGCTTTTCCTGATTGTAATAACTACCCCACCAGCGCGATGCCATTTGATACATAATGCCATCCATTCCATTGGCACTTACATAATTGCGGCACAATTCTTCCCACGCTTGACCGACAAAACTACTCTCTCCCTTCTTAAATACATTCAAGACGGCCTGACTATTACCTAACTCTATTAGTGAACGATAAGGAAGGACATAACGATAATGGAAACGCAGCAAAGGGTCGGAAATATGGTACAATCCTTTTTTGCTCTTCATTTCTTTCTCACCAAAAGGAATCTCTTTACTGATAAAACCGAGTTCCCTTAATCTCGACAACTGGGGAGTTATATCTGTAGCCTGTTTCTCTGCCCGGGAGGCTATCTCAGAAATTTTATTGGCACCGTTTCCAATAAATGACAAGATAGACGAAGCCTGGACAGTGTCGCGCATTTCATCTTGTAACAGTCTTAATGGTTCATCATATAGAGTACCCTCTGAAGCAAGCATAAGACCCTCTATGGCATCATAAAAGCCATCATAGCTTTCACGGAGTTCCCAATATCGCGGAATACCCCCCCAAACAGCATATTCTCTTACAGCCTGCACAGCATCACATTGTAGTGCTTGACCAGCAAAAGCTGGTTCTATTGGCTTCATTTTTATGATTTCATCAGCACGACCATAAAGGGGTTCCTTACCATCAAGAACAAAGCCCTGCATCATTTGTTGCGAAGAACCACATATAATCAAGTTAAATTTTAACACCTTTTCATCAAGTAGTTTCTGCAGGATGGAAGGCAAAGCAGGGCAACTCTTTACGAGATAAGGAAATTCATCAAGACAAACGGTTATACGATGATCCAATGACCTACTTAAACTGACAAATAGTGATTCCCAACTTGGATAGTTGGCCATACTGAAACCTCCGATGACCAAATCAACCATGGAAGAAAATAACTGTCGCTGACTTGGCTCCGAGGTCTTATCCGCTAAAAAATAAATATCACCACGGTCAAAGTCCATCACCTTTTTTATCAGTGTTGACTTACCGATACGCCTACGACCATAAATAACAAGGAACTGAGGCTTTTCTCTGTTCAATGATTTCTGTAAACGGGCAAACTCATTTTTCCTGTCAACAAACTCCATACATCATAATTATTATGACGCAAAGATATACTATTTAGGCATACCATCCAAATCTTTTAAAATTTATTAAGAATATAATTCTACCTTATAATAATTCTACCTTATATTTTTACCTGATGTCTATTAACCAAAAAGTTGAAGATAATCATAAACTACGCGCGAAGCGATAACTCCTTAACTACAATTATCTTACGAATCATAAGTGATAAGATAATCCTGCTTTGATTTCGAAGGTGTTCGCCTTCACGTCGTCATAGAACTTATAATGGGTTCTACGAACGAAGTAGCTGCTGTTGAAGACAAAGCCCCAGTTTTTGCCCAGATCCACCTCTATCAAGGGATTGATGACCAAGAGGCGGGCATTACCTCGGTCGCCCTGCACGTTCAAATAGTGGAGGTCTTTAGTGCCATCAACATAGCCTGACAGGTCTTTATCCTCGTAGCCTTTCCACGTGAACAGGTGGAAGAAACTGATGTTAGTAATGAATCGTCCGAAATTCTTCAACTCAACATGTGTCTTCGACTTGACGCTGTAGCCGCTACCCATATTATAGTCGCGCTCAATGACGTTAAAATAGTCGCTCTTTGTGCCTCCTAAAAGGATACCGCTCAAGAAGACGCGCTGCTCCAGTTTATCGAGTGCTCCCACCTGCGGCATCTCCACCACAAAGCCAGGACCGACTGAGGCCGCCTCGCTGATACGGTAAGGAGTGAGTTCTGTACCGTCCTTAACAGGCTCGGAGTCGTAGTAATTGAAATGTTGATAGATGCCTATCTCAGCCTTCAACTCCTTGTGCGAATACATGGATGTGCTCCAGATGCGGCCCAACAGGTGCAGACGGTTGATGAACGGTTGGTTATTGCTCAATCCAAAGTTGGCTTCCGCCTCGAAGTAGTCATAGGGTTTATTGTTATCTTCTTCATTCAGCACGTCGCCATATTCCATCTTAAGGGTGATAAAAGGGTTGTGCTCGCCACGAAACAATTCGCCATCGTCCGCCAGATAGCGATTACCGACAGAGAAAGTGAAGTTGATGGGAAAACGCTGCCAGTCGTGGTGCTGGTTGTGGTCACTGCGCACCCGCCATGCCTCACCGCTGACGATGCGGTTGATTCCCTTGATGGGATTGATGATGAAGCCGGCGGCCTCACGCAAGAAACGAGGCCATCCGCGATAGCTGTCGTCGAGCACGGCATTGCTCAGGCGATGAGTGACCTCACCGATGGCGATGCCACCCATGGTGGTGGCAAAGATATCGTTGATGGCGGGTGGCTCCGTCTCGCCGAACAGCTCCCACATCAGCGAGCCTCCAAGGGCAAAGGGTGCCGACTCCCAGAAGCTCAACCCGTTAGAGCGTGCCGAGTTATAATACAGATTACCGTGATAAGGATGAGCGAACAGGTTGGTAATAAAGAAGTCGTTGTCCCACACGAAACCATTCTTGAAATTATCACCGATGCTGTTCAAGGTGGTCTGTGCAAACTCTTCGTTCAGGATAAAGCGGTCCAGACAATGTACGAAAACGTTGATACCTGTGGCCTCGGCAACAGCCAGCCAAGGCCGTTTCTTCCCTGGCCATGAACATAGCGAATCGTTCTCTTCTATGCCTACCCTTTCCCTGCTCACCGGAGCGGTTCTGGGTCTGCGATTGTATCGGATGGTGAGCCCGGCCTCAAAAATCATACGGTTACGATAGCGCCTGGAGTGGCTATAGTAACGGGTATCGCCATAGCCTATGGTGGCAAAGGCCCCGAATGTATTGTTTATCTGATAGTCGGCATTCAGTCGGGCTTGCAGGCTGTAGAGCCGCTCGGGTTTCTCGGCGGAGTGCTCCTCAAAGGTCTCGACATGAGCGAATCCGATATCGCCACTCAACGTCCAGCGGGGCGTCAACGGTTTGTATAGTCCCAGACGGTAGAACAAGGCACCTGAGAATTTGCTATCCAGTCCCATATAGTGCGTGCCGATGCCGAGGATGCTGTAATGATGGCGGTTACGAAGACGCACGGCCATATTTATCTTATTGGCATTGCCGCCGAAAAGCATGTAATCGACAGTGGTCTTAGGGGTGATGTTAAACAAGCCTATCTGGTGTCCTACGGTGTCGCGAGAGATGTTTATCAAGCCTACCTGCCAACCCTTGGAATGGCTGACGGTACGGTTGAATAGACCTACCTGCATACCGCTGAGCGTGTCGGAAAAGTTGTAGAGTGATGCTTGGAGCCCTCCCATGTCACCTGCCGAGATATTGAACATCGGGGATAGCTGCACACCCTTTTCCACACCAGTAGCAATATTGCTGACACCGCTGAGCTGGAAGCCATTGATGGGTGCCGCCGACATATTGGCAAACCCGCCGAACTGAAAGCCTTTCATCTGGCTGACGGCCACGGAAGAGAGTATGCCCAGCTGCACACTCTTTACGGAGTCTAACGAAGAAGTGACGCCAACAGGGATATGCTGGGCATGAACGTTCATACTCATTGCAGTCATCACGGCGGCTGCGACCATCATCAGAATCTTTCTCATATAGTTACTCTTCACGCTCCCGTTGCGTCAGGTTATCATTAAAGGTTTTGTTAATCCGTTCTCCTTGTTTCTCCAGATGTGGTGAGAAGACAATGGTGAAGACTATGGCCAATACGATGAAGAGGCCAAGCATTCCACCCCAACGCACGGTATGGCCGAAGATATAGCTGACAAAGGCGGCACTGATGACAAGGCGAAGCAGTTGGAAAGCCAGGAGCTTTATACGAGCGGCGCGACCACTGTTCCACAAGGTCATGGCATTGGCACTGCGACTGCCCTGACGCATCAGCGCCCACAGGAACGGTGCGCAGAGAATCACGGTTAGCAGGGCCGTAACGACATTAGCCCACGGCTGCGGAAGCAGACCTGATATGAACGGCTCACCGAAATAAAGCATCAGGGCGATGAGGGCCATGCAAAGCACGCTGTGGATGAGAATGATGACCGCCACCTGTTTCAAATAGGCATACCAATGACTCTTTTGTGTCTCTGTCTCCGGCTCCTCACTGTCGGAGGCATAGCGCTCCAGTTTGTTCAGCCAGCGTTTCGGCAGGATACGCTCCACGACACCGTAAGCCGGCGATGCCAGACGAATCATGTAGGGCGTGGTAAACGTAGTGAACACTGATACAGCCACGACAATGGGATAGAGGAAGTCGCTGGTAACGCCAAGCGAGGTACCCATCGTGGCGAGAATAAAGGCGAACTCACCTATCTGTGTCAGCGAGAACGAGCACTGCATAGCTGTCTTCAGCGGCTGCCCGGCCAGCAAGAATCCTCCCGTACTCAGCACTGTCTGACCCAGCATGATGGCGGCGATGATGCAGAGAATGGGCACGATGTACTCCACGATAAGTGCTACGTCAACCATCATACCCACAGAGACGAAGAAGATGGCGCCAAACAGGTCCTTTACCGGATTGACAAGATGTTCAATCTTCTCCGCCTCGACGGTCTCGGCCAGGATGCTACCCATGATAAACGCTCCGAAAGCAGCGGAGAAGCCTACGTGGGAAGCAATCACCACCATGCCGAAACAGAGGGCAAGGGCTGTGATAAGCAAGGTCTCGTCACTCATCAGCGACCTCACCTTTCGAAGGAACAGCGGGATGAGATAAATTCCCACCACAAACCAGAGCACGAGGAAGAAAACGAGCTTCAGGATAGACATTAACATCTGCGACCCCTCGAACTCCTTGCTGACAGCCATCGTGGAGAGCATCACCATGAGCACGATGGCCAGGATGTCCTCGATGATGAGCACACTGAGCACCAAGCCCGCAAAACGCTTCTGGCGCAAGCCCATATCATCGAAGGCCTTGAAGATAATGGTTGTTGACGACATGGCCAGCATGCCACCCAAATAGATACAGTCCATCTTATTCCAACCGAAAACGTAACCCGTGAATATACCCACGAGCATCATGGCGAAGATGATGGCAGTGGCCGCGATGATGGGCGCGGCACCCATACGCA
Source organism: Prevotella sp. (assembly GCA_017538105.1). Classification (GTDB taxonomy): domain Bacteria; phylum Bacteroidota; class Bacteroidia; order Bacteroidales; family Bacteroidaceae; genus Prevotella. The sequence continues at coordinate 20,732 of JAFYJN010000024.1, read as the reverse complement.
GGATTTTACGGAACGAGAACTCCAGGCCGAGAGCAAAGAGCAGGAAGATGACACCTATCTCGCTCCAAAGATGAATGCCCTCCAAATCGGTAACACTGGGCATGTATGACATGTTCGGCGAAGCGAGAAAACCCGCCACGATATAACCTAATACCACCGGCTGCTTCAATTTCTTGAAGAGCAGCGTCATGACTCCGGCGCAAATCAGGATAAGCGCAAGGTCGGCTATCAGGGGCTCCAGTTCAGACATAATTTATTTATAGGGTTTCCTAAAGGCGTAAGCCAAAAAAGGCACGGACACGCCATTTGATGTTATGTACGGCAAGACTCTCCTTGTTGCCTATATTGGTGAAGTTGAATACCATGGACATGCCGTAGAACTTATTGCCTTTCTGACGCACTACGGCACCGCGACCCGTGATGATGGCCTCGGGAAAATGATAGTGCAGGGGCACACGGGTGTCGTTGAAAGTCATCGAGGTGTGACTATAGACGATAAACGTGGGCATGGCAGAGATATGTAGCAGCCAGCCCTGGGCAGGAACATAGTTATAGCCGTAGCCGGCACCGATGCCGATATTCGTCATTTTGAACTCCAATTCCTGCTCACCACTGACGGTGCCTTGCTGTCCCTGACCCGACAAAGCCATCAGGAGACTGCCAGCAGAACGCCGCTGTATGTAGCTTTGCGTGAAGGCAGCGGGATAGGAGAAACGGCGGTTGTTAAAGACATAGTAAACGTTCGCGTTCAGCGTTTTCAGTTTCAGCAAGTCACTAGGAAGATCGGCGCGACCCAACCCGTCCCTTTCTTGCCAGCCCGTGAAGTTATGCGCATCCTGATAAATGATGTCGAAGCCGATGCGCTTACCATACGAGTTGAAGTTCAGTTCGTAGTCGTCGTATTTACCCATCAGCTTGGCGGGATTGAGCGAGAAGTTGAGTGAGAAACCCAGATAGCTCACGCCGACGCTGATGGTCGATTTGTAGTCGGCTTTCATTTCCGATTTGAAATGGCGACCGCTTTCCGTCTCAGTCCCTTCAGACTCAATCTTTGCGCCCGACACATTGAGCCGCCCCACAATGGTCCACTTCGTCTGTGGACGTGTGATATAGGCAGTGTCGATGTTGCCCTTACGATAGTTCCTCGTCAGCATACTGTCGATACGCTGCAAGAGTGACTGTGCAGGAACTGCCGAAAAGACAAAAAGGCAAAAAGGCAAAAGGACAAACAGCCTCTTACCTTTTTGTGACCGTTGAAACCTGTGACGATTCATGTCATTACTTTGATTATACTATTTCGTGGCACCGCCGAGGGCAATGTAGAGCGAGATGATGGCCTGCGCACCGTTATACATGTTCATGGCCTCGTTGAGCTGGGCACTGAGAAGGCTCTCCTGGGCGGTAATCACCTCTAAGTAGTTAGCCTTGCCGTTGTCCATCAGTTCGTGGGTGCCATTGTAGGCTTCGCGCAACACTTCCACCTGGCGGTGGTAGTAAGCGTGTTTCTCGCGGGCAGCCTGACAGTCGGCCAGAGCATCATTCACCTGATTGCCGGCATCGATGACGGTCTGCACATACCTCCGCTGCAGGTCTTCCTCTGTCAACTGGGCAATCTTATAGCCGGCCTTTATCTTGCCACGGGCAAAGATGGGCTGAGTGAGCGATGCTACGGCATTGAGCAGTATCTTGCCCGGGTTCACCACCATGCTGCCGGCGCTGTTAGTCCATCCGGCTACACCTTGCAGTGAGACACTGGGGAAGAATGCCGAGCGGGCAGCCTGCGTATTGTAGAATGCCTCCTCCATGGCGAAGTCGGCCATACGAATGTCAGGACGGTTTTCGAGCAGTTGGGCAGGCACGCCAATCTTGATGAACTGCGGATCAAACATCCTCTGCCCGGTGGAAGCTTCCGAATGTTCCGGCAGGGCTGAACTGCCCCAGTAGCTGCGTTGGATGTGTTGTGACGGGATGCACAACAATCGACAAATGGCATTCTCCACACCACGGATATTACGACGGACATCCACCACCTGCGTTTTCACGTTCAGGTACGACGACTCCATCTGGTTGACTGCGGTGGAGTATGACTTGCCGTTCTCCCACAACACCTTTTGTATTTCCAGCGAAGTACCCCACAGACTGTCGGTCTGGGTCAAAATATCCAGTTGGCGGTCAAGCAGCTGCAGCATATAATACTGCTGAGCCACGGTAGAGATGAGGTTGGCACGTACGATTTCCTCCCGCACCTGTGCCTGTAGGAGAATGGCATTGGCGGCACGTTTCTTGTTCGTGATGGAGCCGAAAACATCAATATCCCAGTTGAGTTGCAGCGGCAGGTTGTAGGTCTTGCTGACTGGACCGAAGTCAAAACTTGACAGGGTGCCCGACGGCGAGAAATAAAGCGATGGCAGGTAGGCCAATTTGGCGGCTTTCAGCGACGCTTCCGACTGCTCGATGGCAATACGCGCCGAATTGAGGTCGGTGTTGCGCGCCAAGACACTGTCGATAAGTTGCTGCAACAACGGATCGGTGAAAAACTGGCGCCACGACACGTCGGCCAGAGAGCCGTCTGTAGTAGCATTGGCAACCGCCTCGCCAGTACCAAAGGTATCGGCAGGGATGCCGGCTTGCGACTCATACTTGTCGTATAGCCCGCAGCCCGTGAGCAGGAGGCTTACGGCTGCTGCGGCTATTATTTTCGAAATATGCTTCATCTTGGATGAAATCTATGAATTTTAATTGTCTTCTTCCCAAACCGAGACAGCTTCATTTGATAGCAAATCGTCGATCTCATCCACCTCGTCGTCTGTTTCACCGTTGTTGACATTTAGAGAAGCGGTTTCGTCAAACTCTTCCTCCATCAAGGCCTCGCTGCCAACGGGTAACACCCATTTTGCTTCGGGTTTCAAATATGTTTTTTCCATTGTTTCGTTTTATTTTAGCCCATTCCCCTTGCCCCCTCCTAGGAGAGGGCGGGAGTGGGTATTTATTTCACTACTTGTTTCTTTCCATCCACGATATACACGCCCTTCGTCGGTTTCAGCACACGACGGCCCTGCAAATCGTAATATGTACCGACTTTCGGGTCTGTGCTGTCAATTTCCTGGATAGCCGTGGTCTCGTCTATCTCTTCAAGGAACGAGCAGTACTCACCGGCACCGGCCACACTGGCTTCCACGGGCAGATAGACACGACCTGCACCGAGTTTACCGCCTGTCCACTTGTAAAAGCCCACGCCCTTGCTCTTGTCAGCCAGCACATAGACAGAGGTGTTGCCCTTTACGCCTTCTGTTTCTTTGGTGCTCACCTCAAGAAGGTTCTCTTCGGGTGTCTCAACATCAGAAGTTCTTGTCATCATGTATTCTCCCGTTGTGCTATGCAACAGATAGGGTTCTCCACCCTTGAGGCTCTCCACCTTCTTCAGAATGGCCTTAAGCTGACTCTGGTCCAATCTCACGTCCTTCACCACGTATGCCGTCACGCCATCTTGGGGTGTCACATCGTAGTCGCTCACAATGGTCATCCATTCAGCCGTTCCGATGTTCACTGGGTACTCGTCATATTGAACGAAGCCGAAGATGCGAGGCAGGATGGCTTTCTCACCATCTATATCTTCAGATGCTTTGGTGTTGAATGACGCCATGAAGAAGTCGAAATTCATGCCCTCGGAACCTTCTTCTGTAGTCTCATCGGTACCCTCTTCCTTCTCGTTGCCACCAAACATATTCATCATTGAATCCAAATCAAAGGCGCTGGTGAGCACGATGGTGTTCTTCTCGGTGTCAGGGACAGTGATGAATTTAATCGTAGCGATCTTATTCTCAATAGTGATAACCGCCCGGCAACTATCTACGCCTTCGGGGCTGGTTGCCGCTGCCCTGGTGGCCACTTTCATACCAGAACTGGGCATGAACATCTCCATCATTTCATCCATATTGAATCCAGAGGTACTTTCACCGCCTTCTTCTTCGCCTTCCTCCTTGGCTTTCAAGGAAGAATAGAGATAGAGTTTGTCACCATTCTCATCCTTGCCAACGTTGAGGTACCATACATCATCCTCTTTTTCAAGGATAATCTCTTGTGTTCCTTCGGGAACATCTTCATACAGGATACGTTCCTTACCAGCATCGTTGGTGGTTATCTTGTCATTGTCAATGGTCTTTCCACCTTTGCCGCCACCCATCATCGAATTGTTGCTTCCCAAGGCATAGTTGGTATCTTCATCATCCTTTGTCCTTGTACTGACAATCAACAGGCGCGTACCGTCTTCCAATTCATCGGCACTCTCCACCAACACATATTCACCTACGTTCTTTCCTTCGGGTTCTTTGTCTCTTGGACGCACCTCAAGTTGGAACTTACGCTTCATGGTGTAGGACTTCTCCTTCTCATCACCGTTAGCGGGGGTCACAATCACCTTAACCTTGACGGTAATCTTGGCTTTTCCTGGTTTCACAGCGGTGAAGAGACTGTCGGAATTTACATTGGTCTCATCTATCTTAACCCACTTGGCTATTTCCTCGTCAGAAGTCTTGACCTGGGCAGTTTGGATGTCGCCCTCGGGAGTCTGGTTCAGGGTATAGAAAAAGTCCTGATTGGATGTCAGACTCTTGGTGTAGTCCTCGTACAAATGCTGGTCTTGTACGATGAGTGTCTTTGTCAGATCGTGCAGGTAATTCAACTCATCAACCTTGACGGTTCTGTTATCTTCTTCTGTTTTTTCAACTCTCTTGTAGAATGTAAAATCAGCGTCAATGTTATCACTGGATGCTTCCGTACTTTCAAATATTGCCGAATAGCTACCATCTGCTTCTTGCCATTTGATAATATATCTGCCAATGCTGGAGGAGTATTCGATTCCCAAGTAGCCATTATTGTAAGTAAATCCAGAACTCTGACCTTGACCGACAATAAGATTCAAATTTCTCGTAACAGAAAGCGGGGTATTATCTGTTGTGAATGTAAGCGTACCGTCGTCGTTCTTCGTCAATGTCCATTGGATGCTTGTTGCGACGTTGTCAGCGATTTTGTCTTTATTGATTTTTACAGAGGTGCCTTTCACGTCAGTGCTCAGGGCGAGTTTCTTGTTTTTGTCAACAAGAAGCACAACATCATCAGAATTCAAGTCATCGAGGCTCGTAGGCGCCCACTCGTAATCTGAAGTGTCTTGCTGGCCAATTCCACCAATTCCTCCACTACCGCCAAAAAGACTTGCGAACATATTGTCATCTTCCGATATGACCAGCGGTCCATATACCAGCACGTCGTCGCCGGGGCTCAGGTCGTCGAGTTCCTCAAACGACACGGCATTGCTACCCTCTGTTTTCTGGACCAGTCCGTGACCATTGGTCACCTTCATGCGATTGTCTTTCGTTCCGTCATCAGAGATGTAGTATGTCAGTCCGTCCGAACTGCCGAAGCCGGGAATCATCGATGCAAAGTCCATGCCACCCATCATGTCGCCCATCTCGCTCATGTCGAAGTCGTCCATGTCGCCCATGCGCTCATCCATGTCCATGTCGTCGCCCATCATCTCGTCGAGACCCATGTCGCCGAACATGGCCAACATGCCGGAATTCACCTTATTCACCTTACCTTTGATGAAATAGCAACGGTCTTCTTCATAGGTAACGCCTTCCACCGTTTCACCTTTTGCCAGTCTGATGGCCTCAGAAACGGTGAGGGGGTTACTCTTCGTTCCCTTGGCTCCTGTGAAATCTTCCCAAGTGTTGTTATATCTAATTGTACAATAGGTAACCGCTTTATCGTATTCATCGGTCTCTTGGATACGGGCGATAAAATGGGTCGTTCCACTATTCAATAAGTTTAGTCTGTCACCATGAGGATCTACATTATAATTCGAGTCACCTTCTTTGAAAGGATAGAGAACGGAGGGTTTGCTTGAAGAATACTCGATATCACGGGCGGAAACATCATCAGAAGCCTCTGCCGGTTCAAATGTTATGTAAACAGTATTTGGTGATGTCAGATTGTGAGCAGTATTGACTTCGTAGTTTTCTGAGGGGAAAGACAAGGTGAGGACCTTCTGTGTGTCATCCACTTTCTTGAAAATAGCGAATCTGGTTTCAGCCACGGTTTGGTCAGGTTGCTCATCCTTCAATTCTTTCAGTTTCCAACTATTGCTGAACATGCTCTCCTCTACTCCGGCAAGATAGTCCTTCTCACCGATGGCAATGTGCAAATAGTCAATACCGTTGCTGGTATACATATCGAACACTTTGTCGGAACCCGACCCCACTTTCAGACCCTTGCTGTCTGCATAAAGAAACTTATCTTCCCCTGCGGCAAATTGAAAGCCACCGGATGCGGCGGTGTAAGTCCACTGCACTTTCTCAGGCACTTCACCAATCAACCTGTCTTTGTCGTAGTTCAGTTCTACGGCTACAGCATCGGGGTCTTTGGTGTCCTTGTCATTCGACATGGCCAGCCCTGTCGCCACATCGGCAATGACCACCACGTCGCCATCCGTCAGCGTAACCTTGTCGTCGTCAACCAATTTCCATTTTACGGTCGTCGGGACTTCAACGATTTTGTAAAGAGTGATGGTGGCTGCGTCAGATATAGAACCTGTAACTTGGGCTTTCTGGTCAACCCAATAGACATATAAGGGCCTTCCAGTGGCTTCACTCTCATAGTTCAACTTTCCACCCGAATTATAATCATCGAAATAAAAAGTATTTGTAGTGTAATTTCCTGAATTCATTACCAGTCGTTCACCGCCGGCTGCAGCATCTCCATAAAGAAATGTGCCATCACTCCTCTGAAATTTGAAAGTGTTGCCGTTCTTTGTCAGAGTCCACTGGATATCATCAGACACGGTACTGGTGATGAAGTCATCACTGATAGTTACAGTGACACCTTGAAAATCACCGCCGGTATTAGGCAAGGCAATTCCCAGACTCTCATCTACGATGACTACTTTGTCGTCCGTCTGAACTTCCGACAAGTCGGTCACCTTTTGCCATTGATAAGCCACTGCATTTACGTTTGCTGTTCCCACGAACAGCAGGCATAGCAGAAGTAATTGCTTGAAAATGTTAATAGTTCTCATTGATCGTTATTATTGATAGATTAATTATTCTCGTTTGTCTCAATTTCACGAAGTTCCTCGTTTGTCTTTTCATCACTGATGACAACTTCGCCTTCGGGGGCAACCTCAACGGGACGACCTTGATACTTCTCATGCAGTTTCTGGAACAGCATGAAGAACACGGGCACCACGAAGAGCAAGGCGAGGGTTCCTACCGCCATACCTGCTGTGACACCGAGGGCAAGCACACGGTTACCGTTGGCTCCCGCACCACCGGCGATGATGAGCGGTATCATACCTGCAATCATCGTGACGACTGTCATCAGAATGGGGCGCAGACGTTCCTCACAGGCGGCGAAGGCCGCGTCACGGATAGTCATGCCTTGGGCACGGCGCTCCGAGGCGAACTCCGTAATCAGGATTGCCGTCTTCGACAACTAACCGATGAGCATGATGACACCCGTCTGCAGGTAGATGTTGTTCTCCATACCCGGCAAGTGGAGCAACGAGGCCAACCACGTGATGCCGAATGAACCCATCAGTCCGAAAGGCACGGAGAGCAACACGGCCCATGGCGTGAACCATGAGTTATAAAGCGAAGCCAGGATGAGGTAGATGAGGATGGCGCAGATGACGTAGATGAGGGCTGTGGCATTAGAGCCAGAAGCCTCCTCCACCTCGCGCGACATGCCGCCGTATTCGTAGCCGTAACCGGCAGGCATCGTCTCCTTGAACACCTCGGCAATGGCCTTATGGGCATCGTCCTCAGAGTATCCGCTGGCGGTCATCACACCGCAGGTGATGCTCTGGAACAGGTTGAAGTGATCGACGGATGCCGACCCTACCACCTCCTTCAGATTGACGAACTCGGAGATGGGGGCCATCTTGCCACCACGCACCTTCACAAAGATATTGTTCAGCGACGAGGGGTCGAGACGATAGTCCGGTGCTGCATTGGCCATGATACGGTAAACTTTGCCGAACTGGTTGAAGTTACCCACATACGAGCCACCGCAGTAGGCACCCAATGTCTTAAGCACTGTTGCCGGCGACACCCCGGCGCGATCACACTGGGCAGCATCCACATCGACCTGGTATTTCGGGAAACGCTCCGAATAGGTGGACATAGCCGTCATAATCTCCGGTCGTTCATTCAGTTTGGCCAGGAACTTGGTGGCATCGTTATTGAACTCCGTCATCGAACGATCGTTCATGTCCTGCAACACCAGGTTGACACTACTGTTCGAGCCGTAGCCCGGCACCTGCGGCATCTGGAAGGGGATGACCTTCGCGTTCTTGATATCCTTACAGTCGAAGGCGAAACGGCCATAGACGAGCATGATATTGTGGTTCATGCCCGGACGGTCGTCCCAGTTCTTCAGACGGATGATGAGCGTGGCATAGCAACTACCCGAGCGACCCGCCATCATGCCGTAGCCGCTGACCACGGCGTAACTCTCCAATTCGGGAATCTTTTTCACCTTCTCCTCCACCTGTTTCACAATCTCTTGTGTCTCGTGCAGGGTACAGCCCTCCGGCGCGCGCACTTCGGCGAAGAACACACCTTGGTCTTCTTGGGGCACAAGGCCGCCGGGCAAACCGCGCATGAAGATGATAAGCAGCACGGCAGTGATGGCCAGCAATATACCAGAGATTATTGGTCGTTTGATGAATTTGCTGACGCTCTTCTTGTATTTTTTCAAGATGGCATTATAACTGGCTGTATAGGCTTTGGTAACGTAATAGTTCAAGTTCTTCTTCTCCTTGCCGTCCTTCGAGTAACGCATCATGATGGCGCACAAGGCGGGACAGAGAGTCAGGGCAGACACACACGACAGACCGACGGCCGATGCCAGCGTGACACCGAACTGGGTGAAGAACGAGCCCGACGTGCCAGGCATGAAGGCCACGGGGATGAACACCGCCATGAAGACCAGCGTACACGAGATGACGGCAATCGAAACGTCGCTCATGGCTTGGCGTGTGGCCTCGCGTGCATCGGAAATGCCACCCTCCATCTTCGCCATTACCGCCTCGACCACCACAATGGCATCGTCCACCACCGTTCCGATGGCTAACACCAAGGCAAATAGCGTCAATATGTTCAATGAGAATCCCGCGAGCGATACGATGGCAAAGGTGCCCAGCAACGACACGATAATCGACAGCGAGGGAATGACCGTCGCCTTGAAACTCTGCAGGAAGAAATAAACCACGAGGATAACGAGTATGATGGCGATGACAAGCGTTTCCACCACATTGTGGATGGCAGCAAAGAGGAAGTCGTCGCTGGTCTCCAGTATCTCGAATTCCAATCCAGCCGGCATCGTCGGCTTCAAGTCCTCATAGAGTTTGTTGATGCGGGCATTCACCTCCGTGGCGTTGGCTCCCGGGGCTTGGAATACCATGTAGATGGTACCTGGCTTGCCGTCGATGTTAGAGGTGAAGTTGTAACTCACGGCTCCTATTTCCACCTCGGCCACATCGCTCAAATGCAACAAGTGACCACCGTCGCTCGTTCGCAGCACGATATCATTGAACTCCTCGACGGTCTTCAGTGTGCCCTTGTACTCCATCGAGTACTGATAGGCATTTTCACTCTGCTCACCCAGAGAACCAGTGGCGGCAACGAAGCTCTGACCGCCGATGGCAGCAAACACGTCATTCGGCTCCAGACCATATTGGGCCATCACGTCGGGCTTCAGCCAGATACGCAGGGCGTAGGTGTTGCCCAGTGCCATCACGTCGCCCACACCGGTGATACGCATCAGTCGTGGCCTCACATTGATGTCGATATAGTTGGCGATGAAGTCGGCATCATACTTGCCATCGACACTCTTCAGTGCACCAATGTGCAGGATATTACTCTGTTGCTTCATCACCTGCACACCCACCTTCGTCACCTCCGAGGGCAGCAACGCCGTGGCTCTGCTGACGCGGTTCTGCACGTTCACAGCGGCGAGGTCGGGGTCAGTGCCCTGCTCGAAATATACCTGAATCGAGACGTCACCCGAGGCTGACGCCGAACTGGTGATGTAGGTCATGCCGGGCACGCCGTTGATATTTTCCTCCAACGGCTGCACCACCGACTTCATGATGGTGTTCGCATCGGCACCAGTGTACGATGTCGATACACGCACCGTCGGCGGCGCGATGTTCGGATACTGCTCGATGGGCAGCGTGCTCATGCATATAAAACCCACAAGCGTGATGACAATCGCTATCGCGCATGCCATCACGTATCTATTGATAAATATATTATTCTTCATGAAGCAAATAATATATCATTGACCTTCACCTTCCTTTGGGAAGAGCACCTTTTGTCCTTCCTGCACGTTGTTGGCTCCGACCTTCACGATGCGGTCGCCCACGTTAAGGCCGGAAGTAACGATGACATCCTTGCCGTTGCCCGTATTCTCTGTCGTCACGCTCACGGCGGTGGCAGTGCTGTCGGATTTCACTTTATACACCAACGACTTGTCTTGCAACCGGAGGACGGCAGTCTGTGGCACCACTATCACATCCTTCTTGTCGACAGGCAATATCACATTGCCCTGGATGCCAGAGAACAACTTTCCATCGGGGTTGGGGAACGTAGCCTTGCAGGCGATGGTTCCCGTGCTGGCATGGACGATGCCGGTAGCACTGGAAACGCGCCCCTTGTGGTCGTATTCGGTGCCGTTCTTCATCACGAACGAGACGGCGGGAAATAACTTCAAGCCTTCTTCCATCGTCATATCGGTGCCATTGGCGATGGCCCGTTCCAACATCGATTCAGGCACGGAAAACTCCGCTTCCATCTGTCGGTTGCCACTGACAACGGTCAGCTGAATGCCGGGCGACACCTGATCGCCACCCCGTACAGGAATCTCGCCGATGACACCTTCCACGGGAGAGGTGATGGTGCAGAACCCAAGGTTCACCTTGGCACGGCTGAGAGCTGCCTGAGCCTGCGTGACAGATGCCCTGGCCTGACTGATGGCTGCCTGAGCCTGTTTGTAGTTGTTTAAAGAACTCTCGAGCATATAGTTGCTCACTATCTTCTTTTCAAACAGGTTTTTGTTGCTCTCATACTCCAACTTGGCACTGTTGGCTTGGGCAGTGGCGGCCTGTAGGTTGGCTTGGGCGGCCTGCAGGTTGGCCTGGGCAGCTTCCACCTCATGCTGGGCATTGCGCGAATCAATGACGAAAAGGGTCTGCCCTCTACTCACTTGCTGTCCTTCGGTCACACAAATTCTCATCAACTGCCCACTCACCTGAGGTGAAATCGACACGTCAGCCTGTCCTTTCATTTTCGCACTGAATTTCACGGGCATCACGATGTCAGACTTTTTCACTGTCATCGTCTCGAACGACGAAGGAGTCTCCTTGGGCATGTCAATATTACATGAGACCAATCCAAAAACCAAGCCGAGTAAAGAAGTCAGTCTAATAGTTTGTTTTCGTTTCATCAGTATCTATTTTTATGGGTATTTATTTTTTAAGAATAAATTCACCATGCAAATATACAGCAAGTTACGAGAAAAACCAAAATAATATGAATTTTTCTGAATATAAGCCCGTCTTTAGCAAAGAAATACACACTGATGCCCTGTTATGTCTTTACACATCCAGGGCATCGAAAAAGCAATAAAATGTAAAGTTTTTTAGTATTTCTAAAACTCCAACCGGAATCCTTTTTCCTTCATTTCCCTGTAACACTCTGGGTTGAATTTATAGAGGAAAGCCACCTTCTTGTTCACGAGTGTTAGTTTTTCGTCCAACTCGGTCAACAATCCCAATTTCAGCATCTTATTACTGAAATTTCGGCGGTCGAACTTCACATCGAGAATGGCTTCGTAGAGCCGCTGAAGTTGTGTCATCGTGAATTTCTCCGGCAACAGTTCGAAACCTATCGGCTCAAAATGGATTTGCTTGCGCAGTGCCGACAAGGCTTGACGAAGAATCATGTCATGGTCAAAAGCCAACGACGGCACCTGGTCGAGGGAGAACCACTGGGCCTTGGCTGCATCGTCACCCGCTTTCACCTCGCTGATGCGCACCAACGCATAGTAGGCTATCGTGATGACACGCTCACGAGGGTCACGGTCAACAGCCGAAAAAGTGTGGAACTGTCGGATATAGGCATCTTTCATCCCCGTTTCCTCAAACAACTCACGTTTGGCACCCTCCAGCGCCGTCTCGTCCATCTTAAGAAAACCACCGGGGAACGCCCATCTCCCTTTGAACGGCTCAATGCCTCTCTCAATGAAAAGAACGTTGATTTTCGTTCCGTCGAACCCGAAAATCACGCAATCGGTGGTAACACTCGGATGAGGGTATTTGTAATGATATTTCAAATCTTCCATGATAAAAATTGTCTGTTTACGCCGCAAAATTATAGGAAAAAAAGGAAAATCCCAAATAGTTAATGCGTATTGTGCACGCATTCGCTATTTTTTTAATAGGAATAAGCAGTTTGTTAAGGGATTGATGGTTTGCTTTCTGGTTTTTCGCCTGCTATGATACGATATGGCAGAAAAATGGCGGAAATGGTCGGCATGTCATTATTTTGTTGTATCTTTGCCATGCCCATATATAAGAAAAACGATGAACGATACATCCGAGTTTTTCACTGACAGTTTCGAAGGCATCAGCCGCGAGTTCACCGACATCCAGCCAATCTGCGAATCGGGAACCAGCCGACTGTACCGTGCCACTCGTTTCGGCCGTCTCTTCGTTCTGAAGACCCTCGCGACCGAAGCCCTCCGTCAGTCGATGTATCGAGAGATGTTGCGCAAGGAACTGGAAATCATAATGCAGTTGCAACATCCCGGCATTGTCCAGGCCGTCGGTCTGGAAACAGTAGAGGGCATCGGGCAGTGCATCGTGATGGAATTTATCGACGGTGCGACACTAACCGACTATATCGAAGGGGAACGTCGCGGAACTTTGTCGGAAGAGCAGCGTCGCCACATTGTCGACGACCTTATTTCCGCCGTGGGATACCTCCACTCCAAAGGCATCATCCACCGCGACCTGAAACCCGAGAACATCATGATAGCCCATAACGGATTGCAGGTGAAAGTAATAGATTTCGGCATGGCCGATACCGACAGCCACACCACGCTCAAACAGCCCGCCGGCACCCTCCGTTATATGGCACCCGAGCAGACCACCGCCTACACGCCCGATGTGCGCAACGACATCTACAGTCTCGGACTCATCATGCAAGACTTGGACCTGGGCAAACCCTACCGACCTATCATCGAACGTTGTCTGCGCCCCATAGACCAGCGTTACGCCAATATCAACGAGTTGCGCAACGCCATCGACAGCACCCTTGCCAGCCGACACCGGCGCCGCCAATGGCTTATCGCCGGTGCCTCAGCCCTGTGTCTCCTCGCTCTGGGAGCCCTCGCCGTATGGCTGTTCCGGCCCTCAAACGTCAACGAGCCCGTCACCCGTACCATCGTCGACCGCCATGCCACCGACTCGCTACGCGAGGTGCTTGCCCGTCAACAAGCCGAGAATGCCGCCACGCAGGCTGAGATGGAGGCACAGATGGCCACGAGGATGGGTACCATGCGCGACAGCATTGCGCAGTTGCACGCTGAGAGCCAACGGCTGCAGGAAGAGCTCAACCGTGTGTCCACCGCCAAGACCCAGGCCATACAAGCCTTTGACCGCGCTGCCACGAAGGCGGGCATCATCCGCGAATTGGACACCCTGCGCCACTGGCAGTGGCACAGCGCCGACCTCAGTCAGCGCATTCAGGATATGAACCGTTTTGTGTACAATTACGTCGATGCGCTTGATGCCCGTTTCTCCGCCAGCGACCGCGATAAGGTGCGCGAGGCACTACTGGAACACTGGCAGCAGTGGAACAACGATGTGGAAAAGAAAATCAAGACTCTCCGGAACAAGGAGCGAGGATGAGGAATGTTGAATGTTGAGTGTTGAGTGTTGAATGTTTAATGTTGAGTGTTGAATGTTGAATGTTGAGTGTTGAGTGTTGAATGTTGAGTGTTGAGTGTTGAGTTATCGCCTACGGCGATGTAGAATTGTTGAATTTTTGAATAACGAATTCTCAATTCATCATTCATCATTCTTAATTGCGAAGCAATCATTCAACGATCAACATTCATAATTCATAATTGCGAAGCAATCATTCAACATTCAAAATTCAACATTCAAAATTGTGAAGCAATCATTCAACATTCAAAAATCATAATTCAAAAATCAACATTTTCCATTCTATATTTAAACAGTGGCCAGGCATCCGTGGCCATATATGCCTCTGTAGCACCTTCGGGTAGGACAAGTGTCGCCGTGTTGAAAATGCGGTCGTCGAAAGCATCGACAAAGAGGTCAGGTGGTCTCTGTGCCAGCGTCACCACCCTGTTCAGGCCGTTGCAGCCCACGAAGGCGGAAGACATAATTTCTTTCATATTAGCAGGAATCACCACCTGGCGCAACGCCTTGCAGTCGTAGAATGCCAAATTGTCGATAAACTCCAGATGAGGGGGCATATCCACCTGCTGTAGCCTCCAGCAACCCGAGAAAGCGCCCATGGCCACGCCGCCCACCACATAACGCCGTCCGTCGGGAGCCGTCACACTGTCAGGCAATGCCAACCTACCCGCAAAAGTCGTGTCTATACAGCACTCATTGGCCAAACCGCTCCCCACCACCGCCATGTCGAACTCACTGCGAGAAGAAAACACGACCTCACGTGAGCCCTCACTTGTCATTATGTTTATCGTCCATGCGACATCCGTCTCCACACGCTGAGGCATGCGCCACATCTCATCCTCCAGAAAACTGTCCATGAAGTTCATCGCCTTCTCCCACTTGTCATAATCGAGATCGTCAGGCATCACGCCCTCATCTTCCATCTCTTCAATCCGCACAAAATGGCTCCATAACTCGGCATTGCGATACGCCGCCGAGCAGCCTTGGGGCACCATCAATGTGCATTTCTCGTAGGTAGAAGCGTCGAAAGCGTTTATCGGACCACGTGGCGGCACGCTACAAGGCAGCGTAACCTCGCGCAACGATGAGCAGCCCGCGAACGTACGTTCTTCCAGCATCAACAGACCGTCCGATAGATGTACCTTCTCCAACGCCGCACATCCGTAAAAAGCCTCGGAGCCCACCATTTTAACAGTTGGGGGCAAGGTAACTTCCGTCAGTCCCACACATCTATAGAACGCATGAAAAGACACCACTGCTATAGGGTAAGTCTTACTGTTGGTGTTGAACGTCAACGAATCAGGGATGGTTACAGCACCCCGTAATGTCCAGTCGATGCAGGCATGGCCGCGACGTAAGATTCCAATATGAACGAACATGTCACTGTCCGGCACGTTCTTTTCATATAACTGTGTTGACAAATTGGTAAGCGAGTCGCCCACCATCACCTTCGAGATGATTATCTGCGCACGGCAGCATACTCCAGCCATCACGCACACCAACGCCATCAGTATCTTTTTCAATTCAAAATTCAGAATTCGTAACTCGTCACTCATAACTCATCACTCATAACTCGTCAACACTCAACATTCAAAATTCAAAATTCACCATTCTAAATTTGAATTTCCTCCATGCCGGAGCACGACGGTAAGCATCCTCACTGCCTGCCGGAACCACAAGCGTGGCCGTCTGGTAAGTCTGCTCGTCAAACACGTTCTCCGCACATTCCGGCGGTTCCTTAGCCAGCACCGTCACCCTGCGCAGCGATGTGCATCCGCTCATCGCCTTGGCATATAACACCCGCATTGTCGCAGGAAAGGTGATGCTTTCCAACTTCTCACATCCCTGCATGGCCTGGTCGCCGAAACCCAAACAGCTATCGGGCAGCACCACCTCCGTCAGTTCTTTGCACCCCTGCAGTCCCGCCCTTGAAATGGCAGTCACCACGGATGTCTTACCGTTTTCATTAGTTATCTTCGAGGGTATCACGATACGTCCCTTGGTAGTCACAGGGATCGCCGGATGATGGTATTTCGATATGCCCACGCAGGCAGTGTTGCCCAATATGTCGGGGTCTAAACACATCTCCACCTGTTGCACGCTGTCTATCACGACGTATGTGAACGTATTCTCCTGTCCACACACTCTCAATGTGCAGCAATATAACAATATGCTCCAGATCAGTTTGTTCATGCCAACGGTTCGTTCTGTCCAACAGCAAATATGGCGAAGTGTCACGGAAAGACCCTTTTGAACCACACACGGAAGACAGGATCCTCAATATATGTACCACTCCCGTCTGAATCAATCAACTCACGGTCAGTCAAGGATGCCTTGATGCGAGCCACATTCGACTTACTGCCCAACTGATACTCTTGCAGTATCGACTTACTGCCGAAACCGTCATGAACGCCATTACAGATGGCCCGGATAAAGCTTATCTGATAAGATGTCAGGCCCTTCATCTGCTCTTCAAAAAGGCCGGAGCACTGAGCCAGCAGAGCCTCCACCCCATTGGTGAAGTCCTGTTCTGTAGCTTCGTGGTCTGTTTCTGCCAACACATTCCAAGCCAGCTGCTGCACGTACGACGATACATTCTCCACCTTGTCGCAGATCTTTCGGGCCAACTCTTCGGATATCACCTTTCCCTGGCTTTCAAAACGTGAGCGGATAAAAGGAATCCAGTCTTCCGTTGGTATTTTTTCCAAGTAAAACATCTCCCCAAACTGGTAGAATGGCATCTTCCGATTCTGGAACAGTTTCACCATCAAGTGTTTCTTACTGCCAAAGAGACAATAAGAAACATTCCGCTGGTGTTGCCATACCCCGCGGAGACGTTTCTGCACGGTGACGGTGTCAGGGAACTCTCCTATCTGTTGGAATTCGTCGATACACACTACGATGTGTATGCCTTTTTCCTTAGCTATCAGCTCGGGGAGCTGAAGGATCTCTTCCGGCTTGTAGTTCTCGTGGGTGATGCCGAGAGAAAAGGAAAAATCTTCCATTGGCTCTGGAGTGAAAGATATTTTCGGCGTGAGCCGGACGAGAAAGCGTTTGATGTTCTCGAGCACCTGTTCGGCTTTCGATGCGGTCTCCTTCATGAGTACTGACGCGAAACGGTTGTAGAAGTCGTACTCGCTCCTGCAGTCGTAGACATCCATAAGCACCACCTTGATGGCGGGGTTGGTGATTTCCGACTTCACCTTTCTGACGATGGAACTTTTGCCTATCCTTCGCGGCGACACGAGTATAACGTTCATGCCATTCTCGAAGTCGAGTTTCAGCCTCCGTGTTTCCTTTACCCTGTCGGTAAAGTTATTGCCTTCTACCGACATTCCATATACAAACGCTCTATCCATGATTGCTTCATTGATTGGTGAGACTGCAAAGTTAATCAAAAAAAAACTGGTACACAAGTTTGTGGTCCACAAACTTGTGTACCAAGGTAATATTTCTTGATTTCATGGATCAAAGGAGCCTGTCCATTTGACCCAAGAACTCAGAAGAATATGTGCTATAAGCTGTTATCGTAATGTTATACATTTACGAAACTTCATTGAGGGGGGGCAAACCAACCAAACCACCTTATTAATTGCGAGTTTAGCTGATTACTTCCCCCTTCCTTCTGAGGGGGCAAGGGGGGAGGCTTTCCCCTCCCTTTGGGAGGGATGGGGTGGGTACAAAAAAGCGGGGAGCGCACCCTTTCTCAGGTGGCTCCCCGCATAATGTTAATATGAAGGATACTTATTATTTCTTTGATGACAAATATTCCTCATATTCATTACCTGTGGGCTGGAAATACTTTTCAAACAGAGCCTCGTCAGATAACTTGATTCTTATATAAGGTGTTTTCATATCTAAAACACGGTAATCATTTTTACAAGAAACCGAAGCGGTTCCATTGGCCGCGATATCTTTACCGTTAACCGTAATAGGGAATGTGCTAAATGTCCACGGATCAATAAACGGGAATGTGACGGTATAGTCTTGTCCCATAATTGTCTTGTCAGACTTATTTACCACTGTAGCAGTCCAGTTGATATAACTCTGATATCCGAATTCACCCATGTTTGCAACCCCATTCGCTTTACCCTGAATGGAGAGCATCTTAGAGAACTTGGTCCTAAAGTCTTTTACCAAAAAGGACCTGAAATCTTTATCACCCAAACGAGTTGCCAAAGCCGTGTCAGGCAATTCTGCAACCCACTGACCAGTACACTTGGCAAATTCCATCACATCGTCGGGATACGCGAAAAGGCCATGCGTCTCACCAACAATCATCTTGCCATCCTCGTCCATAGTCATCACCATATCGGCATTGCCGAAATTCACCCTAAACTGTCCTTCAGTTTGTACTGGTTCTATCACTATGCTATCAGCTACATACGAGAGTGCCAAAGAATCGGCTTTAATCACATCTGGCCATACCGTCAAGAGAGAGTCCTTTTGATTTTGACTCACTTTCGCAGCAAAATCTATAGCAAATTTACGAACTTCATCATTGCCGTTTTTCGAACATGCCAACAACAACAGGACAGTAATTGCGATTATATATTTTATTTTCATATTACTAACGGTTTGTTATATATTCTTCATACTCATTGCCCGTGGGCTTGTAAGAAGCAAAGAGGCCATCACCAATATCCAATACTTGCAAGACAGCCGAAAAACTGAACACCACTCTGTCGCCGTAGCTGAACCTAAAAGGTTCTCGCTCACCTGGCTGCAAGTCTTTTCCTGCGATAGGATGAGGTGTGATTTTGTCGCGCATCAAGTCAGGATCCCAATCTCGGTCAGAGATGATGACGCGGTATGTTTTGCCTTCAATCATGACATCTGATTGGTTTTCAACAGTCGCGATGTATCCGGCTGGACACAACCCGCCTTCTCCCTGATAATAATCACATCCATTTGTAGATACAATTTTCAAAGAGTTTTTGATCTTTTCTTTGACCTTTTTTACCATGTAAACTTGGAATAGCTTGTCGGCCATCCTTTCCGCATTGCTCTTGTCATCCAAATTCTCTGCATATTGCCCAGTGTTCTTGGCAAAAGTCAACTGCTCGGCTGGATAAGCGAAAAGACCTTTGGAACATACAATCCGAAGCGAGTCTTTCGCGTCTTTTACCACATCCACCCATATTTCGGGTGTGTAAAGGATACGTATACTGTCACCCTTCTCGTTACGCTCGATTTTGAGGGAGTCTTCCTCGAAGGACAAAGCCAACGAATCGGCAATGGCTGCATCAGGATACATTTTGACGATTTGCGCAGAGTCGCCGCTGTTCACGACCTTAGCAAAGCGCAGCGCATAGTCTCTTTCGGCCTTTTCACCGTTATTACTACACGAGACCAATACAAATGCCATAATGGCATAAAAGAAAACGTTTTTTTTCATATCGCGAATTGTTAAATAATTATTGTCTGACGATGGCTATAACACGACCGTTCTTGGCATAGAAAATCTTTGATACCCAACTTTTGGTTCCAACCTTATAATATTTTACGTCAGAACCCCAGCGCAACATCGCTTCAGTAGAAGGCATGTATTCCTTGACAACATCGTGAAACTGAGGATAATCAGGATTGTTGCGCATATAATTGACATAATCAACGATCAATCCTACAGGCATCCCCACGGTAATCTTATCATAAACACATAATGATTCCGCATATTCTTTGCCATAGCGTGAAAAACGCTTGGCAATATCCATTTTGTATTTTTCTGCCATAAAGTCGGAGGCTCTGCCTTGGAAAGAGGGATCAGTACTACTGGCTTTCTGGAACCATTTTGCAGCCTCATCGTAATTCACACTAACACCCGTTCCTTGTTTATAGCATAGGCCTAGATTCCACATAGCCCGTGCACTCCCGTTTTCAGCCGCTTTTCGATACCATTTGATGCCTTCCTGAGTGTTTTTTCCTACGCCCTCACCGTTCATATAAGAATAGCCCAGATTACACATCGCACCAGCATGTCCTTGCTCTGCTGCCTTTCGGTACCACTTCACGGCCATGGCGTCATCCTTGGGCACGCCGATGCCATTATTGTAATTAAGTCCCATAAAATATTGCGCACGGGCAAGTCCTTGCTCCGCTGCCTTTCGGTACCACTCCACGGCCTTGGCGTAGTCTTGAGGCACACCGGTGCCATTTTCATAACATAAACCCAAGTTGCATTGCGCAACGGCATATCCTTGCTCCGCTGCCTTTCGGTACCACTCCACGGCCTTGGCGTAGTCTTGAGGCACACCGGTGCCATTTTCATAACAAAAACCCAGGTTGCATTGCGCACGGGCAAGTCCTTGCTCCGCTGCCTTTCGGTACCACTCCACGGCCTTGGTAAGGTCTTTTGTCACGCCGATGCCATTTTCATAACAATAGCCCAGGTTGCATTGCGCATAGGCTTGTCCTTGCTCCGCCGCCTTCCGGTACCACTCCACGGCCTTGGCTTCATCCTTGGCCACGCCGGTGCCATTTTCATAACATAAGCCCAGTTCGCATTGCGCATCAGCATATCCTTGCTCTGCCGCCTTCCGGTACCACTCCACAACTTTGGTAAGGTCTTTTGTCACGCCGATGCCATTACTGTAATTAAGTCCCATAAAATATTGCGCGCGGGCATCTCCTTGCTCCGCCGCCTTCCGGTACCACTCCACGGCCTTGGCTTCATCCTTGGCCACGCCGGTGCCATTTTCATAACATAAGCCCAGTTCGCATTGCGCAT
>JAFYJN010000023.1 GCA_017538105.1 Prevotella sp. | reverse complement strand
TTATGCCAAGATGTGAGAACTTGCGAGCCTCGGGGAACATGGACTCCGTAATCTCACGGAGGGAGTCGAAACGCTTGATGACGGCATAGAGCATGATTACAAGATGCTGCCAGGCATCGAAATGCTTCACATACCTCTCACCGCCCTTCTCGCGGCTGATCTTGAGAATTTTTGACTTGTCAAGCAAAGAAATTAGCTGACCATACATCGGCTGTCCGAGAAAATGTGTACCTTTGTTCATGTTATTAATGTTTTGTAGCAAAAACAAAGGTAACAAAAAAGGTCGGGTTCCAAGCGAGGAACTCGGCCTTAATTCGTATTTCGCTCAAAAAGGTTTAGCGGACACCAATAATTATTTTAGGCCATGATATAGGAGTTAACCGAATAATTTTACTATAATATGAGCTGCCAAAATAATGGCAGCTCATATTCTTCTTTTCAACTTATTTATAAAGAAAAAGTGTGATGCTCATCCACTTCAGTGAGCGCTCCTAACTTTCCTCAATAATCAATTCGCTGTGTAGTTGCATGATTACCATATCACTCCCAAATACTTCTGGTTCTATTATCATAATCGTCATTTCCTTCAGAATCAGAGGAATCTTCATCATAGTGATGTTGGGGAGCCCACTGGATATCAGTTTCAGAGTTCGCTATTATCACAAGTATCTCCGAAGCATCTACTTGTGCTATTTTAGTCTGGGGCGAGGTGTATTTACGTTTTTCCATGTTAGAATTCATTTTATTAAGACTTTTTTCCCGTTAATAATATTAAGACCTTTCGCAGGTTGAGCAATGCGTTGACCATAAATATTGTATATCGCTGTTTGCGTAGTATGAGGTCTTGTCAAAATTTGCTCTACATCTGTTGCTTCATCGAACAAGAATGTAATAACATTGACGTTTGCTTGAACTGCATCTATAGGCAAAAAGGCCTTATGCGCACCAAGCGTCGTTCCCTTATAGAGATAGAACCCCATTATACCATTGAGAGCACTTAGCACATACATACTGCGAGGCTCACACGAGGTTTCCTCATCATAGCCGAGAAGATCTCCTTTTTCCACGGTCGCATTCTCTGTTGTAGGAGTTAGCGTAACAGGTGTCATATCTGACTTAATGATTACGGCCGTAGAAGCGGGTATCACATTGGTGCCCGTCTCTATTAGGATAAGTTCACTTCCTATTACCTTTCCGGTATATGCTGTTGAGCCTTCAGGTAAGGTGTAATTATGGTCGCTGCTGAAGAATGTGGCGTAATAGTCGGACGGTGCTTCTGGATCGGGGTGGGCATCGATTTCAACCATCTCGATGTTGCCGTCGCATACTGGGCGTACAGGGAAAGAAAAATAACTGAGCGGCCAATAATAGGCACTGTCATCATCTTGCTGAGGGCTGTTGGCTGCCAAGATCCAATGTGCATCACTTTCACCATAAGGCGTATAAGTCCAATACTGTCCTCCTATGCCGACGTTAAAGGGACCCGAGGATGATTGATAGTATCCTGCGAAAGGCAGGAATATGGAATTGCCATTGCTTCCCGTATATCTTGCTCCCATTACTCCATTGACGTATTCAACAGAATACGTACAGTTTTGTGTGAGTTCATCACGCTCCTCCTTTGTCGGTGTGCGCCATACTTCGTCCCAATATCCCTGAACGGGATTGTTTGCCCAGTTGTAATACGTTCCGAATTGCTCGGGGCTGTCGGCTCCGATGTTGCATGATGCCCATAGTTTTCCACTGGGCAAGTTGAGGTCAACCGCTTCTCGGTTATTGACAAGGTTATCTTGTGTGAATGCTGACAAACCTATATGAAGGAAAATGAAAAAAGAAAAGAATCGTTTCATGTTGTACAATTGTAGGTCCTGAAAGTATCAACTTATTTGGGAGTGGAGAAGTTAGGAGTTAAGATGGATGAGGGTGATGCCTCCTTCTATGCCGCCGGTGTAACTGCCGATGTCCTTGCCCTGGCGGAAGAGGCGGCGGACGATGAATGGTTGGCTGGTGACAATCATGGGCACGTCGAGCATATCGCCTACCATGAGTTTGCCGCCACTCACTTCCTCCACGCGGCAGAAACCATCAGACATGGTGGTCAGCACCACATGGCGGCGCGGCTCGTAATTGACGGTGATACGGGTGTTAGCAGGCAAGTCGGGAGGATAGAGGGCACCGTTGTCGCCGTCAATCTCGGAGTTCTTGCCCGCGGCGCTTTTGCAGAGCAGTCTCCAACTGCCATAGCCGAGATAGCGGGCTATGGTTTGGAACGTCGATTCGGTGGGCTTCACCTCCGGCAAGAGGCCGAACAGACGTTTGAGGGTGTTCACGCCGATACGTTCGCCGGTTCGCGCTTCGATGTCAAGGGCCAGGGCATCAAACTGTGAGGGGCGTGACAGGTCGCACGCCATGCGCTCACGGATGAGTTTTTGGATGTATGGGTCTAATATCATGGTTGTAATGTATAATGATAATGTCGTTGATGAAGGAAGGGGTTATGGGGCACCCTGCATGTCTCTGTCACCGGCTTGTGGGGCCGACAACTTCAACCACACCATCGACTTGTCCACATTGTCGTCTATTGTGTAAACCTCCATTTCGGCACTGAACATGTATTCGTAAAGATTGTCGGACTCGGGAACGAGAATGCCTATATCGGTAATGGATCTGTCGACGTATGAGTCGTCCCTAATCTGTAGGCCCATCGATTTCGGCAGCGTCTGGATGCGGTTCCTAAACCAGTCGGTCGCCCCAGTTGTCAGGTTGTGAAGTACTACCGACACATAGTGGCCGATTGTATTCGTGTGCGCACTCGACAGGTCGAGCCTTATCGTCCGGAATCTCGAACGCTCGGTATTCCAATCCGACGGACTGATGTCTGCCAAATTAGTGAAACCGTCGTTGGTGCAGATTGCCGTGTTGTCGGCGGTGGAGTAGTCTTCTAACACCCACCATGAAAGGCCGCCGAGCAACAGCAGGAAGAGTAAGGCTGTCGTTGCCAGCCACGGGGAACGTGATTTCCTCATGGCTTTGGCCAGTTTGTCGACACTTTGGTATCTTTCGGCTGCGTCAGCACTGAGGCATCTGTTCACCACAGTTTTGTTTCCGATGCCCAAGTCGCTGAAGATTCGTCCCAAGGAATAGATGTCGCTGGCGGGAGTCTTCTCCTCGTCGGGAGCGGAGTAGTCGGCTGTGCCGCCCGTGGTGAACGGGTAACTGTCTTGGTAGCAATATCCTAGGTCGATGAGTTTCACATGGCTGCCTATGCGCGTGATGAGGATATTGTCGGGCTTGAGGTCGAGATGGAGCACTTGGTGCTGATGGAGGTATGCCACGGCCGAGAGCAACTCGTCGGCAAACTGTCGCGCATGTTGCCTTTTCCTAAAGTAGCCAGGGTGCTGACGCAGGAATTCGGTCAGCGTCACGCCGTCCACATATTCCATGAGGAGCCAGTCGTCGTGACATTCCAGATAGCGCGGGATGTTGGGGTGGTCAAGTGGGAAACCCACCTCGAACTCCTTTTCCAATGCCTGACGGTGCCGCTCATCATGGGCGAAGGCGGGCAGCAACTGTTTCTTCAGCAACAGCCGTCCGTGCTTTCGCAGCAGGTAGCAGGCGCAGGTACCTCCGCTGGCCACGAAACGTTCTTCCTCGCGGGGCTCTTCTTCATGTGGTGATATGATGGATGGCTTCGTCATCGCTCGTAGTTCGTCATTCGCATCTGCGTCGGGGTGACACCGAAATGTTCCTTGACATATTTACCGAAGAACGAGGTGTTAGGGAACCTGAGGCGCACGCAGATTTCTTTGATGCTCAGGTCGGTGGAGACAAGGAAATAACGGATGTCTTCCATCACATGCTCAGTAATCCATGTGTTGGCGGTCTTGCCAGAATATTTCTTGCAGATAGTAGAGAGATATTTAGGTGTGACACATAGTTCGTTGGCATACGACTCCACCGGACGGTGCTTGACGGGGGTGTTTCCCAACAGTTCGATGAATCGCTGGAAGAGACGGTCGGAGTGGCGTCCTGTGGACGCAATGGCATCGCGCGGGAGTACTGTGGTCTTCTGTAAACCGCACAATGCAAGGAAACCACCTCGCAGCATCGAATGGAGGACGTCGATTTTGTAAGGATGCTCCAAATCGCTGTTGATGACCATGACCAGCAACTCATAAAAACGGATGAGGAACTCGATGTCGGTGGCTCTTAATGTTACGACATGTAACTTGTGGATATAGAGCATATCGGTCCAGACACTCATCTTCTCGCGTAGGAAACGTTGCATCATGCGGTTTGATACGAAGATGGCCTTTATCTCGAAGTCGGGACTGAGCATAAAATCGCTGATGAGCACATTGGGGGGACTGATGAGCAGTTCGTTTTCGCTCAGGCGGAGGTTTTGTCCGTTCATGTCTCCCTGTGCCTTGCCCTTGGTGCAAAACACCACGGCGTTCATCTGAAGACGGGTGGGGCTGGCTTCGCTCAGCAGGCGCACATTGTCTATCAGGATAATGTCCTCATCAGAATAGCCCACTTGTACGTCTGCTTCCACGTGGGGACTGATGGCTATCTGGCTCAAAAGGGGGGCATCAATGCTCATGAATGTCCTTATTTGGTTTGTGCGGTGCAAATATGGCAATAAAAAATGAATTATTCATGACCTAAAACGCTTATTTAATGTTCTATTTTGTATATTTAGGAAAAATTTATGATTATAAAGTCAAAATAGAACATTTATAATTGAGAAATAATCTCCATCTTTGCATCAAATTTCCTGATAAACGAATGAAAACAAGAATTTGTCTTGCCTTGTTGGCGGTGATAACCATCACCGCCTGTGGCAAAAAAAGCGAGAAAAAGGAAAAAGCACCCATCAAGGTGAAGACCGAAGTGGTGAAACCATCCTATGATGGTGCCGGACAGACGTATGTGGGCATAGTAGAGGAGAGTGAAGCTACGGCAGTCAGTTTCACATCGATGGGCGTGGTGCGCAGAATCTTCGTTAACGAGGGACAGACGGTGGGGCGCGGTCAACTCCTCGCAGAGATGGATCCTACGACTATGAGTAATGGGGTGACGGCGGCACAGGCCACTACCAGTCAGGCCCATGACATGGTGGCACAGGCGCAAGCTACATACAACCAGGCCAAAGATGCCTACGACCGTATGAAACTGCTCCATGACAATGGCTCACTGCCCGAAATCAAATGGATTGAGATGGAGACGAAGCTGCAGCAGGCAGAGACCATGCTCAAGTCAGCGCAGTCGAGCGTACGCTCGGCCACAGCCACGGAGCGCATCGCACGCAAAGGACTGTCAGACACCCGCCTTATCGCTCCCGTGAGCGGCATCATAGGTAAACGGCAGGTGAGTGCCGGGGAAACGGCGATGCCCTCGCAGGCGGTGGTCACCATCCTCAATATCAATACTGTAAAGGTGAAGGTGTCGGTGCCTGAGGCGGAGATGGCTGCCATCAACGAAAACACACGGTCGCTCATCCGTGTCGAGGCAGCAGGACGACAGGTGCCGGGTGGCAGGATAGAGAAAGGGGTGGCGGCAGATGCCATGACTCATACTTACGATGTGCGTGTCAATGTGCCCAATGGTGACCATAAACTGTTGCCGGGTATGGTGGCCGATGTCAACCTATATACGGGCTATAAGTCGAATGCCGATGCCGCAACACACTCCAGCACCTATACCTTACCGGTGACGGCGGTACAGCGACGCGCCGACGGCTCACTCTTCGTGTGGACGATTGACCAACAGAACAAGGCGCACCGCACCACGGTAACCATAGGCCCGACCGAGGGCAACCGCGTGTTCATCACCGACGGTCTGTCTGAGGGACAGCGAGTGGTGGTCGAAGGCTACCAGAAACTCAGCGAAGGAACGAAGACGGTTCAAGAACACTAAACATCCAATACCCACCCCGTCCCTCCCCAAGGGAGGGTGTATGAAGGAGCAAGGAGCAGGGAAGATTAAATAATTAAAAAAAAAGATTAAAGGAGCAAGTGGGCTGTTGTCTAAACTCCCAAACTCCTAAACTCCCAAACTCCTAAATTCTTAACTCAATAACTCATCATCGCGTAGCGACCATTCAACATTCAACACTCAACATTCAACACTCAACATTTCCATGCGCGAAAAAATGAATTGGCTGAAATGGCCACTTGAACACTATTCCATCACCATACTGCTGGTGGGCCTCTTGTTCGTCTTCGGCATCGTGGGCATGGACATTATGCCCAAGGATGAGTTTCCGGCGTTCACCATCCGTCAGGGAGTGGTGGTAGCTGTCTATCCCGGTGCAACCACTGAGGAGGTGGAGGAACAGGTGGTCAAACCGTTGGAACGTTATCTCTTCACTTATGACGAGGTGAACCGCACGAAGACGACCACCACGGCGCAGAACGGCATGTGTCTGGTGATGGTGCGCCTCAACGACAACGTGAACAACAAAGACGAGGTATGGAGCAAAATCAAACATGGACTGGCGCTCTTCAAGCAGAGTCTGCCCGCCGGTGTGCTGGCACTCGTCGCCAACGATGATTTCGGGAAGACCTCGGCACTGCTCATCGCTATAGAGAGTCCTGAACGCAGCTACCGAGAATTGCATGATTACAGCGACCGCCTGAGCGACCGTTTGCGGCGCATACCCTCGGTGGCCAATGTGCGTGTGTATGGAGAACAGAAGGAACAAATAAGCCTGTATGTTGACCGCCAACGGCTGGAAGCGTATGGCATAGGACAACAGCTGTTGTTGTCGCAGTTGCAGCAGCAGGGTATCACCACCATAAGCGGCAGTATCAGCAACGATAGCCAGCAGATACCTATTCATATAGAACCAACCCAAAGAGGTGAGGAGGAGATAGCCAACCAAATTATCTTCAGCGACCCTGTCACGGGTAAAGTGGTACGAGTGCGCGACGTGGCTCAGGTGGTGCGTGAGTTCGATACGTCGGGCGGGTTTATCGAACAGGACGGCCATCCCTGCGTGCTCCTGTCATTGGAGATGACACCCGGTAATAATATCGTGAAATATGGTGACGAGGTGGATGAGGTGCTTGACGATTTCCGTGAAAATATCCTGCCCGACGATGTGAACATCACGCGCATTGCCGACCAGCCCAAAGTGGTGGCCATGAGTGTGAGGGACTTCTTGCGCGACCTCCTCATTTCGATGGTCATCATCATCCTCGTGATGATGGTGCTCTTCCCGCTGCGCTCGGCCATCGTGGCTGCTATCACCATTCCACTCTCCACTTTCATCTCCGTGGGTATCATGTGCATTGCGGGCATCGAACTGAATACGGTTACCTTGGCGGCACTCATCGTCGTGCTCGGCATGGTGGTCGACAATGCCATCGTGGTCATCGACGGATACCTCGAATACCTGGGCAAGGGACATGAGCCGAAACAGGCGGCCATAGAGTCAGCACGACAGTATTTCATGCCGATGATGCTGGCTACGCTATGTATATGCGTCATCTTCTTTCCGTTGTTGCTCACCATGAGGGGGGAGTTCCGCGATGCCATGGAGGCTTTCCCATGGACCATACTTATCAACCTGATGGTGTCGCTTTTCCTCGCCGTTACCGTCATCCCCTTCCTCGAGGTTCTCATCATCAGGCCCGACAAGGTGAAGAAAGGAGGCAACGCCATCACCAACTGGGTGCAACGGACTTACAACAAGGTGTTGGATCTTACCTTCGCCCATCCGTGGATGACTATTTTCGGGGGCATAGGACTGGTTCTGCTTTCAAGTCTCATTGTGCCGACGCTGAAGATACGTATGTTCCCATACGCTGACCGCGAACAGTTCGCCATGGAGATGTTCCTGCCCGACGGAAAGGGTATCGACGATGCACGGCAGGTGGCAGACTCCATGCGCCACGTGTTGGCCAAGGATGAACGGGTGACGGGCATCACCTCGTTCATCGGCTGCTCGTCGCCCCGCTTTATGACGTGTTATGCACCTCAGGTGGCGGGGAAGAACTTCGCGCAGTTCATCGTCAACACCTCGTCGCATGATGCTACGCTCGAATTGCTGGCCAAGTACCAACCGGCTTGGAGCGAGGCTTTCCCCGATGCTTACGTGAAGTTCAAAAGACTAGATTACCTTTCAGTGCCGGAACTGGAATATCGGTTCTATGGGGAGAACATCGATTCATTGAATGCTGCGGCTGAACAACTCATGGCGCGGATGCGTGAGATGCCAGAGGTGGAGTGGGTGCATACCGACTTCCTGCAGCCGTTCCCGATGGTGAGCGTAGAACTCGACCCCGTGGCGGCGGCACAATTAGGCATCAGTCGTACCACGGCGGCACTGTCGCTCACAGCGGCGGCCAACGACCTTACCGTGGGCTCAATCTGGGAAAACGACTACCAGTTGCCCATCGTATTGAAAGATAGCAGTGATGTGACCTTTTCAGATATAGAAAACCTGGGACTGGCATCACCCGTGACGATGGTTTCAGGGGCGGCAAACGCTTCCACATCATCGGTGCCCCTTCGTCAGGTGGCCAAGGTGCAACCGAAATGGAGCGAGAGCCGTATCATGCACCGTGGTGGTGAACGTTGCATGACGGTGACGGGGCAGTTTGCCCAGGGTGTATATGCCGCACCTGTAGAGAGTCATATCGCCGACATCATGCTCAACGAACTGCATTTGCCTGAAGGGGTGCGTGCCGAAGTGGGCGGCGAAGTGGAATATGATGCCGAGTCGTTCCCGCAGATATTCGGTGGTGTGGGCATCGCCTTGGTCATCATCTTCTTCTTCCTGCTGTTCAACTTCAAGAAATACGGCATCACCTTGGTATGTATGGCAGCGCTCGGTCTGATGTTACCCGGGGTACTCATAGGTTTGGGATTGATGAACCGCACGTTGGGTCTCACCTCGGTCATGGGTATCATCACGCTCATGGGTATGATTATGCGTAACGAAATCCTCATCTTCGAACACGCCATCGACCTTCTCAGGGGTAAACGGGAATCATTACCGACCGATGAATACAACGAGGCGGTACGACAGGCTGCTTATGATGCAGGTAAGCGGCGTATGGTGCCTATCTTCCTTACCACGGCGACGACGGCGGTGGGCGTAGTGCCGATGATTATCGCCGGCTCATCGTTCTGGATGCCGGTGGGTGTAACCATCTTCGCCGGTGGCATCGGTTCGCTCATCATGGTGGTCACCATGCTGCCCGTAATCTATTGGAAAGTGTCGTTGAAAGGTAAAAGGGTAAAAAGGTAAAAAAGTAAAAGGGTGAAATAGAAAAAGGTAAAAGGGTAAAAAGGGAAAATCTATTGTCCCTATTGCCACTATAGCCTCTATCATATCTATGATTTCTATTGTATCTATAGCTTCTATAAAAAGAATAACTCATGAAAAAGATAATACTTGCCATTGCACTGTTATGGTCGCTCCCTGGAGCGGCTCAAACCTATACCGTCGAACAACTCGTCGATTCGGCACTCGCCAATAACTATGCCACACATAGTGCCCAACTGGGTATCGATGCAGCTGAACAACAGCGCAAAGAGGTGTTCACAAAGTTCTTCCCGGTGGTGAGTGCCACAGGATTGTGGTTCAATGCCGACAAAGGAATGGCGAAGATGGAGCTGGACCCGAAGGACTTCGTGCCGCAGGAAATGCAGCAGACGATGGCGGCCTATGCCCAGATGTTGCCGCCGGAAATCATCAGTGCACTGACACCGCTGGCCAGTCCCATCAGCCTGTCGATGATGAAGAACGGCACCATTGGCAGTGTGATGGCCGTCCAACCGGTGTTTATGGGTGGACAGATTATCAACGGACATAAATTGGCCAAGGTAGGAGAAGAAGCGGCACAGCTGCAACTGCGTCTGTCGGAAAATGAGGTGGTGCGTACTACCGAGCGGTATTTCTGGCAGTTGGCATCGTTGCAGGAGAAGATGAACACCATCGCAGTCGTTGAGGAATTGCTCAGTGGCATCAACAAAGATGTGACATTGGCGGTACAGGCGGGACTGACGTTGCGCAACGACCTGCTGCAGGTGCAACTGCGACAGAATGAGGTGGAGAGCCAAAAAGTGAAACTGCAAAATGGCATCGCCCTGTTGCGCATGACTCTGGCGCAGTATTGCGGACTGAAGAGCACGGAATATGAACTAAGCTACGATGCGCAAGCCGCCGCATCGCTCATCCAACGTCACGACCATCAGACGGCACTGGCCAACACACCTGAATACCAGCTCCTCGGCAAACAGGTGGAGGCGGCTAAGCTGCAACGACGCATGGAGGTAGGCAAGAACCTGCCAAAGGTGGCAGTAGGAGCCGGGTATAACTATCACAATCTCATGGACCGCGACCATACCTTCGGCATGGTGTTCGCCACAGTGAGTGTACCTATCTCCGACTGGTGGGGTGGCTCACATGCCATCAAACGGCGTAAGATAGAACAGCAGAGGGCAGAGGAACAACTCGAAGACAACTCCGAACTGTTACGCATCAGGATGCAAAAGGCATGGAATGATGTGGAGGAGGCGTACCAACAATTAACCATTGCAGACCGCAGCATCGAACAAGCCACGGAGAACCTGCGTCTGAACCGTGACTACTATCGCGCCGGTACCTCCACGATGAACGACCTGCTACAGGCGCAGTTGCTTTATCAACAGGCCATGGACAAACGCACCGATGCCTTTGCCGACTACCAAAACCGCATCATCGACTATCGTCAGGCTATAGGAATGTAAAGCAAAATCACAACCCCCACTTACTCACATCGAGATTGCTCTCCACCTGCTCTTCGATGTCGTCAGGTAGGTTGCAGAAGAAATCTATGCCTGTTCTCTCTTCTAACTCATCGATGCTGATGGCATAGTCGGCCAGATTGGCGTTCTTAATCGATTTGTTTTCATGCTTGGTCCAGAAGGCCAAGGCTTTATACTGGTTGTTCTTCAGACATAGAACAGCCATATAGAAATATTGGGGAACGGGGATGCCCGATGCCGTATATTGCATAATCTGGTCGTCGCGGATAGTACCCGCCTTCACCACATACAGTGTGTCGCGGAACGAAGATTTATCCCAAGTATTGGTAATCTGCTGCTCCATCTTGGCCCAAAGCACACCATTATGGTTCTGGTATTGTGGGTGCATGTTGCTGTAGTAGAACGTCTGCTTGTTCTGCTCCACTGTAGTCTGACGGTCCGACGAGGGACACATGTGGCCGCGCGAGAACCCCGAATTCTTATAATCGCTATTGTCAGTCTGGTACTGTGAGGGGATGTTGGGGTCGACGCTCCAAGAGTCGTTACGACCCACGTTGTTGTTGGGTAGTCCGTTGTGCATCTGGTAGCAGGTCCACCGCTGGGCACGTTTTGTACAGTCCCATTCCAGGGAATAGGTGATGCCCAGTTGTTGGGTGGAGGGCTGTGAGATGATATTCATGGCATCGCCCATGAGATGTGGAAACTCCATTCCCGTAGCACGCCTGTCGGTGTTTTTGTTGATGTTATTGTCAAAGGGCTTGACAGCTGACGGGTCATAAACAAACACCACGCTGTCTAACTGACTGAACAGGATACTCACGTTGGGTTCACCATCATTGAAAATGTTGTTCCAACCGATGGTACCCACACGTTGTAAGCGGTCGAGTCGGTACATAGGCACGTCATAGATGGTGCCGTCATGCAGGTAGTAACGCAGCATGTTGGGAGTCTCGGTGTCGTTATCTTGGGCATGGAGCGTCATTGCCATGCAGAACAGTAGGAGGGTGGACAGGATTTTTTTCATAGGAGTAACGGTTAATTGGTTAGTAGAGGAGTAGCAGACCGGCAAAGGCTGCATAGCCTATCATTCGTATGGGGTTGATTTTCAAGAACATTGTACCGAAGAATGTAGCAGCGAACAGGGCCACGCTGATCCAGAAGTGCCAGGGGTCGATGCTCGGCGTAGAAAAATTCTCGCTGTTCATGAGCAGGAGTGTAGCGGCAGCGAGCAATCCCACTACGGTGGGACGAAGCACACTGAAAATGTCATTCACGATGGGTGTGTTCATATATTTCATGAACATTTTGGCAATGAGAATCATCAAGATGAACGATGGCAACACCAGGGCGAAGGTGGCGGTTGCACTGCCCAAAATAGCCCAGCCTTCGCCCATCCCGGCATTATGGATGGCCGAATAGCCGCAGTAGGTGGCCGAGTTGATGCCGATGGGGCCAGGAGTCATCTGGCTCACAGCCACGATATTGGTGAACTCAGCTGTCGACACCCAGGCATGGTGGTGTACCACTTCGGTCTGGATGAGTGAGAGCATGCCGTAGCCACCGCCGAACCCGAAGAGTCCGATTTCAAAAAATGTGATGAACAGCTTGAGGAATATCATGACTCGGTGGGTTTGATGAGTTTACTGTACATATATCCTCCCAGACCGGCACCCAGGATGACGAAGATGGGGTTCACGCCCAACAGCCAAATCAGGATGGCACACAGGATGGGAATCCAACAGTTGGTAAGGGTAATCTTGGCTCTTCTGGCCATGTTGAACGTGGGAACGGCGATGAGAGCCACCACGGCGGGACGGATGCCATTGAACATGGCTGCTACCACCTTATTGTCCTTAAACTGCACGAAGAACATGGCGATGAGCAGGATGATGAGGAACGAGGGCAGGGCGGTGCCCAGTGCAGTGCAGAGCGCCCCTTTTATCTTACGCAGCTTGTAGCCAATGAACACGCTGATATTAATGGCGAACACGCCGGGACAGCTTTGTGAGATGGCAATGAGGTCGAGAAACTCTTCCTTCGACACCCACCCATGCTTCTCTACCACCTCGCTTTCGATGATGGGTATCATGGCATAGCCGCCTCCCAAAGTGAAGGCACCTATCTTCATGAAGGTCTTAAAACAGTCCCAATATATGTTCATGTTGGATGTTAAGTGTTGAATGTTGAGTGTTGAATGGTCGCTACGCGATGAAGAGTTATTGAGTTAAGAATTTAGGAATTTGGGAATTTGGGAGTTTAGGAGTTTAGACAACAGCCCACTTGCTCCTTTAATCTTTTAATTTTTTAATTATTTAATCTTCCCTGCCCCTTGCTCCTTCCTTCTCAATCCACTTTCTTGCATTGACGAAAGCTTCAATCCAGGGTGTCACCTCGTCATTGCGACGGCGTTCGGGATACCAGCCGCACTGCCAGGGGAAGATGGCACGCTCCAGGTGGGGCATCATAGCCAGGTGACGGCCGTCGGCAGAGCAGATACCTGCCACGCTGTGATCCGAACCGTTGGGGTTACCGGGATAGTCGGCATATGCGTATTTGGCCACCACATGGTATTTGTCTTCAGACTCGGGCAGGTGGAACTTACCCTCGCCGTGGGCCACCCAGATGCCAAGACGGCTGCCGCTGAGCGAGCCGAACATCACGCTCTTGTTCTCGGGAATGTCGAGTCCCAGGTAGGCACTCTCGAACTTACGAGAGTCGTTGTGCAACATCTTGGCCCGTTGTTCATGTTCGGGGTTGATGAGGTTCAGTTCCACCATCAGTTGACAGCCGTTGCAGATACCCAGCGACAGGGTGTCCTTGCGGGCATAGAAACGGTCGAGGGCTTCCTTGGCCTTGGGGTTGTAGAGGAAAGCTCCCGCCCAGCCCTTGGCAGAACCCAACACGTCGCTGTTGGAGAAACCGCCACAGAACACAATCATGTTCACGTCGTCGAGGGTCTCACGACCGCTGATGAGGTCGGTCATCATCACATCTTTCACGTCGAAGCCGGCCAGATAAAGCGAATAGGCCATCTCACGCTCACCATTCGTACCTTTTTCGCGGATGATGGCAGCGGTGATACCGCTACGCTTGTTGCGGTCGGCACTGAGGTGGAACTGCGACAGGCGACCACTGAAATGGCGATTCAGCACGATGTCAACAGGCTGCTGTTTGTAATTGTCGAAACGCATACGGGCACGGCCGTTGCGGCTCTGCTTGCGGTCAAGGAGGTAGGAGGTGCAATACCACACGTCGCGCAGTGCATCGATGTCGAACGAATGTTCGAAGTCGCCTTTCTTCACGGTCAATGTGCGCTCCTTGGGGGTGGGGTAGCCAATCTTGGCATAGCCGATACCCAATTCCTCGAAGTAGGCCCGCAACTCGTCTTTATGCTTGTCGGATACTTGGATAATCACGCCGGGGTTCTCGGCCATGAGAATCTTCACGATGTCGCCATTGATGTCGTGCAGGTTGATGTGAATACCACCCGTGGTATTTGCAAAGCACATCTCCAGCAGGGTGGTCACCAAGCCGCCGGCACTGATGTCGTGACCGGCCATCACCCACCCACGACGGATAAGGTCTTGCACGGCCTCGAAGCACTCAGCGAAGTAGTCGGCATTGGCCACGGTGGGCACGTCATCGCCCACCTTACCCAGCGATTGGGCGAAGGCAGAGCCGCCGAGGCGCAGCTCGTCGAAGCTGAAATCGATATGATAGAGTGATGAGTTCTTGTCGTTGACGATGACAGGCGACACCACCTTGCGGATGTCGCTCACCTCACCGCCTGAGGTGACGATGACAGTGCCCGGGGCAATGATTTTGTCGCCGTTGGGATATTGTTGGCTCATGGAGAGGGAGTCCTTGCCCGTGGGGACGTTTACTTTCAACTGGCAGCAGAAGTCACTCAGGGCTTCCACGGCACGGTACAGACGGGCATCCTCGCCTTTCTGTGAACGGCAGGGCCACATCCAGTTGGCAGAAAGCGACACACCGCGCAATCCATCAGCCAAAGGTGCCCACACGATGTTGGTCAATGACTCGGCTACGGACAGCACACTGCCCGCTTCCGGGTTGGCAAGACCGGCCTGCGGGGCATGGCCGAGGGCGGTGGCGATGCCTTTCTTGCCACGGTAGTCAAGGGCCACCACACCACAGTCGGAGAGGGGCAACTGCAACTGTCCCTGACACTGCTGACGGGCTATCTTGCCAGTCACGGAGCGGTCTACCTTGTTGGTGAGCCAGTCCTTGCAGGCCACGGCCTCCATCTGGAGCACACGCTCCACATATTCATTCAGTTTCTCGGGGTTCTCTGCACCCTCTGCATATTTCACTTCTTCATAATGGCGCTCCACGGTCTCATCGCGCATGATGGTCTTCGGCGAATGGCCGAACATCTGGGCCACATCGAGGTCGAAGGGCTTCACTCCATCGGCCTGGACAAAAGAGAAATGGGCATCGCCAGTGGTCTCGCCTACCACGTACAGGGGAGCGCGCTCACGCTCAGCAATCTTCCTCACATGTTCGATATGCTGCTCGTCGATGAGCAGGCCCATACGCTCCTGACTCTCGTTGGCGATTATCTCCTTGGCCGAAAGGGTCTTGTCGCCGATGGGCAACTGCGCCATATCGATGCGACCGCCGCAGTCCTCCACCAATTCGGAGAGACAGTTCAGATGGCCGGCCGAGCCATGGTCGTGGATGCTCACCACGGGATTTACTTCTTCCTCGCAGAGGGCGCGCACGAGGTTATAGGCGCGCTTTTGCATCTCGGGATTGGCGCGTTGCACGGCATTCAACTCGATGCCGTTGCTGTAGCGTCCGGTATCCACTGACGACACGCTGCCACCGCCCAGACCGATGCGGTAGTTGTCGCCACCGACAACCACAATCTTGTTGCCTTTTTGGGGCTCGCGCTTCAGACAGTCGCGACGGGTGCCGTAGCCTACGCCGCCGGCCAGCATGATGACTTTGTCGTAAGCGTACTTTTCTTCACCCTCCTGATGTTCGAAAGTGAGCACGGAGCCGCAGATAAGCGGCTGGCCGAATTTATTGCCGAAGTCGGAGGCACCGTTGGATGCTTTGATGAGTATCTGTTCGGGGGTTTGGTAAAGCCATTGGCGAACCGGGAGAATGGCATCCCAGTCGCGCAGGACAATGTCATCGCCCGCATCGTCTTTCAACCGGGGATAGGCGGTCATATAGACGGCGGTACCGGCGATGGGCCAGGATCCGACACCGCCGCCCATGCGGTCGCGTATCTCGCCGCCAGTACCGGTGGCCGCACCGTTGAAAGGCTCCACTGTAGTGGGGAAGTTATGGGTCTCGGCCTTCAGTGAGATGACGCTCTCCACCTCTTTTACCTCAAAGAAATCGGCGGTGGACTGGTCTTTGGGGGCAAACTGCTCCACCTTCGGTCCACGGGCGAAGGCCACATTGTCCTTGTAGGCGGAGAGGATGCGGTTGGGGTTTTCCTTTGTCGTCTTCTTGATCATTGCGAAGAGCGATGACTCCTTCTCCTCTCCGTCGATGATGAAGGTGCCGCCGAAAATCTTATGGCGGCAGTGCTCGCTGTTAATCTGCGCGAAACCGAAAATTTCAGAGTCGGTGAGCGGACGGCCCAGCTGTTGCTCAATATGGTGCAGATAGTCAATCTCCTCGGCGGAGAGAGCCAGGCCCTCCTGTTCGTTATACGCTTCCAGATCATCCACCCGACGAATGGGTTCGGGCTGGCGATGGGTGGTGAACACCTCTTGGTCCAAACCACGGTACATGCGTTGTAGCATCGGGTCATGGTCGGCATCCTCGCTGTTCACAGGGAAGAATTCCTCGATGCGGCTGATGCCGACGATTCCCATGTTTTGGGTGATTTCCACGGCATTGGTACTCCAAGGGGTTATCATCTCGCGACGCGGACCGATGAAAAATCCTTCCATCGTTTCGCTGTCAATAACCTGCGCTTCGCCGAAGAGCCAACATAGTTTTTCGATGTCGTTTACGTGGATGGGCTGCTCCGAGCCTACTCCTATTATACTGTCAGAGGGTGTTTTAAAAAAACGTATCATGTAAATCAATGTATATGTTTGCTTATTTTTCTGCAAAGTTACGAATAAGCGAGCGAAAAGCCAAATTTATTTGTTTTTTTTCCTGGGGAAAGAAATATATACAAACCCACACTTTTCATACTTTTTCTTCCCCATTTTACCCTCGTTTAACACTTATTAATAGACCTATAGGCTTGGGATGCATACATTTGTATTAATTTTGCACCGCAATTTGGCATATTACGCCAGAAATGCATTCATAACAGTGTCATTTTCCCAATTAATTGACTATCATACTCATCAACTCACAACTCACAAACTTAATTAACAATATGAAAAAACTATTATCTTTATTATTTGCCAGTTTGCTGTTCGGCATCACGGCTTCGGCTGATAACCTGGTTACGAACGGCGACTTTTCCGGCACCGACCTGTCGGCATTCTATAAGTTAGCCAATAATGAATTAAGCGGCTTGACCAGCGACGACATCGCTGTGATTTCGAGTAATCCATGTGCGACCATCGTCTCAGTAGATAATGCTGAGAGCAATTGGGACACCCAGTTTTTCGTCGTTCTGCCCCAAACGTTGACGGAAGGAGCCAGTTTCAGGTTCACCATGCGGGCAAGGGCCACCAGGGCAGTGACCATC
Source organism: Prevotella sp. (assembly GCA_017538105.1). Lineage (GTDB taxonomy): Bacteria > Bacteroidota > Bacteroidia > Bacteroidales > Bacteroidaceae > Prevotella. The sequence goes on along the minus strand of JAFYJN010000023.1, from coordinate 8,285 downwards.
GGAAGTTGGCTTGAACCTGAAATAGGAAGATGGGAAACTTGGAAAGGGGTGGGAGATTTTGAACTGACCACTTCCTGGAAGACGTTTGTCAGTACGGGTGTCGTAGATGGCGATATGGCTGGGAAACAGGTCATCGCTTTCAATTTGAACGGTGACGAGAGCACCGTCACCTATTATTTCGATGACATCACCTTCGAAACGTTAATACCAGCCACGCCGGAACCTGTGGAACTGGTGACGAACGGTTCATTCACAGGAACAGACATCTGGCCTTTCCATAAGAGTGTCGGCAATGGTCCAGTACCCATAAGCAGTAGCGATATCGTCACCCAATCGGGCAATTCATTTGTGAAGATCGTGTCCATAGATAATGCCGACAATGAATGGGATTCCATGTTCTTCATCCAGTTGGACGATGAAGTCAGTGTGGGTGACAGTTACACTTTCTCCATGCGGGCCAAGGCCGGCAGGGCAGCAAAAATTCTAGGCCAGTTCCATCGCCAGCCCGGTCAGTATATTTACTATAATGCGGTGGATTTTATAAATTTAACCACCGAATGGCAAACGTTTACCTATACGGGAACCCTTACTCAAGGAATGTTGAATGGTTCGGATTTTGGCAACCCGCAGACCATCGGTTTCGTATTGAATGTTGACTCAAACTCGAATTTCGACCCGAACTCGAACACATATTATTTCGACGACATCAGTTTCAAGGTGACGAGGCATACCGAAACGGAATTGTTGTCACCAGACGTGGTTGACGGTCTGATATTCAGTTACAACGACCAGACGAACGAGGCGGCCGTGATAGCATGTCCGCGTACTGGCGACGTAACCGTGCCCGCCACCATCGTCAAGAAGGAACTTCTGTCAGACACAGGTTGGTATGAAACCAATACCTATTCTGTGACAAGCGTCGACGATGCGGCATTCCAATACTGTCAACTGACAAGCGTATCGCTGCCCAATACTATCAAGAGTATCGGTAGCTACGCTTTCGCGAACAATTCACTGACAAGCATCACCCTGCCGACAAGTCTGGAGACCATCGGGGATGGAGCGTTCTGTTACAATGACATCAAACACGTCTCGTTCCCCAACGGACTGAAAACCATCGGAGCGAATGCATTCAGTTTCAACATGAATCTGTATGACTTGTGGATCCCATCGAGCGTGGAGAGCATCGGAGAAATGGCCTTCTTCTTGTGTCTGAGAATAGGAACCATCATCTGCAAGATGCAGACACCCATCGACTTGCCCGCAAACGTATTCTTCACGCCATTCAAACCAATCGACCTCTTTGTACCAAGTGGATGTAAGGAAGCCTTCGAGACGGCGGCAAATTGGGGCAATTTAAATGTCTCGGATGATAACGTGACGTACATGACCAGGAGCGGAATACGTTACCTGCATTATGTTGCCGATGACCACTTGGAGGTGCTGCCCGACGACTATTCCGGCAACATCACCATACCACAGGTAGTTCTTGAGAGAGATAGAATCACGGGTACCATAACTCGTATGCCCGTGACGGCCATACGCGACATGGCATTCTTTAATTGCGGCGATCTGACAGGTATCACCTTTAGTAGCACATCGAGTTCGCCCTCCAATGTGACAAGCATCGGTATGATGGCGTTCGATGGTTGCCAAGTACTGACCAGTATCACCTTCCCCGCTTCCTTGACCACCATCGGCGACGGCGCATTCCAAACTACAGGACTGACCAGCGTGACCATTCCCCAAAACGTGACAAATATCGGCGTGGCACCCTTCGCATTCTGTAATAATCTGACATCAATAGAGGTCAACGCCAATAACCCCAACTACGACTCACGCAACAACTGCAACGCCATCATACAGAAGGAGGGAGATGTCCTCATACAGGGATGCCCGAACACCGTCATTCCTGACGACGTGACAATCATCGGTGAAAAGGCTTTTTACAATTTCTCTGGTCTGACAGAGATAGACATCCCCGAAAGTGTGACAGGCATCGGCGATAATGCCTTCTTAGGGACGGGACTGACGGAAATAACCCTCCCCGAAGGGTTGCTGGTGATTAATTTAGGCGCGTTCTCATATTGTCAGAATCTGAACACTGTATCCATCCCCTCGACGGTGATATATATTGGTAATGAAGCATTCTATAACTGCTCGAACCTGACAACGGTGTATAGTTACGCTACGACACCGCCGGAAATCAGCTGGAATACGTTCAGCAATGCCGCCAACGCAACCTTGTATGTGCCGTACGGTACGAAGAGAACGTATCAGGCGGCGCCCTATTGGCAGGACTTCGGGAATATCGAGTCAATAGTTGATGTCACCGATGTGACCCTTACCATTGGCAATGCGGGAGTAAGCACCTTCGCCAGTTCCTATGACCTCAACTTCGCGAATGTCACGGGCATGAAAGCATATATCGCCAGCGGTTTCAACTCGTCGAATGGCAAGTTGGTGCTTACGCGCGTGGAAGAGGCACCTGCGGGAACAGGACTCTATATCAAGGGCAAGAAAGGCACTTACACCATCCCCGTGCAAGAGACAAGTTGGTATCTCCACAACCTGCTTGTGGGAGTGACAGAACGCACTTATATTTATCAAACCACAGACACCAATACCAATTTCATCCTCAAGAACGGCTCACAAGGCATCGGATTCTACCTAACCGCCGATGGCTATCTCGATGGTGGCAAGGCTTATCTCTCGCTCCCCACATGGGTGGTGTCGGCCCAGGCTGGTCCCATCATGTTGGAGTTCGAGGATGAGGAGACGACAGGTATTGAAAATTCTGAATTCACAAATGACAATTCTGACGATTCATACTACACCCTCGATGGACAAAAACTCGACGGCAAACCGACGCAAAAAGGTGTGTATATCGTGAAAGGACAAAAAATCGTTATTAAATAAATAACCACCTTCGCCACAAGGCGGGATGGGTCTAAACTTTAAATATAAAATGAAAAAAGAGTATTTAGAACCGCAATCAAAAACTTTTCTGTTCAGTCCGTCGTTGATGGATGATAACGAACAGACATCTACCACTGTCCACACCGATGATCCACAGGATCCGGGTGGTGCTTTGGGTAACTCCACAAACGCTTGGGAAGATTACAACAGTAATGCACCTGTCAATCCCAACGTGTGGGACAATGAATGAATTTCAAAGGCTATAGAAAGATGAATCGGCGGGGTTCCTCAATATAGAGGTTCCCCGCCGATATCTTATATAGAATGGTCTCCTATATTTATAATCTTGGTTAAAAATCTATAATCCGCTCCAATGTTTTGCGGTTTTCTCCGTTATATGTGTACATTTGCAACGAAACAGATTATCAACCAACCAAAATAGAAGTATGAAAAAGAATGTATTCATTATGTCGTTGATGGTGGGTGCCGTGGCACTCAGTGGATGTTCAAGCAGCAAAGAGTTGTTGGCTTGCCAAGAGGAGAACAGGACCATCACGAACAATTATCAGGAAACGAAGGAGCAATTGGCTGCAGCCACTACGCGTGTGACCAGCCTCGAAGAGCAACTGGCACAGGTGAAACGCGACTATGCACGATTGCAAAGAACGCTTGACCTGAGCTTGACCAATGCCAGCCAGAACAATGTGAGCATCGACAAGCTGGTGGACCAGATCAATGAGTCGAACCAGTATATCCGCCACTTGGTGGAGGTGAAAAGCAAGAGCGACTCGCTCAATATGGTGCTTACCAACAATCTCACGCGTTCGCTCAGCAAGGAGGAGCTGCGCGAGGTGGATGTGCAGGTGCTCAAAGGAGTGGTGTACATCTCGTTGGCCGACAATATGCTGTTCCGCAGCGGTGGCTATGAGATTAATGACCGCGCGGCGGAGACGCTGAGCAAGATTGCCAAAATCATCATGGACTACAAGGACTACGATGTGCTTGTGGAGGGTAACACCGACGATGTGCCCATCTCACGCGAGAATATCCGCAACAACTGGGACCTCTCCTGTTTGCGTGCATCGAGTGTAGTACAATTCCTGCAAAATAACTATGGCGTTGATCCCAAACGGCTCACTGCTGGTGGACGAGGCGAATATAATCCTCTGACCGACAACACATCGGAGGTGGGACGTCAACGTAACCGTCGCACGCAGATTATCATCACACCGAAACTCGACCAGTTCATGGAACTTATCGAACAAGCACCGGAGAGTTGATACCTCCTGGTGACACTCCACAAAAAATCCCAATAGGCAACCATGCCTATTGGGATTTTTTCGCTTTTCGCTTTTTAATCTTTACATCTTGTAATTTTCTAATCTTTTAATCTTTCAAATTCCCGCCCCGTCGGTGTACGACACATCCAGGGCTTTGCTCTGCAAGATACGTGAGTATGGGGGAACGCTGTGCGTGACCCATACGTTGCCGCCAATGATGGTGTCGTGGCCGATGGTGATGCGCCCCAAAAGGGTGGAGTTGGAATAAATGGTCACTCGGTCTTCAATGACAGGATGGCGCGGCGTGTCGTCGTCACGTCGCAACGGGTCGCCTTGGATGCTCCGCGCTCCCAAGGTCACTCCCTGGTAGAGTGTCACATGGTGTCCTATGATGGTGGTCTCGCCAATGACGACACCTGTGCCGTGGTCGATGGAGAAATATTCGCCGATGGTGGCGCCGGGGTGGATGTCGATACCAGTGGCGGAATGTGCCATTTCGGTGATGATTCGTGGCAGCACGGGCACATCCATCGTATGCAGCTCATGAGCCATGCGGTAGTGGATCATAGCTTGGACCACAGGATAGCAGAACACTACCTCGCTCATGGTATGGGCGGCAGGGTCGTTGTCGAAGATGGCGCGCACGTCGGTGTATATTACGCGGCGTAGCTCCGGCAGCCGGTCGATGAAACGAAGAGCTCTTGTGTCGGCGGCAACGGTGGCGTCCGTAACATCGGCCTTTTGGAAACGCATGGCAAAACGTATTTGCTCGCGCAACAGGGCGCTCAGACGTTCCAGCTTCACACCGGTATGGTATTCACGCAGGGCGCCCTCTTCTTGACGCTCGTCGAAATAGCCGGGGAAAACAAGACCTTTCACCAGGTCGACAATCTCGGAGAGGGTCTCCACAGATGGCAACGACGATGTGGCGCAGGGGACGCTCTCCTCGTCTACTGTCGTGTCGTGAGAGAGCAAGGCTACGTTTTTCAAAAAAAGTTCGTGCTCGGTCATAAAGGATATCGAAAATTGGATGTTGACAATTGAATATTGAATATGGATATGGGATGATGCTTCTCTTATCTCACGCTCACCACTTCATGCAATAATCCTTGCGTGTCGCGCACCATGAAAGTATGCTCACGTCCTTCGACGAAGGGATAACGCTGGAATTCGGCGAACGAACGGATGGGTCGACCGTCAATCTGTATGATGACATCGCCTTGTCGGAAACCATTGCGGTAATGTACGCTGCCTTCCCACACCAGTCCCACGCAGGGAAGACCGTTCTTGGGTACAAAGGCGATGTTCATCTGTTTGTTGCTTACCAGTACGGCTTCTTGTCCATTGTAGGGCTGAAAGGTGAAACGCTTGCGCTTGGGGTTGACCACCAGGCTGCCGTAACGCAACAACTCACCACCGATACGGGAATAGCCCTGGGTGGTCATCGTATGGTAGTCGTTGAAGAAAAAGTTGCCTAACTGAAAACCGTCAAGCCAGAGAAAGCTCACTTGGTCGGCACGCTCGGTACCGAACGAGCCGATGGCACGGTGACCATGACTCCTACCTTCCACCTGGCTGGTGATGCCGGGTACTTTCTCCTCGAAAAGCGAGAGGCTACGGTTGCCCATTACATACAGACGCCTGCTGCCAGTGTCGAAAAGCGCTTCGTCGGAACAACCAGGGTAGGGGGTAAGACGTACGTTGGGAACAAAGCGCAACAGACGGTATTTGAAACGGTAGCCGGGTTCTTGCTCAAAATAGTCGCGTATATCGGTCAGGATGAGATAGCCCTGTCGGGTGTCAATCTTGGCGTTCAATCCCTTGTTGAACAGGTCGAAACCGATGATGGCGTCGTATTTGGGCTGGGTGGTGTGGTGACGTAGAAGCGATCCGCTGTAGCCGCGAATGGTGATGTGCCCAATGCGGAATGTGGGGAATGCAACGGCCTGGATGGTGTCGATGTGGCCGTTGGCATCGCGCGACTCCACTTTCCCCAGTACACGCCCGTAGGGCATATGTCCGTTGGAATAGGCGATGCCCTGGCTCGAACCAGTGTCGAGGTTGAAACGGTAGTGCTGGCCGTTGATGGTGGCGGTGATATATACTTGGTCGTCCTCAAACTCGATGGGAATGGTGTCGACGAAATGATGGGCCGACAACTCGAAGTCGAGGTTGTAGCGGTGCATCTGCGCATGCAAGGGCAGTAGACCGCCAAGGATGAAGAGATAAACGAAATATCGTTTCACCTTGCAAAAATACTTTTTTTTCGCGTAAAAGAGCCATTCAAATACTTTTTTTTACTATCTTTGCATGTTAATAACATGATAATCAATACTTACAAGACATGAATAAGAACATACTCTCATTTTTAATGGTGGTGGCTGCGATGATGTGCGGCTCCATGGCCATGGCGCAGGTGGCGGTGTCGGTCGACCGCGCAACACAGATAGAGTGGAGTCGGCAGTATGCCCAGGTGGGTGACCTCTCCGACGCTTTCTTCGGGTCGCAAACCTTGTGGACAGACGGTTATTATGTGTATATGTTGCGTTCCGAAGGTGCGGGGAATGTCTTTCTGGAAAGTGTCAGTATGCGAGCGTTGCCCCTTCAACCCCCACGTAATAAGGTCCTTGTCAGAAAGAACGGAAAACTAACGGTAAAAGGTTCCAAAGAAGAAGTGACCCGCGAAATCATCGGCGGGTGGGACTTACTCGTGTTCCGTGACAAGAAACAAAAGACAAAAGACACTTTTGTGCGCGTGAAGGATGCAGCGGGCAATTTCGATGATATGATGGAACGCGACCTCCATATCATCTATGATGGCGTGTATGAGCTCTTCTCTGTTGACGAGGGCGAGGCGTCATATCCCAATTCTTTGGCTTCCGTGGGAGCGAAGGTGCTGTTTGGCCCCAACGTCTACGGTAATATGGTGGAACGTGGAACTGACCCGGGAGATTATACGATAGATGGAAGTAGTATCTTCTTCGGAAATAGTCGTATCAAATAGGTGAGGATGCCTTCCCTCAACGTAGAGAAAAAGGGAGGGAAGGATGTGTATTCGATTGATGGGCGTGAGGTGTCGCAACGAGAGTTCGAAGAGGCACGGCAGGAAAGCTTGTTGAGGGGTAGGGGAGGTCACGCCTCGTTGCCCGGTCCCACTCAATGGGATGTCTCTTTGCGTGAGCAGGGGGTAACTGTGGTGGCTCATCTCCACGATGGGGTGGGTTATAATCCTTTCTGTGGGTCTTATTTCACACTCACCAAGTTGGATGACGGCTATCCAGAACTCGACGGATTCTACAGCTTCGCGTCGGTGGTGCCGCTGACACGGGGAATGCTTGAGAGGTTTCCAAAGAATGCGCTTCGTCTGATGCAGTGGGAGATGTATGCCCGGCACGGACTGCCTATCCTCGACCCGGCATACCAAAATTATTTCAATGGACAACCTTGGTATAAACCGACAGGTTCACGGACACTCGATATGACGGACCTTGAAGTCATCAACTTCCGACTTATTCAAACCATTGAGTTTGAAAAATAAGACAATAGTTTCTTTTCTTTATATTATATAAGGTATATGAGCCTGCTTATTCAAGCGGGCTCATATTGTTCTCTTTTCCTTTTAAAATATGCTCATGTCAATACCTCCCAAACTAACGAATTCTCTCTAAGTTTAGGGAGACGTTTGTGGGTGCACAGAATCCCTTCCTTTGGGTAGGTTGGAAGGGTGTCATATTACCTCCTGTGGGAAGGCCTAATGGGCATCAAATGTCTAATAAAGCTATTCTTGAGTTGCAAATATCAACAGTAAAAAAGTCAGTTTTGTAAAGAAATCCGAAAATTTTCATTCTTTTTGAAAAAAAAGTGCATGAAAATTTGGAAGGCATTTTCAAATGTTGTACTTTTGCATCCGCTTTCGGCCAAAAATTTGGGTTTCGGAAGTAAAAGGAAAGAGTTCTTTGAGAAATTTACATGAAGACAGAGAAGTAGTACAGGAAGCCGGCCATGCTTTGCATGGCCAGTGGTGAAGTCAAAAGAACCGTCAGCCGTCCGCAGGGCGGCTAAAGACAGGTGTTTGCTTACGGCCCT
>JAFYJN010000022.1 GCA_017538105.1 Prevotella sp. | reverse complement strand
TTATTGGCACGGCAACGAACCCTGCCATCAAATTCCTTTCCTTTTCAACTACACGGCTCATCCGTGGAAAACCCAACAATGGGTACGCCACATTCTTGATACCGAATACAACGATACCCCAGGAGGTCTTTCGGGTAATGACGATGCGGGGCAGATGTCGGCGTGGTATCTCTTTGCGGCTATGGGTTTCTATCCTGTCTGTCCTGCCACCACCCGCTATGAACTGGCTTCACCAACGTTCAAATGTGTGACGCTTAACTTGGAGAATGGTCATCGTTTCATCATCGAAGCCCCCAATGCCAGTCCTGAGAACATTTATGTTCGCAAGGTGACTCTCAACGGGCAACCGCTCCCCTCGACTTCTTCCTCGATACACTCCCCTTTCTCCATCTCCCATGAAGACATCCTGAATGGTTCCACCCTTCATTTCGAGATGGTCCCAGATTTTCATTTTTAATTTTTCATTTTTAATTTCCTTCATGTTACACCTCGGACTTACCCACACCAGTGTTTTGATAGTAGAAGAACAGCACACCGCCGCTGCCATTGGCTCGGGAGATATGCAAGTGTTGGCCACTCCCATCATGCTCGCTTTGATGGAGAATGCCGCTCTGCTGGCGGTTGATCAGGACATCCCTGCCGAACAGGCCAGCGTGGGCGGATATATAAAAAGCACCCACCTGAAGCCTTCTCCAGTGGGTGCTGAGATTACAGCTACTGCCGAACTTGTTGAGATGGATGGTCGCAAACTGACCTTCCATATTGTTGCTTTGCAGGGCGAAACAATCATCGGTGAGGGCGAACATATTCGTTATATCGTCGACCGCGACCGTTTCCTGTCAAAGCTATAGAAACAGGCAGAATAATCGTTTATTTCTTCATGTCGAATCCAAGGCGAACACCATCGTAGTTGGTGCTTAGGTCGCCGATGGTTTGCAATGTGGCGTTTCCACTGATGGCAGCCACGGTCTGCAGCACGGTGAGCAGTTTCTTCGACTCGAAGAGCACACTCATTCCATTCACGGTGCGCTTGGCATAGGCGGGCATTGTGAAGAGCAGAGTCTTCAGCGTAATCTGACAAGTCTGCTGATCGTAGGTATAGGTGCCGCTGATGCTCTTGCCGAGGATCTTCCCTGCAAAGGTGTTGTCTTGGTTGAACTGGATGATGGTGTTGCTCGATGAAACACCAAACTGTTTGTAATACGTATTCAACTCCTCGCGGATTTTCGATGCTGCCACCTCACCACCAGCCTTTGCCAATAGGTTCTCGCTTGTGAAGGCCACTCCCGGCTGCTGATAATACCATGTGCCGATGAGCTCGGCTTGTGAGGGTTTGTCAAGTCCGATAACACTGATGAGGATGTTGCCCAACGATTGTCCGTTGGTGGCGGCTCCGAAGATGCTACCCAAAATGTTTCCACCAGAACCATCTGCCATAGTTCCACAACTGGCCAGTGCCAGACATACCAGCCCTGCCATAAAGATTTTTGCTTTTTTCATACTCTCTCTCTTTAAGTTATTAGCATAGATTTAGTTCTTATTGTTTTTCTTGTCCCTGTCAATCAATCACCACCTCGTCCAAAGAAACGGAGCAGATAGAGGAACAGGTTGACGAAGTCGAGATATAGTGCCAGCGAACCCATCAAAGCCACTTTCTGAGCACCTTCATCCATATCGACTTGCATGGCCAGCATCCGCTTGATCTTCTGCGAGTCGTAGGCTGTCAATCCTACGAACACCAATACGCCAACGCCTGAAATCACAAGGTCCATCATGGGACTCTTCAAGAACATGTTCACGATGCCGGCGATGATAAGACCGATGACCGCCATTATTCCCAGTTTGCCCCACGATGTCAGGTCGCTCTTCGTGAAATATCCGAATACAGCCATAACGGCGAATGTTCCTGCTGTAATGAAGAATGTCTTTGCAATCACACTCGTCGAGTAGATGGCAAAGATGGATGCCATTGTGGCACCATTGATGACCGAATAAAGGATAAAACACAACGTGGCTGTCGTCAGCGACAACTTCTGAATGCGAGCCGAGAGGAAGAACACCAACGCCAACTCAACGATGATGAGGCCGAAGAAGGTGAACTTGCTCGAATAAATCAGACTCAGTAGGGCAGGCGATGAGGCTACCCCATAGGCTGTGATGGCTGTGATGACAAGTGCGAGTGTCATCCAGACATATACTTTACGCATCAGTGCGGGAAAGGCCAGTGACAGACTTCTTTCCCTTTCATTGATCATTCTCTCCAAATCTTGATATTCCATAATCTAATTTTTGTTTGTAGTTGTAATGGTTTGATAACCTATTCGTTTGCAAATATACTCCTTTTCTGTTGTAATTGCAATAATTGTGCCAATTTTTTATGCGAAGGCACTATTTTTCAGCAGAATTATTCCTCTTTTTTGCGTACCTATTTATTATAATATGCGTGCGAAAAATGAGAATTGGCGCGGAATTTCAACATTCTTTCCACCTCAATAAGTGTATTTTTGTCAACAAAACGGAAAATTTTACATTTTTCTTTCATTTTTCCATTTAAAAATTTGGTGGTTTTATGTAAAAGCAGTACCTTTGCATCCGCTTTCGAGGGGACTCCCCTTGGAAGCGTATGAGAAAGAGTTCTTTGAAAGGATTACATAAGACAGAGAAGTAGTACAAGAAGCGGCTCGGCTTCATCGCGGGTTTCGGCCTGCGGTTGTATGTCCGAGTCAGGGCGGCGTCCCGTTCCCCTATGTGGGATGGAAG
>JAFYJN010000001.1 GCA_017538105.1 Prevotella sp. | reverse complement strand
GCCAAAAGCATTACGTTTAAGTATTCCTATTGTAATGGTCGAAAGAGTATTGATGGAATGCCTTCTATCCTCAGTAGCATTCCCATGTTTGTCGAGCCGTTTTTCTTAACACCAGCCTCCATGAATCATGTTAGTGGTATTACCTCTTTGTTAGCGGGAGAGGGGTATCAAACGGCTTTCTTCCATGGTGCTCAACGCGGTTCGATGGGATTTCAAGCTTTTGCCCGTGCCACAGGATTCAAGGATTATTATGGAAGAGAGGACTATAATGCTGACAGCCGTTTTGGCGGTGATAATGATTTCGATGGAATGTGGGCAATATGGGATGAACCTTTCTTGCAATATTTTGCCACGAAAATGTCGGAAATGAAAGAGCCGTTTATGACTGCCGTCTTTACTGCCAGCAGCCATCATCCCTATGCAATTCCCGATAAATATAAAGATATATATCCCGAAGAAGGTATTATCATCCACAAGTGTATTCGCTATACAGACATGGCGATAGGAAAGTTCTTCGAGAAAGTCAGTAAAGAGCCGTGGTTCAATAACACCATTTTTATATTGACCAGTGATCATACGAATCTTTCTGACCATCCCGAATACCAGACAGACCTCGGTGGTTTCTGTTCACCCATTATAATATATGAGCCTGGAAATACTGAATGTCAACCCGAAATCCAAGACAAAATAGCGCAACAAATAGATATTTTGCCCACTGTGATGGGAATGCTTCATTATCCCAAACCCTATTTTGGTTTTGGCATCGACCTGTTCAACACGCAGCCTGAGGACACTTGGGCGGTGAACTATATGAACGGTATCTACCAGTTTGTGAAGAAAGGTCATGTGCTGCAGTTCGACGGAAAGAAGGCCGTGGGCCTGTATGCCCTCTCCGACTCGCTGATGAAAAACAATCTCATAAACAACACATCAAAATCTCCCATCCCTACGGGGGAGAGGCTCATTATGGAACGAGAACTGAAAGCCATCATTCAACAATATATGGAGCGAATGATTAACAATCAATTGACTCCTTGAAAATCAATATATGCGACGGAACAAATCGTCGAAATGCTTAAAAGATTCCAAGGTCAACTTCACTTCGGGGTTTTCTATCCAGTAAAGAGGACTGTCGTGATACATGGTTGCCACCAAAGAAAATGTGCTGGGAGCACCTATTATGTAATCACAATGAGAGAGAAGGCAAAGGTCTTCTGCTGGATTCCCATTGGGAAAAACCACCTCGCACATGGGTAAATTCCGATGATAATAATCTTTTTCTATCTGTGGATCATTTCCACAAATGTAAACAATAAGCCTTTCACCCTGATGTAATAATTGGAACTGTTGGATAATGTGAATATATTGTTCATCAGAATAAAAGAATTTGCCATCCATAAATGAAGCATAATCGCCTCGCCTAATATGAACGCCCAGACGCAACGACTTTTCCGTTCCTAAAAGTTCAGCGACTTTGCATTCTACTTTTTCCTTGAATGAAAACAATTGAAGTATTTCGGGCTTGTATTTCAGGAATAAATCGTACCAACGAGCGTACCAGCCACCAACCACCAACATCCGGCTGTCTAACATCAACTGTTCTTCGTGGCTATAATCTTTCCCGTCCTCATCAAAGTTCACAACAGGAATCAATCCGAACTTGGCACCATACTTCGCAAAGACATAAGTTAGGTAATGATGATAACGTGTTTCACAAATATGAAACCACGGATACTTATACGCAAATCGCATAGACATGGTTTGTCGGTGATGTTCTCTACCCCAAGCATATACATGTCCATATTGCAAGATGTTATTACACATCCTTCCTTTATCCCTGACAAATAACATAGCAATAATTATTTGGGTACAACTTTTCCATTTACAACTTTAAAACGACTATCGAATTCTTCTCGCGTACGTTTCCATCGATTATGGCTCCAAAGCCACAACTCAGGTTGCATTCGGATGTTTTCTTCCAGCTTACGATAATAAATGTCTGTCGTCTCAAATTCTTTCAGTTCCTCAGGTTGCTGGGTTATCAATTGAAATTCCGCTTCATAGTATCCACGTTTCACTCGACATACATTCAGATAAACCAAAGCTTGATGGTTCTTGATAGCTATACGTTCCATTCCAGTCATTACTGGTGTGTCGTGATTCAGGAATTGACACCAATGATGGATATTGTTCCAATGTGGCACCTGATCTCCGATATAACCTATGATAGTGAGTTGTCCTTTACGTTTGTAATCGATGGTCTTCCTCAAAATCTCTCTCATTTCTATACATTCCGACCCCCATCGTTGTCGTATTCTGAGAAACAAATGGTCAAACATCTGATTTTCCAACGCATGGTATATTTGGCCACATTTGGCATCAGACGGAGTCCAGAATGGTAACGATGTAACCCATTCCCAGTTAAAAATATGGCCAAGGCTGACGGCAACAGATTGCCCATCTCCAATACACTTGTCAATGACTTCGATTTCCTTGAACACCATTCTACGACGCATTTGTTTCTCGCTCATCGTCATCATCTTGACAGTTTCAACGAAATAATCACACAAGCACCGATAAAACCTCCATTCAATGCTTCGTAATTCTTCTTTGCTCTTCTCTGGAAATGAAGCTGCTAAGTTCGTTCTGACAACAGTTCGCCTGTAATGAATGATGTAATATACGACTACAAAGAAAAAATCACTGATCAAATATAGTATGCATAAGGGCAAAAGCGACAACACATACATTATTCCAAATATCGTGTAATAGAGTATCTTCATAGTTTACTCGGACAGATAGTTTTTATAGGAGTGATTCAAGTCGAGCAGATGGAAATTGTGCTGACGCTGATGGTCGCCATCAGGAATCGTCATATAATCGCCATATTTATTTGAGAGATAAGTATCATATTGTTCAACTCCCAGTACACTAATTCCTTCGAACTCATAGGGAGTAGGAGAACCTAATACTGATTTTAGCATTGCGCCTTTAGAACCGTCATCATAATCTGCCACATACTTGCTATCGAAATAATCATACTTTGTCAGTATCTTTCGTATCTTGCCTTGCACTTCTGCCAGAGAATACATTTTCCTGCACAATAACGGAACCCAACTACTGGGGCCATGACCATGCTTATATGGATCACGGAATAGCAGATAAAGAACTCGTTTATAGTATTCATAACGACCAAAATGCCATTTGCGTGCTAACCAACCGTTAGGAACTCCATCGATGGGAAACACATCGAGATAGATACCGCCAAGATACTTTAGGTGCATGCGCTCTATCAGCGTGGTACTACTATCCTGAATCTTTGCAAATGGCAGGGGATATACGTTGTCGTTTTCTGCGCAAACAATCTCGAATGGTTCAGGCAACCACTCCTTGCAATGAGTTATCAACTTATCGTAATCTGGACGAGGCATAGCTATATCCAAATCGTCATCCCAAGGAATAAAGCCCTTGTGACGAATGGCGCCAATCATCGTGCCTGCCCAAAGATAATAGCGTAGGTCGTGCTCCCGGCAAGTCGTGTCCACAGCTTCGAGGATGCGGAGGATTCTCAGTTGAAGGGGACGTATATCGTAAAATGCCATAATCCGTTATTCTTTCTCTTTCAAGTCGTCACGTAGTTTCTGCTCCATGATTTTCGAAACCGTCACAAACTGATAGACAGCAGCGAGCATAGAGCGAATAAGCCCACGGGTGCCCATGCGGAAACTTCCGTCCATCACGTAGCTCTTGAAGAATCGCCACAAGGGACGCCACAACAGGGCACCCAGACCATAGCCTTTCTCACGTTTCTTCTCCACCTCATTGTCGGTATATTCGTTCATCTTTGCCACATACTCATGCATCGTCTCATCCATGAGATGCAGCAAGCGTGCTTCCTTGTCGGCTTTCAAGCGTTCCACCCTTCCCTGCACCGTGGGGAAGGTATGGACATAAGGCGGCCATTCTGTGCCTTCGCGGATGAAGAAGCGCAGTTGGAAGTCGTAATGGAAATCGCGCACAAACTCGCCCATAAACTTGTTCTGGCGGGGAATATAGAATCCTTCAGGACAGCCAGGTTCTGTAATCTTCTGATAGAGCACCTTCCGCAGTTGTGGCGTGACGAGTTCATCGGCATCGACCACCAGCACCCATTTGCTGGATGCCGACTGAATGGCGAATGTGCGGGCGGGCTCTGCACTCTTGTGGTTAGCCTTGGGAAACGTCACCACCTTGCAACCATATCGCTTTGCTATCTCAACGGTATCGTCGGTACTCTCCATATCACACACCACAACCTCGTCGAAGTCCTTAACAGACTGTAGCACTTCCTCTAAGTGTTTCTCAGCGTTATAAGTGTTGATAACAACAGAAATCTTGTTAGATTCATTCATGGGGACAAAGATAGTGCAAATGAGTGTAAAAACAAAATTATTTTCAAAAATTTGCTCGTTTCATAATTCCTTCGTACTTTTGTGCCAAAAGAACACAACGGGTGTTGGATGATGGGTGACAAACACGACAAACCGATAAGAATAGGTCTCGATGCCAAGCGCATCGTACGCAATGCCACCGGACTTGGCAGTTATGGGCGGACGTTGGCGGCCGACCTGGCCCGCTACAACCGCTTCGACCTGCTGCTTTATGCTCCCGATGCCGGGCACGACAACCTGCGCAGCCAGCTGGCAGAGACCGCGAACCTGCACTACCGCTTCTCTGATGCCCAGACGGCATTGGGAAAGGCCTTATGGCGCTCTCATGGCATTGTCGGCCAGCTCCAGCGCGATGGCGTCAGGCTCTTTCACGGCCTTTCGGGCGAGCTTCCCACAGGCATCCACCGAAGTGGAATAAAGACCGTTGTCACCATCCACGACCTCATTTTCCTTCGCCATCCCGAATACTATAAGTGGATTGACACCAAGCTGTATGCCTGGAAATTCCGGCGCACGCTGAAAGAGGCCGACCGCATCATTGCCATTTCCGAGTGTACTCGTCGCGACATCATGGAATTCGGACAGGTGCCCGCCGAGAAAATCTCGCTCATCTACCAGTCGTGCAGCACCTTCTTCAAGCAGCGCGAAAGTGAGGACCTGCTGCAGAAGGTGAACGCCCGTTATGAACTGCCCAGCCGCTACATCGTCAACGTGGGCACCATCGAGGAGCGCAAGAACATTGCGCTGGCCGTGAAGGCCCTGCCGCTGCTGCCACCCGATCTCCATCTTGTCATCGTGGGCCGTCGCACGCCCTATACCGATACCGTCTTGCAGCAGGCTGCCGATCTACAGGTCTCCCAGCGTGTGCATATCCTTACAGGAGTGCCCAACAGCGATCTGCCCTCCATCTATCAGATGGCCGAGGCCTGCGTCTATCCCTCCCGTTACGAAGGTTTTGGCATCCCCATCATCGAAGCCGTCCAAAGCGGACTGCCCGTGGTGGCCTGCACGGGGAGCTGTCTTGAAGAAGCCGGAGGTCCCGATAACCTATACGTCTCTCCCGACGATGTCGAAGGTATGGCAGCAGCCATCCGTCAGAGTCTGAAAGGAGCCGAAGGGCGCGACGAGCGCATCAGCCGCAGTCAGGAATACGTTCGCCGTTTCGAAGGTACCGACGTAGCCGGTCAGGTTCTTTCCCTCTATAAAGAACTCCTAAATAGCTAATTCGGCAAAACAAATAAATAGCACTTCTGTCTTGTACTGAAATAGCTTGACAGGTTTTTCCCCATATAAAAATTAACAGATTATGGAAAGACCATCAAGAAGAGTGTTTGACGATGCTTTCAAGCTTCGTGTGTTGAGTGATTATTACCAGAGCGGTATGTCAAAAAATTTCATATCGTCCAAATGGGGCATAGCCAGTACTCAGCTTAGAGACTGGCAAAAGATTTGGCCGATTGACTCAAAAGCGTTATCTTTGCCTGATGAAATCATATCCACTTATCGTATG
>JAFYJN010000021.1 GCA_017538105.1 Prevotella sp. | reverse complement strand
GGGGGGCTTTTACGGATTTGGAGTTTGCTCCTCTTCCTGCTTCTTGCCGTTCACAATCTCCTCGATGTTACGCACGGAAACATCATTGAGGAACTTGCGAATGCGGTGTCCTTCCTTGGTCACCTTCCACTCAGGGCAGAAGTTCAGTCTGCTACCCACAATGTTCTTCGATGCTGAGAAGTCCTCCTTGCGGAGAGAGCCCTTGGTCTTGAGTCCAATCTTGAATGAACCAAAACCATTCAACACCACACGCTCTGAGGCATTGAGGTGGCGGTTCATCACATTGATCAACTCAATCAGCACTGCCGAAACATCAGAGTACTTGACTGATACATTCTCCTCAATCTCGTGTGCCATTTCCTCCAGTTCCACAGCCTGGGTGTGGATGGCACGTGCAAAGAACTGTCCACTGGTGAGTGAGTTCTCGCGATTGTCTTGATAGACTTTGTACAAAATTGCCATAATCTTGAATTTTTAGTGAATAATTTAATTTTAGTAATCTCTCAGGAGTTTAGGAGTTTAGATTATTGAACATTGACCATTGAACATTGACCATTTTTGCCGGCGCCCATAGCTAATTGTCTTTGTCTATTATCCTTATTCTCTAATCTTTCTTCCTTCATCCTTCTACATGCAAAGATACAAAATAAATTCCATATATGCAAGTATTTATGCAATTATTTTTAAAGTATTACTTTAATATTTCCTAATGGTCTCACAAGGGACAAAGGGACAGGGGGACAGCGTTTTTTCGATGTATCTCCCCAAGTCCTTTGTCTTGAACTAAAGAAGAAAGATATTACACTCATATATACACTCACAATTGAAGACACTATAATAATAAGGTGTATAGATGAAATATTAAGATTATTTAAGTTAAAACGATAGAGTGGGGCGTGGATATTTGTTGTCCCCTTGTCCCCTGTCCCTATCACGTCACTTTCAGGACATCCATGAAGAGGTGTCGCGGTCATGATGGGAACTATTGGAAAACGCTTTGTGAATGGGAATTTCAAGGGTGTTGAAGTGCTTCTGAAAAAAGTGTAATTTCC
Source organism: Prevotella sp. (assembly GCA_017538105.1). Taxonomy (GTDB): domain Bacteria; phylum Bacteroidota; class Bacteroidia; order Bacteroidales; family Bacteroidaceae; genus Prevotella. Next base: position 4,482 of record JAFYJN010000021.1, on the reverse strand, counting down.
ATGATAATTTTTCTCTAAAACACTTGCATGTTTCATAAGAATTTTGTACCTTTGTACCGTTAACTTTAATGACGTAGAGTCGGTTTTTTAATTCATTATATAAATGTATAAGATTGTTTTACTAACAAATCCTGACACTAAGAGAAGTGTCAAAAAGATGGTCCCCGTGACCACCTCTGCAGAGTACAAGGCTCTGCGTAATAGTGAACGAAACCTTGCAGTGCTGGATGAAGCACGCGAGAAGTACAACAACTACTGTAGTCAGGCTTCAGAGGGAGCCAATGACCAGTCACTAAAACAGTTGAAGGAGGAGTTTGACCACAAGAAATCTAATCTTGTTCAATTCAACTACTCGTGTATCCCCAACGCTGACATGCTTCTGAAGGGCAGCACCCAGCTGTCTCCTTGGGTGGGTATGGATGTTGATTTCGACCACAATGACCCACTTTTCGAGCAGAAGATGGCAGAGACACCACAACGTATCATCAGCATGGCCGACCAACTGGGTCTTGGAATGCTTGAGCGTAGTGTGTCAAAGGGCTATCACATTGTCTTCCGTCGCCATCTTGACCTCAGTCAGGAGGACAATCTGAAGTGGGCTTCAGAACTTATTGGTTGTCAGTATGACTCAGGTGCAAAAGACATCACTCGCGTGTTCTACACAACCAGTTCAAGCGATGAAGACCTGCTCTATCTCAGTGATGAGATGTTTGCCGAGGATGCCAACAAGCCTGTTGAGGTGAAATTGGCTCAAACAAGCATGACAGTCCCAGTGTCATCAGCTGGTTATGTGACCACTACCACAGAGGCGAAACCAGTGAATTTGCCTCCCATTGTCAAGCCCGACCCCTCGGCACACTCTTATCAGGGCATTCCCTTCACAGACATCATTGCCAAATACAACGAATTGTTCAATGGTGGAAAGGAACCCTGCTATGATGACCACAACCGTGACACTTGGACTTACGAATGGGCTCATAATGTCAGGTGCATCCGTGATTTTGATGTCCAGTTGGTCATGGAGGTCACACCCATGTATGATGGTTTCCCTGAGGATGAGTGGAGGAAATGCATTGTAAGTGCTTGTAATGAGACTCGTAAGGGTATGACCTACCGCACCCGTAAGGTGCTGGAGGCATTGAAGAAAGAGCACAGTGCTCCATCTATGCCATGGCAAATGACCTCATCAAGACCTCCCATGTTGACCAGTCGTATGCCAGAATCCTTACGTAAGATTTCTGCACTTGCTCCCGACTTTCTGAAGACCACTGTCTCTGAAGGTTCTTTTGCCGCACTGGCCACCCATCTGCATGAAGTGACCTTCAGCAACATCGATGGTAAGGTTTGTGAGCCTGCTCTCATGCAAATCATCATCAGCCGTCAGAGCAGTGGTAAGGGTTGTGTTGACACTCCCATCCAATGCATCAATGAAGACCTGTTGCGTCATGACTCTGCTGACCGATTGAGGGAAGATGAATGGAAACAGAAGAATCCCACTGCTTCCACGAAAAGGGACAAGTTCCCAGAGGACTTATATGTGCAGACTTGCCAATCGGACATGACTCACGCAGGATTTGTCAAACGTCTGATGCAATGCCATCGCAATGGTGGACGTCCCATCTTTATCCACATGGTGGAGCTGGATGAAATCACCGCCCTCTCAACAAATGGCAAGAAAGATGTGACACGCATTGTTCGCAAGGCATTTGACCGCAGCACCTATGGTCAGGAACGTGCAGGAAGTGACAGCATTTCTGGAGTAGCTCCTTTGCGTCTGAACTTTACAGCAGCCACCACACCCACTCGTGCCATCAGCATGTGCCAACCGTGGGTTCCTGATGGTACCCTCTCACGTTGCAACCTGATTACCATCGACCCCAATGAGGGTGAAGAGAAGATGAGATACAAACCCTGCACACAGCGCTACAAGGATTCTATCAAAATCTACATCGATCGTTTGAACGATGCCTCAGGTCTCATATACAGCAAGAAGGCTTACCAGTTGGCAGAACGCTTACGTGACCAACTGGATGACATGAGTGCTGGTACTGACAGCGATTCCATCAAGACTTTTGCTCCCCGTGCAGTCACCATAGCCTATTGGAAAGCAATGATACTCTACATCATGGCAGGGCAGAAATGGTCGAAGGAAATAGAGGCCTATGTGGAGTGGTCTCTGAAGCGTGACCTCTGGGTGAAAATGCATTTCTTTGGCAAGAAACTGGAGGATGACCTGGAGAAGGAAAATTCAATCGAGACCTACCACCCAAAGAACATCATGGAAGTCCTGCACGATAATTTCAATGAGGATGAGTTCATACAAGCACGTCAACGTCTGGGTCTCAAAGGTGACTACAAGGAGCACCTGAAGAAGCTTCGTCAGCGTCACAAGATTGACTATGATGATACAACCAAGATGTATGTGAAGGCAACTCAGGATAACTAACTATTCTAACGCATCTACATCGATGCACTTCAAGGGACAGGGGGACAAAGGGACAGCCTTTTTCCTCCTGCCTCTCATTTTATTCTGTGATTCATTTGTTTGTTTCAAAACTTTTTGTATATTTGCAACGTGTTTCGAAAGAAGCACAAGACATATTTGCTCAATTCTCCTGTCGAAATCACCACCTCACAAAGAGAAAAGAGAGCAACAACCAATCTACATTGGAGCTCGCGCAGAGCGCGGACTTCAACCATAGTAGATTGGAGGCTTGTGGTGAGCCTGACAGGAGATGTGGAAGAGGCCTGCGCTTTTCTTTTTGTGTTAAAGTTGGTGCTGGCTCTAGAAATTCATTTATTAATAATTTAAAGCATTAACATTATGAGCAAAAAGAATTTATTGCATTTGATGACCATCATGATGGTTGCAATGCTGAGTGTTGGTTTCACTTCTTGTGGGAGTGATGATGACGAAGAAAACAGTTCCTACTCAATAGTAGGATTATGGGAAGAGACTGCTTATTGGAAAGATGGCCAATGGAAATCTTCAAGCGTTTTAAACTATGTTTTTGATTTCAAAAAAGACAATACCTATATATTATATTTGGATGCCAGAAATTATAAAGAGGGCAAGACCTATCAAACGGGCACATATACATTTGATGGTAATTATATAGCTTTAGATGGAGATTTTAAGCATAAGGTGACTTTTTCTGAGAATGGACAAAGTATGAGGATAGAGGAATGTTTTACTTTTAGGAAATATAATGGCAATTAAAAAGCATTATATCTCTTAACATCCTAATATTCTAAAAGCCTCAATAAACAAAACGGCCATTGGACTCGCGTGAGTTTGGTGGCCTTTTTATCAGTTATCTATTATCTATTATCTATTATCTTTTATCTCCTTATCTATTTATAGAACGTGATCCAGTTGGTGCGGAAGGGGTAGGAGAAGGAGGATTTGCTTTCAGGGAATCGTTCTTTGACTCGGCCATCAGCATCACGGTACCAGGCATAGTTCCAGCCACTGCCCATGTCGAGGTAGAGGGCATGGGTGACCTTGTAGCTGACAAGGTAGTTCACAAAGGATTCATAGCTCATGCGGGTTTTGGACTCTATGATGCACAGACGACCTTTCTTCTCACAGAGGGCACGGAAGATGTTGCGTCGGGCTTTCATCTTTGTGGAGAGGGGACGTGCCTTGCCATCCTTGACGATGAGCAGCTGACAGAAACCCATGGTCCAATTACCTGCTGAGGTGGGATAGTCCACCTTGCGCATGAACTTCCAATGACCCTTGCGCCAGAGGAAGGCTCCTGTGTTTGCCTTGCAACGATAACCTCGTTTCATGACTCCTCCTGTGATGTGGTTGTCGGCAATGTTGGAGTGCCTGAACTCAGTGAGAAACTCACCTGTGAAGGCTGCCTCGCAACAGAACTCCACATCCTTGTCAGAGGTGCGAGGCATCTTGCCACACACAAGGTCTATGCGCTTGAAATCAGGATAGAACACATTGAGGTGGTTGGTGGTCTCAACTTCCACTGCGGGGCAGGTGAGGGGGAAGAGAAGAAGCCAAAGCAATTTACAATTGGACAATTTACAATTTACAATTGATTTACTATTGAACAATTTATCAACCAAGAGTATTTGTCGCATGGAAAAGAGATATTAGATAAGAGATAAAAGATATAAGATAAGAGATATGAGATATGAGATATGGAGGGGGATTAGAGCTTCTGGTAGAAGGCTTCATACTCACGTGCCACTTTCTGGTATTCATGGTGACGGCGGATGTATTCAATGCTTTGTCGTTTCAGTTCAGGGATGCGCTCAGGGTGGAGCACCAGCATCTCGAGTTCATGATAGACACTCTCGTAGGTGGGTTGCACATTGATGATGGGGCGCAGGTGGTGCTCATTGAGAATCTCATAGTTCTCGGGCTCACCACCACCAATGCAGATGACACCCTTTGACATCGCCATCAGGGGGTTCATGGAGGGCGTGTAGCTGTAGAGTTGGTCGAGGATGGCATCAGCT
>JAFYJN010000020.1 GCA_017538105.1 Prevotella sp. | reverse complement strand
GTTCTTATTTTTGTTCTTCCAAGAAAGAACGTAGTATTTATAGCCAGCATCATTGTAGGTGCCGCCTTCTTCAGAACCAACGAGGTCGTTCTCGCCTTCGAATGTGGCTGTGGTGGAAGTCTCCACAAAGTCATAGTCACCAGCCGCGGCGTTGAGAACGACGGGAACACCGGCCGGAATGACATCCTCAAGCTCGGTAAGAACGATAGAAGAACCGTCCTTAACCACTGTGGAGGCCGTCACACCCTCGGGAATCTCAAACGACTTGTCGGCATAGTAGAACGTTGCATAAGTCGACTCGGAAATGGTCACAGGAACAGTCTCGGGTTTTGTCATCACAAAATACACCTCATCGAGGAAACCTCGTTTGTCAGTGGCCAGATAGAATTTAAACTCACTTGAAGTGGTCAGTTCTGTAAATTGCAAACTATGCTCTTTCCATGTGCCAGTCTTGTTCAAAGACACCTTAGCCACAGTGTTCTCTTCTGACAACTCTACGCCTTCCTGGCCTTCCAAGAACGTTCCGCCGCCAACAATGGCCACATAGAAATTGCCCGTGTCTGTACCCCATGACTCAGCACTGAAGTTCACGGTTCCATCACCCTCAAGATTCAAGCCACTTGTGGTGAGAGAACCATTCTTTCGGATGGATGCACATCGGAATCCGGCATAGACAGGATCTTCCACCGTCCATTCTTGGTCAGCGCCTTCAAAGGCTGGTGTTTGTGTAATACCTTTCCATGTTCCATCGTTGCCACCGACACCATTCATGTCGTCAAACGACTCATACCAATCGCTTTCCGGAGCCACTTTCTTGGTAATCGTGGCCGTGGCAACAGCGCTGTTGTCCATGCCTTCAGCTGAGGCGTAAGCAGTGATGGTGCTCGTCTCGGTGATGGTGAAGGGTTCGGTGTAGGTCTGTTCAGCACCACCATTGACTGTATAGTATATGGTAGCGCCAGCGGTAGCCGTGGTTATGGTCACCTCTTGGCTCTCCGTACGGAACACAGTGCCATCTTCTGGGCTTATTACTGGCTTGGCTGCGACAGGATTACTGGATGTGGAGAACTCAACGCCCAATTCACCCATGTAAATGGCACCTTTGTTTGTAGAATTGGCATCATGTTCAATGGAAATGACTATCTCACCCGAACCAGAGCCCGTGAAGACCACTTCAGTAAGGTTTTGGGCATTATAGAAAGACGTTGTTTCGGCTTCAAAAGCGGAACCGCCTACCGTGACCGCCAAGTTTATGGTCGATTTCGAGCGTCCAGCAAAAGTGAAAGATACCTGTGTGATGGTACCAGGGAAAGAACTGGATGAAAGAGTCAAGCCATTAGGAGCCTTACTATTTGAACCAATCTTCATGCCCTTGGAAGAATCAACATTGTAATCTGTCAGAGTAGGATCAGCCCAGTCGACAGCCAATGTCCAATCAGCACCGCTGAGGGTCTCCGTCCCGTCTTCGGTGAACGTCTTATCTGTCTTAGAGAACTCATGGCTCCATGGGCTTTCCAGCTCACTTTGCGCATACGCAAATCCGAACACCGCGCATAGCAGTGCCATCCATGAAAAACGTAACAATTTGTTCATAATTATGATAAAAAATTTGAATTAATGTCGAATAAAGAATATATGGTGTTGTTGTTCAACAAAGACACCTCAAAGATAGATTTTTTGATTTCTTTTTAGTAAGAGCAAGTCACCAAATCTGTTTCACGGTGCAAAGGTACAATATTATTTTAAATGCAACAAATTTTTGTGGAGAATTTCGCAACAGACAAAGGAACTGATATTTGTAGACAAAGGAAAAAAAGAACAATTTTAATAGACAAAAGAACAAGGGACTAATATTTTTAGACAAAGGAACATAAGGACAAATTAAAGAACGGAGAATGAATGTCAAGATGCCCCTCTGACTCGCCGTACATGACGTGTCAGAGGGGTATAATCTTTTAATATTATAATCTTTTAATCTTAAAATTTTCCCCTACGCTTCTCCCTTGCCGTTGCCGAAAGGATTGATAGTGCGGGGTTGGCGTTGGGGCAGTTCGATGCGTCCGAACTCCTGCTCGAACTTGACGATATTCTCCTGCAAGGCTATGGCGAGCCGCTTCGCATGTTCAGGAGCGAGGATGACACGGCTACGGACGACAGCCTTGGGCACGCCCGGCATCATCTGCGCACAGTCTACTACAAATTCACTACTGGTATGCGATATGATGGCGAAATTGGAATACACACCATGCGCCATGTCGGGCGACACCTCTATCTGGAGTTGTTGGCCCTGGGGTTTGTTGTTATTGTCCATTGTTTATTGGGAGTTTAGGAGTTTGGAAGTTTAGGAGTCTGGACGATAGTCTATTTTTATTTTTATAGTGAAAGGTGAGAGGTGAGGGGAGAGGGGTAAGAAGTGAGAAGAAGTCCTTGGCGGAGTATTCTCTCACTTCTCACTTCTCACCACTCACCCCTCACCAAAAAGATTATATCTGCACAGTGTCGTCGATGACCACCTCTTCCTCAGAGAAATCAAGCACGTTTTTGCGGTTGGCCAGCATACGGTCGTACTCTTCTTTGGAGCCAACGATGAGCTTGTCCCACTGACGCAATCCCGTACCCGCCGGAATGAGGTGACCGCAGATAACGTTCTCTTTCATGCCCTCGAGGGCATCCACCTTACCACGGATAGCTGCCTCGTTGAGCACCTTCGTCGTCTCCTGGAAGGAAGCGGCCGACATGAAGCTCTTCGTTTGCAGTGCCGCACGTGTGATACCTTGCAGGATCTGCTTGGAAGTGGCAGGCACCACGTCGCGCACCTTCACCAAGCGCAGGTCGCGACGGCGCAGCGACGAGTTCTCGTCGCGCAGTTTACGAGCCGTGATAATCTGGTCTTTGCGGATGTTCTCCGAGTCGCCCGCGTCGATGACATATTTCTTGCCCCAGATACGGTCGTTTTCTGCGGCGAAGTCGAGTTTGTCGACAACCTCCTGCTCGAGGAACGTCGTGTCGCCAGGTTCTTCGATTTGCACCTTGCGCATCATCTGACGAACGATGATTTCAAAGTGCTTATCGTTGATCTTCACACCTTGCAGACGATAGACATCCTGCACCTCGTTGACGATATATTCCTGAACCGCCGTGGGACCCTTGATGGCCAAGATGTCGTTGGGCGTGATGAGACCGTCGGAGAGTGGCGTACCAGCACGAACAGCATCGTGCTCCTGCACCAAGATTTGTTTCGACAGCGAAACGAGGTATTTTTTCTCTTCACCTGTCTTCGACGTGACGACAATTTCCCGGTTACCGCGTTTGATGCGGCCCATGGTCACCTCGCCGTCAATCTCGCTCACGATGGCAGGGTTCGACGGGTTGCGAGCCTCGAAGAGCTCGGTGACACGTGGCAGACCACCGGTGATGTCACCACCCTTCGCCATGCTACGCGGAATCTTCACAAGTGTGGTACCGGTGCGCACCTCCATGTTGTCCTCCACCACCACGTGGCCACCCACGGGGAAGATGTAAGTACCCACAACGTCGCCATTTTCGTTAACGATGTCGCAAGTAGGCACACGACTCTTATCTTTCGAGTCGATGATGATTTTCTCTGTCAGACCTGTTGTCTCGTCAGTCTCAGCCTTGAAGGTGATATTCTCTTCTACGTCGCGGAACTTCAGCGTTCCCGAATACTCCGTCACGATGACGGCATTGAAGGGATCCCACTTGGCGATGAGGGTTCCACCCTCCACCACGTCGTTGTTCTTGTAATAAAGCGAACTGCCGTAAGGCACACCCATGGTGGAAAGGACAATGCCCGTATTCGGGTCGACGAAACGCACTTCGGACAGTCGGCTGACCACCATCTCGCACATCTTGCCATCCTCTTCGAAGGGCACGGTGCGCAATTCGTCGAACTCTAGACGTGCCTTGTTCTTTGCCACGATAGAGGCGTTGGCTGCAGCGTTGGCTGCCACACCACCAGCGTGGAACGTACGCAGCGTAAGCTGGGTACCCGGTTCACCGATGGCCTGTGCGGCGATGACGCCTACGGCCTCACCCATCTGTACCATACGACGTGTGGCCAGGTTGCGGCCGTAGCATTTCATACAAACACCCTTCTTGCTCTCGCAAGTGAGCACCGAGCGTATCTCCACGCTCTCGATGCCAGCCTCGTCGATGGCCTGGGCTACGCGTTCGGTAATTTCCTCGCCCGCTTCAACAATAACGTCACCAGTATGCGGATTGACAATGTCGTGCACCGACACACGTCCGAGGATGCGTTCGGCAAGTGACGAGATTATCTCGTCGCCAGCCTTCAACGCCGTACACACCAATCCACGCAGCGTGCCACAGTCTTCCTCAGTGATGATAACATCGTGAGACACATCCACCAGTCGTCGGGTGAGGTAACCGGCATCAGCCGTCTTCATGGCCGTATCGGCCAGACCCTTACGGGCACCGTGCGAAGCGATGAAGTATTCGAGCACCGACATACCCTCCTTGAAGTTGGAGAGAATGGGGTTCTCAATAATCTGCGCACCCTCGGCTCCTGCCTTCTGCGGTTTGGCCATCAGACCACGGATACCGGAGAGCTGCTTGATCTGGTCTTTCGAACCACGGGCGCCTGAATCAAGCATCATGAACACAGCGTTGAAGCCTTGGTCGGCCTGCGTCATCTCTTCAAGCAGAATATTGGAGATGTCGTTGTTGACGTGTGTCCACGTATCGATAACCTGGTTGTAACGCTCGTTGTCGGTGATGAAGCCCATGTTATAGTCGTTGGTGATGCGTCGCACCTCCTCGTTACCCTTCTCGATGAGTTCAGCCTTCTCAGGCGGTATGATGATATCATCGAGGTTGAACGACAGACCAGCCAGATAAGCCATGCGATATCCCAGGTTCTTGATACCGTCGAGGAATTCGCACGCCTCTGCGAAGCCCACCGACTTGATGACGTCGGCGATGATGTCGCGCAACGACTTCTTCGAGATAATCTTGTTGACGAAGCCTACCTCATCGGGGATGATACCATTGACGATGATGCGCCCTACCGACGTTTCCACGATATGCTTGAACTTGTTGCCATCAGCATCGCGGTCTTCCACTAACACTTTCACCAATGCATGGAGGTCGCAGCGTCCTTCGTTGTGCGCAATAATGGCTTCTTCAGGACCATAGAACGTGAGGCCCTCGCCTTTGGCGCCTGAACGAATCTTGGTGATGTAGTAAAGACCCAACACCATATCCTGCGACGGCACGGTGATAGGCGCACCATTTGCCGGGTTGAGGATATTATGGCTCTGGAGCATGAGAATCTGCGCTTCGAGGATAGCCTCGTTGCTCAATGGCAAGTGAACAGCCATCTGGTCACCGTCGAAGTCGGCGTTGAATGCCGTACAAGCCAGCGGATGCAACTGGATGGCCTTACCCTCGATGAGTTTGGGCTGGAAAGCCTGGATTCCCAGTCGGTGAAGCGTAGGAGCACGGTTGAGAAGCACGGGGTGACCCTTCATCACATTCTCGAGAATGTCCCAGATGACAGGTTCGCGACGGTCGACAATTTTCTTCGCCGACTTCACCGTCTTGACAATGCCACGCTCAATGAGCTTACGGATAATGAACGGTTTGTAAAGCTCAGCCGCCATGAGTTTGGGCAGACCGCACTCGCCCATCTTCAACTCAGGACCCACCACGATGACCGAACGGGCCGAGTAGTCGACACGTTTACCGAGGAGGTTCTGGCGGAAACGTCCCTGCTTACCCTTGAGCGAGTCGGAGAGCGACTTCAGCGGGCGGTTCGATTCGCTCTTCACCGCCGCACTCTTGCGAGAATTGTCGAACAACGAGTCGACAGCCTCCTGGAGCATGCGTTTCTCGTTGCGGAGGATAACCTCAGGCGCCTTGATCTCAACCAGTCTCTTCAGACGGTTGTTACGAATGATGACACGACGGTAGAGGTCGTTGAGATCGGATGTGGCGAAACGTCCACCATCAAGCGGCACAAGCGGGCGCAACTCCGGCGGCGTTACGGGAATGATTTTCATAATCATCCACTCCGGACGGTTCGTCTCGCGACTGCTGCGGAAAGCCTCCACCACCTGCAGACGTTTCAATGCCTCTGTCTTACGTTGCTGCGACGAGTCGTTATTGGCTCTGCCACGCAGTTCCTCTGCCAACAGGTCGAGGTCGAGGTTCATGAGCAGGTCATAAATCGCCTCGGCACCCATTTTGGCGATGAACTTGTTGGGGTCGGTGTTCTCCAGACGCTCGTTGCCTTCGGGCAGACGGTTGTCGATGATATCGAAATATTCATCTTCCGAGATGAGATCGTACTTGTGAGAACCATTGAGTTCCACTCCGTCGGCATTCTTCTTTCCCTCGAGCGCACCCGGCTGGATGACCACATATTTCTCGTAATAAATGACCGAGTCGAGTTTCTTCGTGGGCAGTCCGAGCAAGTATCCTATCTTGTTGGGAAGCGAGCGGAAATACCAAATATGTGCCACGGGCACCACCAGTTCGATATGACCGGAGCGTTCACGGCGCACTTTCTTCTCTGTGACCTCCACACCGCATCGGTCGCAAACAATGCCTTTGTAACGTATACGTTTGTATTTGCCGCATCCACACTCATAGTCGCGGGTGGGACCGAAGATACGTTCGCAGAACAGACCCTCACGTTCGGGTTTGTAGGTACGGTAGTTGATGGTCTCGGGCTTTGTCACCTCACCGTAGGAATTCTCAAGGATTTCTTCGGGAGAAGCCAGTCCTATGGTTATTTTCGTGAAGTTGGTCTTTACCTTGTTTTCTTTCTTGAAAGCCATATTATGTAGGTATAAATGGGGTTAGTCGAGTTTAACGCTTAATCCGAGTCCACGGAGCTCGTGGAGCAGCACATTGAGAGACTCTGGTATGCCAGGAGTGGGCATGGGTTCGCCCTTGACGATAGCTTCGTAAGCCTTGGAACGTCCCACAACGTCATCGGACTTGATGGTGAGAATTTCCTGTAGCACGTGGGAGGCGCCGAAGGCCTCGAGCGCCCACACCTCCATCTCGCCGAAGCGCTGTCCACCGAACTGCGCCTTACCGCCGAGAGGTTGCTGTGTGATGAGCGAGTACGGACCGATGGAACGTGAGTGCATCTTATCCTCGACCATGTGGCCAAGTTTGAGGAAGTAGGTGATACCCACGGTGGCCGGCTGGTCGAAGCGCTCGCCCGTCTCACCGTCGTAGAGGTGAGTGGAGCAGAGACGCGGCAGGCCTGCCTTGTCGGTCCATTCGGAGAGGTCTTCGAGTTTGGCTCCGTCGAAAATCGGTGTGGCGAATTTCACGCCCAGACGTTTTCCCGCCGCTCCGAGGATGGCCTCGAAGATCTGTCCCAGGTTCATACGAGAAGGCACGCCCAACGGGTTGAGCACGAGGTCGACAGGTCGACCGTCCTCGAGGAACGGCATATCCTCCTGACGCACCACTTTCGACACAATACCCTTGTTACCATGTCGGCCGGCCAATTTGTCGCCCACACCAATCTTACGTTTCTTGGCAACATAGACCTTAGCCATCTGGAGGATGCCCGAGGGCAGTTCGTCGCCAATGGTGATGGCGAACTTGCGCCGTTTGAGTTCGGCGTCAAGCAGTTTGTACTTGCGGATATAGTTACGGATGAGCGTGGCGATGAGGCCGTTGGCATGTTCGTCAGTGGTCCAGCCGCTCGACTGCACACCGTCGTACTCGAGGTTCTTGAGGTTGGTGGCGGTGAATTTCGCCCCCTTGGTGATTACCTCGGTACCGCTATAGTCCTTGACACCCTGCGAAGTAAGGCCGTCGGTGAGCGTGAGCAGTTTCTCCACCAGGATATCCTTCAGGTCATCGTTCTTGGCCTGATATTCCTCGTCGATCTTCGCCAGAATGATCTTGTCCTGTTTTTTCGACTCACGCGTCTTCACGGCACGCGAGAACAGTTTCTTGTCGATGACCACACCTGAAAGTGAGGGATTGGCCTTGAGCGACGAGTCTTTGACATCACCGGCCTTGTCGCCAAAGATGGCGCGCAGCAGTTTCTCCTCCGGCGACGGGTCGCTCTCGCCCTTCGGCGAAATCTTGCCGATAAGAATATCTCCCGGCTCAACACGAGCACCCACACGGATAATACCATTCTCGTCGAGGTCCTTGGTGGCCTCTTCGCTCACGTTGGGAATATCGGCCGTGAATTCCTCCATGCCACGCTTTGTCTCACGCACATCGAGAGAATATTCATCGACATGTACCGAGGTGAGCACGTCTTCACGCACGAGGCGTTCGGAGAGCACGATGGCATCCTCGTAGTTGTACCCCTTCCACGGCATGTAAGCCACGAGGAGGTTACGTCCCAGGGCCAGCTCACCATTCTCGGTGGCGTAACCCTCAGTGAGTATCTGTCCCTTTGTCACCCGTTGCCCTTTCTCGCAGATAGGCCTCAGGTCGATGGTCATGTTCTGGTTGGTCCGACGGAACTTCGGTATGCGATATTCCTTGAGAGCTGGCTCAAAGCTCACGAACTCTTCCTCTTCGGTACGATCGTAGAGGATGCGAATGGTGGTGGCGTCGACGTATTCAATGACACCCTCACCCTCGGCCACGACCATCGTACGTGAGTCTTCGCACACCTGTGCCTCAAGACCCGTGCCCACAATGGGGGCGTCGTTGTGAAGCAGAGGCACAGCCTGGCGCATCATGTTACATCCCATGAGGGCGCGGTGACCATCGTCGTGCTCAAGGAAAGGAATGAGCGCCGCCGAAACTGACGCTATCTGCTGCGGCGACACGTCCATGAGTTCGACATCACCCGGCTCACGCACGGGGAAGTCGGCATCGAGGCGGCATTTCACGATATCACGGATAAAGGTACCGTTTTCGCGCAACGGTGCGTTGCCCTGGGCGATGACTTTTCCCTGTTCGCCTTCGGCCGTGAAATATTCCACCTGGGTATTGTCAAGGTTCACCGTTTGGTCTTTCACATGACGATAGGGAGTGACGATGAAGCCAAGATCATTGATAGTGGCATAGACGCAGAGTGACGAGATAAGACCGATGTTCGGTCCTTCAGGACTCTCGATAGGACACAGGCGTCCATAGTGTGTATAGTGTACGTCACGCACCTCGAATCCGGCGCGTTCGCGTGACAGACCGCCAGGACCAAGGGCCGAGAGGCGTCGTTTGTGTGTCACCTCGGCCAGCGGGTTCGTCTGGTCCATGAACTGCGACAACGGGTTGGTGCCGAAGAACGAGTTGATAACACTCGATATGGTCTTGGCGTTGATAAGGTCGGTAGGTGTAAACACCTCGTTGTCGCGCACGTTCATGCGCTCGCGGATGGTGCGGCTCATGCGGGCCAGACCTATGGAGAACTGGTTTGACAGTTGTTCGCCCACCGTTCTCACGCGACGGTTCGAGAGGTGGTCGATATCATCGACGGTAGTGCGTGAATTAATCAGGTCGATGAGATATTTGATGATGGCGATAATATCTTCCTTGGTGAGGATACGCACGGCTGGGTCAATGGCAAGGTGCAACTTTTTGTTGATGCGATAGCGTCCCACATCACCCAAGTCGTAACGTTTGTCAGAGAAGAACAGGTTCTGTATCACCTCGCGCGCCGAAGCGTCGTCGGCAGGCTCGGCGTTACGCAACTGACGGTAGATATAAGCCACGGCCTCTTTTTCCGAGTTGGTGGGGTCTTTGGCCAGCGTGTTGAAGATGATGCCAAAGTTATTGGCTTGTTCCTCGTTTTTATGAACGAGGATGGTGGCCGCTCCTGAGTCGAGAATTTCACCGACATTCTCTTCGGTAATCTGTGTCTCACGTTCCATGATCACCTCATTGCGTTCCACGGAAACGACTTCGCCCGTATACTCGTCGGAATAGTCCTCATTCCAACTCTTAAGCACACGTGCAGCGAGTTTGCGTCCGATCATCTCCTTCATGTTTTTCTTCGTCACCTTCACCTCTTCGGCCAAGTCGAAAATCTGCAGGATTTCCTTGTCAGCTTCATACCCTATGGCGCGGAGCAGCGTGGTTACCGGCAACTTCTTCTTACGGTCGATGTAGGCGTACATCACGTTGTTGATGTCGGTGGCGAACTCTATCCACGAACCTTTGAAGGGGATGATACGTGCAGAATAAAGCACGGTACCGTTGGCATGGATACCCTGTCCAAAGAACACGCCCGGAGAGCGGTGTAGCTGAGACACCACAACACGCTCGGCACCGTTGATGATGAACGTACCATTCTTCGTCATGTAGGGGATGGTGCCCAAGAACACGTCGGATGTCACCGTTCCGAAATCTTCATGGTCGGGGTCGGTACAGTAGAGTTTCATCTTCGCCTTCAAGGGCACCGAATAGGTGAGCCCTCTTTCAAGACACTCGTCGATGGAGTAACGGGGCGGGTCGATGAAATAGTCGAGGAATTCGAGCACGAAGTTGTTACGCGTGTCGGTGATAGGGAAATTTTCGGCGAACACCTTATAGAGTCCGTCGTTTTTTCTCAGCTCCGGCGGTGTGTCGAGCTGCAGGAAATCCTGGAAGGACTTCAATTGCACGTCGAGGAAATCCGGTGTGGGCATCGGATTGGTTACTGACGCGAAATTTACTCTTTTGTCAACTTTTTGAGCCATTTATTCTGGTTGTTAATATTTTGGATTCTGGAATTTCTCTTTTATGGTTTCTGCCGATGGCAGAGGGGTGATTATTACCTTCTCCTCCTTACCTCCTCTTAGCGACACAAAAAGGTTAAGAATCCCCGACTGGGAGACTCTTAACCTAATAAGTCAGCATATTCATTTATTATGACGTGGAGAACAGTTGGAACGCTCGGAACAAGCCTTCTGGGCCGTCCCCCACCTCATAAGATGTGCAAGTGTCGATTACTTCAGTTCGATCTTGGCACCCTCAGCCTCGAGGGTCTTCTTCAGGTTCTCAGCCTCGTCTTTCGACATACCTTCTTTCAGAGTGGAAGGAGCACCGTCAACGAGATCCTTAGCCTCTTTCAGACCGAGACCGCAAGCCTCTTTCACAGCCTTCACGACCTTCAACTTGTTGGGACCCACCTCAGCGAGCACCACGTCGAATTCGGTCTTCTCTTCCTCAGCGGCGGCGGCGCCACCAGCAGCGGGACCAGCAGCTACTGCCACAGCGGCAGCAGCGGGTTTGATACCGTATTCCTCTTCGAGGACTTTTGCCAACTCGTTAACTTCTTTCACTGTCAAGTTTACCAACTCTTCAGCAAGTTTCTTGATATCTGCCATTTTATTATAAAATTTTAATTGTTTTTGTAATGTTAATGTTTTGACTTTGTAGATAAGGATTAGCCTTCGCGCTCGCCCAAAGTCTTCAGCACACCATGGATGGTGTTAGCGCCAGACTGCAGAGCGGAAACGACATTCTTGACAGGCGACTGCAGCAATGCCACGATCTCGCCGAGAACCTCGTCCTTGCTCTTGATGGTAGCCAGCTCCTCGATCTTGTCGGCACCCACGTAGAAACCTTCTTCTGCATAGGCGGCCTTCAAAGCGGGAATACCCTCTTTGGTATATTCCTTGAGAAGACGGGCAGGAACATTAGCCGTATTGGTGAACATGACGGCGGTATTGCCCTTGAGCGCTTCGTAGAGAGGTGAGAAATCGATATCGGAAGCCTCGAAAGCCTTATGCAACAGCTTATTCTTGACCACCACCATCTTAATCTCGCTCTTGAAGCACTTACGGCGCAACTTGCTGGTGTTCTCGGCATTCAGTCCGGTAACGTCGACCAGATAGAAATGCGGATATTGCTTCAGCTTCTCGCCAAGTTCAACGATGATAGTATCTTTTACTTCTTTCTTCATTTTGAGTGTGGTTTAGGTGGTTATTCAACAGTTTTCGGGTCGACCTTTACACCCAGACTCATCGTGCTTGAGAGATAGATACTCTTGATATACGTACCCTTAGCAGCAGCCGGTTTGAGTTTGATAATCGTAGCGATAAACTCTTTGGCATTCTGGTAGATTTGTTCAGGAGTGAAGCTCACCTTACCGATGGAAGAGTGAACGATACCCGTCTTGTCGACCTTGAAGTCGATCTTACCCTGCTTCACCTCTTTAACGGCCTTGGCCACATCCATGGTCACGGTGCCGCTCTTCGGGTTAGGCATGAGTCCGCGGGGACCGAGCACACGGCCGAGGGGACCCACCTTACCCATGCACGAAGGCATGGTGATGATGACGTCGATATCGGTCCATCCACCCTTGATCTTTTCAATATACTCATCGAGGCCCACATAGTCGGCGCCGGCCTCTTTGGCAGCAGCTTCGGCATCGGGTGTACAGAGGCAGAGCACGCGGGTGACCTTACCAGTACCGTTGGGCAACGACACCACGCCGCGCACCATCTGGTTGGCCTTCCTCGGGTCTACGCCCAGTCGCACATCGATATCGAGAGAGGCGTCGAATTTGGTAGTTGTGATTTCCTTCACCAATTCGGCGGCTTCCCTTAAGGAGTATGCTTTCCCTGCTTCAATCTTGTCGGCTACTGATTTTTGGTTCTTTGTCAGTTTACTCATGTTTCAATTGAAGTTAAGATTATTTACCAGGGAATTCACCTTTTACAGTGATACCCATACTTCTAGCCGTGCCGGCGACAAGTTTCATGGCCGATTCAACAGTGAAGCAGTTGAGGTCGGACATTTTATCTTCAGCGATAGCGCGCACCTGATCCCATGTGACAGAAGCCACTTTTTTACGGTTGGGTTCAGAGCTTCCGCCCTTTACCTTGGCAGCTTCCATGAGCTGTACGGCTGCGGGAGGAGTCTTGATGACGAAGCTGAAAGACTTGTCGGTGTAATACGTGATAACGACAGGCAGTATCTTGCCGGCCTTATCCTGTGTTCTGGCGTTGAATTCCTTGCAGAAACCCATGATGTTGATACCCTTGGAACCAAGAGCCGGACCCACGGGGGGTGAAGGATTTGCAGCGCCGCCCTTAATCTGTAATTTGATTAATCCAGCAACTTCTTTAGCCATTGTTAATAATACTTTTTAATACATTGGTTGAATATAAAAGAATGCACATGCTCGTAACCGCATGTCATTCTTTTGACACTTGCATAAAACTGAGTTCGAGCGGAGATTTCCGTCCGAAAATCTTGACCATCACCTTCAGTTTACGTTTCTCGGTGTTCACCTCTTCGATGATGCCGGAGAAACCACTGAACGGTCCGTCGGTTACCTTGACGCTGTCGCCTACGAGATAAGGGATGTTAACATCCTCTTGAATTTCTGTCTCTTCGGCGTTGCCCAACATACGGTTGATGTCAGACTGTTTCACTGGAGAAGGGTTGTCCATCCCACCGAGGAACCCCAAGACATTGGGCATGAAGCGCAAAGTATGCGCCACATCACCGACCATTTCAGCCTCGACGAACACATAGCCCGGGAGAGCAACTTTCTCCTTGACCACACGCTTGCCGTTGCGCTGGGTGGCATGCTTCTCCATGGGGATAAGCACTTGAGCCACTTTTTCGGCCAAAAAATCGTTGTGCTTAAGTTCGGCTTCGATATATTCCTTTACCTTGGCCTCCTTGCCGCTAACAGCTTTAAGCACATACCAATTCTTTCCTGTCTTAGCCATTTCCTTCGTTAAGAGAACAAATTATAAATCAGTGACATACAGTTCTTGAACACCAAGTCCATAACAAACACCACAAAAGCAATGATCAGGGAAGCAGACAGAACGACCATTGCACTGTGAGTGAGTTCAGACCGCGTGGGCCAAGTTGTTTTATGCGCAAGTTCTTCGTAGCAAGCCTTGCAATAATTGACTATTTTCTTGAACATATTCTGTTGTTTAAGCACGGGAAGGAGGACTCGAACCCACGACCCTCGGTTTTGGAGACCGATGCTCTACCAACTGAGCTATTCCCGTGTAAGAATGTTTAGTGTTGAGTGTAGAGTGTTAAGTGTACTGGACACTAAACGCTAAACACTAAACACTAAACATATAAGGTATTAATCTTCGAATACCTCTGTGATCTGGCCAGAGCCCACGGTACGACCACCTTCGCGGATAGCGAAGCGGAGACCCTGGTTGAGGGCTACGGCGTAGATGAGTTCAACGTTGATTTCCACGTTGTCACCCGGCATCACCATTTCAACGCCTTCGGGAAGAGTAATCTCACCCGTGCAGTCCATGGTGCGGAGGTAGAACTGAGGACGATACTTGTTTCCGAACGGAGTGTGGCGGCCACCCTCTTCCTTCTTCAGCACGTAGATAGAAGCCTTGAATTTCTTGAACGGCTTAATCTGACCGGGCTTGCAGAGCACCATACCACGCTTGATTTCGTTCTTGTCAACACCACGGAGGAGCAGACCTACGTTGTCACCAGCCTGACCTTCGTCAAGCAGTTTGCGGAACATTTCCACACCGGTAACAACAGACTTGCGATCCTCACCGAGACCGAGGAGTTCAACCTCGTCACCCACGTGGATAACACCAGTCTCAATACGACCGGTAGCAACGGTACCACGACCAGTGATGGAGAACACGTCCTCAACAGGCATCAAGAACGGTTTGTCGGTAGCGCGCGGAGGCTCCTGGATCCACTCGTCGCAGGTGTCCATGAGTTCCATCACCTTGTCTTCCCACTGGGCAACACCATTGAGGGCGCCGAGGGCAGAACCGCGGATGATCGGGGTATCCTCTTCGAACTCATACTGAGCAAGGATTTCCTGTACTTCCATTTCCACGAGGTCGAGCATTTCCTCATCGTCGACCATGTCGCACTTGTTGAGGAACACCACGAGGCGGGGAACGTTCACCTGACGGGCGAGCAGCACGTGCTCACGGGTCTGAGGCATAGGACCGTCAGTGGCAGCCACCACGAGGATGGCACCATCCATCTGGGCAGCACCAGTAACCATGTTCTTCACATAGTCAGCGTGCCCCGGACAGTCAACGTGTGCATAGTGACGTTTTTCGGTTTCATACTCCACGTGAGCGGTGTTGATGGTGATACCACGCTCTTTCTCTTCGGGAGCATTGTCAATAGCGTCGAAGGATTTCACCTTGTCAGCATTACCGGCCACGCGCTTCGAAAGAACGAGCGTGATGGCAGCGGTCAAAGTGGTCTTACCGTGGTCAACGTGACCGATAGTACCAATGTTAACGTGCGGTTTAGTACGCACAAAACTCTCTTTTGCCATTTTTATAGAATTATTGTTTAATGAATAATCGTGAGATTCTCTGCTTCAATCCAAAAAAAAAGTAGAGCTGTAACTGAGAGTTGAACTCAGGACCTCTTCCTTACCAAGGAAGTGCTCTACCAC
>JAFYJN010000019.1 GCA_017538105.1 Prevotella sp. | reverse complement strand
TGCAACAGTCGCCGTAGGTTCTGAACATCGGTCAGCTCGGTGCTGTCGGCGGCGGTAATGACTCCCCGATGTTGACAGAACGCATAGCCATCGTACTCCTTGGAGCGCAGGCGTAACAGCCCCTCCGACTCATAGGTATAATACTGTCTCTCGCCGATGCTCTGCGAATAATAACGATAGGCGAAAGGCTGGTTGTGCGATGCATAACGCGAGGCCTTCTCATCGACAAACCGCTTGAGGAAGGGTCTGATCCATTCGGGCTCCTTGCTGCGCACCACCACATCGGGTGTGGTGTTGTATCGTGGTTTGAGCCAAATCGTATCGGGCAAGTTGGTGATGGTGCGTCGCTCATAGTTAAGGTGCGACACCGTGAGGCGACTAAAAGGGAACGTCACCGTAACACGTCCCTGCTCGTCGGAGATAGCCGAACGAAACGCCTTGCCCTTGCCGGTATACACGTTGGCATGAAGGATAGGCTGGCGTGTCACCTCATCAACGACCACGCTTGTTTGCTGTCCCAACACAACAACAGGGAAAAGACATAAGAACAGCCATATTTTTTTTCGACAAAAGAACATAATAACATATTTTTAGGGATGAGAACCCACCCCAACCCTCCCAAAGGGAAGGGGAAGAAGGGGCAAGGGGCATGGGGCACGAGAATACCAAGCCCTCCATCACTCATCACTCATCACTCATCACTCGTCACTCAACATCGCGTTAGCGACCATTCAACATTCAACACTCAACATTCAACATTCTTCATCGCGTCAGCGACCATTCAACATTCAACATTCAACACTCAACAATCAACACTCAACATTCGTCACCATCCCCCCTCCTTGGGAGGGGGAAAGGGGGAGGTTTTCTAATCCATCGCATCCAGGATGATGAATGCCGCCCAGTAATAGGGCGAGGCAAAGGAACGTCCATCTTCGGTCACGTAGCCGCGCACATAACGCTGGGCATTGCGCAAAGCATCGTATTTCTCCATGTGGGCCGCCAAATTATCGTAGAAACGAGTCATGAGCAGGTGGGTTGCCTCGTCGTCAACACTCCATAGGCTCATCAGGATACTCTGCGCCCCTGCTTTCTTGAATCCTCGCTGCAAGCCGAACACGCCATCACCCTTCACATCACCCAGACCCGTCTGACAGGCACTGAGCACCAGGAGCGACAAACCGCGCAGGTCGAGGGTGGATATTTCGCGTGTGGTGAGGATGCCATCATCGATATTGGCTGGCAATTCCTGCCCGTTGAGTGCTGCATTGGCGCCAGTGAAGAGCAATCCGCTGCGCACCATCACACGGTCTTCCTCACGTTGGCTGCGGTAGGCGGAAAGGAAACGTACCTTCGTATTTTTCGCCTGTACCTGTTTCTCCGTCCAGTAGAAGCCGTGGGTGGCCAGATGAAGCAGGTTGATGTGCTTGCCCGACAAGGCTTTCAACGAAGCTTCGGTACCCAACGAATCCGTAAACATATTGACATGAACACCTATACTGTCAAGGGTGGCTCCCACTTCCTTCACCTCAACTAACGTGGCGGGCAGGTAATTCACGTTGCCACGTGAGTCGGAGGGGTCGATGGTAAACATCTGTTCACTGGCATCGCGTGACATAGTGGCATAGCGGCGACTGTCGGCCAACAGCACGCTCACATCACTGTCGTAGAGCAAACCACCGTAGAGCACAGCCTCCTCGATGGCCGGGCGCTCGATGGTAAGGGCCAACTCACGTGTCGACGACATACGGTGCAGCTCCCATCGGTCGGACATGTAATGCCCCATCGTGTCGAGGGGCAACGACTCCACAGCGATGCTATAGAGGTTGCCCGCCGGCGAGAAATACACGTTTTCCATCCCTTCCATCTCTGCGAACAAGGGTGCCCACACCTTATCGGTGAGTGCGGTGGTGGTGTAATATTCGTTGGCGGGTACCGACGACAGTTTCTGTTGGGTGGTCAGGTGAATGAGATGTGGATTGGAGTAGTCTTTCTTAAGCGTGAATGCCACATACACCACGCTGTCACCATTGACGGGGAAGGAGAGGAACTCCACAGCCATATCACGGTCGCCCAGCCGGTCACGCACCTTTTTCCAGTCGATATACAAGTTACTGGTGTAGTCGCCGTAAATCTTCGACTTCGCCACCAACTGCCGTTCCTGACGAGTGATGACCTGACGCAGCGAATCGGTGTTGAGCACACGTTCATTGATGAGCAGTTCATACTGTCGGTTGAGCAGTCCACGGTTAATCTGCAGGTCGTGGTACAACTGCACCACCTCCATGTCGCCACTCTCCAACAGCAGGTTGCTCATCTCTATCTCGCTGTTGAGCAGCAGGCCCTTGCTCAATAAGATGCCGTTGTAGGCAAAAGCTATCAACGCGTCGGTCTTGAAAGTATAGGCGAAGGTGGGCATCCATCGGAAGAACCACTCACGTTGGTTTTTCCAGAATTTATTGCGTGCGTCGGCGGTCAACGAGGTGAACGTGCTGAGGATGACGTGGATATACCGTCCCGTGGCATTGACGGCAAACATCTCCGTGGAGTCGGCACTGTTGTTCAGGTAATAATACATGGCCAGGTTGGCCATCGACTGGGCATATTCAGGGTGGTCAACGCCCTGAGCACGCTGGCGGATACCCAATGCTTCCTTGCCCAAACGGATGGCTTCGGGATAGTTGCCCGACTTATAGTTGTAGTCGGCCAGATTGTTCACGCTCTGCGCATAGTCGTAGTGGTCTTTTCCCAAGATGCGCTCACGGATATGCAGTGCTTCGGTACACAGACGAATGGCTTCGGGGTAGTTCTTCAGGAAATAGTTGTATTTCGACAGGTTGTTCAGCGACTGGCAGTAGTCGGGGTGGTCGTGACCGCCGAAGATGGTGTCACGCAGGTGCAACGCTTCGGTGCCGATGCGTATGGCCTCCTCGAAATTCTGCGACCACGACTGGTAACCCGCCAAGTTCGACAACGACTGCGCGTAGTCGGGATGGTAACGGCCAAGGGTGCGACCGCGCAATTCGAGGGCCATGGTGCCCAGACGGATGGCCTCCTCCTGGTCGCCGAGGTAGGAGTTGTATTTGGCCAGGTTATTCAGCGACTGCGCAATGTCGGGATGGTCGGCGGGCAGCACGCGTCGCCGTATCTCCAGTGCCTCGGTGCCTAACTCTATAGCCTTGGGATAGTTGCCTTTACGCGAATAATAACCCGCTTGATTAGAGAGCGACTGGGCATATTCCTCGCTCTCGGTGCCCAGCAATTCGGCACGCAGGGCGATGGCCTGTTCACCCAGCCGGATAGCCTCCTCGCAGTTGCTGATGTAGGAATTGTATCGGGCAAGATTGTTCAGCGACGAGGCATATTCCAAGGAGTGCTCCCCCGCCAACCGCCGCCGTATCTCCAACGCTGCCGTGCCCACACTCATGGCATCGGGGTAGTTGCCGCTGCGCGAGTGATAACCCGCCATGTCGCTGAGTGCCTGGGCATACTCCAAGCTGTTCTCACCGTAAATCTTTCTGCGGCACGACACATCCTCGGCACCTACACGAAGTGCGTCCTTCAACCGTCCTACATACGACAGGTACTTGGCCTGGCGATTCAGCGACTGCACGAAGAGCGTGTCGCTGGTGCCATAGATACGGCAGCGGATGTCCACAGCCTGTGTCATCAGGCGCAAAGCCTCATGATAATGACCAAGTTTATTCTCCGCCAACGCCATCTGATGGGCACAGGTGGCCCGCATGTCGTCCACCTCGCGCTGCTCCTTCTTCGAGACTTTGCCGTTACCCTTGAGCAAGCTGTCACAACGGATGAGCAACGGCATGGCCTTCTCATACTGCTTCTGTTCCATGAACATACGCGCCTGGGCCTGCAAACTGTCTTGCACACCATCATTAACCTGTGCGGAAGCCATCATCACACAGGCCCACAGACCCCAAAAGAGCACCAAGCGTTTCATCATGGTCAGGTTGATGCAGCGAAATTACAGCATTTTTTTCGCATAACAAAATAAAATATATTATTTTGACTTTATCGAGACCGCTACCAATAGGAAAAGCGCCAATAAATTTGGCTTTTCACTCGTTTATTCGTATTTTTGCATTCTCAAAAATATATTTGGTAAATAATGAAGGAATAGTGAAAAGTGAAAAATAAGACGGAGTAATGTCCATTTTATCTTCCATGAGCGAAGCGAATTAACTTCCATTTTAACTACCACTTTAACTTCCGATTAAATAATTAAACAATGGAACAGAAGCATTTCAAGCGCACTACCGTGACTGCCGCCCTGCCCTATGCCAATGGCGGCGTACATATCGGCCACTTGGCTGGCGTTTACGTACCCGCCGATATCTATGTGAGATACCTCCGGCTAAAAAAACAGGATGTTATCTTCATCGGAGGAAGCGACGAGCACGGCGTGCCCATCACCATACGTGCCCGCAAGGAGGGCATCACCCCGCAGGATGTGGTCGACCGCTACCATAAGATGATCAAGGACAGTTTCGAAGAGTTCGGCATCTCCTTCGACATCTACAGCCGCACCACCTCCGACATTCACCACAAGTTTGCCGCAGAGTGGTTCCGTAAACTCTACGACGAGGGAAAACTGACCGAGGAGACCACCACGCAACTTTACGACGAGGAGGCCAAGCAGTTCCTCGCCGACCGTTATGTGACGGGAGAATGTCCACACTGCCACAACGAAGGTGCCTACGGCGACCAATGTGAGAAATGCGGACGCGACCTCTCCCCCACCGAACTCATCAACCCCAAATCGACCATCAGCGGCTCTACACCCGTGTTGAAAGAGACGAAGAACTGGTACCTGCCACTGAACGAATACCAGGAGTGGCTGAAACAGTGGATTCTTGAGGAACATAAGGAGTGGCGTTCGAACGTCTATGGCCAGTGTAAGTCTTGGCTCGACATGGACCTGCAGCCTCGCGCCATGACACGCGACCTCGACTGGGGCATCCCCGTGCCTGTGGAAGGAGCTGACGGCAAGGTTCTGTACGTATGGTTCGACGCGCCCATCGGTTATGTGTCGAACACCAAGGAACTGTGCGACCGCGAACCGGAGAAATGGGGACCGTGGCAGCAGTGGTGGCAAGACCCCGAGACACGCCTCGTACATTTCATCGGCAAGGATAACATCGTGTTCCACTGCATCATCTTCCCCGTGATGATGAAGGCCCACGGACAATATATCCTTCCCGACAACGTACCCGCCAACGAGTTCCTGAACCTCGAGGATGACAAGATATCCACTTCGCGCAACTGGGCGGTGTGGCTCCATGAATACCTCGTCGACCTGCCCGGCAAGCAGGACGTGCTGCGTTACGTGCTCACGGCCAACGCTCCGGAGACAAAGGACAACAACTTCACGTGGCGTGACTTCCAGGACCGCAACAACAACGAGTTGGTGGCCATCTACGGCAATTTCGTGAACCGTGCCCTGCAACTGACAAAGAAATATTGGAACGGTGTGGTTCCCGCTTGTGGCGAACTGAACGACACCGACCGCAACGCCATCAACGAATTCAAGGATGTGAAGGAAAAAGTGGAACGGCTGCTCGAACAGTTCAAGTTCCGCGAAGCACAATTTGAGGCGATGAACCTTGCACGCATCGGCAACAAATACATCACCGACTGTGAACCGTGGAAAATGTGGAAGACCGACCCCAAGCGTTGCGAGACCATCCTCAATATATGCCTGCAGCTGACCGCCAATTTGGCCATTGCCTTCGAGCCGTTCCTGCCCTTCTCTTCGCAGAAACTGCGCGAGATGCTTAACATCGACCATTTTGAGTGGGAACAACTAGGCAGCACCGACCTGCTCAAGGCTGGACACCAACTGGCTGAACCCACCCTGCTCTTCGAGAAGATTGAGGATGAGGTTATCCAAAAGCAACTGGACAAGTTGGCCGCCACGAAGAAAGCCAACGAGGCGGCTGCATACAAAGCTGCCCCCATCAAAGACACCGTCAGTTTCGAGGATTTCGAGAAACTGGATATCCGCGTGGGGCTGGTGAAGGACTGCCAGCGTGTGAAGAAATCGAAGAAACTGCTGCAGTTCACCCTCGACGATGGCAGTGGCACCGACCGCACCATCTGCTCGGGCATCGCCACGTTCTATGACAATCCCGAAGAACTGATTGGCAAGCGCGTATTGTTCGTGGCCAACTTCGCTCCGCGCAAGATGATGGGCATAGAGAGCCAAGGCATGATTCTTTCCGCCGTCGACTTCGACGAGACGCTGAGCGTCGTCACCACGACGAAAGACGTGAAACCCGGCAGTCAGGTGGGATGAATGGAAGGTAAAAAGGTAAAAAAGTAAAAGGGTAAAAAAAGTCCCTATCCACTATTTCAGGCTCATCTATGTGTATTTATCCGTGGTGGATGCTACTCTCAGGTTTTTCAATGTGGAAGGGTCAAGACAATGACTTGTAATTCCAGTCGCTGTCTTATGCTATCTGTTTGTAACTCTTTCGACGTGCCATACCAAGAAATATAAGACAATGAAAAAGATTCTATTGATAGCCGTAGCAGCGGTATTAACGTGCGGAACGACAAGCGCACAGCAAGACAGTGTATCTACTGACAAACCTGAAAAAGATAGAGCCACGGTGGCGGTTGTGTTGAGCGGCGGCGGCGCCAAAGGTATGGCGCACATCGGAGTGCTAAAAGTATTGGAAGAGGCTGGCATTCCCATCGACATCATCACCGGAACATCGATGGGCAGTATCATTGGCGGCCTCTATTCCATCGGCTACAACGCCAATTCGCTCGACTCGATGGTGAGGGTTCAAGACTGGAGTTACGTCATCACCGACAAGGAGGACCTGCGCCGCCAGAGCCTCAGTGACCGCAAGAAACAAAACACCTATCTCTTCACGACGGGCCTCACTCTCGGCAAACACGACCAGACGGCCGGTGGAATCATCAAGGGAAAGAACCTCGCCGAACTGTTCCAGCAACTCTGCGTAGGCTTTAACGATTCGCTCGATTTCTCCAATGACCTTCCCATCCCCTTCGCCTGCGTGGCGACAGACATTGTTGACAACAGCGAAGTGGATTTCCACAGCGGACGCCTACCACAGGCCATGCGCGCCTCAATGGCCATTCCCGCAGCTTTCTCGCCCGTCAGAATCGGTGACAAGGTGCTGGTTGATGGCGGTCTGAAAAACAACTACCCAGCAGACCTCGCCCGTAAGATGGGCGCCGACATCATCATCGGCGTCACCGTGCAGGGTGCTCCTAAGATTGCCGAAGAACTGGGTGGCACCATGAGCATTCTCAGCCAGATTATCGATGTGAACTGTAAGAACAAGCTGGAGGAAAACCTGGCCATCACCGACCTGCATCTGCAGGTAGACACCAAGGGATATGGCTCGGCCAGTTTCTCCCAGTCCGCCATTGACACACTCATCCGCCGTGGCGAGGAGGAAGCCTTGCGCCATTGGGATGATATTATCGCATTGAAACGGCGAATCGGCGTTGAAGAATCGTACAAGCATCCCCTCCTCTATCCGGTGCTACCTGAGGTAATGACCGAAAAATATCCTATCACGGGATTCACCTTTGAGAACATGACACCTCAGGCAGAGCGGTTTCTTCGCCAGAAGTTTCATCTTGACCGCTTAAAATACATTGACGCCACACTTGTGCAAGAACTGACCACATCGATGCGCATAGACTTGTTCTACCAAACAGCCGAATGCCGTCTTCTGCCCGAGAAATTATCCGATGATGCCCGTTTAAGGGTTCACGGCATCTATGATCAAATTAAAGATGAGTGGGACAAGGCCGACGGAGTGCATGTCGTCCTGTCTGCCGGCGACCGCAAATCGATGCAGTTACATGCAGGCGTGCGCTACGATACGGAGGAATATGCCGCCCTGCAGTTGGGTATCGACATCCCATTGAAGACGGAGATACCCATCAATACCGACATCACACTGCGGCTGGGCAAACGGCTGATGGTAGGTGGTGAAATAACGGTCCATCCCCGCAGTTTCACCCGTCCTATGCTCAGTTACATTTTCCGTCGTAACGACGTGGATATCTATTCGAAAGGCGACCTCGACTATAACATCCGTTACAACCAGTTGCAATGCGAGATTTTGCCGATTAACTTTACCCTGCGCCACTTCGACCTGAAGATGGGTCTGCGCTGGGACTACATGCACTACCGTAACAAACTCGGCTCGGAAACGGCGAATCAGGTGACGCTCAAAAATGAGCACTTCTTCAGTTATCGTGCCCGGCTCAACTACAACAGCGAGGACGACTGGTATTTCCCCATGCATGGCGCACGTTTCAATGCAGAATTTGCCTATGTGACCAATGACTTCACGAAGTTGAACGAACGTGCGGATGACGGTACCAAATTGGGCAAAAAAACGGGTATGAGCGACATCAGCGCAGACTGGCGTATGTCGTTCCCCATCGGCAGCCGCTTCGCCCTCCAGTCGATGTTCTACGGCCGTCTGCTTTTCGGCTCTGTCATACCTCCCGTTTTCGGCAACACCATCGGAGGAGAGTGGTTTGGCCATTATGTCGAGCAACAGATGCCCTTCGCTGGCATTGGCAATCTGGAGTATGTCAAACGTCAATTTGTAGCCGCACAATTACAGGCACAACAGCACATCGGCGCCAACAGTTATTTGTTGCTCCGCGTGGCAGGTGCCCAGCAGGCCGACAAGACCAAGGAACTGTTGGACAACCGTACCATTCTTGGAGTCCAGGCTGCCTATTACTACAAAACGATGTTCGGCCCCCTCGGCGCCACCCTCGGTTACAGCAACCGTACCGAAAAGCCCTATTTCTTCGTGAATCTCGGATTTGAATTCTAACTTACGATAATATTGACAAGGTATTACCTATGAAGAAAAACCTGAGGAAAAAGATAATTATGGCCATATTTGTTTTGATGGCCTTTTTGAGCAACAATGCCTACGCCCAGAACTTTCCCGTGGGCATCGTCAGCGTGCAGGACTCGGTGAAGAGTGTGCAGTTGGGTGCCATTTCGACAGTGGCCGCCACAGGTGGCCAAGGCGTCCAGTTGTCGGGTATCTCCAACACATCGGCACACAAATTCAACGGTATACAGCTGAGCAATTTCAACAACATCACTCAGGGCATGGACAAGGGCATGCAGCTGACGGGCATCCTGAATGTATCATCGGCCATGCAGCGTGGCTTGCAGCTGGGCACCATTAACATTGCCGACTCGCTCAATGGTGTACAGATAGGCGTGTTCAACATTGCCCGCAAACGACCAAAGGGCTGGCAGGTGGGACTCGTCAATCTGTCGTATGATAGTATTGGTCACAAGATAGGTTTCGTGAACATCAACCCGATGACCGACATCGATATCATGCTCTACGGCGGTACATCGACCAAGGCGAATCTCGCCGTACGCTTCCGCAACAAGAACACATATAGTATCATTGGTGTGGGTACGCACTTCATGGGACTCGACTCTAAATTCTCGGGTGCCTTATTCTACCGATGGGGCCTCAACAAACAGCTGTCGCCGAAATGGAATGTGAGTGGTGACTTGGGTTACTACCACGTCGAGACCTTCGAGGAGCATTCCTCCGAAAAACCCGAACGGCTATATAGTCTGCAAGCCCGACTAAATGTCGATTACCAGTTCAGCAAGAAATTCGGTGCCTTTGCCTCTGTGGGTTGGGGAGTTACGCGCTACTATGACCACAACGAAACCTACCGCAATCGTCCGTTGTTCGAACTGGGTCTGACCTACCGCCAGCCGCGTAATCAACATGGCACTTGGAAACGTGCATGGGAAGATAAGCACTCGATGTTGGTATTTACCGACTCTACGATGGCACTGCCCGTAAAGAAAAGATATTGGCAGGCTGCTGCCGAAGTGACGGGCATCAACGTGGGTGTTCAACTGTTCGACCGCTATGCCCTGAAATCCGACTTCGCACAGACCACCCTACGCACCCTGAAGCGTAACTTTACAGACGGCATGGTGTGGGACAACGATTATTTCATCACCAACTTGTTTGCCCATCCGTATCATGGCAACCTGTATTTCAACGCTGCCCGTACCAACGGCCTGTCCTTTTGGGAGTCAGCACCTTATGCCTTGGGCGGCTCGCTGATGTGGGAATTTTTGGGCGAGACGGAACCGCCGGCCATTAATGATGTGATAGCCACCTCGATGGGCGGTATGGCCATCGGTGAAATGACCCATCGGTTGAGCCTGACTTTACTAGATGACCGCGCACGGGGATTCCACCGATTCCTGCGCGAGGCTGGTGTTGCCATCATCAACCCCATACAAGGGCTGCACCGCATCATCAGTGGCGATGCCTGGCGTGTTCGTAATGACCACTACCGTTACCACGACTACAACGAATTTCCCATCGATGCTTCAGTGTCAGTAGGATGGCGCTATTTGGCCGACGACGGTGCCCTGTTCCGTGGCATTCATGCTCCATACATCAACATGACGCTGACGTATGGTACATCGGTAGATGGCGATAAGCATTCTACCCCATACGACTTCTTCGACATCGAGTCAAATGTCGCTTTCGGTGGCGGTCAGCCTATGGTTAATACGCTGAACATTGTGGGACGTCTGTGGAGTTCACCTATCCTGGATAAGAAAAATATGGAGGGAGAGTTCGGTATCTACCAACACTTCAACTACTACGATGCGAAGCCCATCAAGGACGGTTCCGATCTTACTCCTTACCGTATCAGCGAGGCTGCCGGTTTCGGTCCCGGCTTCATCATCTCAGTGCCTCAGACGGGAATCATGTCGAAATTGGAGCAGCGTTTCTTCGTGAGTGGCATTCTGCTGGGTGGCACCAAGAGCGACTACTTCAACGTCATTGAACGCGACTATAACATGGGTAGCGGTTTCAGCATCAAGTCGAAGACCCAGCTCGATTTCGGAACTTACGGACGCATCGTAGTCAACGCCAAGTACTTCCGCCTTTGGACCTGGAAGGGTTACGAGGACAAGGATCTGCAGCCATACATCGACGGAACTGCCGACCTGCACTACCTGAACGTGCAGGGCGACAATAGTAATGCGGCACTATTGGTTCTTAATCCCGTCATTGAGATACATATAGCCCGTCAGTGGTCTCTCACTCTCTCCGGTTCTTACTTTGTTCGTCGTACGCACTACAACTATTACTATGACAGAGACCTTGTCTTACATCAGAACAGTACGTTACACGCCAACACCTTTGAAACCAAGATAGGAATAACCTGTCGTCTGTAATTTGAAAGTGAAAACGTATCTATTTATCATACTATCCTCAACTGTCATGTTAGCGGCGAAAGCTCAGTCCGTCGCTACTGACAGTTTGACGAGCGATAGCATTGCTTTGCATGAAAAGAAGCAGAATATTGGCAAGCGTCTGATGACCAAGCTATCCGATAGGTACTTCAAGACGAAATACGACACTAACTACGTGGCCAGGCCGAAGGAGAAGTGGCTGTTCAGGTTTATGGCGAACCAGACTGGCAACTATATCCACGCCAAGGGCACGGTGAACGATGTCTATTCGAAGTATAACCTTCACACCAAGATTAATACCACCCTATCTTTGGAGGTGAACTATTGCGACATTGCCGCCTCTTTATCTATCAACCCCTCTAAGATAAGTGGTGATTACAACGACTACGAATTCAACTTTGAATATCACGGGCAGAAGCTCAGCTTCGACATCAACTACCTGCGTGCCACATCGCTGTCTGGTGACATAAAGTTGGGTAACATCGACCATCTTGACGAGGAAGGTCTGCGCATGAACGAAGTCAACATAACGGGATATTACACCTTCAACCACCGTCGCTTCTCTTTTCCTGCCGCCTTGTATCAGAACTACTACCAACGATGCACGGCTGGTTCATGGTTGGCGGGCATCAGTTTTCAGGCAGGAAGCATTAAGACTACAGATAAGCTGAAGGAGCGTAGTCCGTTGGTCCCTGAGGTTCATCTCAAATTCTCCAATGTCGCACTCGGTGGCGGCTATGGCTATAACTACGTGTTCGGCAAACGCTCACAGTGGTTGCTTCATCTCTCTGCGCTACCCTCTGTCGTGGTTTACAAACATAACCGTCTGACGGTGAATAACGACGAGAAGAAGGACCATGGACTAAGTTTCAACATGATTTTTAACGAGCGTGCAGCCCTTGTCTATCACTTCTCGCCTCGTTACTTTGGCGGGGCCTCCATGATGATGAGCAATTCCATCTTTGAAAACGACAAAGTAACTGTCAACCAAAATAAATGGCTGGTCCGTGCCTTTTTCGGCCTGAGATTATAAACGCGCAAGATGATGGGCAAAGAGAGCCAAGTCATGATTCTCTCTCCCATCGATT
This sequence comes from Prevotella sp., assembly GCA_017538105.1. Taxonomy (GTDB): domain Bacteria; phylum Bacteroidota; class Bacteroidia; order Bacteroidales; family Bacteroidaceae; genus Prevotella. Next base: position 1,385 of record JAFYJN010000019.1, on the reverse strand, counting down.
TCGCCCGAATTGTTTATCATAACGATACATCAGTCATCTTAACTCACCCAATTGTTCTGCGATTAAGGGATAGTATTTTTGATAATTCTTGATATCATCGTAAGAAAAAGATTTTTGCCCATACTCCATGCCGACACTTAGATAAGCCTTCAAATGATTTTTCTCTTCTTGGTTCATGAGTTTCACTGCTTCTAAGAATTTCTTCTCACCTATAGAATCTATCAGACATATCAAAACACCGCCGTGGTCATAAGAACCTTCTCCATCAAAGTCCATCAAGCAAAAAGACTTTAAATCATCTGCCGTCCCATCAATAGCATTTTCCAACAAACTGCCATAATCTGAAAAAAAAGATTTGTCATGCGTTTGTACTTGCAATACCGGCGATATATATATCGTTCCAACATACTCTCCATCTTCACATAATGAGATGCAAGAGACAAAAGAAAGGATAAACAAGAATAAAAGACTTTTCATTCGATTGATTACATTAGTTTGTGTAAAGTATCAAATAGTGTGTCTGAAGCCTGTTGACTTCACGGCGATAATATTGCAAAGTTATTATTTTATTATGAATGATTTCCCCATTCCCATGAACTTTTAATCAGGGGATGCCAAAAACGATTTAGGACAAGCATCGATAGCATAATCATCTTGCAATACTCTTATTGCCCTGATTATTTCCAATTTAAATAACTCTTTATCCCATTGCATAGATGAATCAGATGGTTCCATATGCGTAAATCTTGTGGGAAATAGCTCAATGTCACAACTGTCATAAATAACTCGCAAAGAACTTGCTACAAAAGGTTTTCTACATACAACATATATCGAATCATATTGATTATAATTACTTAAAAAAGTAGCTATGGGTTTACCGATGAAAGAATCAATGTCATCAAATGCCTTCTTGTTACTTGAACAACCAAATAAAAAAAGCAAACTAATAACAATAATATTTTTCATAAGGTTGGTTGTTATTATTTCATGCCCCAAATATATAATATGTTTTTCAATTATGCAAGAGTTTATTTCTTGAATTTTCAACGTAACATGAACGTAACCAACTAACTCACAATAAGTAGCACGTTTTTTACATATTTTACATGTTACATTTGAAACCGATGCGGTTGTCGGTGTTCGACACGGACATCACGGCATGGGGCCTGGCCGTCTGGTAGGTGTACGTGCCGTGGAGTCGGCGAAGGCCTGCGTGTCGTCGGAATACTGCGCCCGTGTCAGGAGAACCGCCGCACTGCCGATGACGTGAAGTCTCATCTATGATAATGGAATTCAACCCTATCACCGAATATTATTGAAAGATGTTGGGAAGAAACCCCTAACAGACGATCGCTTCTGGGATTCATGTTGTAAGCAACATGTGT
>JAFYJN010000018.1 GCA_017538105.1 Prevotella sp. | reverse complement strand
GGCCATCTGATTCACTTGTCCGAATGGATTGTTGCCACCCAGTCCGTTCATCATCTGTTGCGAAGCCTGTTGGGCTTTCGTGATGGAGTCCATCATCTGCTTCTGCTGCTTGCTCTGCTTGATTGATTGGAACACCTGCTTACCCACCATCAGAAGTCCACCTAAACCGGCAATGCCACCTATAAGCAGCATCATGTCCTTCTTGTCTTTTGATGACTGTTGGGCTTGTGCAGCTTGGATGGAATCAGCGCGAGCCTGTTGGGCTTGTGCAGCAGCGGCTTGCTCAGCGGCAGCAGCACCTGCGGCAGCATCTGCTTTCTCCTCCAATGCTTGTTTCTTGGTCTCGAAAGCCTCCAGTGTCTGGTTTATCTTGGAAGAAATCTCAGGATCGGTCACCTTGAAACGCAATTCGCGCAACATCTGCACCTCATGTGTCAAGTCTTCCGAGAAGGGGAACTTTGTGGCTCGTTCCAACATCGAATTCACTGAATTGATGCGGATGGAGGCCTCCTCGATAGGCGATATGCCCTCATCGCTAATCACCTCCTCGGTGGTTGTGGAAACGGTTTCGTAACCACCACCGCCATCGTTACCGCCCATCATGGCACCACCACTCTGACCACCACCGCTTTTGCGCTGGCCGCCTGCCGTAGACGAGAGTTGCAGATTTCCACATTTGGCAAACACCTTATAATGACGTTTGCCCTCGTAATGAGCCAGATAGAGAGGGATGGACAGCTGCGCTTTGTTGCCCGACGTGACGCTGAACTGCATCGAAGGTTCGTCCTGCAACAAGAAGTAGCCATCAGATGAGCGCGAGTAGTTCAAATTGGAGGGCACCATGAAAGCGTCGGGAGCCATACCGTCAAACTTCATGTCCTTGTAGTTGCCCGAACGATCGAACATCACCACGGCCACCTCGTCCAGTTTCTTGTATTTCTCTTGGTTCTTCGAGCCCAATTTCTTCTGAACGCCTTGGAAACGCAACGTCAACTGTCCGCCATTATGCTGGATGGAGTAGTTCACGATGATACGATCACCCGAAGGTGAGAAGAGTGTATCCTTCACGTCCTTGGCCACACCATGGGCGCAGAAACCAGTTACCAGAACCAAGAAAAGAGTTCTCAGGCTGTTCATCATATTCCGTTAATACGATTATAACGCTCCGTGATCTTGGCCTTATAGCCATCGCCACCGCTCTTCCATGCCGCAGCGTGCTTGCTACAACTGCTGTCAGTACAGCAACGATAGAGGGCATTCACTTTCCCCATCACCTTGGCTTTGGCAGCCTTGCGATCCGAGCTGCTATAGATTTTCTTGTAAATGTCATCAAGTTGATGATAAATCTGCTGCAACGAGAGCGAACAGTAACTACACGAGTGCCCGCTCTTCTTTGGAGCAGCGGTCTTGTGTCTGCCACAATCACGGACGCGCGAGTCGAGGTCGATGCCATCGAGTGTCGACTTTAGTTCGTTATAGCGGGCAAATGCACGGCTGTTGGGTTGCCAACCATGACTTTGGATAGCAGCATCAATCTTCTGTTTCAAACTGTTGATTTTATTCTGATAGTCCTCGCGTTGCTTGGCCTCTGAAGGTTTGTGTTTTGAGTTGGGGCATATCGACGCGTTGCGCGACAGGGCATCCACCTCGTCCTTCAACCCCACGTATTCGGTACTGGGTTTCAGTTCGACCTCGATACTCAATTCAATCACCTCCTTCTCCATCAAAATGAGTTTGTTCATCTTCTTACCCTTGAACTTGGCGATGTAAAGAGGCAGACGACACACTGTGGGTGAGCCACTCTGGACCTCCACCAAGGGCAATGTGTACTTGTCCGATGGCTTCAACATCATGGGCTGGCTTGCAAACTCATAAGGATCGATAACTCGCTTATTCTTCGTACCTCCATAAGTCTTGTCGAATGTCATCGACACAGGCATCTTCTTCACGGTTTTCTCGTCATAGGCGCGGTCGAAAAGCAACAAAGCCTTCGACTCGTCAAGATTCTCTAATTCGAGTTTCACCTTGGCCGTTTCACCGTCGGTATCCTCCAACGTGACGAAGATGTTCATATATGACAGGGAGACAGTCTCCTGCGTGTGGTCACCACTCAGACTGACACTCTTCTGCTCGTCGGCCGACGTAGTGAGCGTAGCCGAGAAGAGCAATGCTAATAAAAACAATAACTTTCTCATATACTCAGCGATACTTTAGGTTTCTTTGGTTTGTCATCGCCACCACCTTCGGGAGCTTTCGGAGGCTCAGGAGCTTCGGGCTGGTCTTGAGCAAACTTCACCCATCCGTTGGGTTCGCCTTCCTCGCGTACCCATTCGGCCACGCCTTGATCCTCGGGATAGGGATAGGTGTTCTGGGCATGATACATCTGATACTTCAGGTAGCGCTCCACGCGCAGCACCAAGTCCTTAATCGACGCCAACACACCCATCTCCTTGATGGTCAAACACACGTGACCCTTGAAACTACCTGAATAGCGGATGTTCGGATGCCATACATCGGTGATAAACGTGAACACGGGGTTGCCGTCGGCAGATGGATAGTTGTTCGGCAACACCACACTCATCTTGTGTAGGTTACCATAGATTGGTTTACGTGGCGGTTCGGTATCCTCAACACCCACAATGCTCTTACAACGATACCAGATCTCGAATTCCGTGGGCAGTCCCACGGCATTCTTGCGGCGGATAATGTACGAAAGCGATGGCTTGAAAGGGTTCGGCCCTTGTTTCTTGCGCTTTTCACACATGGCGTCAAGTTCCTTCCACTCTTGGAACAGACGAGCATCGCGGCCCTTCAGTTCCTTCAAATTGAAATTATTAATGGCTGGATTCATGGCTTTTCAATTGTAGAATGTAAATTGTTCATTGTCAATCGTCCATCATCCTGCGATGGGCACAGAAATCAGATGTAGACGGTCCATCGGCATAATTTCGTAGTCGACAAGTGCCATCTCGCGTCCGTTTTCGTCCTCGAACTCCAGAATCACAGGTTCCTCGTCATCCTCCATCAACTTACCTAACAGATACTGGATGGGGTTACCACCATTATCCATCTTCGGCAGTTCAAATACTTGAACGATGCTGTTGATCTGGTCGCGAATCGTCTTGTTCGGATCAGTCACTTTAACTTCAATCTCGTCATACGACGTGCCGTCTATCGTCAACAGCACGATAAACTCGTCTTGATAAAACTCTTGCTCTGTCATAGTTATTTTGGTTTTTGATTGTTATTATATTATTGTTATTCTGTTCTCGTTCATATAAATGGACTTTCTATTCATCGTTTTGCAACCACTTGACTATAAAAGATTTCGCAACAACTATATTGTCCAGAATAAACACAAATAATCGACCATGGCCACTTCGTTTGTCTAAAATTATTATAAAATGTCTTTATCTACAAAGGGTCTGAAAACAACCCATGAGTGTCATCTTCATCATATGTTTTAACGTTGTTGTCAAACACTTGATTCCCTGCTCCATTAACATTCTTTCTGTCAGCATAAGTTGGGTTAACAAACTGCATGTAATATTCGTCAAATACATCGGTGTTCTCATCACCTTTAATATAAGTTTTGCCACCCGCTCTATCTATCACTTCTCCCTTCCCATTATACGTGGCAGCAGACTCATCGGTCACAACTATCACATTATCGGCTATTTCTCGCTCAGCTTCATGCCGGCGTGATTTTTCTGCAGAAATCTCTGCACCTGACATACCTTTAAACAATTTCTCATCTTCATCCTCGTCATATGTCTTTATTCCCAAAGCCTTCCGATCTCGATCGCTCAAAAGATTATTCTTGTTATGAGTAGTCCCATCCATGATTCCGGTATCGTCAAGTTTTTGATTCAAACTATCAACGATCGACATGTCTTCCACATTTTCTCTTATTTTATTTCCAACAAAATTATCAGGAGCGCCTGCAACCAATTTGTGACCTGCATCTTTAAAAGAATCTGGATTCTGTATTTCATCCCCTGTCTTAAACCAATCTCTCACGCCCTTAGTCTTCTCGCCTACAAACTGTCCAGCCTTCGAATCTGTCACAACCTTACCAATTTTGGAATTTGACAAAAACTTCAATCCCTTTTTACCCCATTTGAGAGCTTTGTCTACTGGAATAATCTCAAAAACAGCCTCGGCATATTGGCCTTCCGCAAACATACCTAGTGAATTCATAATTGTGACAGGGAGTGCATATTTTCCAGCCAAGCCCAACCAACCTGATACTTTTCTGACAATATTCGAATCATAATTGCTGGTATCGGGAATAACTGCCACTGGAGGAGGTGGTGCGCTAAGTCCTTGCCCAGAAAATACAATACTAATGACTCCACATCCATACAAGCAAATACATTTACTTTCCTTCAACAAAGCTGATGCATTTCTAACCTTTACCATGGGATGCCCTCCTAGCCAAGGAGCTCCTACTACCGCACCTGGGCAAGCAGTAGGAGTCAAGGCACCAAAGTTGGCAATAGTAGCGGCGGCGGTAAAAGGGTTGGTGATACTGGCACACATTCCAAAAGGAGTTGGAATGTTAGATTTGTTGTAATCCAAAACATTCAACGCGGAATTCACAAGAGTACAATTCACCCGAGTGTCAGTAGACATAAGTGGAGCTGTGAAGGTTCCGAACGAACATCGCGCAACGCCAAACCGGCACACAAGCCCCTGCGTCTTTTTCATTCCTTTTACTGTATCCATACCCTTCTTGTTTAGTTCAAAGAAATGACCATAGCATCAATATCAACGCCACCCGTCGACTGGATTTTAGTGAATCCCGATTTTACTTCAACTGTTTGCGCTGCATCAACATGGAAGTTATGATTCGAAAGAACAGAATCTATCTCTCCAACACCTAGATTATATTGCCTATCAACAGCTACTGAATGCATAGAACTTTTTTCAGCGATTCTACCTTCACACTTCAAGCAAATACCTGGAGTCATCATTTTACTTGGAGAATCCTCAGTTGCCTGAGTGGGAATTTTACCACTAATTGACTTATTGTTACTTGCAATGCCAACAGCCTTTTCTCCTATTAATTCCACTGCTTCATCAGCCGATACATAGAAGGTCAGCCCTGCATGATGATCAATCCATTCCTGAGCTTCCATCCATATGTCACGCTGAGCTTCTACGTTAATATCATGGTCGGCATTAATGTTGATATCGTGATCAGCATGAATATTAATATCGTTCTTGGCATTGATTTCGATATCTTTTGATGAGCTAATTTTAATTTTAGCGTCTCCATCAGTGGAGAGTGTCACCACGTAGTTATTTTTCTTATTGTCATAAATCTTGATAAATCCCCCCTTTTTCTTATCGTGAATCTCAATGGTATGACCATTATTAGTACGGATGGCCTTTACCTCGTTGTCGCCAGGATACCATTTCTCATCAACGCCACTATCCTTGTTGAACAATGCACCACAGACAAAAGGACGTTCGGCGTTACCCTGCTCGAAGTCCACCATCACTTCCTCACCTATCTCGGGCAGAATATGCACACCCTTTTCACCACCTGCGTATGGCTGGGCGATGCGAAGCCAAGGAGTAATCAATTCATTATTGCCTGCCGCCCATTCGAGTTGCACGCGTATACGTCCCAATTTCTGAGGGTCTTCATTGTCATTTACCCAACCACGGCAAGGCTGAGCATAAGGATAGGTCTCGCCCCCCGTATAAGGCGGATAGTCGCAGGCAGCGGGAATGCCACGGAACGTGTTGCTGTAGCGTTCATCAGCTGAGAAGCGATGGGTAAGTCCAATGACTATGATTTCATCTTGCTGCACTTCGCTCTTGTTGTTCGAGTCTTTGTCGGAAATAAAGTTGTCCTTGATGACAAGTTTGGCACCCAACTTCAATTTAGAACAATAGGTGGTGCCATCATAGACCAGCATACTGGCCTTGATGCCGCGAGCCTCGGTCTTCGACGAGATATCCACACGTTTCACTTTACTATCCTCTTCTATCCAACCACCTGAGTGCAGATTACGTGTAGGTATTCTGCAATAATTATACTTGGAAGCTTCAAAGACAGCCGTGTTCAATTCATTATATTCACGGTCCGCTTGCTCAACACACACGCGCTCTCCCAAATTAGCACCTCCATCACTGTAATAAGAAATAACAGTATGATTAAAATGCACATTCTTCATCTCCATACGGACACTATAAGAGGGGATATCTTTGCTAGGATAGGAAAGCGTCACAGATTCTCCCTCGGGCATATTACCAAAGACGAGCTGTTTACCGTCGAAATAGAACCATTCTCCATAGCGCAAAGCAAGTCGGCGAAGAAACTGAAAATCGTTTTCGTTATACTGCACGGTATATTCTATCGCCTCTTGGAACCGAGCGTCGATATTCATACCGCAGCCATCTGTACCACCATATGGTGCAAGCGTGTCATCTACAATATCGTTCAGCGTCTTGTTTTCCCACGATTCACAATGAGGACTGTCTATCAGGAAAGCATCCCACGAACGGGCTTCAACGCTGATGGTGTATTGGCTACCGTCTCGACTGCCGGATGCTGAAAAAATGTACCCCTCAAACTCAATATCGGCAATCTTGCCCTCATCGGAAAACGACGGTATTTCCTGTTCCATCGGGTCGGTCTGTAGATAGACACTGATTCGTTTACCGATAATAGTCTTACAGACACCGAACTGCGGTTCGTTGACATCTTCTTCAGGATCCTTGTGCATCACGAACGATAACACATTGGGCTGCAACAGGTTCTGCGACAGAGTGAAGCCGTCGAGCCGATACTTGGCACCGTCGAGTTGAATCTTGAACATGTTCGACTGCGTGCCATCGATAGTCACTTGAATATTTTTGATTGATATAGACATCTTGTGAAACGGAGTTTTGTCTGTTGTAAGTTAGTAAGAAACGCTAAAATTACTATAAATGTACGCGCGTGTAAACGTATATATAAAAAGGTGGGAGAAGGACATCTTTCAGCCCTACTCCCACTCGTTATTGAATTCTGCTGTGTCGTTGGAGCCGATGGTAATCGTCTCAGCCATGATAGTGACCGTGAGGTGCATCAGTCGGCTGTCACTGTTGTTGAAGAAGTCCTTCAACCCCACACAATAGGCATTGCGGAACGAAACGGTCTTGAAACTCTGACGATTCTGCTGTGCCCATACCACAAAGCGGAAATAACCCGACTCCACCTCG
>JAFYJN010000017.1 GCA_017538105.1 Prevotella sp. | reverse complement strand
GCTCTCGATTTTTCGTATCTTTGCACATCCAACAAAATTGTTTGATGATGATGGAGGCACAAGAATCTGCGACAATACAACTACGCAAAGAAGTAGAGCGCGTCCTTGGCAGAACACTAAAGACGCCAAAGGACTTCAATGCTTTGTCGCAAAGCGTTTTCGAGAAAACCCACGAACAAGTCAGTGCATCCACCCTTAAACGCTTTTGGGGCTATCAGCACGATGCTGGTAACGAACCACGCAAATCCACACTCGACATTCTTGCACGCTTTGTCGATTATCCCGACTTTACTACATTTTGCGACAATCTGCCCAAGGAATATAGTGCTCCACTTCCTGCAGAGAAATCTGCTGGAAAAGGGATGAAACTTAAGAAAGTTGGGATGGGGCTTCTGATTTTATTAGCTCTCGTCATTTTCATCACATTTGCATTCCCCTCCCTACGGGGGAAGGGTTGGGGGAGAGGCTCTGAACCTATCCCCGTCCTCCATCAAGGTCAGACTTTTGCCACCTACGACGACTACCTCTCTCTCTTCGGCTTGAAGAGCGATGTCGATCACGATTTTTTCATCCGACTCCCTGGCTATGAATTCACAGTACTCTGGGCACCGCGCTACCAGCATCCCGACTATCACAACGAAGGCGACTCATCTCAAATGATGCCCACCGTTACCGAGTACTATCACCCAGCCGACTATCCTACCGATACAGCATCAATGGCCGAACTGGCAAAGGTCAACAAAGAGCGATACATCACCGCCATACGCAACGACGAAATTCGCCTCATCTTCATGAAGAACCTCGTCGACACCAGCTTCGTCTTCCTTGGAGTCTATCGTGTCTCATCAACCCTCTCCGACACTGCCCGTGTGGTCTGGCGACGCGTCACCACCGACTTCGATCCCAACCATCTGGAAGTTCTCAAGAGCTACCGCTATTTAGAAAGCATTCCCCCACCAAGTATGAAACCTGAGAACTAAACCACGACGCATAGTAGGGAAAGAATGAGCACCTACGTCTTTCCAACCTTTTTTTCTCAGAGTGGCTCGCCAAAGTATATTGATTGCATTTTTGTGCTTTTGTCATCGTGCTTGCGGGTTTCCGATGAAATCAGCGGTTTTTGCCAATTTAACCCTCTTCAAGACCTTGCTCAATAGCAAATGGATTAAATGGACCAACGAAATGGATTGATTTTCATTTGTCCACATTCCCCTTTTTCCCTATTTTTGTGTCCGAAATACATATAGAGATATGCATCTCTTCGTGTGAATCCGCGAGACGATTCTCCGTGATTCATACGTAGTTGCAAAAAAATCGGCTCACAATGGAACAACTTTCAGAAAAAATGCCTATCTTTGCGAACGAGAGTCACATGTGACTCTCGCCTAGTGGAAAGCTGGCAAGCTTTGACCCGTCTGAGAATCTGCAAATTCAAAGTGTATGGGTGACAAGTTTGGGGGCTGTTCCGCCTGTAATGTATCGCTTGACTGTCTCACTCCTATGTGTCTCAGCCTGCGTATCCACCTACAGGTGTGAGCCGTTTTTCATTCTTACATACACGGGTATTGCAGAACCTTCAGACTAAGAATGTACTGAAGGCTCACACCGCTGTGTCTATACTCGACTACAAACCTTTTGACAAGAGAATTCTAATAAATAACAAAAATTATAAGCCATGAGTTGTATAAAACCAATTACTCATTCTCTTCCTTCCCCTAAAATAAGTTTGAAGGATTTAATCAATGATTACAAGAAATCACTTAATCCTCATTGCTGTCATGGAACCTCCATGTATGGTGACCTTAATGAGGTTTTAGCCTTCAAAATGAAGAGTACACAAGTTTTTCTTAAAAGATGTGTTTGCAATCGTTATCGTCATCAAAGGCGCTTGCCAAATGTTGCAGTCGACAATGCAGTAAGTAAGTTGCTTTCCTCCCCAAACATCTGGAGTGTTCGTCCTACTGATTTTGAGGATTTATACGACAACATCTACAATCTTATCGGAAATGGCAAAACAGGTATCAGCTATTGCACAGTATATGACACTGCTATCAGACTAGGTTGGACGTTCTCACCACAAATCGTTCCCCAAAAGTACGTGTATGTTCATCGGAAATTGGTAGAAAGTGCCAAACATATTCTTAAAAGTAGTTATGTAATCATCAACAAATGTAGAATTGACAGAAGCCTTTTTGACAAAAAAGAACCAACTTTCAAGAAACTCTCTGCTTTAGAAATAGAAGATTTCCTTTGTGTATATCATGATGATATTATGAAATTATAATTATAAATATATGAAAAATTATAAATTCTTTTTTTGCTTATTGCTATTGCTGAGCGCAATGGCGATGCCGGTGTCCGCACAAGTCGTGAGTAATGACAATGAGGACGAAGTGAATAAAGTGGACAAGCGTATGACAGAGCATGATTATGTCGCAGGTCAGGTGCTTGTCAAGTTTAAGGACCAAAACCGTGTGAATATTCGTCGCGCCAAGGGTAAGTTCCTTTCTGCCGACCGCAATGCTGTGAATGATGTGCTGCAGAAATATGGTACAGAGGAAATGGAACAACTGCTTCCTCGTGAAAAGGCAGGGCGTCCATTGCGCAAGGCCAAAGCCTTTAATGGCACTACTATTGCCGAGAAAGACCTTTCACAATTGTATTGTGTCAAGATGTCCGAAGAGCATTCAATGGAGGTGGGGCAATTGGTGGACGAACTGAAAGTTCTCGATGAAGTTGAGTTCGCAGAACCCAACTATCGCCTCTACACCTTGGACGATGTTATCTGTAACGGATATGCAGGTAATCCCTTGGTTACCAACCAATGGTACCTGAGTGCCTATGGTGTGAACCAATTGTGGACCAAGCCTATAATCAATGCCCAACGCCCTGTCATTGCCATATTGGATACAGGTGTTGATATCACTCATCCCGACTTGGTTGACAACATTTGGACCAACGAGCACGAAACCAATGGTGAAGAAGGTTATGATAACGACAATAATGGTTTTAAGAACGACCTCCATGGTTGGGACTTTATCAACCAGACGAATAATATCCATGACTTCAACATGCATGGAACCCATGTGGCAGGTATAGCAGCCGCTTCCAATAATGGTCTTGGCATCATCGGTGCCAATCCCTTGGCATATATCATGCCTGTTACTGTGATGCAGAGCGATGGCACGGGAGACGTAGCGACTATCATCAGAGGCATCGACTACGCTATTGCCAATGGGGCGACAATCCTTAATTTCTCTCTTGGCACATATGCCAACTCATCTGCGCTTCGTCAAGCATTGGAAAGAGCCTATCAGTCGGCTGTTATCGTGGCGGCTGCCGGTAATGATGGAAGATGTGTTTATTCTTCTCATAAACACATAATAATTTCAGCACCTATGTTTCCTGCAGCATACTCTTTTGTACTTGGTGTTCAGGCGACAACACAAATTGGTAGTTTGGCAGGTTTTAGTAACTATGATGATAATGGTCCTAATTTTTCCTCAGAATCTACATTTAGTGACCCCGATGGGTTCAACTATGAGTTGAAGGCCCCTGGCGTGAATATGCTCAGCACCATTCCCGGCGGTAATTATAAGGTGCTTAACGGAACTTCTATGGCAGCCCCGTTGGTGGCAGGTGCCATTTCAGCCCTGAAGATGGTGAAGGAATACGATTCTCAGGAAATCCTTTGGGGCGACCTGTTGCATACCGACAACATAGCACAGGCATATAATATGAGCCAACGCCCTGCAGAACTCGACTTGATGAGGGTGATGTACCGCGAACGCAAAGAACTTTCCGAGGAAACAGAGGAAGACTACAGTGGTGATGGACGCATCGATGCTGGTGAAACTATTAGCCTTTATCCTGTCATCCGAACGACCTTTGGCGAAGCATCAAACATCAAAATGCGTTTGGAGATGGGCGATGAGTATGAGGATCCTGACGTTGTGGAGATACTTACCGGTGAGGTGGACTTCGGTATGCACCTCGATGCCTATGGAAAGGGTGTAAGCGTGAATCCTTTGCAGCTCAAGGTGGCTGACAATGTAGCCAATGGTCGGCACATCAAGATGAAGATTGTAGTTACGTGCGACGAGTCAAATGTAACTTACGAAGGCCATTTCACTATGGTAGTTGATAATATGATTAAATTGTCTGGCATGATAACGGAAGACTTAACGCTTACTGCCGATCATGAATATCTTGTATCGTCAAACTTGGGCATTCCGAGTGGTGTTACACTTACCATTGAGCCAGGAACCGTGTTGCGCTTTAACGATAATACAAGCATCTCGAATGCAGGTACACTTATCGCTGATGGTACATCAGAAAAGCCTATCATCATGATGCCTAATGAAAGAGGAAGATGGAAAGGAGTCTCTTATGCAACACTTCGCTTTTGCAAATTGTATAGTGTAGATCCAACAGATAATCTTAGATCTAATTTTGAAAATTGTATCTTATCAGATTTTTCAAATGGGTATTTAATTCAACATTTAACAGGGAGGGGAATCAGTAGTAGGACTAACCTCATTGATTCTTATTGCGGAATAGGTTGGTTTACTCAAGTTACTCCAGAAAGATTGATAAATTGTAATTTTATAAACAATTCATTAACTCGTAATTTTGGAGGTATTGGCCCTGATAACAATATAGCTCGAACTCCTACAATAAACTGGGTAAATAACTTTTCCAAGGATGGTCTACTATTTGGATACGAATCATCAACGCCGATAACATTGAACGAGGATGCATATCCTTATTTTGGGACATCGAGTGAGAGTGTTCTCCGTCCCTATATTTATGAATTAGGAAGAGGTAACACATTCGCATGGTATGACTTGACCAATATGCGCAAAGAACCCGTTCGTGAAGCTCACGGCATTGTTTGGAAGGTGGTCGTGAATGGCTATGATGCACAAGACGAGTTTGAACAGTTGCCACCACTTGGTGTAGGGCGACATAAGTTTGAGGTTTATTTCAACCGCCCGATGAACAAAGAAGTTGCTCCACACATTTCTTTCGGTGTGCGCGATCCATACACCCAACAGGCTGTAGCTGAAGATGGCAGTTGGAATGAAGAAGGTACCATCTATACTGCCTACAAGACCATTACAGGCAAAACGAAGAGCGATGGCTTGAACCGCATCTACGTCTATGGTGCCGAAGATGATGAATACTTTGAGATTCCTTACGAGAAGTCGCGCTTCAATATCAATATTCAAGCTGCAGGAAGTATGGCCACTGGCTTTGCTGCGGAAGCCGGACTAGGAAAAGTGGAACTGACCTGGAACAACGACGAAAACAACTTCGAGGATGCCATGGGATTCAACATCTATCGTTACACAGAAGAGACTATTGATAACCCAACACGCATCAATGAGGAAATAGTGGACATCGAGACAACGACCTACACAGATTACGAGGTGACACCCGGTACCACCTATTATTATATGTATAAGGTGTTGAGTACCGACTTGCAGGAATATGATGTATCGAACGTGGTGGCCGTAACGCCACTGACGGGTGAATTGGGAGATGCTAACGGCAGTGGTGAGGTGGATGTTGCCGATGTGATTACCACCGTAAACTATGCTGCTGGTCAGCACCCCAAACCCTTCATCTTTGAAGCCGCTGATATGAACAGTGACCTTAGCATCGACATTCTCGACGTCATCGGTATCATTAAGAAAATTATCAATCCTGAGTCTGTGACGACGACAATGGCAGAGAAAACTGCCTATTACACTATCAAAGACGGAACACTCTATGTAGAGAGTCCAGTAGCATTGGCTGGTGTGCAAGTACAATTGGCCACCGAGGAGAATCAGACCATCATAGTCTGCGATGACATGAAAGGATTGGAACAAACTTCGGCATGGCTGAGCAACTGCGACTATATGTTCTTGGCTTATAGTATGATTGGCAAAACATTGGAGCCTGGCAAGCATGCCGTTTTGCAGGTTGGCAATAGCAAGATAGTCAATATTCGTTTGTCTGATTCAAACGGACACAATGTAAAGGCATTGGGTGACTATGCCACCCGTGTGAACCGTCTGACAACAGACGCCCATAAGGTAATGGGTATTTACAACATGAGCGGCCAAAAGGTGTCGGCCAATGGTGATGACCTTAGCCGCCTTCCTAAGGGCGTGTATATTGTCAATGGTAAGAAGGTCGTTCGCTGAAGAACGAAAAACGAAAAGTGAAAAATGAAAAGAATAATAACGACCATATTGACAACCTTGCTCCTGTGTTTCGGCATGGGAGCCAAGGCTGACAATATTGTTACTATAGGAACTGCGAGTGGTGCTCCAGACGACGAAGTGACACTGAACATCGCCTTGCAGAATACCGATGACATCGCCGCCTTGCAACTGCTCATCCCGTTGGACGAAGAACTGACATACGTGGAAGGTTCAGCCACACTGACCAGCCGTTGCACAAACCAAAGCGTGACGGCAGGTATGAAGGACGGTGAACTGAGCCTGATGATTTATTCGATGGGCATGACAGCCTTTAGTGGAACAGAGGGCGATGTGGCAACCTTGCTTCTGAAGTTAGGCAACCAGCCCAAGGACATCACGCTATCGGCATCGAAACTCATCTTGACTGATACCAATGGTAACAGCGTGACGGGAACCGTGCAAAATGGAATGGTAAGCATTCGATGCGCCAAGGCGCAGTATAGCAGCATGACGGTTGACTTTGGTAGTGTACCTATTCGCAGTACCTACTCAAAGACATTGACTGTAACTAACGTTGGCAACGAGCCGCTAGTGGTGACAGGTTTGCAGTTCTCGAACTACGTGACAAGGTTTTCATCGACAACGCAGTTTCCTCTGACTGTAGCAGCAGGTGGTAGTGCAAATATCAACATTACGTATGCTCCCGAGGTGCGCGGTACAGTAAATGAAACAGTAAAAGTATTGTGCAACAGCATTTCGAAGTTGAACACTATTACTCTCACGGCACAACCATATGCCGTAAACGAACTTCACGTACAACCCGCATCGGGTATTGCCGACGAAACCATAACGGTTAGTATGTCCATGAACAATATGGATGCCATCAGTGGTTTCCAATTTGAGTTTACACTGCCTTCTCAATTGGAGTTTGTGCCGAATAGCTTCGTACTATCCGACCGCAAAGTAAACCATGCAGTTGTGCAAACAATGACAAATGGTGTACTGCGCATCATTGGTTATTCGTCCAATGATACACCTTTCACTGGCGAAGATGGAGAATTGGCTACGATGCAGTTTGTGTTGAAAGGTCGCAACAGCGTGACATTGAAACCTTCGAAGTGTATCCTGACAGCTACTATTGACGACCAGGTAACCAATGTGTGCTCCGCTGATTATGGTGCAACAATTACTATCCAGAGTCCGCGCCTCAGTGCCAACAGCACGCTGAACATGGGAGCAACCCCCGTGACACAGGAAGCAGAGAGTACATACAACGTGCGCAACAATGGTAATGCTTCGTTAACCATCAGCCGCGTGCAGTTCAACAATGCGGATTTCTACATTAGGGAAGAATTGCCATTGATCATTGCGGCGGGCAGTAGTACTATTTTGCATGTGGTGAACCCTAGTGTTGAGGAAGGTAACTTCAGTACCCTCATGCAAATCTACTCGAACGACCCAGAACAACGCTTATGGAATGTAACAGTAACAGGCAATCGTTTTGCTCCTAACTACTTTGAGATAAGCATGGAAAATGAACAATCGACCTATGACAATTTATGCGTTGATGTTTCCGTGAACACCTATGATCCAATAGTGGGACTTCAGTTTGACCTTACCTATCCTGGAAATTACTATGAACCATATCCTGACGGCTATACATTAGAAGAACGCGCTCAGGGTATGACGGTAACGTGGCGTCAGTTGGATGCGAATACACTTCGCTACTTCTGCTACTTCCTATCGAGTGACGGTATTCCAGCTGGTGAAGGAAAGGTGATGAGCCTGTTGTTTGCTCCTATAGGTGGAGAAGTTCCAGGAGGAAATTACACCATAGGAGTGAAGAACATCAAGTTGGGAACAAGTAACATGGCAGACAAATATGCCGGACGGGATAGCGAACTGTCCTTCCTCGTCTATGTTCCGGTGCAAAGTATTAGTATTTCGGAAACATCGTTAACATTAGAAGGTGGGGAAAGCGCACAACTTACGGCCAGTGTGAACGAAAATGCCACTAACCAGAATGTAGTGTGGAGTTCAGCTGATAGGAATATTGCCATTGTATCGGAAAGTGGAAAAGTTGTGGGAAGGCATGAAGGAACAACTACTATCACGGCGGCATCCGAAGAAAATCCTGACATAAAAGCGATATGTGAAGTGACGGTGACCTCGAATGTTACAAACGGAATTATCCTGCCCGATGCACCTTTCGAATTCTTCTATAACGCTGCAGAATATGATGAAGAAAGCCATTCCATACCTAATCATCCATTGGCTAACTTGAGTGAGTATTCACTGCAGTTAGCAGAAAACATTCCAGAACAAAGGGAAGGTTGTATGTTGCACATTGACCAGCGTTGCAGAGGATATATCAATCGTTGGACTGATGAGTCGACAGAATCGGGAAGGTACTTTTATCGAACAGGAAATAACTGTATGACCATTGTTTGCAAGGTGAGTCCCAATTATGGTAGCGGTAACAATGCCAGTGATTTTATCAGCAACAGAGGAAGTGGATATAACTATATGCTTCGTATTGGTGATCATGGACGAATGTTCCTACATACAAGCACGGCATACAGTAATAGTCGTTCCTTGGCGATTGAGGCCAATGAACCGCAGACATTGGCAGTAAGAGTAGATGGTAATAACAATTACATTTTACTTGAGAACTTAACAACAGGTGAATCCTTGCGTGTAAACGGAGTGAACTGGGGTGGTAGTAATAATATCTTTAAGTTCTTCTATAACGATCCTAATGAATACTTTAAAGGAGACTTCTATTGGGTTTACTATTCGTTTGAACTACTTACAGATGAACAATTGGAACTTTTTAAAGAAGCTCCTCCATATATTTTGGGTGATGTGAACCGTGATAAACAGATTACCATTGCCGATGTGACTGCATTGGTGAACATCATCTTAGGCAAGGACAACGTCCAACCCTATCTGTATGACCACGCCGCGGCGGATGTGAACCAAGATAATAATATAACTATCCCCGATGTGACGGCATTGGTGAACATTATTCTGGGGAAGTGAAAAACCCTCTTTCCAGCCCTACCCGTAGGGAGGAAGAATAATAAATCAATCATGAATAAACATAGCGGATGCATGGGGCGAAGGTGCCCTGTGCATCCGCTTCGTATTAAGCCTTTCATCTTGGCATTTATAATGAAATATGATTAACCGAACTCATTCACGTCGCAGCCGTCGAAGAAGGGGCGGGAGATGGTTCGGTCGCCAAGTCCGCGGCGATGGCCAGTAGGGGTGAAGTTGCACTTCATCCCTTTTATGTTTTTGCGCACGTTGAAGTCTTCGGGATTGTCTACGCATGTGCTTTTTATCGACAACGAGAAACGACCAAACCCGTCGAGTTCCACCACCTTTCCTTCCTGCAGCTCTTTCTTCATTACATCGATGAGCTCGGTAAGCACCAGACGCACATCACCGCGAGTGGCCGTGCAGTTCTGCTGGATGATCGACTCAATCTCCTCGAGTCCCACGTGGCCCATCTTTACGGTATGTGCATAGTATTTTCCGTAGTTGGGTCTTCCTTTGAATTCGCTTTTGCGTAATTTGTAGAATACTGCCATAGTTGTTTGTTTAAAGGGTTGTCTGATGATTAAAAAGGCATAGAGTTGCCATTTATCAGTTGCAAAGATACAAAGAAATAACGATATATGCAAGCTTTGAGACAATAAAATAGTTTATTTTACATTATAAAATAGATTATTTTACCGCATAAAATAGACTATTTTACCGAGCAAAATAGACTATTTTACTTTCCTTCAGTTATGGTCTTGGATTTTCAGAGCTAACGTGTAGTAGGACTGGGCTTATGCTCGGATGGCCGCGAAGGTGTAGCTATAAAAGTCGCAGGCGCAAATGGAAAAATACCATTTTTAGGTTGAAAGATAATAAAAGCGTGCTAAAATTTTGCGTGTTCAGTTTTTATTCGTAACTTTGCAGCCGCAAACAGCGATTGGGTGATGGTGTAACGGTAACACTACAGGTTTTGGTTCTGTCATTCCCGGTTCGAATCCGAGTCACCCAACCACATGAAAAAGAAACTATTCGTCTTGACGAGTAGTTTTTTTGTTTTAGTAAACACGATGATGTTCGCTGTTCAATAAACCTTTGCTTACGCCGTTTCCTTATCAAGGAAACTCAAATGTATTTCGCTCACTTATTGGATAAATTTCTCTCATTCGAAAAAGAAATCTTTTCTTTTTGCTCATTTACGCGAAATTTTAGTAACTTTGACTACGTCGAAGTTACTCTCGTTCGGAAATAAAAATGCAAAAAAACATTTTTTCATTTTGTATTTCGCTCACTTATTCGTAACTTTGCATCATATCATTAAAACAAACAACTCGAAACAAAACAACAAGATGAAAACAAATTACGAAATTCGCTATGCGGCTCATCCTGAGGACGCAAAAAGCTATGACACTCAACGTATTCGTCGTGACTTCCTGATAGAGAAGGTGTTCGCACAAGACGAGGTGAATATGGTCTATTCGATGTATGACCGCATGGTTGTGGGTGGGGCTATGCCCGTAACCGAAGAGTTGAAATTGGAGGCCATTGACCCGCTGAAAGCTCCCTTCTTCACCACGCGCCGCGAGGTGGGAATCTTCAATGTAGGCGGTACAGGCACCGTGAAGGTGGGCGATGAAATGTTTGAACTCGACTTCAAAGAAGCCCTTTATATCGGACGTGGCGACCGTGAAGTTGTGTTCAGCTCGAAAGACGCACACAAACCCGCCAAGTTCTATTTCAACTCCACGACCGCACATGCTGAGTATCCGTGCAAGAAGATTACGAAGAAGGATGCTGTGGTGGCTCACATGGGAAGTTTGGAGATGTCGAACGAGCGCAATATCAACAAGATGATTGTAAACCAGGTGCTGCCCACTTGTCAGTTGCAGATGGGTATGACCGAATTGGCCACGGGTTCTGTATGGAACACGATGCCAGCCCACGTCCACTCGCGTCGTATGGAGGCCTACTTCTACTTCGAAGTGCCCGAAGACCAGGCAGTCTGCCACTTCATGGGAGAGGTGGAGGAGACACGCCACATCTGGATGCGTGGCGACCAGGCTGTGCTTTCACCCGAATGGAGCATCCACTCGGCCGCTGCCACCCACAACTACACCTTCATCTGGGGTATGGGTGGTGAGAACCTCGACTATGGAGACCAAGACTTTTCGAAGATCACGGATCTTCGATAGTTATAAGAGGAGTGTAGTAGTGTAGATAAATCAGTTTACACTATTGGTTTATGAGATAACTCGTATAAAAAATATTATCATGACCAGTTTGAAAGAATTTTCATTAGAGGGTAAGAACGCTTGGATTACCGGCGCATCTTACGGAATTGGATTCAACATTGCCAAGGCATTCGTGGCTGCTGGCGCGAAGAACATCATTTTCAACGACATCAACGAGGCCGCCTTGGAACGTGGCCTGAACAACTACAAGGAAGCGGGCATCGAGAATGTGAAGGGCTACGTCTGTGATGTTACAAAGGAAGATGACGTGAAAGCCCTTGTGGAAACCATCCACGAAGAAGTCGGCCAGATTGACATTCTTGTCAACAACGCCGGTATCATCAAGCGCATTCCCATGCACGAGATGAAACGCGCCGAGTTCCAGCAAGTCATCGACATCGACCTTGTGGGACCCTTTATTTGCTCGTCGGCCGTGTTGCCCGAGATGATGGAGCGCCGCGAAGGCAAGATTATCAACATCTGCTCGATGATGAGCGAATTGGGTCGCGAGACTGTTAGTGCCTATGCAGCCGCAAAGGGCGGATTGAAAATGCTCACCCGCAACATCTGTTCGGAGTATGGCGAGTACAATATCCAATGTAATGGTATCGGTCCTGGCTATATTGCCACCCCGCAGACTGCTCCGCTTCGTGAGCGCCAGCCCGATGGAAGCCGCCATCCGTTCGACTCGTTCATCTGTGCCAAGACACCTGCAGGTCGTTGGCTCAACCCCGAGGAGTTGGGTGGCCCTGCCGTGTTCCTCGCTTCGCACGCTTCTGATGCCGTGAATGGACATGTGCTCTATGTCGATGGAGGCATCTTGGCTTATATTGGAAAACAACCATAAGTGACCATTTTATTCCACTGAAGACGTCACTTATATACAAAATGAAAGAGACTTTCCAAAATAGGAAAATCTCTTTCATTTTTTTTTACAAATTTCTAGCTAATAAGCCGCTTATTTGTTCACAGCCTCAGCGAGTTCTGCACCAGCCTTGAACTTGGCAACTT
>JAFYJN010000016.1 GCA_017538105.1 Prevotella sp. | reverse complement strand
TGGTCTCCTGATTGAGCGGATCTGAAAGAGTTCCAAGTGGTTGATCCAGGTGACCAAGCATAATAGGTGAGTCCAATGGGGTAGGAGGAGTTCTCACCGTTGCGTTCGTTAATGTACTTGTAATAACGCATGGCGGCTTCGCGATAGGTTGCTTTGTCGCCTGTGGCGCTGGCTAACCAAAGATTCAAGTCACCAAGGACGATATTCAACGGGAAGTAGAGCAATCTGGAGGTGGCGCCACTTAAGTCTCTAATGGTTCCATAACCAGGATATTCATTGCTCCAACGGTCTGTCAGCGGTGCGAGATCATTGATGAAATACTGGCAGATTCCCTGAAGGTCATACTTCGGATAGTCCTTCTCTGCGTCAAGTTTGTTGAGAATGGGCTCCGTAACGAAGGGGACAGAACCATAGTTGAGAACCAACTGGAGATAGGTCCAGGCTCGGATGGCCTTCACAGCTGCATACTCTTTCATGAAGATGTACTGGTTTCGGTTGTTCTTCAGAGCTGTGTCGGCATTGGCAATGAAATAGTTACAGTTGTTGATGACAGCGTAGTAATCGCGTGGCTGGTTATAGCGGTTTTCATCGCCCATGTTGAAATTTGCCATATCACGCAGGTCGCTATTGGCTGTACTTGTGATGTCCACGAGGTCTCCACGTACCTCTCCTAACAGGATTGTACGGTCTCCGATAGCCTGTAGCTTATTAAGAATGCCGATGACACTATAGATGGAGTCGGTGGCACTGTCCAGATGGTTTTTATCTGCGAAGACGACGTGCTCAGACTCCTGGTCAAAAAAGTCGGCGCAGGATGTCATACCGCCAATCGCAAGAACTGCGAGGATGAATTTATATACTTTAGTAATCATAATATGTCTTTCTAAATGATTCATTCAAATTACAACTTAATCTTGATACCAGCTACAATTGAACGGCTCTGGCTGAGCTGTCCCACGTCAATGCCTTGTCCAATGACATTGGAGGTCATCGTAAACTCAGGATCACTGCCCAAATACTTAGTCAGCGTGAATACGTTGTTAGCCTGGATCCAGAACTGGAGTCCCTGCAGGTATTCGTTGTTCAAAGGTAGGTCGTATCTCAAGGTAGCACTCTTCAGACGGAGATAACTGCCATCCTCAATCCATCGATCGCTGAAACGTGAGTTTCCAAGAGGATCCTGGAAAGTGATTTGCGGAATATCGGTCTGTTGACCCTCAACCTGCCAGCGACGTATTAATGCTGTCGTCTGGTTCATGAAGCGACATCCACCCTCCAATTGTGAGCGTTGGTAATTGTAGACGTCGTTACCCAATGAATAGTTGAAGCGCAAGTCGAGTTTCAAGTGCTTGTAGCTGATGCCTGTGAAGATGTTTCCA
Organism: Prevotella sp.; assembly: GCA_017538105.1. GTDB lineage: Bacteria > Bacteroidota > Bacteroidia > Bacteroidales > Bacteroidaceae > Prevotella. The sequence goes on along the minus strand of JAFYJN010000016.1, from coordinate 2,790 downwards.
TAGATATCCGGGTTCGGATCACCGATGAACATGCGGTCAGCCTCAGTGATTTGGTGGTCGCCGTTCAGGTCGGCAAAGTGTATGTCACCAGCTTTGTAATAAGTACGATCGATACCGTTCTCTCCAAGGATAAAGAGTCCAGCGGCTTCGGCTTCTGCTGTGGTGGTAAACACACCGAGTGTCTTGTAACCATAGAACTGGTTGGCACTTTGTCCGACTTGTGTACGGATAGTGGCACCATAGAGTTCGTTGTCAATGAACTTTTGTCCATCAGGCAGTTGGGTGATCTCATTCTTGTAGTGACCGACACTGGCACCAACTTCCCATTGCAGATCCTTAAGGGAAAGGACTTTGACGGCTGCGGAAACATCAAAACCTTGGTTCTTCAGTTTTCCGTCGTTGGTCCAGTTCTGACTAAGTCCGCTAAGGTAACCTAATGACTGACGAGTCAGCAGGTTGTCTGTGTTCGAGCGGAAGTAGTTCATGCTGAGATTCAGTCGGTTGTTGAAGAGGTTTGACTCCAATCCGACATTGAAACGACGAGTGGTCTCCCATTGAATCTTCGTGTTTCCGATGTTTTCGAAGGACAGACCAGCGATGGTGTTCAGGAATTGTGAAGCACTGAAGAAACTGCGGGCTGCATAGTAGTCAATGTCATCATTACCGCTGACATCAAATCCTGCTGTCAAACGCAAGTAATTGATAGGTTTGATCTTAGCCATCCAAGGCTCGTTGCTGATAATCCAAGAAGCCTGTACACCAGGGAATACACCCCAAGCTGCATCGAACATGCGGAGGTTACCACCATCACGTCCGAAACGTGAAGAACCTTCCACAGTCAGGTTAGCTTGGAGGAAGTAACGGCCTAAATAGTCGTATTCTGCCTGTGCATACCATGCCAATGAATTCCAGTTGTCATTGGTACCGAAATCGTTGGTGTTGGCAAGCTCTTTCTTCATGAACGGCTGTTTGTCATTACCAGTGTTATAACCTAACAATGAGGTCATCGAGTAGCTTTCCCAGTTGATACGGGCACCTCCGAAGAGATGGATGAAATGGGCATTATAACGATTGCTCCAATCCAGACGAGTATCGCTCAATACCGAATTCTGCTTTGCAGCCAACGAGCGTACTTCATTCTGCATGTAAGCACCGATACTACCAACATAGTAACTTGGTGTTCCGTTGACAGGAATATAGAAGGTCTCGTTAGTGTTGACCAGGTTGTAACTGAAGTGCTCGGAGAGTGTCAGGTTGCGACTGAAACGATATTGCGGAGTCACAGTCAGGTTCAGCATAGAGTTCTCGAAGCGGTTCTTGTTTTCTGCCTCGCCATACTCGTTGATGGCTGCGGGGTTTCCTAACTGCCAGTTATAGTTCTTGTAGTTGGCCAATGCCTCAGAAAGGTATGACTCCTCATCAATATCAAAGTGGGTGTCAGAGAGACGGCCCATACCATAACTGTAAGGGCTCAGGAACGGGCTCTTGGCGTATGCAAGGAATCCTGGGGCGGTGGGAGTGCCTTCATCATAACTGGCAGGTGCACCGTCGTTGCGGATGTTTCGAGTGATATTGCCAAAAGATGCGTCGAAACGGATGGCAAAACGTTCGCTGAGTGAAATGTCAGTGTTGAAACGGATGTTCAATCTGCCCATTCCATTGCATTTCAAAGTGCTCTGTTGGTTCATGTAACCTACCGAGAGGTTGTAGTTGGCAACGTTATCACCACCTTCTACGTTAATGCCATAGTTCTGTGTCATGGCTGTATGATACACATAGTCTTTCCAGTCTGTATTCTGGTGATACTGTGTGTAATAATAGTAGTCGGGATCCTCCTTCAGGAACTTGAAGGTGCGGTTGCGGGTGTTGGTTGTCTTCAGCAGCTCAGAGGTATAGCTTCTGTACTGCTCAGCATCCATCATCGAAAGGAACTTTGGCTCGAGGACTACACCTGCAGAGATGTTGGCTGTAATACGGGTAGCCATTGATTTACTACGACGTGTCTGGATAAGAATGACACCATTGGCACCTTTTGCACCATAGAGGGCTGTTCCATTACGCATGACGGTAACCTTCTCGATATCTCCAGGGTTGATGGTTGATAGTATATCGTTGAAGAATCCTTCATGAAGCATGGTTCTACCATACTGCTGGTCGATAATGACATCATCTACTACAATCAGTGGCTGGGCGTTGACATTCAGCGAGTTCAAACCTTGAATGAACATCACATTGCCAGTGCCAGGCGTTCCGTTGCGAGAGACACTATAGGCTTGCGCACCAAGCTGTTTCTGAATCTCATCTTTGATGTTAACGGAGTTTGTGTAGGCAAAATCATTAGCAGTATAGTCGTTACGCACATTGATGTCCTTCTCGTAGTCTTGCGCGAAGGTCTGTGGGTAGAGTTTGACTGCTTGCTGTTGCTCATCGGCTTGCAGACCAAGACGAACTGGGTTGAAGTCAGGCATGTTGATATAGACCGACGTGGTGAACGTAGGAACATTCAACTTATAAGAGCCGTCTTCTCCGGTAAGTGTACTGTAGCCATCCACATTGTCTGCACTGACAATCGTTCCAGCAATGGGCTGCCCAGTCGTGCCATTGATCACACGGCCGCGAATTACTCTCGTTGGATACTGCTTATGCTTTGGTGTAAGCTTGCGGGCTAAGGTCTCGATAAGGTCTTCACCTTCTGTATCATCGTCCTGGGCCACAACACTTAAAGGAAAGGCCATCAGCAGTGTTAGTCCAAATATTATATATTTTTTCATATCCTTATAGTTCTTAATT
>JAFYJN010000003.1 GCA_017538105.1 Prevotella sp. | reverse complement strand
GGTGAACAGTATTGAAAACATGAAATGGTAATTGTTTAGGATTATGTACGAATATTCATTTTTGATACTTCTTCTGCCCCTGCTCTCATTCGTCGTGTTGGGACTTGCGGGAATGAAGATGTCACATAAGACAGCAGGGCTTATAGGCACCTGTACGCTTGGTGTGATCACACTGCTCAGTTATGCCACGGCATTCCAGTATTTCTTTACTGATGGCCGTACCGCTGAGGGTGTCTTCCAGACCATCGTGCCCTACAACTACACCTGGCTGCCGCTTGGCAAATTGCATTTCGACATGGGCATCTTACTCGACCCCATCTCGGTGGTCATGCTCATTGTCATCTCCACGGTGTCGCTCATGGTGCACATCTATTCTTTTGGTTACATGCACGGTGAGAAAGGCTTCCAGCGCTATTATGCCTTCCTGAGCCTCTTCACCATGTCGATGCTCGGACTTGTGTTGGCCACCAACATCTTCCAGATGTACATGTTCTGGGAGCTCGTGGGTGTGTCTTCCTATCTGCTCATCGGTTTCTACTATCCATTGGGTGCAGCTGTGGCAGCCTCCAAGAAGGCATTCATTGTGACTCGTTTCGCTGACATGTTCTTCTTGATTGGTATTCTCATCTTTGGCTACTACACCCGCTCGTTCAGCTTCTCGTTCCTTGGAGTTGTTGATCCCACCCATGGAACATCGTTGATTATGGGTAGTGCTGCCAAGGCTGCCGCTGCAGGTGGTCTCATCCTACCTACTGCTCTGGTGCTGATGTTCATTGGTGGAGCTGGTAAGAGTGCCATGTTCCCGTTGCACATCTGGTTGCCCGATGCTATGGAGGGTCCCACACCTGTATCTGCACTCATCCATGCTGCAACGATGGTTGTGGCTGGTGTGTTCCAGGTGGCTCGCATGTTCCCCTTGTGGATTGAGTATGCTCCACAGGCCATGTCCATCATCGTGTGGGTGGGTGTGTTCACAGCCTTCTATGCAGCTGCTGTGGCATGTGCCCAAACCGATATCAAACGTGTGTTGGCCTTCTCAACCATCTCGCAGATTGCTTTCATGATGGTTGCCCTTGGTGTTTGTCTGCCTGGACATGAAGCCGTGCTCGACAACCACACGCAGTTGGGTTACATGGCAGGCATGTTCCACCTGTTCACACACGCCATGTTCAAGGCTTGCTTGTTCCTCTGTGCAGGTTGCATCATCCATGCTGTCCACTCCAACGAGATGGCACTCATGGGAGGTCTGCGCAAGTACATGCCCATCACCCACTGGACATTCCTCATTTCTTGTCTGGCCATTGCAGGCATTCCGTTCTTCTCAGGCTTCAGCTCGAAGGATGAGATCATCACAGCCTGCTTCCAGTACAGTCCTGTGGTGGGTTGGATCATGACAGGCATTGCCGCCATGACAGCCTTCTACATGTTCCGTCTCTACTATGGAATCTTCTGGGGAACCGAGAACAAGGAAGCCCACGAGCATCACACTCCACATGAGGCTCCTCTCTCGATGACAGTTCCTCTCATCATTCTTTGCTGCATCACATTGGGCGTGGGTATCTACACCACCTTGGCTGGCTTCCTCGGATGGGGAGGTTCATTCGGCAGCTTTGTCAGTGCCAATGGTCAGGACTACACCATCCACTTCGACCACAAGATTGCTTTGACCTCAACTGTCATTGCCATCCTGAGCATCTGTCTTGCCACCTACATCTTCAAGGGTGAGAAGCAACCCATTGCCGACAAGCTCTACAAGACATTCCCCAACCTCTGGCGTGCTGCCTACAAGCGTTTCTATCAGGACGAGATCTGGCAGTTTGTCACCCACAAGATCATCTTCCGTTGTGTCTCCATGCCCATAGCTTGGTTTGACCGTCGTGTCATCGATGGCACCTTCAACTTCATGGCTTGGGGCACCAATGAGGCAGGTGAGTCACTCCGTCCCTGGCAGAGTGGTGATGTCCGTCAGTATGTTGTATGGTTCCTCACTGGAGCAGTTGCTTTAACATTAGTATTACTCGCTATATAAATAAGAAGAAATGAATATATTAAGTCTATTCGTAGTAATCCCCGTCCTGATGCTCTTGGGCCTCTGGTTGTCCAAGAATCTCAATCAGGTGCGTGGTGTGATGGTGGTCGGAGCCTCATGCTTGCTGGCCCTGTCCATTTGGCTGACCGTATATTTCGTTCAGCAGCGTGCAGCTGGTAATACCGATGTGATGCTGCTTGCCAAGAGTATTCCATGGTTCAAACCCCTGAACATAGCCTATGCTGTGGGTGTGGATGGCATCTCAGTGGTCATGTTGCTCCTGTCGAGCATCATTGTCTTCACTGGTACATTTGCTTCCTGGCAGCTCAAGCCGCTCACCAAGGAGTATTTCCTTTGGTTCACGCTGCTCTCCACAGGTGTGTTCGGGTTCTTCATCACCATCGACCTCTTCACAATGTTCATGTTCTATGAGGTGGCACTCATCCCCATGTATCTGCTCATCGGAGTGTGGGGTAGTGGAGCGAAGGAGTATTCAGCCATGAAGCTCACCCTCATGCTCATGGGAGGTTCTGCACTGCTTGTCATTGGCATCTTGGGCATCTATTTCTTCTCAGGTGCAACGACCATGAACGTGGTTCAGATTGCCACCATGCACAACATTCCCGTGGCCATCCAGAAGGTGTTCTTCCCGTTCATCTTCATTGGTTTCGGAGTGCTTGGTGCCATGTTCCCGTTCCACACATGGTCTCCCGACGGTCATGCTTCAGCCCCCACAGCAGTGTCCATGCTCCATGCTGGAGTGCTCATGAAGCTGGGAGGATATGGTTGCTTCCGTGTGGCCATGTACCTTCTTCCTGAGGCAGCCCAGCAGCTTGCTTGGATATTCCTCATCCTCACCACCATCTCAGTGGTCTATGGAGCCCTCTCCGCTTGTGTGCAGACCGACCTGAAGTACATCAATGCCTACTCTTCGGTCAGCCACTGTGGTCTGGTGCTGTTTGCCCTGTTGATGATGACACAGACCTCTTGTTCGGGAGCCATCCTGCAGATGCTAAGCCATGGTTTGATGACAGCCCTCTTCTTTGCTCTCATCGGTATGATTTATGGACGCACCCACACACGTGATGTACGCAAGTTGGGTGGTCTCATGAAGATCATGCCCTTCCTGGCTGTAGGTTACCTCATTGCAGGTCTGGCCAACCTTGGATTGCCGGGCTTCTCAGGCTTCACAGCCGAGATGACCATCTTTGTGGGTTCATTCCAGAATGCCGACACCTTCCATCGTGTCTGCACCATCATTGCCTGTACCTCCATTGTCGTCACAGCAGTCTATATCCTGCGTGTGGCTGGCAAGATTCTCATGGGCAAGGTGGCTGACCCACACTATGAGCTTCTCACCGATGCCACTTGGGACGAACGTATTGCTGTGGCCTGCCTCATCTTCTGTGTGGCTGGTCTTGGTCTCACTCCGTTCTTCTTCAAGCCCATCATCGATAATGCCCTGCTTCCCATCCTCTCAGTAGTAAATCCGGCAATGGCAACAATCTAGGATAATTAAAAAATTAAAGAATTAAAAAATTAAAAGATTAAAGGGTTTCGTATCAATGTATATTGAGAACAGTGACAATATAATTCAAGACCTTTCGTTCAAGTTTGCTGTCAGGGTCGTAAAGTTCTATCGGTATCTTGTCGATGAGAAGCGCGAATATGTGTTGTCCAAGCAAATACTACGCAGTGGTACAAGCATTGGGGCAAACGTTCGAGAAAGCCTTCATGGTCAAAGTGAAGCCGACTTTGTTAATAAGTTGCAGATTGCCCTGAAGGAAGCTGACGAAACCGAGTATTGGTTAGAGCTTTTCCATGCCACCAATCTCATCAGCGACGAAGAGTTCAGCTCATTGTCTTCTGATGTGAAACAGCTCATTGGAACGTTGGTCAAGATAATCAAGTCAAAGAAAGGAATCCAATAGTATAATTTTTTAATTTTATAATTATATAATTTTTAAATTTTTAAAGTATGAATTACGGACAATTCTTAAATATGATTCCAGAGGCAACGCTCGTTGCCATTCTGATAATCTTGTTCTTCGCCGACTTTGCACTGAACAAGAGTGAGAAGAAGCATCCTGTACTGCGTTGTCTCACCCACACGCTGTTGCTCCTCCAACTCATTCCCTGTGCCCTTGCAGCCCCTGCCGAGGTGTTTGGAGGCATCTATGTCTCCACAGCTGCAGCCAATGCCATGAAGCTCATCCTCACGGGTGGTACACTCATCGTGGCCATCATGGCACAGAAATGGATTGAGAGCAATGAGGTGACACGTCGCTATGAAGGTGAGTTCTACATGCTCCTCGTCTCCACGTTGCTGGGCATGTATGTGATGACCTCCTCAGGCCACTTCCTCATGTTCTTCCTTGGACTCGAAATGGCATCTGTACCCATGGCTTGTCTTGTGGCAATGGACAAGTGGAAGAAAGACTCTGCCGAGGCTGGAGCCAAGTACATCCTCACTGCCACCTTCTCGTCGGCCATCATGCTCTATGGCATCTCCTTCATCTATGGTGCCTGTGGAACGCTCTACTTCAATGATGCAGCTGCCAAGATGAGTGAGCTCGTCGGTGCCAGCTACTACACACCTGTGTTCCTCATCGTAGGACTGGTGTTCTTCTTCGCAGGACTTGGATTCAAGCTCTCCCTGGTGCCTTTCCACTTCTGGACTGCCGACACCTATCAGGGAGCACCAACCCCTGTCACAGGCTATCTGAGTGTCGTCTCCAAGGGTGCCGCAGCCTTTGCTCTTTGCACCATCCTCATGAAGGTCTTCGCAGCTGTGGTCGATTATTGGGAGCCCATGCTCTACATCATCATTGTGCTCACCATCACCATTGGTAACCTCTTCGCCATGCGACAGAAGGAACTCAAGCGATTCATGGCCTTCAGCTCCATCTCACAGGCTGGTTACATCATGCTGGCAGTGATTGGCAACTCATCCATGGGACTCGCCGCCCTGATGTTCTACACCCTTATCTATGTGGTGGCAAACATGGCAGTGTTCACCGTCATCTCAGTGGTGGAGCACAACAATGGAGGAACCACCCAGCGCGACAGCTATGCAGGGTTCTATCAGACCAATCCACGTCTGTCGTTCCTCATGACACTTGCATTGTTCTCATTGGCAGGTATTCCTCCCTTCGCAGGCATGTTCTCGAAGTTCTTTGTCTTCATGGCAGCAGCCCAGCAGGGTTCCTATTGGGCTTACTTCGTGGTGTTCATCGCATTGATCAACACAGTGCCCAGCCTCTACTACTATCTGCTCATCGTCAAGGAGATGTACATCAAGAAGACCACCGAACCTCTGCCAGCCTTCCAGAGTGACCGTGCCACTAAGTTGGCACTTGCCCTCTGCACACTCGGCATTGTAGCCTTCGGAATCTTCTCCTGCATCTATGGTTGGCTCAGCAGTGTAGCAGCAGCCTGACCTGTCATTGTAGGATAAACCAAAACCCCGTTATGCAACCAGTGCATAGCGGGGCTTTTTTTGTTGTCGTTTTTAATTTTTTCGCTCGGCTTTGCCGCTTTTACAAAGGCGTCAGCCGACTAAAAGAATTTTATTTTTTCATTTTTCATTTTTCATCTTTCATTTCCCTCAGGTGTGGCATGTAAGGCGGTCAGAGGATACAAGTAAGCGCCTCAGATATATCACCTGAGACGCTTAGAGGCCCCCTCTGACTCCCCCAGAAAGGGGAGAATTTAAATCTACTCCAATTGCTTGAGGTTTTCAAAACTCCCCTCGCCCTTTGGAGAGGGGTCGGGGGTGAGGCTTTGAGGGTTAAGGGTTCTGCTGTTGTTCCTCTTCCTGCTTCTTGCCATTCACAATCTCTTCGATGTTACGTACAGAAACATCATTGAGGAACTTGCGGATGCGGTGTCCTTCCTTGGTCACCTTCCACTCAGGGCAGAAGTTCAGTCTGCTACCCACAATGTTCTTCGATGCTGAGAAGTCCTCCTTGCGGAGTGAGCCCTTGGTCTTGAGTCCAATCTTGAACGAACCAAAACCATTCAACACCACACGCTCTGAGGCATTGAGGTGGCGGTTCATCACGTTGATGAGCTCGATCAGCACAGCCGAGACGTCAGAGTACTTCACGGAGACGTTCTCCTCAATCTCGTGTGCCATGGCCTCCAATTCAATGGCTTGGGTGTGCACGGCACGAGCAAACCACTGGCCTGAAGTGAGCGAATTTTCGCGAGTGTCTTGAAGGATTTTATACAAAATTGCCATGTTCTTGAAATTTTAGTGAATAATTTAGTTTCTACTCTCTCAGGAGTGTAGGAGTCTGTGAGTTCAGGAGTTCAGACATCAGCCTGCGCGCTTGGCAAATAATCCTTATTCCATCATCCATCTTCCTTCATCCTTCTACATGCAAAGATACAAAATAAATTCCATATATGCAAGTATTTATACAATTATTTTAAAGTATTACTTTAATATTATCCGCCTTAAAGCGTTCGTTATTGTTCGTTCCTCCCAGCCGCTATATATAGCGGCATGGGAACGAACAAAACGAATGCCAACTATTATTCAGGCCAAATCAATTCTGGTTGAATTCTAATCTTTTTGTCTGCCTCACAAATGGTTTCTTTATTAATCTGTTCAGTAATGAAATTTGCCACTCTTTGGCGACTCAGTTTCAGTTCTTCTTCCAGTTTCTCTGATAGTTCCTTTCGAGAGATTGAGCCACCATTGTCCTGAATGATTTCCTTAATGAGGTTCACTCTTCTGGCTTCCTCTTTTTGGTTGGGTGTCATCTGTGGTCCATCAGCAGAAACGATATGACCATACTCGTCAAATTTTATTTTCCAACTTGGCATGGCAGCATGGCGAGAGTCACTGCAACTGACAGTGATGACATCATTGCCATCTTTTGCACATTTCAATACTGTTCCAGCCTTTTGCCCCAACATTGTTCCGAGATGGCCGCGCATGTTGTGGTCGGCATCACTTTTGTTCTCATGCAAAACGGTGATGATGGCACAATTATACCTTTCACTCAGCATGACCAGCTCGTTAATGAGTTGGTGTGACATGGCTTCATCGTTGAAACTCTCGATGAAATCAACCAGTCCGTCAATGATAAGTACATGAGGATGGTATGTGCTGACAAGCAGTTTCGTGTCATCCATGAGCGTTTTGTATGACAAAGTACGTACCGTGTACAGCTTTAGATGCCGGTCAAGATAATCATCCTCTACGCCAGACATCTGCTTTACATCGTCAATGATTTTTTTCACATCTTGACTTTTCTGCTCGGTGTCCAACCAAAGCACTTTTGCATTAATGAGTTCACTCTTCAGTCGAAAGAGTAAGCCTATCATCCATGTTGCCACCAAGACTTTCAGCAAGGTGGTCTTGCCCGCTTTCTGCTTGGCCTTGATAGCCCCGATGTCACCCATTCCAAAGAAGGGGACGCTGTCGATGCTTATTGTAGGATTTTCAGGTGGCAGTTCAGTCTGCGTAGTAATGCGCAACAGGTTTAGCTCATCAAGTCTCTTTTTTCTTTCCACCGTCTCTTTGGTGGGCTTAATTTTGGCTGTCTCTTGAACAGACTCATTGACATTCTTCTTTTCTTTTTTCTTTTTCATAACTTATATTTTATCAATTTCAATCAACTTCACGGCATCGGTTTGGCGACAAATATGCCATTGTCCCTTGTTATAGTAGGCATAGATGCCCAGTTCCAGCATGATACGGTCGTTTTCCTGCCAATCAACCTCTGCATTCTTGCCACTCAGGCTTACATAGTATAGGTTCTCAGAATTGCCACTGCAATCTGTCAGCGTCAGGAATCGCACGTCTTGATTTCCTTTTACATCTACAACTTTAAATATGTCTCTCATTCGATATTCCTATTTAAATGAAAAAAAGGTAGGGGTACGCAGGTGGTAGACCTGACGCACCCCCTCCAATCGTTAGTCGGAGTACTTATTCTCTTTTGACATTTCTCCTTTGTGGAAACTCTCTGCTTCCCGGATTTGGTAATAATCGTGAAGTGTAAAGAGATTGTCTCCTGTCACTTTTTGAATGTAATTACCATATTCATCCTTGCTAACAGAGAAATGCAGATCAAGTGAGATAATTTCTCCAACCCTTAGATTTGTAAGAGCATCTTCAAGTAGAAGTGTAACAATGAACTCCTTCTTGACATAGCCGCCTCCAGAAAGCGCTCGGATAAGAATTTGTTTTTCCGGATAAGTATAAAGTTTTCCATTTTCTTTATACTCAACGTTCTTAACATCATCCTTGTCTTCGACCACTTCGAATTTGAACTCGGCATTTCTTGAAATTAAGGGATTATGAATCCCAGTAAATAGTTCCTTCATAAAAAAAAATAAAAGTTATGGACATTTCCTCGTGTCCTATCAGCTTCCTTCTTTATGGCTTAGTCGACATTGCCATCATCTGGAATGCGTTGGCAAAGGTCGGTATAAATTTTAAAACTAACTGCTACAAACTGCTACAAGGAGTGCTACAAACTGCTACAATTCAAATTATGACTATATGCCACAAAAAAAGAGTGCTAAAAGCACTCTTCTATTTCTCTTATCATTGGGTCATCGCGATTACGTCTTTCATATTCAGTTCTCAAATTCTTAAACTTTTTCCCATCTTTTGTTAAGAAAAAGTTTTCAAGGTCTTTCCATTTGCAATTACTTCTAGCCCATAAATTATTAGCAATTACCCCAACATGGTAGCTTTTTATTTCATTTGAATATATAATCTGGTATTCTTCGTCAATAAACCCCTTCTCCTGCAAACGACGCCAATACTCCATCACTTTATTTTGTCTCAGTTCTTTTGGCAATAAGGAGCGGCCTTTAAAACTATAGAATTTCTTATAAAAAGTTAGCCATGTGTGTATATCTGAACAATTACGAAACCATTGATCTACACACATTTCAAATCCTCTCCAACGGGCAATACCAAAATTGTCATTCAAATACGGATAGTCTACCAATCCCATTAAAAACAAACCTCCATAAACTCCAATCTGGCAAATATCTGTTTGGGTTTCAAATCCTGCCATTTCCAATAGTTCTTCATAGCTCTTATCATATAGCTTGTATGGTTCATGGTTAATCTGATCATAAATGAGTGATGCGGCAATCACCGTGTTTTTTATAGCCCTATTATATCCATCTTCATCGAAATAGGGCTCAGATATCAACTCCCCAGTTTCGTCATTGTATGATTCAGGATGATAATAGTCTTCTGCGCATTGGGAGCTTAGCCATCTCTCAAAGGCCTTATAGAAATCTAACTTTATGAATTCAGTGTAAACCATTATACTATATTACGAGTTAAGTTGCTAATATGTTGATTAACACAATTGTCACCGCAAAGATAGTGATATTTCTCAAATCCAACACCAAATATCAAAGTTTTTGTCATTTATTGATGTCGTTTCCAAAATAATTCCTATCTTTGCCCTCAGTTCGGGGAGAAATCCGGACTAATTAAAGCATTCGCTATTATTTCGCGTTCAGCCAAGAAGCCTCGCAAACTATCTTAGGTATAACAAACACGAATAATATGTGACAATGACTCGTATGGGTCTTTGTATCCTCCAATTATAGCAATGCACAACGTTTAGGCGTGGTGCAAACTGTTGGAGGATAAGGGGTACCGATGCGAGGCTCACCTCTTGCTGAACGCAATAAGTGCATCATGCCTTTTTGTGTCTTGACGTGATTAATAGTCGATGCTGGTGATTAAGACTATCAATCTATTAAATACCTACGAATATGAAAAAGACAATATTTATTATAGCAATTGCGCTATGTAGTTGTTTGAGCGTTTTTTCTCAGGCAACATCATTAACTGTTGACTGCCAGAACCCAGGTTGGCTGTCGAGTAAAATCAACTATGGAGACCAACTGACCCTTAAAAATATAAAAGTGACTGGCTACATCAATGGTACAGACTTACAGTTTATTCTCGACCTCAATAAAAAAAGATCTTTAACCGGAGTCATTGATTTAGAAAACGTATCACTTGTTAGTGGAGGAACTCTTGAAGACTATCCATATAAAGTTGAAAAGGACAATGTTCTTCCATATCAATTGTTTAGTGGAGGACGTCGTATTCAAAAACTTGTTTTACCTAATACTTTGCTAAGTGCCATTGGTGCAGGAGGAATAGGTATATCTGGTGATAGTATCATATGGACCAGTCTAAATGAAAAAGATATTATGGTAAGCTACGAAATAGGATCTGACTTTGACTATATTTTCATTCCTGAAGGAATAGAAGGCATTTCAAACATTCCCGATAATACTCGTATAGTTTTTCCTAGCACAATAAATAATGCAAACTTCGGCAATGGGAAAAGTACAAATTTAACAATATACTCTTTTATTGAAAATCCCGAAAACATTAATGCTCAATATGAGACATATTATAGTGATGGTATTCAAGGATATCGTCAATATTGGGCAGCTTATTCAAATTCGACATTTTATATACCCAAAGGAACTATGGAGAATTATTTAAAGTCGGACTTTGCTGTAATGTATTCATATAAGCATGAAAACATGAACTATACAAGCATCCCCAATGGTAATGTGTTTATAGAATACTACGATATTGAGAATACGGTGGTCAAATCTCCAGAGGTAATGTATAAAGGTGAATCGGCGAATTTGGATGTACAGATATATCCCGATGCCAATTTGGTTTCATGGATAGACTATTCGACAAGTAATCCTGATATTGTGAGCGTGGATTCTGAAGGCAAGATTGTAGCAAACGGATATGGACAGGTGGAAATTTCTGCTACTCCCCATGTTTTTATTGATGGTCTTGAAACGAAAACTGGCACATGTATTGTGAAGGTCATAGCACATACGGAAGGAATAGAAATGGCTTCGGCCATGAGTGTTCACATTGGAGAAGAAAAAGCACTGAATGCAAAGACTTTACCTCTTGATATGTCGGATGACAAGATTACGTATAAAAGTAGCGACACTTCAATTGCAAAAGTAACAGAAGATGGAACAGTCATTGGCAATAAACGAGGGACTTGTACCATTACAGCCACTTCCGTAGATGGTGGATATACTGCAGAATGCGAGGTTACAGTAACACAGCCTGTGGAGGCTTTGTCATTGGAGAAACATAGCTTATCGCTGAAAGTTGGAGATACAGAATCTATGTACGCTCAAATCGCACCTCTGACAGCTGACGACAAAACCTTGAATTGGTATTCAAGAGACGAAGAGGTTGCAACCGTCGATGAAAGTGGAAATGTGAGTGCATTGAAGGCTGGAGAGACATGGATTGTCGCAGTGTCGAATGACAACGCTGAAGCCAAAGATTCCTGCAAAGTGACTGTTCAGCAACCCGTGAATGGAATTACCCTCAATCACAACACCTACACGATGAATCATATAGGTGATAGCTTTGAATTGGAAGCAACAGTACAGCCTGATGATGCTTCGAACAAGAACATCAAATGGAAGAGTTCGAATGAATCCGTTTGTGTAGTTTCAAATGGAACGGTTATAGCTGTTGGTGATGGCACATGTGTGATTATAGCAACCACAGAGGATGGTGGTTATATGGCTACATGCACGGTTACTGTAACAGTTGCGACAGGAGTGTCATTCGTGGAAATCAATGATGACCAACCATTCCAAATCTACGATGTGAATGGAATGAAACGAACAAGCTTCAAGAAAGGAATCAATATCATTCGTTTTGTTGACGGAACCATGAAGAAGGTTCAAATAAAATGATACTGAGCGAGAGCTAAATTACAAAACGGCCACTGACTCTAGCGAGTTTGGTGGTCGTTTTATCTATTATCTGTTATCTATTATCTATTATCT
>JAFYJN010000015.1 GCA_017538105.1 Prevotella sp. | reverse complement strand
AGAAGACGAAATACTATGCCGACTGGGCGCAACACTACGAGGCTTACATCAAAGACCCGTCGCTCATCAAGAAAGACAAGGAGTTCGGACCCATCCTCCACATGCTCTCGCCCAACGACCGACTCACGAGCGACAACACGCTCATCGAGCTCTATCTGCTCAACTACTTCTCCAACGACGACAGCGACGACCCCATCTATCAGGAGCAGACCTTGCTTGCCGCCCTCCAGGTGAAGGACATCCAGATGTTCTGGCCCCGCTTCTTCCACTATGCCAACCTGCATAAAGGGCAGCGCATGCCCATCCACTATCAGGAGGCCGCCTATCTGTATGGCAAGCTGGAGAACGAAATCGACACCAGCCACATGCCCTTCGACAAGGAGGTCGTCAGCACCTACGACGATTTCATGGCTGCCGCCCAACAATATTCGAACATGACCGAAGAGCAGATGAAGCCTCTGATGTACGACCGATTCGGTAGCACCTTCTACTTCGAGTATTTCTTCACTCGTGGACAAAAATCGTATTAAACAACCTGTCAACAACCATCATTCACCCAATAACAAGAATCATGAACATTCGACATCTCCATATTTCCAAATTATCTAAGTTGTCCGCTCGAGCTTGCTCGCTTTTACAAAGCGGAGCGACTAAAAGAATTGTCAATTGTGAATTGTTAATTAGCATCCTCCTCCTCACCGCCTGCCAAGGAGCCAGTGTCCCCACGCAATTCACCGACAGCCAGCAGTCGCCCGACATCTATCCCGACTACGTTGGCGTCACCATCCCCGTGAACATCGCACCGCTCTCCATCGAGCTGCGCAGCCAGGCCGATGCAGCCGTCACCCGCTATTCGTTCGGCGACGAGGAAATCGTGCTGGGCGGCATCAAGGCCCAACCCGACATCGACGATTGGAAGGCGTTGACCGCGAAGGCAAAAGGAAAAAGCATGAAGGTGGAGGTGTTCGCACAAAACAATGGGGCATGGACGCGCTACAAACCCTTCGAGATATTCGTCTCGCCCGACTCCATCGACCCCTACATCAGCTACCGACTCATCTCGCCCTCCTACGTGACCTACGAGGAGCTCACCATCAACCAGCGCTGCCTCGAGAACTACGACGAGAGCGTCATCTACGACAACATGCTCTGCGGCGACGAGGTCAACGGACAATGCATCAACTGCCACAACTACCAGATGTACAACCCACAGCAGATGCAGTTCCACGCCCGTCAGAGCCACGGTGGAACCATCATCGTCGACGAAGGGAAGCCCCATAAGGTGAACATGCGCAACGACTCCATCCTCTCCGCAGGCGTCTATCCCAGCTGGCACCCGTGGCTCAAGCTCATTGCCTACTCCACCAACAAGACCCAGCAGACCTTCCACACGCGCGACCTTGACAAGATTGAGGTGTTCGACTCCGAGAGCGACCTCATCATCTACGATGTCGAGCGCAACGAGGTGATGAACATCGAGAACGACAAGAAAGAGTTCGAGGTGTTCCCCTTCTGGTCGCCCGACGGCAAGTGGCTCTACTATTGCAGCGCCCACTTCGAATACAGCGCCGACACCGTCAACTCCTCCGAGACCATCGCCCGCGCCAAGGAAATCAAATACAACATCTATCGCAAACCCTTCGATATCGACAAGCGCGAGTTCGGACCACGCGAGCTGGTGTTCGACGCCGCAGCCATCGACAAAAGTGCCACCCTGCCCCGCATCTCGCCCGATGGACGTTGGCTGCTCTTCACCCTCGGCGGATGGGGCTGCTTCCACATTTGGCATCGCGATGCCGACCTCTGGGCAATCGACCTGAACACCTCCCCTCAAACCACCGAGCCCCCCTTCACGGCGGCTCCCGTAGAAGGCATCAACAGCGACAACACCGAGAGCTACCACTCCTGGTCGAGCAACGGCCGATGGGTCATCTTCTCCACGCGCCGCACCGATGGAGTCTATACACGCCCCTTCATCGCCCACATCGACGAGAACATGCAGAGCGCCAAACCCTTCGAGCTGCCCTCCAAAGACCCCGACTATCATCGCCAACTCATGAAGAGCTACAACATCCCCGAGTTTATGAGCGGCCCCGTCAAACTGAAACCGCAAACCCTTGCCGACGTCCTCAAACAGGATGTTGAACCCGTGAAATTCGTGAACCATCTGAGCAAATAAAAACAAAAAGACCATCACCCGATGGTCTTTTGTTTTTGAAGACTATTTCTTCACCACAAACTTCCGTCCGTCTTTCACGTAGATGCCGGGGGGCGACGGCTGATTTTCTGCCATTCGGCGACCTTGCAGGTCGTAAACGGGACAATCCTCTGCTTGTATCAGCATGGGCGTGGCTATGCCATCTGTAGTGTTTTCCTTGATATTCACAAAGTCCCTCCAACCTTCAGTTGCCTTGTATTTGTCAATAGTACCCATGGGTACATAAAGAGTGGCATTGTTGTAATTATCCATATCAAAGGGACTGTTGGAGTAATCTTTCCCGACCATTTCGAACGGATTCTCAATCAACGAAATGACCGAGGTAAGGCTATAGCAGCCGCTGAACACGCCAGTGCCGAAACTCGTCACACCGCTACCGATAATTACGGTTGTGAGACCTGTGCAGTCCTGAAATGCATAATGGTTGATGGTTGTCACACCGTTTGGAATGGTTATAGAGGTAAGGCTGGAACAACCTTGGAACGCAAGACTACCGATGGTTGTCACATTGTTGGGGATGGTCACGGAAGTGAGACTGGAGCAGCCCCTGAAAGCCCACCCTCCAATGCTTGTCACAGAGTTGGGGATGGTTACGGAGGTGAGGCTTGTGCATTCCCTGAACGTATCACCGCTGATGCTCGTAACAGAGGTGGGGATATCTATAGAGGTCAGACTAGAGCAGCCCTGGAATGCATAAACTCCAATGCTGGTCACAGAATTGGGAATATCTATAGAGGTCAGACTAGAGCAGTTATGGAAAGCACTTTTGCCAATGCTCGTCACGCTGTTGGGGATGGTCACAGAAACCAAGCCAGAGCAACCATCGAAAGCTCCGTCTCCGATGCTGGTCACAGAGTTGGGGATATTTACAGAGGTTAGACTAGAGCAACCATAGAAAGTTGCGTATTCAATGCTTGTCACGGAGTTGGGGATTTTTACGTAGGTGAGGCCTGAGCAGCCAGAAAACACATAATTACCTATGCTAGTCACACTATTGGGAATGGTCATTGAAGTGAGGCCTGGACATTTAATAAAAGCACCAAAACCGATGCTAGTCACACTATTGGGAATGGTAACTGAAGTTAGATTGGGACAATCAGTGAATGCATAATCTCCAATACTCATCACTTTTAGCGTCTTATTCATATAAGTGACATCTTCGGGAATGATTACGTTACCAGCATAGCTATTATACCAAAGGTTGTTTTCATAGGTCACCTCCAACCCTTCTCCGCCATTGATATAGTTATAGTAAATGGTCACACCATCCTCATTCTCCACGGCGATGTCGTAGGCATGTACTTGTATACCAAATGTAAGCAACGCCATCAGAACAAATAATGTCTTCTTCATGTTGTTTCCTCCTATGTATTATAAAAATATCATCTTACTTCTTGATGTATTTTTTACCATTCTTAATATATATACCTTTTATAGCATCACTTGGAGTGATATGACCAGCAATTGTATAAGTAGGAAAGGAGATGTCTCTTTCTTTTCTACTATTAGAGACTTGAATTCCAGTACTGTTTTCTTTAAATTCAGACTGAGTAAAAACTCTTTGTCCATTCACATCACAATATAAAAGAAAGTTATTGTTTCCACTGGCACCAAACAGCCATGTGTTGAGAGGCCCAAGTTCGCTGCCAATACCTTCTATCCAAAAACCACACGGAAAATCCATAATGGTATCACCATCAGAATCTGCAACTCTGTTCACAAGAAAGCAATGTCTGTTAATGCCATTTATACTAATGAACGAATCCTCATTGTTGCTTATCTTTATCATCCATTCTGGGTGGATAGCGTCATTTATAATTGTAGTTTTTCCAATAGGAATATTAAAGTCATAGAGAATGTATGTCTTTTGAGAACCTTTAGGTATGAAAAGCACTTTTCCGTCCGCCTCAATAAGAGCCATGATATAATCTGTAGACTGATCATTGTCCTTATTGTATACGTATAGTTTTTTACAACTCAAACCTGATATTATAGTGTCACCTTTTATAAAATAGCAGAACTCATAATCTGGATAAATGTCTGAGGCCTCGGTATTATTGTATAGCATATGCCACTCCTTGCCCTCCACAACAAGCGGATGGTAGTCGAGGATTTCCTCATCTATTTCTTTGATATTCACAAAGTCTTTCCAGCCTTCCGTTGCCTTGTATTTGTCTACCGTTCCCTTAGGCACATAGAGAATGACTTTGTTGAATATATCCACGTCGAATGTAGTGAATTCAGATTCCTTCCCAATGATAGCAAACGGATTCTCTATCAATGAGATGATGGAGGTTAGACCAGAGCACTTCGAGAACACCCATGAACCCATGAAACTGACATTGCTAGGGATGATTATCGAAGTGAGGTTGATGCAATATTCAAACGCACTTGCACCAATGGATGTCACAGAATTGGGAATGGTTATCGAGGTAAGGCTTCGGCACCCACAAAACGCATTATATCCGATGGCTGTTACATTTTGGGGAATATTCACGGAGTTCAGAGCTGAACATCCATAAAACAAACAATTAGCTATGCTTGTCACGCCTTCGGGGATGACGATAGAAGTAAGGAGAGAACAACCCTGAAACGCATTATCGGCAATACTCGTCACGCTGTTTGGGAGGGTAACTGAAGTGAGGTTTCTGCAACTTTCGAAAGCGCCACCTCCGATACTTGTTACGCCGTCTGGGATATTAATGGTGGTGAGACCTGAGCATCCTAAGAATGCTGTCTCACCTATGCTGGTCACCCCGTTCGGGATAATCATGTCAGTAAGGCTACGACAACCATAGAACAAAGCGCCACCTATACTTGTCAGGTTATCAGGGAGCTTTATCGAAGAAAGGTTCGTACAATTAGCAAACGCAGCATCACCAATGCTTTTTACACTCGATGGCATACTCACATAGGAAAGGGCTGTACATTTTGTGAAAGACCCCTTTCCGATACTTTTTAAACTAATGGGGAGGATTGCAGAAACAATACTTTCGCAATATTGAAACGCATTATCGCCGATGCTGGTCACACCATCCGGGATGATTGCAGAAGTAAGGTCGCGGCATGCCCAAAACGCATTATCGCCGATGCTGGTCACTTTTAGCGTCTTCTCATGATGCGTCACTTCCTTGGGGATAAACACTTGGCCAGAGTATTTTGCATCTCCAGAAGTAACTTCGAGTTCCGTGCCGTCATTGATATAGTTATAATAAATCTTTACACCATAGATGTTCTCTGCCACAATGTCATAGGCATACGCTCGGGTGCTCACCATGCTCAGGAAGGCCACGAGCAGTAGCGCCATCAGAACAAATGTTGACCTCTTCATGTTGTTTCCTCCTTAATATGTTTATCTGATTTTTATCAATTCAACAACTTTATCCTCTTGTTTCACTCCATTTACGCAAAAAGAATAATCGTAGCGACCTCCTTTATTATTATCCTTAACTGGGGAATAAGTGTTCTCTGCACAGAAACTGTCGCTCGTGTTATCTGGCCAATGGATGATGAACTCCTTTTTAAAAGGAACGCTTGTGTCGAAACCACCCAGAACTAACACATATGATGAGAATTCCGCTATGAAACGTAATTCAAAATAGATAGATTGAAGAAGCCGTTCGTCCTTTACCTCGTTTGTAGAGGACACAAGCGGATGTTCATTTACACCTCCATATTCCAACGTAATAGCATTAATATCGAATCCACTTGAATTCCCTGGATTCAACAAGTCTATACCCTCAGCATCCTTTATCAACAAATAGTGGAATGTTTTGGGCTGGCTATTGACTATGTCGTCATCTTCTCCGCTACATCCGCAAACTCCTATCGTCGCGAGGAACAGGGCGGCAAGGAAAAAGAGGTTCGTTTTCATTGTTGTTTCCTCCTTATATTAGTTGAAAGATCATTTCACCACGAACTTCCGGCCGTCTTTCACGTAAATGCCAGGCTGCAAAAGTTTTCCTTCCGCCATGCGACGGCCTTGCAGGTCGTAGATCTCCGAGGATTTCTCTGTTGTTGCAGAGGTAATGCTTCGGACAAAAACTGTTTCATAAGCTCCGCTACCTTTAAAAGCGAAATCAGGAGTTGAATTTGCGAAATCACCACTTTCAAACATTTCATTCGCAATTTCCAATGGGCTTTTTTCACTATCCAAAGTGAGAGCCAAAATATACAACTCTCGAAATGCAGAACCATGCCAACTAATCCTAAGTTTATATTGCTCTAAATATGAAGCCAGCAAGTCAGTATCCTCTTCCTTTTTTAGTCGTATACACACATATGGGGTCGAGAATGCTTCCCCATACTGATTATATAAATCACTCTCTATAAAAAAACTTGGAGTTATTATCACAGACTTAGCATCTTTCTCCCAGAAATCCAACGAGGTCAACTTTTCATAATCTGAACGGGAAATTATAATGATGTCAAAATACCCATCATTTATCGTATACAGAGCTTTGACATTTGAATTAATCCTTTCGGATATTTTATCATATTCCTTGGGAATGCTGACAACTACCTCGCTCTCATTAAGGGTTATAAAAACCTTAGTGTTGTCATAAAAATAATATGTTTGTGCCATCGCATGTGTTGAACATGAGATGACAAACAGCAACATCAGTAACAGTTTTGCTTTCATAATGGGTATATTGTTTTGGTTATTTCAAATGATTTTTATTGCGGAGACGATTCCCTCCAACTATAAAACGAAGAAGTATTGCAAATCTTGCATCGAATTTCTCAGTTTTTACATTTTCTGCCACTGATTCCCAATTACCATTGTTTAGATGGAAAAGAAAACGTGGACTTGTTACTACGTCTACGCTTCGGAAGGTATCGCCAAACACCATTGCTTCATATCCGAGTAAAAGCCCACGCCCATGGCGTGAGCATTAACTTATACTCTTGAAGCTTCATTAAATTTGGCGATTTGTCCGAAGCAAGAATCAAAGCTAACGCTTCATCCTATATGTCTTTGATGCATTCGCATCGATATCTATCTTAGCCCATAGGCAATCATTGGTTTTAGAGGGTTGATATATATGGCTAAATAACTTTTGCAGTATTGAGTTCGTTTTGCAAGAATGAATACACATAGCCTGGACTTTGATAATAGAGGCCTGTGGCATCGTCCTGCAATCGCTCGAAAGTCTCGGAAGTATAAAGCACGTCAATGGCTTCCATCGGCGTATAATGATAGTCGTCCACAAGATAACCCGCCAGTTCGGAACATAGGTCGTCTTTCAAGAGTTGGATTTGCTGTGGTGTCAGTTTCTTCGTCATAGTTTCTTCAATTGCTGTAAAGCTCGTTGGGTTCCAAAGAAATACTGAAAAGTGATGCCCTTTACGTATTTCAGCTCTTCAACCAATTGAGCCAATGATATGAGACCGCCCTCGTAGCGTCGCAACTGGAAGGTAACCCCATCGTCGGCTATAGGCCCATAGACGATGTCGTAGTCATGTACGGGATGAACGCCTTTTCGGTCGCGATTGGCCAACACGAACCGCGCCCACTCCTCAGAGTAGTCGGGATAGGTCAACACTTTCAAATCGCTCGATTCCATGACCGTTTCATCGAAAAGATACTCTGTGACCTCAGCCTTCCCCTCTTGGGTTTGGCTGACCTTTTGCAAAGCCATGTCCCATGCCTGCTGCTTGTCGGCTGAGAGGTAGAAGCCACGACCAAAGTCTTTGAATGGTTTGGAATGTGCGAGGTCGGGCTCTTCAATCCGCATGTTTGAACCATGGTAAAGCCGTATCATCGCAGTCCTCCTCCATTGTTGGCACAGACCTGAGCCAAGACCTCAATCGTGTCAGGGAACGATTGTGTATGCAACACGGCATAGTGTTCGTGCAAGTGCTGCAAACCCTTGAACCGCTTCATGTAAGCGTATGCCTGGCGGGGGCGAATGGCGAAATGATTGGCAAACTCGCTGATGAGTGCCACTGTGTATCCTATCATATTTCGTTCTTCACGTGCCATATCGTTTAGATTAAATTGTTCCTTCGGGTGCAAAGCTCGTGCAAGCCGAGGGCAGAGAATATATTCTTTGCAGAGGCGCTGCCGAACTTCGCAATCTTCGATTGCAAAGATAGATGTTTTCTGCGACAATTCCAAATAATCGGCCGAAAAGTTGTTGTTGATGCAAAGCAAAGGCCTTGTAGAAGAGTAAGGTTTTCATCACAACCGTCTCAAATCTCAATTAAAAAATAAGGCACCATCCACATCCCGAACTCCTCCTACAATGCTTATAACTTATTAATAATCAATAATATATATAATATATATAATAAAAAAGAGGAGTTGTGGGGTACCTTAAAAAAAACTGAGATTTGAGATTGGGAATAATATCTATCAATCTTTAATCGTTGATTATCAATGAGTTACGGTTTCCCAATAGCACCACTTTGCCAATAACAGACTTGAGAAAGGACAAAAACATGCTGTATTTTCCTCTAAAAGGCCTCAAAAAACGTGCTTGAGACGCTTGTTTCAATGCTTTTCCCAACCTATTTAGCATATTTTAGTGTTTCTTAAATTCAACACTTAATCCCCATTTGGAAGGTATTTTGTGCTTAAATGGCGGTCTCATGGCAGAAAATGGGGAAACAAATGCCATTTTTCACTACTTATTGGAACAATTGTGAGACTGTTTTCTGTCCATAATGGAACGGAGACGTTGGTAAATAACACTACTTAGGAACACCCTCTACTATTGTCAAGAAAATTCTGAAATCTAGTGCCACGAGAAGGCTTGTTTTCTGAAAAACATGTTCATCGTGGGCAAATACGCGGAAAATGAGCGGTTTCGGAAGTTGTTGATAGCCAATGAGTTCCGTTTTCTATACAAACAATGGAATTGTCAAAGCTATGAAATGACAAGGTCAAAGCTATGGAATGAGGTTGTCACAACTATGCTTTGAGGGTGTCATATGCCACATCTGAGCGGGTCAAAGCATAGCTATGAGCGCCTCAGATGCCACATGTGACAATTTCGGATGTGGAAAAAAAGGAAAATGGAGCGGAAAAACGGTTTTCTCGCTCCATTTTCTTTTCTAGATTGAACGGAAAAGTTGACAAGAATTTGTAAATATATATGCCAATCAATACATCATCGTGCAAGTCGATTCCAACTCCATGCTATTGTTCAAAATTCCAGCGCAAGCCAACTTGTAGGTTGAAGTTGCAAGGCTTGTCCTTGAAAAATGTGCGGACGTTGGAACCATTGTCGAAATAGTATTTCACGCCAGGCTCCACATACATGCCCACTTGCGGAAGTACATCGAACTGCAATCCCACGGCGGCTTGGGTGGAGAACTGCGCTCGGTCTTTCGGCATTTCGGTCTCCACGCCCTCTGTGGCGCTCTTCGCCTTCACGTTCAAATCGATTTGTCCACCTGCAGCCACATAGGCTTTCAGGAGTTTTGTTTCAAGAAAACGATAATTGAGGTTCACAGGGCAACCCACATACTGGAGGTCCTGCTCCTTTGCCAACTGCCGCTTGTTCATGATCTTGAGGAAGTCGGCATGCAGCTGCGTGTAGGCGAGGCCTGTGGTGAGTGTGAATCGCTCGTGAAGGGGGATTCCCACCGACAATCCCACGGAGAACGGCTGCCGATGTTGCTCGCGCTCCTCGTATCCAGCCATATAGATGACGGGCGTGGGTGAACTGCGTTTCATGGACGCCGCAGCCGCCATGTAATTGTTCGCCATCGACTCGGCCATCATCACCCCGTTGGCATTACGGCTGTCAGCCAAACCGTTGGAGGCGTAGAGGGTGAAAGACCCCCTTATCCCCCTGTTTAGGGGGGAATGAGAATCCTTTCCCATAGGGGAGGAGTTTTTAGAGGTAAGAGGTAAGTGGTGAGAAAGGCTACGGGTCGGCGAGTTTTGCTCGGGAATGGTGAGAGATTTCTCCGAGTCGTTAGCCTCCTTTACGGATGAAGGATTGGAGAGGGCTTCCTCTTTATTTTCATCCACGAAGGGTTGTTTGATTTCATCAGCTGGAAGGTTATCTTCAACAATACGGAGGGCATCAGCAGCAAGAGGTTTATCGGCCATTGCCAACTGAGGTTCATTCTTCCCCACTTTGGAGGAATGGTTGGAGGTAAGAGGTGAGTGGTAAGAGGTGAGAGAATTCTCAGAGTCGGTAGCCTCACCCTTTTGGGGGAGGTTGGAGGGGGCTTCCTGTTGAAGGCTTGGGTAGGCCAGTTCTTTCTCTTCTCCTCCCCCACTTCCTGCCAATTGCCAACCAACGATGCCAAGGGCGGCAATGGCGGCGGCAACACCCCATCGGCGCAACGGCACAAGCACAGCACGACGTTTGCGAGAGCCTCTCCCCCCGCCCATTCCCGACGTTCCGTCGCCTACCCGTAGCCTTTCCCCCGTAGGGAGGGAGCTCATAGAAGGTTGACGGGCGGCATCAAGACCAGCCTCGATGCCTGCCCACAGATCGTCGGGAGCAGCCACCTGGTGGTTCTCCAATCTGTCGCGAAGCTTTTCGGTCCAATCTTTATTGCTCATATCCGTCCTGTTTTTATATAATCGTTAATCATCTTGGCCAGCATCTTTTTCGCTCGGAAGAACTGCGAGGCCGACGAGTTCTCCTTGATTCCCAGTCGTTGGGCGATCTCCTTGTGGGACATTTGCTCGAAGACAAACATGTTGAGCACCACCCTGTAGCCCACAGGCAACCGCCCTATCATCGCAGTCAGCACGTCGGGCGGAACATGCTCCACATCGGGGTTGTCGTCTTCTGTGTCATCGGGCATCTCGTCGACAAACTGAAAGCGTTCGTTTCGACGCATGTGGTCGATGGCTTCGTGGGCCACTATGCGCGCCACCCATGCCCTGAGCGACCCTTCGCCCTTGTAGTTGAACTGCTCCAAATGGGTCAGTATCCGCAGGAAAGAGTCCTGCATCACGTCCTTCACCTCGTCATGATCGGGGATATACCTCAACCCTACAGCCAAAGCATATCCCGCGTAGCAATCGTAAAGCCTGCGCATGGCCGTCCGATCACCCTTCCTTATATCATGAACAAGAGAGAGTTCCGTCACTATTCCAGTCGTTTCGTGCTGATGAATTTATATCCGAGGTCTAAGGGAAGTTCCATATAGCCATGAAAGAGCACCTTGCTATAGTAGAGGAAAACGCCCCATTGCTTATCCGTTACATCGAAAACGGCAATCGACTTGCGAGGTTCAAACCAAACGGTCATTTTTTCACAAACTTCATTATCCATGAACTCTCCCCTCATCGGAAATGTCATGCTTTCGTCGATCAGTTCATAATAATATGAGTTGACGGAATTGGCTGTGTTCACCATACTGAAACTTACACTCGACACAATCGAAGATGTTGCCGTTCGTTTAAATCTCTCTTCAAGGTCACTCCATTCAGGCACATTCAATGTATAGCGTCTTAGATATGTCTCAGCGTAATAATTGATAATGGAGTCGCACGGTATGGACGAGAGCGACAAACTACCATCTTTCCTCACAGTCAGAGTGGCCGTACTGATGGGCTCTTTGTCGTTGTCGATGGCGAACCAAACACCTTCGTACACGCCAGTGGGCGTGTTGGCAACCCCATTATACATATAATCCGAATTATGCACATCTGACCTATAGTCGGCATCGTCGGTAGCACACGAGGCCATAAGCACTGAAGCCACACCTATTATCATATAGGTATAAATCAATCTGATTGTCTTCATATTCTCCTATGTTTTTATTAGTAAAACGGAGAATTGCAGAAATCTTGCATCACTT
>JAFYJN010000002.1 GCA_017538105.1 Prevotella sp. | reverse complement strand
GCAAGGTATTCATTATCTTTTGTTCTTGAAATGAATCTCAGCCTCTTTCCATCGTCTAAGAAGTTATTCCATTCTTGATGATAATGTCGCAAGACAATGGCTACAAGTGTCATTACCGTAAATCTTTGTTGCCCATCAATTAGATCATAATGATTGCCTGACTTGATACATGACAGTATTCCCAAGTAATAAGGAGTACCATCATCATGGGATGGCTCAAAGTGATTCTTTAGGTCATAAAGCAATCCTATGACCTGTTCTTCTCCCCAGGAGAATAAACGCTGATAGAGAGGAATGGAAAAATACAATTTTTCCTCTACAATCTTTTCTGGTGTATATCTATAGGTATTCATTGTTATACTTATCAATTATTGTCAAGTCTGTAAAATCATCGTATAGGTCGGAGAACATATCCTGTAAACGCTGATAGAATCTCATGCCTATCCCCTGTTCTTCTACGTCTCTGCCATTTTTCTTTATTGTGGAAACACATTCGGCCAGAAAGAATGTGGGTGAGGATGCTTGATCTATCATCATCACTATTTCAGAATCTTTTGCATACTCTCTAATCTTATAAGCCAATGCGCGGGTAGCTTCATATCTGTGTTGAGCAATATACCCAGAGATACAGAACAAAGCCTCTGCCAAATACTGCTCACCGAATTTCAAATAATATCCAAATAACAGTGTTTCTATAACATCTGCATATTTCCAATGTGACTCCCATTTTAGGTGATTACGCAAGGCTTTAACTTGACGTGTCCCAGAGAACTGCTTAAACCTATTCACAAAGTGTTCAGTATATGCAAAGAAGTGAGAACCACCTTGGATCTTCTCGTAAAAATCAAATTTCTCTCCAAATGGAGGTATCTCAGGGAGTATAAGGGCAGAAGAAAATTCTTCTTTAACACAAAAGCGTTCATCTGGATTGAAGTTCTTTTTCCTCATCCATTTCCTGAGTCTAAACAAATGTGCGGCAAGAGTTTTTTCCAAAGAAGGATAATCATTTTCAATCAGATCATTCCACCTGCTTGCCAAATGTTCTGCTTGCTTTTCAATAAAAATATAGCGTAGATGGTGTGCTTTTAACAAGTCATAGTCTGATAGCGGTACTCCCTTAGAATTTTCATTGGAAAAGAAGGTATATGCCAAATCCAAACGACTTTCTTTAAGAATTAGTACAGTAAAAATGAGTTGGTTAATGATTCTACTACATAGAGTTTCATCATACGACCTTGATGTCAAATGCTTGATTAACCATCTGCTGTTTGCCACATGCTTCTTGGAGTTTTCAGAAAGGAACTTCTGGGTTAGCAATGGCATATTTCCCTGATAGTTTAATTCTCGGACTATTAGGGTTAAAGTAACAAGTCTTTGTTGCCCATCAATAACAGCATAATTGCCATTTGGGTCTTTTTGCAGGATGATAGTACCTAAATGGTATTCGCCATCATGTGGAATCTCCTTCAAACTATCCCAAAGAGCCTTAACCTGTTTATCTTCCCAGCAATAATTTCTTTGATAATCTGGAATGACAAGGTTGTTCCCAAATAGTTTGCCCAAAGAACACGTAGCCAGGCATACTTCATCAGCATTTAGCCCTTCCTCTGAGAAAACGGTATCACCCTTATATGGTTCCACACTAGGATTGACAGCTGTCCGACGAATTATCTTTTCAATAATTGGATCAAAGATACCCATTATTTCAATAAAAGCATTCATAAGCTGTTCCCAATTATCTGTAGCAGCGTCTATTCTGCAACGGCATTGATTCCTTCCTTGCCAACCCAACCAATGTAATTTCGGATTTCTGGATGTTTTGAATCTCAATTCCTTTGCAAAATACTTATAATCTGCACTTTGGTATTTTCCTTCAAGATGTAGCTCAACTGCACCACCTATATACTCATAATGGAGA
Organism: Prevotella sp.; assembly: GCA_017538105.1. GTDB lineage: Bacteria > Bacteroidota > Bacteroidia > Bacteroidales > Bacteroidaceae > Prevotella. The sequence goes on along the minus strand of JAFYJN010000002.1, from coordinate 17,028 downwards.
TCTTTGTCATCTTTCAAAACGGTAGTGACATAAAGATACCTACTGGACTGCCATGTACGATACTCATGGTAGGCATATACATATCTTTCAGGAAAGCAATCTTTAATGAACTTTTCTAAATGTTGGTCAATCCATGCCATAGTATTACTATTTTAATCGATTCTATTATTATTTCAAAGGATTTCTCTTGCTATCCAGGCACATGCTTCTGCATCAGCTAATGCATGATGGTGATTTTCGAGTTGATAACCACACTCAGCGGCCACCGTATGCAACTGATGATTCTCTAAGTCAGGGAAACTACGTCGTGATGCGCAAAGCGTATCGTAGAAATCATAGGCTGGGTAATCCATTTGATATGCACGGAATACGGCCTTCAGACAACCTTCATCAAAAGGCTTGTTATGAGCTACGAGAGGCAAGCCCTGAATTAACGGCTCTATTTGCGCCCATACTTTAGGGAATACAGGAGCAGAGTCAGTATCTTCGTGACATAGTCCATGTACTTGACTACACCAGTAGTTATAATAGTTCGGCTCTGGCTGGATGAGAGAATAGAATGAATCCACGATCTCACCACCGCGCACAATCACCACGCCTACAGAGCAAACACTCGACCGCTCATTGTTCGCCGTCTCAAAATCTATTGCTGCAAAATCCTTCATTTATACCCTTATGCTAATTCTCATTATAACCAGTTTCTCGTGTACCAAATTTCTCTTTATAAAGCGTTTCTCTATCAATGGCCACTTTGGGAGTTACATTTAGAGGCAGGGTTTCAAGAATCGTCCATTGGAAATTCTTTTCTGCATAATCAATACCTTTTTTGGAAAGAAGATCAACAAGCATTTTATTGTTTCCATGCCCGGTTGATGCATACTCTGTCCATCGACTCAAGATGCCATTTTTGACACCAAGCCTAACATCTTTATATGTGACGCCTACATACTGTTTTCCTGTCGCTTTGTCAAGTATTAGATATACGCAGTTCAAGCTTTCAAGTTTTGATTTCCAATCCTTATTCTCTACGACTTTTCTAAGTTGAGCTAAATTAAGAATGACATCTTCATAACGACTAAAAGGTGGAATACCATCTATATCACCTTTCTGCTCTATACGTTTAACTTCTTTCTCTGTCGTCCAATTCTGCATCCATGACAATGTACCCTTTCCCCATTCTATCACTACTTTATCTTTCAGCACCTTGAACCCTTCTTCTTCTCGTATGTCATAAACAGAAACTCCCTTGCCAGTTGATTTCAATGGGCCATAATTTCTGAACACACCAATGAATCGACATTCACAACCTTCCTCAGCAAGAAACACAATCAAATAGTCTACATCTTTCATTCTCGAATCAGCCTGTTCTTGTTGCCATTTCAAGAATAATTCATAATTTGTGAGATAAAGTTTATAAACTGGTCCATCATAATCCTTATAGATGATACTATTAGTCATGACATTGCCGCTATGTCTAATAAGTTTGATTCTCTTTTCGTTAGCTTTGTCAAATGCTGCATTTCTGTTCCGGCCTTTCAATAAGTCCTGAATACTAATGATATAATTCTTTTCCATATTATTGATTATTTTAGTTTATCTCCAATCAAATTCTACTCCCAGTATTTCCAGTCCTCCATATTTCCAAAACTCTTGGTCGAAGTTGGGGGTGTATTGTGCCATGAGGACTTTTTCTTTTCTTTCCTCTTCCGTATCTCGCCAGCCATTGAATTCCATGACGCGCTGATTTACACTATTGAAATCGCTGGGATCCAACTGATAGAACACAGTACCAACACGTTCCAAGCGATAGCTTTGCCAGATACAGTCTTCCAAATCCCAGTTATGATTGTCAAGAATGAAGCAATACTGACCATTCCCGTCTTCATGGCTCCATGCCCCAACAGCAAGATACTTTGTTCGTTCTTGGTCCTTTTCTATTCGGATGACATCGCCTGTATAGATGTATTCCCCATTGCAGTCCTTGAAATCTGTTTGAACGCCTGCAAAGATGACCCGTCTGGCATATCCGCGACCTGCGCACGCATCTTCAAATACAGCCTCTACTACATCCTGGTTATGGTCATCGGCATACTTTTCGTCCTTCTCCCAGATATAGAAGTCATCACCAAAGAAAAAGAAATTACCGAAATAGGCATAACAAAATTTCTTATTTTCTGCAACATAGCGGACTTTTATGCCCAGCAAAAATTTGTCAAAGCCAGTCCCTATCTCATGCCGATACTTCTGGCATAGATACTTAAGCGTAATGTCACTGATCGTCATACTTGTCTTATTTATATTTGTTCCACATTCTTTTAATCTTTCCGGCAATCTCTTTGCGGAGCCAGTAGGGTTCAAGTACCTCCATGTCTTCACCATTCCAGAGAAGTTCTTGCTGGAAGTCAAACTCAGGACGGAGATTGAAGGAGAAGATACTGTACTCTTCGTTACGCTCAATCTCTTCCTGCGACTCGTGCATTTTCAGGTCGCGGATATAGTTGGCTTGCCCTGCTGATACTTTTAACTTAATAGGTTGAATCTTGACAGACTGTTCGGCTATGATGCCAAAACAACCATCAAAGAAATCCTTGGCTGTCCAATCCTTCGGCATTTCAAATGTCTCATCTGTTGTATGAAGATATTTAATACGATCCAGAGAATAGATACGTGGACCTTTCTCATAATAATAAGAATAGGTACTACGTGCTACCATGTACCATCGTTGACGGAACAGCTTCACACAATACGGTTGCACATCGAAGTTATTTTCTTCGTCCTTCCAATAACTATGGTAAGTAATATTAAGCACTCGATTCTCCTTCATTGCCTCAATGATGGGTTGCAAGTAGTTTTGCCCTGAAGGAACATATTCAAGAATGATACGCTCTTTTATACTCTGACTATTCGCCAAAGCATTGCTAACACAGAAAGTATTATATAACCATGAACGGAGTCCGTTCTTACTGATGTCCTCCTCGTTCTCAATGTAGTAACGATACTCGCCACGTCCTTCATTAGCGATGTTGATGCCGAACATATCCCAGATGACATATCGCCAATTGTCAAAAGTGCGTTTGGGAATATCCACGCCTCTGCTAATATCATCACAGAGCCAGATTTCATTCAGTTCTTTGAATGAAATCTTACGTCTGCGATAGATGGTCTCTATCACCCAGACGTATTTGGTAATTAGGCTTTGCCCTCTATCATTGTCTGCCATATAAAATCGAATTTTTCTGCAAAAGTACACGAAGGCTACGCCATTTCGTGGCAGAGGTTATGAAAAAATGGGATTTTCTCAATTACTTTGGGCTATATATGAGCAGTACTTACTAAGCAGATTTGACAAAGGGAGGTCTCCTTTCTTGAATCGCTCCGCATCAAGTTTCAACAATCTTTCACTCACAGGTTTCTTTCCCTTGAATATGGCTTTTAGATACGGAATGCCATTCTCCTCGGAAATACTTACTTCAGTAAAGAACTGCGAAAGGTCTTCTGCATCATAGACGATGGAATAACTTGGGCGCTTTGCCCCAGGAATGTCCTCTATGAGTATGTTCTTATCGACAAGATCCTGTATGTCGCGTATGGCGGTGTCCTTCGAACATTTCGCCAATGTTGCCCATGTCTTGGATGTTATCTTTGCCTCGTAGCCGTCAAGGAACAGATTGAGCATCTGCGTTTGCCTTTCTGTCATTGGTACAGCGGAAGCTTTCTGCCAGAAGAAACTCTTGTTCAAAATGGTAGTGACAATGGTGTCTGCCTCGTCGAGTGCATTCACCAGTTTCTGTAGATACCACTCCAGCCACTCTGTGATGTCACCATCGCCATGCTGCATCTTCTCCAAAATGTCGTAATAATGATTCTTGTCCTTGTTAATCTGTGATGAGACATTATAGAAGCGGAACTCACTCTTTTCTCCACGTGCCAGAAGCATGTCGGAAAGGATGCGAGCCAAACGACCATTGCCATCCTCAAAAGGATGTATGCTCACAAACCAGAAATGAGCGATGGCTGAACGGATGACACTACTTACTGGCTCCTCTCCATCGAACCATGTGAGGAACTTTTGCATCTCTTCTTCTACACGATCTGGAGACGGTGCAATATAATGAATCTTCTCACGTCCAAACATTCCGCTGACAATATGCTCCTCGTTTGTACGGTACTGACCTATTTCTATCTGGCTTCCTTCGCTATAACCCGAAGGAAAGAAAGCGGATTGCCAGGCGCACAACTTTTCTTTGCTAAGAGGCTGGTTATAATTTTGTACAGCTTCCAGCATAACACCCACAACAGAATCAATATAGTGCGAGGGCGCACTATATTTCACGTTCTCAATGCCAAGCCTTCTGGCAATGGAAGAACGTACCTGATCCACGTTCAGTTGTATGCCTTCTATCTCTGAAGAATATACCACGTCATAAGTCAGGTTCTCGGCCATAGCACGTAACTTGCTATCAAAACCCAACGAACTCAGCCTGCCGTATAGCAAGCCCTGCATACGGAATACTTTCTCCTGAAGGAGAGACACCTCAGAAGCGTCCCAACGGAAGTTTGTCCAATTTTCTCTTTCGTGTATATACATAACGCATTCCTGCTTTGTGCGACAAAACAATAGTTATAATAACGCAAATTCTGCGACAAAGATACAAATAAAATGCCTATTCGCCAAATAAACCTCCAAAATAACGCATATTTTGCGACGTTTTTATTGGTAAAACGTCGTATCCCAAGTTTTAACTGGCTAAATATTGCATAAACACAAAAAAATCCCCGCCATCGGAAATCGATGACGGGGAAAGCTGTAATAATCAGTAGATTACTTGCGATTACTCCTCAACAGCAGCCTGGGCGGCTGCCAAGCGGGCGATGGGCACGCGGAATGGTGAGCAGCTGGCGTAGTTCAGGCCAATCTTAGCGCAGAACTTCACGGAGCTGGGTTCGCCACCATGTTCACCGCAGATACCGGTGCGCAAAGTGGGACGTACCTCACGGCCCTTCTCAACGGCGTATTTCACCAGTTTACCAACACCATTCTGGTCAAGAACCTGGAATGGGTCAACCTTCAGAATCTTCTTATCGAGGTATACAGGCAGGAACGAAGCAATGTCGTCGCGGCTGTAACCGAAGGTCATCTGAGTGAGGTCGTTGGTGCCGAACGAGAAGTACTCGGCCTCAGTGGCGATGCGGTCGGCTGTAAGGGCGGCACGTGGAATCTCAATCATTGTACCAATTTCAAATTCCACCTCAATGCCATACTCTTCGAACACTTCCTTGGCAACACGTTGGATAATGGATTTCTGTTGCTTCAATTCGTACAAGATACCAATGAGCGGAACCATAATCTCGGGCTTCGGATCCTTGCCTTCTTTCTTCAACTCGCAGGCAGCGCTCAAGATGGCACGGGTCTGCATAGCGGTAATCTCGGGGAAGGTGATGCCCAAACGGCAACCACGGTGACCCAACATCGGGTTGTTCTCGGCCAACGAGTCAACACGACGCTTGATGTCTTCCAGGCTCACGCCCATCTCCTTGGCCATGGTTTCCTGACCGGCGATATCGTGGGGAACGAACTCATGGAGTGGGGGATCGAGCAGACGGATGTTCACGGGCAGACCGTCCATAGCTTCGAGGATACCCTTGAAGTCTGCCTTCTGGTAGGGCAGCAACTTAGCCAATGCTTTCTCACGACCCTCGGCATCCTTGGCGAGAATCATCTCACGCATAGCGATAATCTTCTGGTCGTCGAAGAACATGTGCTCAGTACGGGTCAAACCGATACCCTTGGCACCAAACTGACGAGCCACGCGGGCGTCATGCGGAGTGTCGGCATTCGTGCGGACCTGTAACTTGGTGTATTTGTCGCAAAGATCCATCAGTTCCTTGAAGTCACCACTCAACTCAGCGGCCTTTGTAGGAACTTCACCGGCATATACCTGACCAGTGGTACCGTTCAGAGAGATATAGTCGCCTTCTTTATATACCACACCGTCAATTTCCACGGTCTTGGCCTTGTAGTCAACATTCAAAGCGCCTACACCCGACACACAGCACTTACCCATACCACGGGCAACAACTGCGGCGTGAGAGGTCATACCACCACGGGCGGTGAGGATACCCTCAGCGCTGGCCATACCTGCCAAATCCTCGGGAGAGGTCTCGATGCGAACGAGCACCACCTTGTGGCCGTCCTCATGCCATGCCTGAGCATCGTCAGCGTGGAACACAATCTGACCGCAAGCGGCACCAGGAGAAGCGGGAAGACCTTGGGCAATAACCTTAGCCTTCGAAAGGGCAACCTTATCAAATACGGGGTGCAAGAGCTCGTCCAATTTCTGGGGCTCGCAACGCTCGATGGCGGTCTTTTCGTCAATCATGCCTTCATGCAACAGATCGATGGCAATCTTCACCATAGCAGCACCTGTGCGCTTGCCGTTACGAGTCTGCAAGAACCAAAGTTTGCCTTCCTGTACGGTGAACTCCATATCCTGCATGTCGTGGTAGTGATGCTCCAATTTGTCCTGGATGCCGTTCAGCTGGGCATAAATCTCGGGCATGGCCTCTTCCATCGAAGGATATTTGGCAACACGCTCTTCCTCACTGATACCTGCACGCTCGGCCCAACGCTGGGAACCAAGTTTAGTGATTTGCTGAGGAGTACGGATACCAGCAACCACATCCTCACCTTGGGCATTCACCAAGTACTCACCGTTGAACACGTTCTCGCCATTGGCGGCATCGCGGCTAAAGCACACACCGGTAGCAGAGGTGTCGCCCATGTTACCGAACACCATAGCCATAACGCTCACGGCGGTGCCCCACTCGTCGGGGATGCCTTCCATCTTCCTGTAGAGGATGGCGCGCTCGTTCATCCAGCTACGGAATACGGCACAGATTGCTCCCCACAACTGCTCAATAGGATCGTTGGGGAAATCTTTGCCTGTGCGCTCCTTGATAGCGGCCTTGAAACGAACTACCAACTCCTTCAGTTCATCAACGGAAAGGTCCTTGTCCAATTTAACGCCACGGATGGCTTTCACTTGCTCGATAATCTCCTCAAACGGGTCGATGTCTTCCTTGTTCACAGGTTTCATCTCCAACACCACGTCACCGTACATCTGGACGAAACGACGATAGCTGTCATACACAAAGTGGGGGTTGTTGGTCTTCTTCACCATACCCTCGGCCACCTCGTCATTCAAACCAAGGTTCAGAATGGTGTCCATCATACCGGGCATAGAAGCGCGGGCTCCGGAACGAACACTTACCAGAAGGGGATTCTCCTTGTCGCCGAACTTCGAATTCATCAAAGTTTCAATGTGCTTAACGGCAGCCATCACGTCGTCATTCAACAACTCCATGATTTTCTGCTGTCCCACCTCATAATACTCGTTGCAGCAGTCGGTGGTGATGGTGAATCCTGGAGGAACGGGAACGCCGATAAGGTTCATTTCAGCAAGGTTCGCTCCCTTACCACCCAGTTCCTCACGCATTTTTGCGTTACCTTCAGCTTTTCCGTTGCCGAAGGTGTAAACTCTTTTTTGACTCATACTTAAGATTTATGTTTTCAATAAAATTAGAATTTCGTAGGTGCAAAAATACAATAATTATGGCAATTAACCAAACTTTTTGAGAAAAAAAGAAAACCTTTTCAACGGAGTGCCAAAAAACGACCTCAAACCTCAAATCTTAATAAAAATTTGGCATTCTCACAAAATAGTCGTACATTTGTGCCATATTAAATGACGATGGCAAGGAAAAAGAAACCATTACCCATATTAGAAAACGTCACCATCACAGATTGCGCGGCTGAGGGAAAGGCGCTCGCAAAGGTTAACGATATGGTGGTGTTTGTTCCTTTTTGTGTGCCGGGTGATGTCGTTGATTTACAGGTAAGAAAGAAAAAACACAGCTATTGCGAAGCAGAAGTAATACGCTTTATAGAATACAGTAAGGTTCGTGAAGTACCTATGTGCAAGCATTTTGGGGTTTGCGGAGGATGTAAATGGCAAAACTTGCCATATCAGGAGCAACTCAAGATGAAAGAGAAACAGGTGCTTGACCAACTAACGCGCATAGGGAAGGTACAATTGCCACAACCACGACACATCCTTGGCTCGGTAAAAATCAAAGAATACCGCAATAAATTGGAGTTTGGATGTTCCAACCGACGATGGCTCACTCGCGATGAGGTGGCACTTGGTGAAAATATTGACAATAGAAACGCCATAGGATTCCATATTACCGGGGCATTCGACAAAATCTATCCCATAGAGAAATGCTGGCTTATGGATGACCTGCATAATCAAATGCGTAATGCCATACGTGATTATGCTTTCAAAACAAATATGTCGTTTTTCGACTTGAGACAACAAACGGGATTGTTGCGCGATATCATGATACGTAACTCCAATACGGGAGAATGGATGGTACTCATACAATTCCATTTCGAAAAACAAAACGATGAAACCGCAGCTAAAGGGTTACTCGAACATTTATCTGGCAAATTCCCGCAAATCACATCGTTACTATACGTAGACAACCAAAAATGCAACGATACTTTTGCCGATCTTGACATTCAGGTGTTCAAGGGAAATGACCATATCTTCGAGACAATGGAAAACCTTAGGTTCAAGGTGGGTCCCAAAAGTTTTTACCAGACAAACACAGAACAGGCTTATCACCTCTATTCTGTTGCTCGTGAACTGGCGGCGCTTTCTGGCAATGAAACAGTTTACGATTTATACACGGGAACTGGCACTATTGCCAATTTCGTTAGCAAAAAGGCAAAAAAGGTAATAGGTATTGAATATGTGCCCGAAGCTATAGAGGACGCAAAGGTAAACGCAGCAATAAATGGCATCAATAATACACAATTCTTCGCTGGTGACATGAAGGATATCCTAAACGAGGAGTTTATTTCTGAACATGGCAAGCCTGATGTAGTCATCACTGATCCGCCGAGGGCAGGAATGCACCCAGATGTAGTACAGACAATCATCAATGCTGGACCGGAAAGAATTATATATGTCAGTTGCAACCCGGCCACACAGGCACGCGACTTGCAAATTCTTGATACGTTTTACGAAGTAAAGGTGGTTCAGCCCGTTGACATGTTTCCTCATACGCCACACGTCGAAAATGTAGTACTCCTCGTGAAAAGAAAATAAGATAATTGTTAAGACACTAAATACTGTTCACTAAACACTAAACACACACAATATGAAAGTATCGTTTTTCCAACCTCTTTCCATTCATCATCAAGGCAAGAGGGAAATGCAGGAAGATAGCATCTTTCCAGCCATGGGACAAGCTTCTGAACTCGACAATCTCTTCATTGTTTGCGATGGTATGGGAGGACACGAGAAAGGGGAGGTGGCCAGTTCCACGGTAACAGAGGCCATCTCGGAATATTTCTTCCAAAACACTTCTCCTGAAGAAACCCTGGACGATCAGGTGATATCTGGGGCGATAGAGTTTGCTTATGCCAAACTAATGGAAAAAGTGGATCCTAACTTGGATAAGAAACCGGGTACTACCTTATGTCTGCTTTATTTCCATCGTGGTGGATGTACGGCTGCCCATATCGGTGATAGCCGCATTTATCACATCAGACCTGCAGAGGGGAAAATCCTGTATAAAAGCAGGGATCATTCCGTTGTCTATGAACTGTACACCCTCGGCGAGATAACGGAACAGCAGATGCTTACTCACCCAAGGAAAAATATTATTACTAAGGTAATCATGCCTGGTACTAATTCCTTGAAACCGGATGTGGCACATATAGCTGACATACAGTCGGGTGACTATTTTTACGTTTGCTCCGATGGTATGCTTGAGAAAATGCTCGACAAAGAGTTAATTGATATATTCTCTGCCAATATCACAAACGAAGAGAAACGTGATCTCCTGCTCGAAAAAACAAAAGATAACGCTGACAACCATTCAGCTTATATCATCCAAATCGACGGGGTGATGCACGAACAACGCGATAAAGACATCATCGATGATGAAACCGAGATGATGAAAAAATCTCTTCCAGGGGCTTTCGCACCTGTATCGGCTGAGTCGGTATATGAACCGGAGCCACCAAAACCGCAGACTTCTTCAAACACAGCCCCTTCTACAGGCCCGGTTCCTACTCCAAATCCGGTGCCACCCGTTAATCCGCCATTGTCCGATGATCATCCAGATTCATCTGCTCAATCTAGTTCCTCCAGAACATCGGATTATTCTAGTCCCACAAATTCCTCCCCCCAAAAACGCTCGTTAGTGATTCCGCTCTTGACAACGTTGGTCTTGCTGGGAGCCTTGGCTTTCGTCTTGTTCAAATGTAAGGGAGAAAAAGCAACGGTTGAAGACAACCCGCAAGTGGTCGAAGACTCAGTGAAAGCTAAGAAACCCGAACGCGATACGTTTAACATCATGGGTGGCGGTGAAGCAAAACGTTCTTCTGACATGCCACAGCCTTCGGGTGAGAAAAAAGCCGATGAGCAAAAACCTACAGAGAAGAAAGATGAGTCAAAACCCGAACAACCCAAACGGGAAGGGGAGGGGACGACTCCATCATCTTCTGAGGCTACACCTACGGCTACTGCTGGCGGAGCGACTAACCCATCGGCAGGACAGACGACGGCTCCTCAAACACCTGCAACCACTCAGCAGAATCCCACGCCAACCCCTACGCAACAACAGGCACCACCACCTCAGCAAGAAGGACCAAAACCAGTCATTCCTGATGGCGAATGATAACAATATCTATATGAAGGGGCACTCAGTTGAGTGCCCCTTCATCGTATATAACCACCATTCACTCAAATAACTACATCATAAATGATCAAAGACCTATTCTTCCATAGGGATTTCCGCACTCATCTTTAGGGATAATCCCTTTTCCTCTTACGTATAAACCGATACCTTTGCAATAGAGAAATAACAAAGAAAACTCTCAACCAACAACAAATGTATCACACAAAACTATACTATTATGAAAAGACTTATCCTTACCCTCGTTACGATGACACTCATCGCCTTTACGGCTAGTGCAGCAACTGATATGAGACCGCGTCATCCACGTCCTTTGCGTCATAACCACTCTCTTCGCTATCACAGGTCGTTTCCGCGCACCTGTCCTGCTTGCGCCTTCTATGTCAGACACCATCGTCCCCATGCAGTAATGCCTCCGCGCCATCATGGCCCGCGCCATGAATATGCACCGGCACCAAGACCACCGCGCCATCAAGCACGTCCTCAAGGGCACACGAGAAGGGCTCCTCGCAGATAAACAAATATAACAATATAATTTGCTAATCTTCATTAAACCACGAATGATAAAGCGAGACCGATCATCATCGGCCTCGCTTTCCTTATTATATCGTCATTATTTCAATGTTATGAAGTAATGGCTTAACTCCATAACTTCTTAACTTCTTAACTCCTTAATTATCATACTCCTGCCAACTCTTGATCTTAATGTCGTTCTCACCCATGTTACAGAAAGCTTCGATGAAGGCCTTGGCCAAACGAACATTGGTAAGCAAGGGGATGTTGTGATCAATAGCTCCGCGACGGATACGGTAGCCGTTAGTTAACTCTCGTTTCGTCTGGTTCTTGGGAACGTTGATAATTAAATCGAAACGATGGTCGCTAATCATGTCCAACACATTGTTTACCCCTTCTTCATCGGGCCAACTGACAGCTTGGGCTTTTACTCCATTCTCATTCAGGAATTTGGCGGTGCCGCCAGTGGCATACAACTCGAAACCGCGCTGTACTAACAGACGGCAGGGTTCCAACAAATCTACCTTTCCTTTCACACCGCCTGAGGAGATGAGCACACTATGCTTAGGTATGCGATAACCCGTGGCAATGAGAGCGTTCAACAGGGCCTCGTGAAGGTCGTCGCCAAGGCATCCTACTTCGCCAGTCGATGACATGTCCACTCCCAGTACAGGGTCGGCATTCTGCAGGCGGGCGAAGGAGAATTGGGAGGCTTTTACGCCAATGCGGTCGATGTCGAATTCACTACGGTCGGCACGGGAATAGGGAGCGTCAAGCATAATCTTGGTAGCGGTCTCTATGAAGTTGCGCTTAAGTATCTTACTCACGAAGGGGAAGGAACGCGAGGCTCTCAAGTTGCACTCTATCACACGTACCTGTCGGTCCTTGGCGAGGAATTGGATATTGAAGGGTCCACTGATGTTCAATTCCTTGGCTATCTTGCGCGAAATCTTCTTGATTTGGCGGATAGTGCTGAAATAGATGTGCTGGGCAGGGAACACCATCGTGGCGTCGCCACTATGCACACCAGCATATTCTATGTGTTCGCTAACGGCATATTCAACCACTTCGCCCTTGTCGGCCACGGCATCAAACTCTATCTCCTTGGTTTCCTGCATGAACTGTGAAACGACAACGGGATATTCTTTGCTCACCTCGGTCGCCATCTTCAGGAATCGCTCCAACTCCTCGTCACTGTAGCATACGTTCATGGCAGCACCTGAAAGAACATACGAGGGACGAACCAAAACGGGATAACCAACCTCGTTGATAAATTCCTTGATGTCTTCCAGCGAGGTCAACGCTCTCCAAGCGGGTTGGTCAATGCCCAGCTTATCTAGCATGGCGCTGAACTTGTCACGGTTCTCCGCACGGTCGATGTCGGTCGGCGAGGTTCCCAAAATAGGTACTCCCTGACGGTGCAACTTCATGGCGAGGTTGTTGGGTATTTGACCGCCCACGCTGACGATGACGCCACGTGGAGCTTCCAAATCGATAACATCGAGGACACGTTCCATCGACAACTCGTCGAAGTACAAACGGTCGCACATGTCGTAGTCGGTCGACACTGTCTCTGGGTTGTAATTGATCATGATGGATTTGTAGCCCAACTTCCTGGCGGTCTGGATGGCATTCACTGAACACCAGTCAAACTCTACGGAAGAACCGATTCTGTAGGCACCACTGCCTAACACAACCACGCTCTTCTCATTCTTGTAGTAGTCGATGTCATGACCTTCAACAGCATAGGTGAAATAGAGGTAGTTGGTCAGTTCGGGGTGCTCGCTGGCTACGGTGTTAATGCGCTTGACGGCGGGCAACAGACCGCGCTGCTTGCGGTAACGGCGAACAGTGAGGTTCTCCTTCTCCATATTGCCGCTTTTGGGCTTTAACACGAAACGGGCTATCTGGAAATCACTAAAACCAGCGGATTTAACCTCGCGAAGGAAATCATCACTGATGTCTTCCAGGCGGTCATAGGACTGCAACTTGTGCTTCAGGTCAACAATGCGTTTTAATCGACTGATAAACCATTTGTCTATCTTCGTCAACTCCTCAATGCGTTCTATTGTATACCCTTCTTCCAAAGCTTGGGCAATGGCGAAGATACGAAGGTCAGTGGGGTTCTCCAACTCTTCATCTAAATTCTCAAAACGGGTGTGGTCGTTGCCTACGAAACCGTGCATGCCTTGGCCTATCATGCGAAGGCCTTTTTGGATCATCTCCTCAAAGCTTCGACCGATAGACATGATCTCGCCAACGCTCTTCATAGAAGAACCAATCAGACGGCTAACACCAGCAAACTTTGTCAGGTCCCAACGAGGAATCTTGCAAATCATGTAGTCCAACTGTGGGGCTACATAAGCGGAGTTGGGTGTGCCCATCTCACCAATTTGGTCTAGAGTGTAGCCTAAAGCTATCTTGGCTGCAACAAAGGCAAGGGGGTAACCGGTGGCCTTGCTCGCCAAGGCAGAGCTACGGCTCAGACGGGCATTAACCTCAATAATGCGGTAGTCGTTGGTCTCAGCATTGAAGGCAAACTGGATATTACACTCACCAACGATATTCAGATGGCGGACACAACGGATGGACAGTTCTTGTAGCATCTTCACCTGGTCGTCATTCAACGAGCAGGTGGGGGCTACAACTATCGATTCGCCTGTATGGATGCCTAACGGGTCGAAGTTCTCCATCGAAGCGACAGTGAAACAGTGGTCGTTGGCATCGCGAATCACTTCAAACTCAATCTCTTTCCATCCTTTCAGCGACTCTTCTACCAATATTTGGGGGGCGAAAGTGAATGCGCTTTCGGCCAATTCAATAAACTTGTTTTCATCAGGACAGATACCACTGCCTAAACCACCTAAAGCGTAGGCACTGCGAATCATGATCGGAAAACCTATACGACGGGCGGCACTTAACGCAGTGTCCATGTCCTCCACTGCTTCACTGACAGGAGTCTTCAGGGAGGCACTGTCCAACTTCTTCACAAACAGGTCTCGATCTTCGGTGTCCATGATGGCTTCCACACTCGTGCCAAGCACCTCCACCCCATATTCTTTCAACGTGCCGTTCTTGTAAAGCTCGGTACCACAGTTCAGCGCGGTTTGACCACCGAAGGCTAGCAGAATACCGTCAGGACGCTCTTTCTTGATAATCTCGGTAACAAAATGTGTGTTCACAGGTTGGAAATACACCTTGTCGGCAATGCCTTCCGAGGTCTGGATAGTGGCAATGTTGGGATTGACCAATACCGAGGAAATACCTTCTTCGCGAAGGGCCTTCAAGGCTTGTGAACCACTGTAGTCAAACTCGCCGGCTTGCCCTATCTTCAGAGCGCCAGAACCTAATACCAATACTTTCTTGAGTTTCTTTTCCATTTGTTGTTGGATTATTGTTGTTGACGATATCTGTAATTATCCTTCTTTTTCAACCTGCAAAAGTACAAATATTTCGGCAAACACCATCTTTTTTTGCTAAACAATTACCAAACTTTTTTATCCTTACATATTTCGTACATAATTATGTGTGATATGAAGTTTTTTCCGTAATTTTGCAAACAGTATTCGAATAATAATTGGATGAACGATATACCTTCCATCATTCTCGATAATCTTACCATTGGCTATAAGTCGCATCATAATAGAAAGGTGCTGGCCAAAAATATCCATGCAGAACTCTTTCCAGGATGCATGACATGTCTCATTGGTCCTAATGGGGTGGGGAAATCTACGTTAATGCGAACCATGGCGGCTTTCCAGAAACCTCTAGACGGAACGGTGCGCTTAATGAAGAAATCTATAGGAGATTATTCTAATAACGAATTGGCGAAAACGGTCGGGGTGGTCCTTACGGAAAAACCAGATGCCATCAATATGACGGTAAGGGAAATGGTAGGAATGGGTAGACTGCCATACTCTGGATTCTGGGGAACTTTGAACCGTGAAGACGAGGATATCGTTGATAATGCGATGCAAAGGGTAGGGATTGTCTCTTTGCAAAAACGGAGGGTGCTCACACTTTCAGATGGCGAACGGCAAAAAGTGATGATTGCCAAGGCGTTGGCACAACAGACACCAGTCATACTTCTTGATGAGCCAACGGCTTTTCTCGACTATCCTTCAAAAGTGGAGATTTTACAATTGATGCTTCGCCTCTGCCGTGAAGAGAACAAAACGGTGTTGCTCTCTACACATGACTTGGAACTGGCTCTACAAATCGCAGATAACCTATGGTTGATGCTCGACAATGGCTCTCTCCACATAGGAACGCCACGGGAATTGGCAGACAGGGGTATTCTCACTTCTTTTATCGAGCGCGAAGGAATTGCTTTCGACCCAAAACACCTGTCGGTGGTCGTTCAGCAATTCCCCTCCACATAATCCCTCATAGCACATTTCGCTAATAGTGTGTAAATAGCTTTGAAGCAATTCGTGTGGAAACCAAGATACAACAAGCGCGGAGCGATATGCCCCGCGCTTGTTGATTGTCATCTATAGTGAATTTTTACCTGCTTCGTTCCACCTGTGAGATAGTATTCACATTGGCCTGCTCGATAGCGGTAAGGGACACATTGCGTGAAACGGGACGATACCACCCTTGGCGTTCAAAATAGTTTTTCATGTCTTGCGTGTCGAATATTTTCCCATGACGGGCGTATATTTCGTTTCGCATAATCTTTAATTGCCAAGCGGTGTAACCTTGCAGGTCACCGGCGTTGATGCGCTCTTCCGAAGCCCAGGGGAACATACCGGCACCACGGGCGTAGAACTTCGAGGGGGCTTCTTGCTGTTGCTGTTGTTGTTGCATCTGTTTCTGCTGTTCTGCAGTTTGACGTTCTTTCTGAAGTCGTTCCTGTTCCAGTTTTGCCTGACGTTCTTGTTCTGCCTTGGTGGCGGCTGCTTGGGCATCGGCATCGGTCGTGCTTGATTCAGACTTCACGTCCTTGTCGTCTTTTGATGGGTCTGTGGATGCGACATCGGTGTTGTCGGTATCCGTGCTTGGAGCATTGATGTCAAGGTCGCCTTCACCATTGCCGTTATTCACAGTGGTCGTTGTTGTTGAAGGAGTGGGTTCTTTGTCTTTGTTGGCCAAATAGTCGTAAAGGAAATAACCGCCGACACCTAGACCTGCTGCTAATAACAGACCAAGCAATATCCATAACCAAGCCTTGCTTTTTTTCTTGGGTTCTTCAGGGGTGGCTCCATTGTTGTTGGGGGCTTTATAGCCTCCTTGGGGCTGGGGTTGTTGATAACCCTGTGGCGCTTTTGGCTGTTGATAACCCTGCGGTGCTTTTGGCTGTTGATAACCCTGCGGTGCGTTGGGTTGTTGGTAACCTTGTGGTTGTGGAGTTGGTTGTTGGTATCCAGGTTGCTGATAGGCGGCGGCTTGGCCCGTCGGTTGGGCTTGGGTTGCTCCTGCCGCTACAGTTGTCGCGGCTGCTGCTGCGGCAACGGCCGCAGCTTTACGAGCAGCCTCTTCCTCAGCTTGTTTCCTTGCGGCTTCCTCAGCAGCCCTGCGCGCGGCCTCTTCTTCAGCCTGCCTCCTTGCGGCTTCCTCAGCAGCCCTACGAGCGGCCTCTTCCTCGGCCTGCCTTCTTGCGGCTTCCTCTGCAGCCTTGCGAGCGGCCTCTTCTTCGGCCTGCCTTCTTGCGGCTTCTTCAGCAGCCCTGCGAGCGGCCTCTTCTTCGGCCTGCCTTCTTGCGGCTTCTTCAGCAGCCCTGCGAGCGGCCTCTTCCTCGGCCTG
>JAFYJN010000014.1 GCA_017538105.1 Prevotella sp. | reverse complement strand
GCAAAAGAGAATCAAACGTACATGGAGCTTCTCGGGACTGGCCACCTTGTTCAGAATCATGCTCATGTACTATGTCAACTGCTACACGTTCTTTGAAGAGCCTGAAAAGGACTGGCTGGCCATATTTGAAAAAGAAGAATCTGTACCACCGGAACGCTCACTTTTTGACTAGGGGCTTACTTCTTGAAAAACGAATCCGCAATGCCTGTTTATCGGCACTGCGGACACGTGTTCTGTCAGTTATTCATTTTTAGCGGACACCAATAAAAAAGAACCTGTTGTACCGACTAAGAACTACTTTCCGAATAGTTCATCGAGTAACGTGTAGAATGAAGGGTCTTCTCCCACGATGGTCTTTACAATTTTTCCATCAAGATCAAGAATCATCTTGGTGGGGAAGCCCTGGATGGCATAATCAATGAGCACGGGGGAATCATCGGGACAGAAGACATGTTTCCACGGCAGTTTGTGCTGGTTCACCGCGGCTTTCCATTTCGTGTCTTCATCATTACAGGCGATGCCTATAATCTCGAACTTGCCCTTGTATTTGTTGTAATACTCTTTCATCTTTGGGAAGCCCCGGATACACCAGATGCACCAAGAACCCCAAAAATCGAGAATGACATATTTGCCACGCATAGTGGAAAGGCGTAGCGGACGACCATTGATATCGTTGAGCGTAAAATCGGGCGCCAAGGTGCCAGGAGCCTGTTTTAAGGCTGCCTTGGCCTCTTCCTCGGCCTGTTGCGCCTCCCTAACCTTACTGGCAATAGTCGCGTCGAGGAGCGGTTTCATACGTCCTTCACGCACAGCGGGCGACAGGGTCTGCACCGCCTCGTTCACCTGTTCAAGACTGCCAAGATTGCCAATCAGCGTGGTGACAGCTTCTTGGTCAGGATGGGCCTTGACATATTCCATGATTTGGCTGCGGTATTTCTCCAATAGGGGTTGGTAAGTAGTGTTGTAATACTGCATCAGCGAGTCGCGCCCCACACCGACTTCCCTCATGGCATTGAACGTGGCAACAAATTGCTGGAGGTCGGCCGTAACCGACTCATCCCAGAGATCCACCTGGTGGTATTGGGCATAAAAAGCCGACCCGTCCACATCATAGCGGTTGTCACCCTTGGCGGTGAGGTGTATCTCCTCGCCCGGCACCCCTGGCACACGGTAGACGTGGATATTTTCCGTATCGCCGCGCAAAGCACGCGGTTCCACGAAAATAACCTCGCTTACCTCTGTCAACTCTATATCGAATTCAAAGTGGCCCTGTTTGCCACCAAAGAAAAGACGCTGGTCACCAAAAATGACGGCGATACTGTCACCCAGTCCCGCCACGTCCATTTTTACGTGGAGTTTGTCGTTGTCAACGGCCCACGCCCCTTGTACCATGGCAGTCAAGGCATAAAAGAGTAATAGGAATATTCTTTTCATCGTCTTTTTGTTTCAGATACTTTTTGTCACATTAAAATTTCCGCAAAAATAAATAAATAACTTTTCTTTCCCAAATAATTTCGGTATTTTTGCATACGTATCATAACTATCCTTATTGACAATGACGAAAAGAACAGGTTTGGCCATGATGCTGTTGGGAATGGCCATGGCGGCAACGGCCCAGAGCTCGATGCAGCTGCAAGCAGGTGAAACGGAAGTGAAGGTGGAGTTTTTCACACCCTCCATCGTGAGAGTGACAAAACAGCCTGTGGGACATGTATCCACGGAGAAGAAACTTGTGGTCACTGCACAACCCGAAGATGTAAAGACTACACGTCAGGGTAATAACCTCCGCAGCGAACAGCTAACGGTGACCATCGATGCGAAGACGGGTGCCGTGGTGTTCGCCACCGCAAAAGGCAAGACCTTGCTCAAAGAGAAAAGTTGTGCTTTTGAAGAGCGCCGTGAGGGAAATGATGCAGGTGCCTATCGCGTGACACAGACTTTCACCTTGGACAAAGACGAGGCCATCTACGGTTTGGGAACAATACAGAATGGCAAGATGAACCGTCGCGGTGAGCATAAAAGGATGGAGCAGTCGAACCTGGAAGATTTCCAGAACGTGTTGCAGAGCATCAAGGGTTGGGGCATCTATTGGGACAACTATTCTCCCACGCAGTTCGATGACGATGCCTCGGGCATGAGTTTCTCGTCGGAGGTAGGCCATGCGGTGGACTACTATTTTATGTATGGCGGTTCGGCCGACGGCGTGATTGCACAGATGCGACACCTGACAGGTGACGTGCCGATGTTCCCGTTGTGGACCTATGGTTTCTGGCAGTGTAAGGAACGTTACAAGAGTGTGAGTGAACTTCTGGGTGTGGTCGACAAGTACCGCGAGTTGCAAGTGCCCCTCGACGGCATCATCCAAGATTGGCAGTATTGGGGTTCCAACTACCTGTGGAACGCCATGGATTTCCTTTCCGAAGATTACGTCAATGGCAGGCAGATGATTGACGAGGTGCACAAGAAGAACGCCCATTTCATGATCAGCATCTGGGCCAGTTTTGGTCCTCAGACGCGACAGTTCCGCGAATTAAACGAAAAAGGACTGCTACTGCCCATTGAGACATGGCCGCAGAGTGGCATATCACATGTGTGGCCACCCGACATGAATTACCCATCGGGGGTGAAGGTGTACGATGCGTTCTCGCCCGTGGCCCGCGATATCTATTGGAAATACCTGAAGACGCTGTTTGACTACGGCACCGACGGCTGGTGGATGGACTCCACCGACCCCGATTTCTTCAATCCCCGTGAGAGTGACTATGAGCATCACGTGACGGGCGGCACATGGCGCGCCCTGCGCAATGCCTTCCCCTTGGAAACGGTGCGCGGCGTGTATGAGGCACAACGTAAGGAGTCATCGGCGAAACGTGTGTTCATCATGACACGTTCGGCTTTTGCCGGGCAGCAACACTACGGCTCGAACATGTGGAGCGGCGACGTGGCCTCATCGTGGGACATGCTGCGTAAACAAGTGCCCGCCGGACTGAGTTATTCGCTTACGGGCAACCCCAATTTCAATACGGACATCGGTGGATTCTTCTGCGGGTCGTACAACACACGGGGCAGCGGCTCGGCACCGCGTAACCCACAATACCAAGAACTTTATGTGCGCTGGATGCAATATGCGCTGTTCTGTCCCATCTTCCGCAGCCACGGTGCCGACGCGCCACGTGAGATATGGCAGTTCGGCAAGAAAGGCGAACCCGTCTACGATGCTATTGAGAAAGCCATTCGTCTGCGCTACCGCCTGATACCTTACCTCTACAGCACCGCCTGGCAAGTGACGAGCAACAACGAGAGCTACCTGCGGCCATTATTCAGCGACTTCGCCGACGACCGACGCGTGTGGGACATGACAGATGAGTTCATGTTCGGGCGTGCTATCCTGGCCGCTCCCATTGTCGAAGCACAATACACTCAGGAACGGGTCATCCGCGAAGATGCCATGAGTGGATGGGACAAAAAAGAGCGGAAAGAAAACAATGAGCCTTCTACTGTTGACTTCACGCCGTCGAAGACAACCACCAAATACTTGCCCAAGGGTTGTGATTGGTATGATTTCTGGACTGGTCAACGGATAAGGGGAGGACAGACCACGACACTGCAAACATCATTCGACCGTGTGCCGATGTTCGTGCGGGCGGGTAGTATCCTTCCCCTTGCACCCGAGATGCAGTATGTGGGCGAAAAGACATGGGATGAATTGGAAATCCGTGTCTACCCCGGTGCCGACGGAGCATTCACACTCTATGAGGACGAGGGCGACAATTACAATTATGAGAAGGGTGTCTATACCACTATCCCTTTCCGTTGGAACGAGAAGAGCCGCACCCTGACCATCGGTGACCGCCAAGGCAACTATCCTGGTATGTTGACCTCGCGTCGTTTCGTGGTAGTACTACCCAATGGCACACGTCAAGCAGTGGACTATAAAGGAAACAGCGTCAGTATCACGCTTTGACCGACAAACCATAATAATGAAAAAGATGATTACCGAATTTGGTAATCATCTTTTTCATTGACTGTTTCGGAACATGAGGTTTCCGACTAGGCATTCACGCCGATACTATCGAGCACTCGGCTAGTCGGAAGTATTTATTTGATTTTCACCGTATCCTTACCCACTTTCAACACAAACATTTGATTCTTAACTGAAAGAGGAATACGGATGTCGGCACCATCGGCAACCAAAGTCTTAACAACCATGCCCCGCACGTCATAAAGCATGACAGCGGTACCCTTGTCCACCCCGTGTAGTGTCAGCAGATTGCCATCGAGACACCAGTTCCAGTTGCGGGTTGTCAGGTCGTAAATGCCATCTGATTGGCCCGTGATGACCTTAAGGTCCAGTTTTTTGCACGTGGGCATATTGAACGTATAAACAGGTTCGTAAACCTCCTGTTCTGTGGTTGCACCATTGGTACTGGTTTTGATTACCTTCCATCCCTTCACTTCTAAGCCATCGACCTGAGCTTCAACAGTGAGTTGGCGGTTGGCAAAGAACTTACCATCGAACTCGCTGCCAGTGAGTGTGATACCGTTCACGACGGTCTTGGTGATTTGCAAGTTGTCAACGTCTTTGTTAATGGTGAGAGGAATGGGTGTGCCCAAATGATAATAGTTGGCAACATGGTTGTAGAAGTTATTTGTGCGCTGGCTGAGCCAATTCCTGGCATTGTTGATTTCATTATCAATCTCCTGTCCGAAATCTGGTGTCCACCAACCCCAGCCGTTATAGTTGGCCTCGCGGTGCTTAATGAGTTCCGGCTTAACCAGACTGGCCATGGGATCCCAGATGGCACGAGTGCCCTTCTCGTTCAGGAAGTCGCCCATGTAGATAGCACAGTGGTCGATGAACTCACGGCTGAAATCGGTATCAGCCATCAGGCTGCGGAACAGTTGAGTGGCCTCTGCGGTGTTGGCCCATGCGTTGCCCGAATCGTAATTGGGGTTATAAATCCACTCAATGGTGTTGTAGTTGGGCGACCGTCCGTAAAGTCCGAGACCGAAGTCGGTGTCCTTGGATATCCAGCGCCAACGACCACCGTCTGCTATGGGCCGCCAAATGACGAGATTGTTGCCTGGGAAATCGAGATTGCCGTAATAGAGGTTCAAAATCATGAGGTTCATGAACTCCTGGCAATCCATCAACTGCTCATATTCTGCCATAGTATGACCTGCTTCATGATAGAAAGCCTTGAAGGCGTTGTAGTTGTCAAGAGTGCCTGCTTTAAGTTCCTCCACCATTTGGCTATTCTCCTGGGAAATCTCAATCATGTCGATATCCTCAAGACCTTCGCCTTGGTCATCCTGATAGTTGGAGTATATATTGTCGTCGTTGCTGCGCTCACGAATATTGAGCATGCCCTTATATTGACCATTGAGGAAGATGACGGCGGGACGCCATGCCTGCCAGTCGAGGTCAGCGTTCTGACCCATGACACGCTGAATGATGGCATCGCGCATGTAAAGACCACCAAAGTCGTTGCCCGCGTTGCGCAGCATGATGCTCTTGAAGTCTGTCAGGCCGGGTTTCTGGTCGGGGAAGAACTCATAGTTGAAACGCTTCACGCCGAAACGTTTGTTGGCATAGACGGCAAGCGACTTGAGCGGATGCTCACGCGACTGTCCTCCCATGACACGTGTCTCACAGAGTTGGTTGATGACGCTCTCACTGGCCGGGGCATCGAACAGTTCGATGTTGATGGGACGGCGCCAGTCATGCTTGTTATATTTGTCGGGGTTATTGGCAATGATACCAATGGTCGCATCGTTCATGTAGCGGTCGTCCGTGACAATCGATATCACGGGAATGGTCATCTCCCTGCCTAAGAAGATATACGACTGTGCCGTGGAGATGGGTGATAGATAACCGTCACAAAACAATTTGGCCCTGATGACCTTGCTGGAGCCAATACTGATGGCATTCTGATATAACGTGCTTTGGGCTGTGGGTTCTTTGCCATCGGTGGTGTAGCGGATCACCGCACCTTCAGGTGTCCCTTCGGGCATGGAGAGGGTCAGCTGAATAGTCTGGTTGGAAGTAAGCACACATCCTGCCTGGCTGAATACCGGCTCACCCAAGATGTCATTACAGATTTGGCCACAGTTGGCTGCACCAGGCGTAGGAGTAGCCTGATATCCCCAAGTATCAGCGCCATCGGTCTGGCGTCCATAAGCGATATTGGGAGCAGGCATCTTCTTCATCTTCTCCACCTTGTCGATAATCGCACTCCCCTGGAACAGATAGACGCTACCGTCCTTGCCCGACTCCAAACGGAAACTGGTGTGAAGACCATTCTCCTCCTTGTCACAGTACACGACCACATACGCACCGGCGCCAAGTGTCTGGCTGGGCAGTTGCCATGCCTTGCTGGCTTTATCTTTCACACCCAGCTTATAGTCGCCGAGGTTCACGGCCTCAGTGCCACTATTGTAAAGCTCAACCCAGGAATCTGGAAACTCGTTCAAATCATCCATAATACAGTCGATGTTCGACTGCATCATTTCATTGATAACCACCTGCGCCCTTGTTGATGCGCCAACGGCCAAGAGGCCGACTAAAATCAGTTGACGGTATTTCATCATTTTCTTTTTATAAAAATTGTGTGCAAAAGTAATGTTTATTTTCCTCTTTCACGTGTTACATAATTAAAAAAAAGAGGAGTGAAACCATTTATAAAGAAAATGATACTTTTGTAAAGGTTTACCACAGGATGAAATCCGTACTGTCACCGCTAAAACCCTCAATTCTTGATGTCAACACCGCCTATGAAATTGCTGGCAATGATGTGGATGCAAGGGACTGAAGAGCCGGCATTGTGGGTAGCATGATTGCCTACACCACCTAAGAAACTACGGCTCTTCACCTCCACATTTACCGTGGAAGGCACATACAGCTCGACACCGCCCATGAAAGTGTGGATATCTATCTCCTCATCCTCAGTGATAGCTGCATCGCGCAGGTCAAGACGGAGACCACCACAGAAGGCGTCAAGACGGGCACCATGAAAAGGCTCCCCGCGATAAATATACTCGTCGCCACCGTAACGCACCATACAATGTATACGTTTACCTTCCTCGCCAATAGGCAGGGGACGCTGCAACCACTGGTCTGGGTCGCGTCGATAACTGTTGATGATGATATCTCCACCTACATATATGAGCAGGACTGGAGCGATATACACAGTCCAGGGCTGACTCCACAGCCAATCATTCTCAATGATGCCCCACATGTTAGCCAGTTTCCATGCACCGGCAACAATCAACAGTATTCCTATAATCGTTCTTGTCTTCATAATCACACCCTTTATTTTACTTTTTTACTCTTTTACCTTTTTACCTTTCATAAGCAGAGTATTGGCTTCTAACTTCTTCTAACTTCCCCTCCCCACCCTTTGGCGCTCCTCTCACCCCTCACCTCTCACCCCTTAATGCCCCCTCCCTTGGGGAGGGGTCGGGGGTGGGTATTCTACATTCTCGCCTTCTGTTTCTCGCCTGCACCCGAGCCGCGGTACTTGCTGCGAGTCTCATTGAATTTCCATGTCAGGTCAAGGGAGAGTGTGCGACGGGCTGGGTTGTAGACGGTGATCTCGCGAATGCCATAGACGATGCCGCCGTTCTTATTGGTATTGAACATATCGTAGCAGCGCAGGTCGGCTGTCAGGGTGCCGAGTTTGCGCAGGTTGAAGTCGCGCTGCACACCGAAGTCGCTTCTGAAGGAGGCGCGGTTGAGGCGGAAATTGTTCACGTCGCCTTTCGACGACAGGCGCATGCCTGCATTCAGGCGCCAGCCATGAGGCAGCTCTACGGTGTTGTCCCATCCAAAGTTGACATACGGACGGCTGAGGGTGATTTCGTTGCCGTCAATACAAGGTGACTTGTAGTTCTGGAATTGGGCATAGATGAACCATGTGGGATGCCAGCAGCCGATGGCGGGGCGGGCATAGGGATTGAGACTCAGCTGGTTGAAGCCGTCGCTGCCGTTGATGGAACGGACGAGGCTTACCATAGGATCGTCAGCGCCCGGGAAAGGCTCGGTGGCCATTGTCACGTTGTCCTTGGTGCGCGAATAGGTCACGACCATGCCAGCCCATTTGTAGGCTGCGTTGAGCACGAGGTTGTGGGTATAGGTGGGCCGCAGGTAGGGGTTACCGCTCTGGTAGGTGTACCGGTTGATGTAAACCGTCGAGCTGGTGAGGTTGGAGTAGTTGGGGCGCTCAATGTCTTTGCGATAGGAGAGCGAGAGCTGCAGCTTGCCCACAGGCATGGAGAGCGTGGCGGTGGGGAACCAGTCGCCGTAATTGCGGCAGACCTCGTCCTCTCGCACACCAAAGTTGAAATAGTCGTTCTTCAAGTGCTCGTAGCGCAGGCCTACCTGGGCATAGAGCTTGCCGAACTGTCGGCCGTACTCCACGAAGGCGGCAGCCGACTTCTCGTTGATTTCCGTGTCGGTGGCCTTCACAGGCAGCGTCTCAGCTGAAAAGAAGGAGTAGGCATCGGTGCGATGGTTGTAGGAATACTCACCGCCGACGCTGAGATTGCCTTTCCACACAGGATAGCTGAAGATGAGCTTTGTAGCCCAGAAGTTGTTGCTGCTCTTGGTGCCGTTATTCACATTGTGGATAGAACGGACGTTGTTGGCATCAATGGTCGTCTCTTCCGTGCTGTTATGCTCAACAGTCTTGTCGAAGAGGCCGTCCACGTTCCAGTCGATGCTCAGATTGCCCACCTTGCCGTTGTAATAGGCATTGAAGATGTGCTTGCGGAAGTTGT
>JAFYJN010000013.1 GCA_017538105.1 Prevotella sp. | reverse complement strand
TGGAGCAAGCTCGGCGCGCTGGCGTGAGCGCCGAAGGCTCTACGTCCGACATCTTGGAGAGAATCAGCCATCAGTCAGCAGTGGAGCAAGCTCGGCGCGCTGGTGTGAGCGCCGAAGGCTCAACGTCCGACATCTTGGAAAGAATCAGCCATCAGTCAGCAGTGGAGCAAGCTCGGCGCGCTGGTGTGAGTGCCGAAGGCTCAACGTCTGATATTCTAGAAAGAATCAGCCGTAAGACATTGGAAAGGTATGGTTTTTGATTAAAAAAACCAAACATTCCATTGTGCTTTTTATCCAGTGGTTAGATATCCTTTATTGACCCATAAATAATATTTCATTCATGTCTGCTTTTTTCCCCATCCTTTTCGGTCTTCTGACAATAGCCTTTGTGGGTTATTGTTGGTGGTATTTTTCACCAAAACAAAAAGGCAAAAGAGGTGAGGCAAAAGTGCATGAAATTCTCTCGCAATTACCGGAAGAATACATTATTATGGATGATGTGGTGTTGCCAACGAATAAGGGCACAACGCAAATAGACCATATCGTTGTATCTAAATATGGGATATTTGCCATTGAAACAAAAAACTACCGAGGAGATATTTATGGAGATGACGACCGATATAAATGGACACAGATTATTGCAACAGATATTACATTTCGTAAAAACTGGTGGAAAACCTATACCTACATAAATAAAAACCATTTCTACAATCCTGTAAAGCAAGCCGTAGGACATGTGTACAGAATGAAAGAGCATTTGAAAGAATGGCCAAATTTAAGGGTTATACCCATCGTGGTTTTTACTGCCAAGGCAGATATAAGCAAGGTCACAACAAGAAACCATGTCATTTGTGATTTTGATCTACTTTCTACCATTAAGAGCTATATAACACCTTATATCAATGATGAAGATGTAAATAAAATTGCAGGACTCCTGTCCCAAAAGAATGTAAGAGACATTGTAGACGACAAAACCCATGCCAGGAATGTAAAAGCTGTCGCGCTCGAAATCGATAGGAAAATTACTTCGGGCATTTGCCCAAGATGTGGTGGAAGGCTCATAGAACGAAATGGAAAATATGGGTCATTCCTTGGATGCTCTAATTATCCAAACTGTAAATTCACATCACCGCTATAAAGTCATAATGAGGATGGTAAACGAACCAGATATTCAGATGCACACTGTAAATTGCAACTAATAAGGAAAAAAACACCATGAACCATTTCCAATCATTCGACCCAGAGGCGGCGACCAACTTGTTCGACGAGCTGCAGGCCATAGCGACGCCGGCGGCGGACGAATACCGCGAAGCATACTCGTCCTTGCGCCGTGTGTTCATGAAATGCCTCGACCAGCATACGCGCTTCGCGGGCATCCGCTTCGGTGGACCATTCGCCAAGACTGACTATCTACTGAAAGAACATAAGGCGCCGCGACACCTCAGAGTCGTCGTGAACGATGCGCGGGCGAGGTTCCGCAAGCTGGGAACCATGACCGACGAGGCTCTGGCCGACAATTTCCGCTACGACTTCATGGCGGTGTGCCAGTTCGTGGAGCTGGTGAGCCGCATGCCGGTGCCCACGTTGCTCGAGGCGCTGTTTCCGGGTGGTAGGAAGAGGGAGCGCGGCAAGTTGACTACGGAATGTCTGCGCATCATCGTGAACAGATGGGACGACACGTTCATCTATGCCGAGGCCGACGAGGAGGGGATGGACGAGGTGAAGGTGTTCTACGGGGAGGCGTCGGACAGGAATGTGTACAAAGACTGGAAATGGGACTACCTGCGACCTCTGCTCAAGGAGGGCTGCCAGTTGAACCTGGTGCGACCGCGAGAGATGGAGGGGGTGCTCTATCCCGAACTGATGGTTTATGAGCCCGATTTCCTGGTCGACATCTCCGCAATAGCGGCTTGCTTCGAGAGCTATTCGCGGTCGCACATGGTGTACCTGGTCAACAAACTGAAACCGTCGGTAAAGACGTCGGCGATGCTGCTTGGTAACCTGGCGGGGCAGTTCCTTGACGAGGCCCTGTATTTGCGACCGGAGGACAGCACATATCATCAGAGCGTGCGCCGTTTCTTCGAGGATAACGCGATGAGTCTGCTGACAACTCCCCTGGATAGCCATTTCCACCAAAATGCGCAGATGCAGCGGACGAACATCCAAAACGTGGTGCGCAGCGTGATGCCCGAGGTGTTCCGCAAAGATGGCATACAGCGTTTCGACGCGACGGAGATCATGGTGGAGCCTTCGTTCTACTCGGAGATGTTGGGCATACAGGGACGTATGGACTTCCTGCAGCTCGACCAGCGTTTCCTCATCGAGCAGAAATCGGGCAAGGCGGCTTTCCCGGAGACGGACCCGCCCACGCAACAGGAAAAACATTATGCGCAGCTGATACTCTACATGATGCTCCTGCGCTACAACTACCGCGAGCAATATGAGCGAAACGGGCGCAACGTACACTCGATGTTGCTCTACTCGAAATACCGCAATGGACTGGTGGAGCTTGGCTTCGCGCCGTCGTTGATGTTCGAGGCCATGAAGATAAGAAACGAAATTGTGGCCCATGAATACGGCTACTCCCATGGGGGATTCACCATACTGGAACGGCTGACCGCCGACGACTTGAAGACGGAACCGTTGAGAGAGAGTTTCTGGCTGCAGTACAAGAAACCCGAAGTGGACGCGGTGCTGCTGCCCATACAAGCGGCGTCGCCGTTGGAGCGGGCTTATTACCTGCGCTTCCTGACATTCATCGAGACGGAGCACCTGATGGCCAAGGTGGGCAACCAGACGAAGCAGAACGCGGGGTTCGCCGACAAGTGGCACTGCTCGCTCGAGGAGAAACTGCTGGCGGGAAACATCTACTGCGACCTCGACATGGTGTACCCGTCGGAGGTGGAAGGGGGCAGGGTGGACCATGTGGAGCTGCGCTTCGCGGAACGCCCCGACAACGACATCTCCAACTTCCGAAAGGGCGACATCGTGGTGCTCTATCCCTATGCCGAGGGAACGGAGCCCGACGCACGCACCACGATGGTGTTCCGTGGAACCATTGAGAAGATTGGCGATGAGCGCATCGTGATGAGCCTGAAGTCGCAGCAGGTGAACGCTAACGTGTTCTGGCACCAGGGAGCGATGAAGTGGGCCATGGAACACGACTTCATGGAGGCGTCGTACTCTTCGCTCTACAAGGGCATGCACGCCTTCCTCTCGGCGCCCAAGGAACGCCGCGACCTGTTGCTCCTACAACGGGAGCCGGAGTGTGACGGTGACATCACGCTGGGTGGCGACTACGGCGAGTTCAACGACATGATGCTACGGGCGAAACGGGCACGCGACCTCTTCCTCATCATCGGACCGCCGGGGACGGGGAAGACATCGTACGGGCTGATGAACACGCTGAAGGAGGAACTGCTGGAGCCGAACGCGAACGTGCTGCTGCTGTCGTACACCAACCGTGCTGTGGACGAGATATGCGGCAAACTGGAGGAGGAGCATATCGACTATATCCGCGTTGGCAGCCGCCTGTCGTGCGAACCGGCCTACCGCCATGCGATGTTCGACGAAAGGGTGAAGGACTGCGGTAGGGTGGATGAGTTGAGGAGACTGGTGAACGACACACGGGTGTTCGTGGGAACCACCACGTCGTTCAACTCCAACAGTGCGCTCTTTGGCATCAAACAATTCTCGCTGGCCATCATCGACGAGGCTTCGCAGATTCTCGAACCTCATCTGATGGGACTGCTCAGCGCGCGAGGGGCCGATGGACAGTGCGCCATCCGAAAAATCATCCTCATCGGCGACCACAAACAGCTGCCGGCCGTGGTGCAGCAGGGCGAAGAGGAGTCGAGGGTGGACGAACCCATCCTCAACGACATCTGCCTGACCAACTGCCGACTGTCGCTCTTCGAGCGGTTGCTGCGGCGCTACAAGGGGCGCTACGATGTGGTGGGCATGCTGACGAAACAGGGACGTATGCATCCCGACATAGCACGTTTTCCCAACTATGCTTTCTATGGCAACAAACTGCAGGTGGTGCCTTGTCCGCACCAGCGCAGGGAACTGCCGGCGAAGGGTGGGGGTGGTCACGGCATCGACGATATGCTGGCCACGCGAAGGGTGGCCTTCGTGGCGGTGAACCCCCAAAAGAACAGTCCGTCGGACAAGGTGAACAGAAACGAGGCGCAGGTCATCGCAACCATCGTGCTGAGGATATATGGGCGCGAGAGAGACCATTTCTCGCCCATGCAGACGGTGGGCGTCATCGTGCCTTACCGCAACCAGATAGCCGAGGTGAGGAAGACGCTGGAGAAGAGTGGCATAGCGCCGCTGCGCGACATCACCATCGACACTGTGGAACGTTACCAGGGTAGCCAGCGCGACTATATCGTCTATGGCTTCACCATACAGCAGTATTACCAGCTCGACTTCCTGGCGGGAAACGTGTTCGAGGAGGATGGCTGCGTTGTCGACCGCAAGCTGAACGTGGCCATGACGAGAGCCAGGGAACACCTCATCCTCGTGGGCAACCCCGGACTGTTGGCCAATAACTTTACGTTCTACAAACTGATGGAGTATGTGAGGAGCCGCCACGGCTATTTCGACGTGCCCATGGCCGACATCGTGAGGGGACGTTTCGTGGTGGAGGAGATGGATAGCAAGGCGGCGGACGGTAGTCAGGCGTCGTTCCATCTCAGTGACCTGTTCCAAAGGGCTTTCCGGCAGTTGGTGGTCGAGCCTCTCCAAAAAGACAGCCGCACACAGTGGCCCGACATCATCCTGGGACGTGACATGGCGGCGAATATGGAGGCTATCGGCTATGGAAGGATGGATTTCAGCCAACCTGTTCAGGCTTATGGCGCGTTGATGAGCGCCGAAGAACAGGTGTTGGTTTATTGCCATTATTTCATGCGCATGTATTATTGCGGTGCCATGAACGTGTACTCCGCTCTCCGTGAATGGGTGAAGACGGCTATCCGTGCTTGCGGCGGAAGAGTGCAGTTCCTCGATTTCGGTTGTGGACCAGCCACGTCGGGATTGGCTTTCGCCGAGCAGTTCCTTGCCGAGGCTCCAGATATGTTATACACAGGCATTGACATCTCTGCAGAGATGCGGATGATGGCGGAAAAGTTCCTTCATGCTGTCTTTGGCGACCGTCTGCGCTACAGGCTCCTTTCCTCGATGGGCGAGATGACCGATGACTATTGGAAGACGGTGTCGGAAATCCCCACGCTTGTGGTGTTCAATTTCGCTCATGTCTTCAGCGACATCACAGCCCGTCAGGCGGAACATCTTGCGTTGACAATACTTGATGTCATAAAGAGGCATCCGCTGAATAAATACCTTGTTTTCGTTCAGCACAGTCTGGTTGACAGTCAGGTCAATGCGTATAAGGTGTTCAAGACAATCCTCGAGCCTGCCGTGGATATCGTCAAGACCGGGCAAACGACAAAAACAGCCGAAATTGTGAGATTTTCGGCATTTTCGGCGAAATAAATTGTGAGATTTTCGGCAAAAGTAAATTGTGAGATAAAAACTATTTCTCTTCTTCGAAATCCACGTATTCTCCTTCGTCGTCGGCGAAGATTTTCTGGCCCTGGGGCTTCTTCTTGTCGGCACCCTCCATGCGGACACCGCTGTCGGAACGTTGCTGCTGACGACGGCGCTCACGCTCCAAACGGTCGCCAGCCTCGTCAATCTGGCGCTTCGTCTTGCGCACCATCCACACGAAGAAGAGCACTCCTGCAACACAGAAACAGACAAAGAGCGCCAGGATATAGAAAAGGAACTTGAAAATCATTCTTCAGCGGCTGTTTTTGAGGTGGTGAAGGCGGAGAGAATGACGTACCATGCGATGATGATGGCGATGCCCGTCACTCCGAAAATGGCCAGCATGGGTATGCACGTCAGCACAAAGATATATTTCACCTGGTTGGTGTGCCAGCCCCATTGTTTGAACTTCAGGGCGAACATGGGAATGCCCGACACGAGGAGCCAACAGCTCAGGCATACCATCAACAGGATGATGGCCAGGGCATAAGGGAGGTTGAGGATAAATGACTCGGCTCCCACGATGAGCGAACCCCAGAACAGGGCGTTGGCAGGGGTGGGAAGGCCGATGAATGAGGAGTGCTGACGTTCATCGATATTGAAATGGGCCAGGCGGAGGGCCGAGAATGCGGCCATGACGAAGGCGAAATAGGGTATCACCTGACGGAGAGGCTCGAGGAAAGAGGGATAGGTGACGGTGTGGAGAAGGATGAACACCATGGTCGACGGAGCTACGCCAAAGGTCACCACGTCGGCCAACGAGTCGAGCTCCTTACCGATGGGCGACTGCACATGGAGGATGCGCGCCACCATGCCGTCGAAGAAATCGAAGATGGCACCGAGGATGATGAACGACAGGGCTCCACGGTAGTCGGCGCCAAAGGCGTAGGCCGTGGCGATGCATCCCGAGATGAGATTGCAGCAGGTGATGG
Source organism: Prevotella sp. (assembly GCA_017538105.1). Classification (GTDB taxonomy): domain Bacteria; phylum Bacteroidota; class Bacteroidia; order Bacteroidales; family Bacteroidaceae; genus Prevotella. The sequence continues at coordinate 18,795 of JAFYJN010000013.1, read as the reverse complement.
AGTTGGGGATGTTCCGGGTGATGATGTTGGCCATATCAGTGGAGTTTAGCGATGACCGTCTGGTCACCGGTGGTGGATTGGCCCATCTTGACACATATCTCTGTGCCTAATGGGAGATAAACATCAACGCGAGAGCCGAACTTGATGAAACCCAGGTGGTCGTCGATATTGCATTCGTCGCCCTCCTTGGCATAAGTGACGATACGACGCGCCACGGCTCCGGCAATCTGACGGCAGAGAATGGTGATGCCCTCGGGGGTCTCGATGAGCACGTCGGCACGCTCGTTCTCCTCGCTGGCCTTGGGCAGCCACGCCTTGTGGAAATTGCCGTCGAAATGCTTCACCATTTTCACCGTGCCGTCAACGGGAAACCAGTTGGCATGGACGTTGAAAAGACTCATGAAGATGGACACCATGAGGCGACGCTCGTGGAAATAGTCGGTCTCGTCAACTTCCTCCACCACGACCACATGGCCGTCGGCGGGAGCCACGACGATACCTTCGGTGTCGTCGCCGTCAAAATAACGAATGGGACAGCGGAAGAAATTCAGCACAATGGCGTAGACAATGCCGAAGACTCCAAGGAAACACCAAAATGGAATCTTCGTGTCAAAAAGATTCCACAACAGCGCAGACACAATGACTATGAACACCAAACCGCCAAATAGCGTTTCGTTGCCTTCGCTGTGAATCCTCTGTTTCTTGAGTTTCTTGATTCTTCTGCCCATGGGTGTGAAAAAGAATTCGCCCACAAAGGTAATACTTTTTTACTGATGTAACAAATTTTAGGGGCTTTCTTTTGGCAATGTCGGGTTTTAGATGTAACTTTGAACCTCCAAAATACCATTATGCAGGATTTCGTTCATCTTCACGTACATACATATTATTCACTGCTCGACGGACAGGCTTCGATAGAAAAACTGGTCGACAAGGCGGTGGCCGACGGCATGCGAGGCATGGCTGTCACCGACCATGGAAATATGTTCGGCATCAAGTTCTTTTCCGACTACTGCGCCAAGGTAAACAAGAAAAGGATAAAGGAGGGGCAGGAACCCTTCAAGCCCATCCTGGGTTGCGAGATGTATGTGGCTGCGCGACATAAGGAGGACAAGGACAAACAGATGGGCGACGACCTGCGCTACCACCTCATCGTGTTGGCGAAAAACTACACGGGATACAAAAACCTCATCAAACTGGTGTCACGCTCATGGGTAGACGGGTTCTATACGAAGGCACGTACCGACCACGACGACCTGGAACGATACCACGAGGGACTCATCGTCTGCTCGGCCTGTCTGGCGGGCGAGGTGCCCCGGAAAATCAACCACGGCGACATAGAGGGCGCGCGCGAGACCATAGAGTGGTATCGGCGGGTGTTTGGCGACGACTATTACCTGGAGATACAGCGACATGAGGTGAAAGACCCGAATCTGATAGCCAACAGGGAGACGTTTCCCGAGCAACAGCGGGCCAACAGGGTAATCCTCGAACTGGCCAAGGAATATGGCGTCAAAGTGGTGTGCACCAACGATGTGCATTTCGTGGACAAGGACAATGCCGAGGCACACGACCACCTGCTGTGTCTGTCCACGGCGAGCGACCTCGACGACCCCAACCGAATGAGGTATACCAAGCAGGAGTGGTTCAAGACGAGGGCGGAGATGAACGAGGTGTTCGACGATGTGCCCGAGGCGTTGGCAAACACCCTCGAGGTGCTCGACAAAGTGGAGGTGTACAGCATCAACCACGAACCTATCATGCCTTTCTTCCCCATACCGGAGAGTTTCGGAACAGAGGACGACATCAGAACAAAATACAGCGAGGAAGATCTCTATCGCGAGTTCACCACCGACGAGAACGGGGAAAACCCGCTGTCGCCGGAGGAGGGGGTGAAGAAGATAGAACGCTTGGGAGGGTACGAGAAACTGTACCGTATCAAGTTCGAAGCGGAATACTTAGCCAAACTGGCCTACGACGGGGCACGGAGGCTCTATGGCGACCCCCTGTCCGACGAGGTGAATGAACGTATCAAGTTCGAGCTGCATATCATGAAGACCATGGGATTCCCGGGATACTTCCTCATCGTGCAGGACTTCATCAATGCGGCGCAGGACCAACTCGACGTGATGGTGGGACCAGGACGTGGCTCGGCGGCGGGGTCGGTGGTGGCATACTGCTTGGGCATCACCAAGATAGACCCGATGAAATATGACTTGCTGTTCGAGCGTTTCCTCAACCCCGACCGTATATCGCTGCCGGATATCGACACCGATTTCGACGACGACGGACGTGGAAGGGTGCTCAAATGGGTGGAGGATAAATACGGACACGACAAGGTGGCGCACATCATCACCTACAGCACCATGGCCACCAAAAACTCCATCAAGGACGTGGCGCGTGTGGAGAAAGTGCCACTGGAGATATCGAACCGACTGTGCAAGGATATACCCGAAAGACTGCCCGACGGCGTGAAGATGAACCTTCCCAACGCCATTAAGTATGTGTCCTCGCTGAGAGAGGCGGAGGCATCGCCAGACCCCAAACTAAGCAACACCATTCGCTATGCGCGAATGCTCGAGGGAACGGTCAGGGGAACGGGCATCCATGCCTGCGGAACCATCATCTGCCGAGACCCCATCAGCGACTGGGTGCCGGTGTCAACGGCCGATGACCCTGACAACAAGGGCGAGAAGGTGCTCTGCACACAGTATGACGGACACGTGATAGAGGACACGGGACTCATCAAGATGGACTTCCTCGGGCTGAAGACGCTCTCCGATTTGAAAGAGGCCGTGGAGAACATACGGCTGAGCACGGGCGACATCATCGACCTTGACAACATTCCCATCGACGACGAAAAGACGTACGAACTGTACCAACGTGGACAGACCATCGGCACTTTCCAGTTTGAGTCGCCGGGAATGCAGAAATACCTGCGTGAACTGCATCCAACGGTGTTCGAGGACCTCATAGCCATGAATGCGCTCTACCGACCGGGACCGATGGATTATATCCCCGACTTCATACGGCGAAAGAGAGACCCTTCGCTGGTGAAATACGATATCCCCTGCATGGAGGAATACCTGAAGGATACCTACGGCATCACGGTATACCAGGAGCAGGTGATGCTCCTGTCGAGAAAATTGGCTAATTTCACACGCGGAGAGAGCGACGCGCTGCGAAAGGCCATGGGAAAGAAAAAGGAGGATATCGTAAACGCCATGGAACCGAAATTCCTCGAGGGGGGCATGAAGAACGGCCACGATCCCGAGGTGCTGAAGAAAATATGGAGCGACTGGAAACGGTTCGCCTCCTACGCCTTCAACAAGAGCCACGCCACATGCTACTCTTGGGTGTCTTACCAGACGGCTTATCTCAAGGCGCATTATCCTTCGCAGTTCATGGCGGCCATCATGAGCCGACGGAAAGACGACATCAAGGAAATCACCAAATTCATGGATGAATGCAAGTCGATGGGCATTCCCACACTTGGGCCGGATGTGAACGAGAGCTACATGAAGTTCGGTTCGAACAAAGCGGGACAGATACGTTTCGGACTGGCGGCCATCAAGGGCATGGGAGAGGGTGCTGCCAATGCCATCATCGCTGAGAGGGATAAGAACGGACCATACACGAGCATCTTCGACTTTGTCACCAGGGTGAACCTATCGGCAGTGAACCGCAAGGCGATGGAGAGTCTGGCGCTCAGCGGTGGCTTCGACAGCTTCGGCATCGCTCGAGAACGCTTCTTCGCCGTGAACAACAGGGGAGAGGTGTTCCTCGACACGCTCATGCGCTATGGACAGATGTACCAGACGGAGAAAAAGGAGGCGCAGAACACACTGTTCGGGGATATCGAGGCCATGGAGATTCCCACGCCGCCCATACCCGAGGCGGAGCCATGGAGCAACATCGAACGACTGAACAAAGAACGTGAGCTGGTGGGTATCTACCTGTCGGCACATCCTCTTGACGAATACCGCATCGTATTAAAGCACATGTGCAACACTCGCTGCGCAGAGCTCGACGACAAGGAGAAACTCATGAAGAAAGAGGAGATTCTGCTCGGTGGCATCGTCACCGCCGTGAAGTCGAAGTTCACCAAGAATGGCGACCCTTGCGGATTCGTCACACTTGAGGACTTCGAAACTTCGGGCGAACTGGCGCTCTTCAGCAAGGACTGGGCCGACTGGCAGGCGATGTTGCAGGAGGGATGCTCGGTGTTCATCAAGGCGAAGTGCCAGAAAAAATACGAAACCAGCAGATTCATCGATTTCCATATCGAAGACATACAGTATCTGAGCGAGGTAAAACAGAAACGTATCGACCGACTCGTCATCACCATCGATGCGTCGGCCATCGATGACACGATGGCGTCTGACCTGGCCACACTGCTGAAAGAGTCGCCCGGCGACACCTCGCTGTTCATTCAATTCCACCAGGCGGGAGACGGAGGGCCGGTGATGCTCAAGAGCAAGAGCTTGGGCGTGACAGTCAACGGCGATATGCTGAATTTCATCGACCAATGCGAGGGCGTTACTTATCACATCAACTGACATGAACGCCTTTGGCACACTTATTGTTAGTAGTTAATAGGAAAAGGAAGTAAAATAGGAAGTGAAATAGGAAGTAAAAAAGGAAGTAAAATAGGAAGTAAAAACGGAAGTTAAGCACTTCGTGCTGGACAATAGTTCTGAATGGTAAAAGAGTAAAAAGGTAAAAGAGTAAAAAGGTAAAAGAGTAAAAGAGTAAAAGTTGTGGGCGGAGTAATGTCCCTTTTAACTCCCTCTTTAACTTCCATGAGCGAAGCGAATTAACTTCCAATTTAACTCCCGATTAAACAAACTCCCATGAGCGAAGCGAATTAACTTCCCCTTTAACTCCCGATTAAACAAACTTCCATGAGCGAAGCGAATTAACTTCCCCTTTAACTCCCGATTATAAAATAAAAATTCACAAATAAAAATAACAGTATTATTATGGAAGTAACAATCACAAGCGAGAATTTTGAGCAGTACAAGAACGGTGAACTGCCGTTGGTGGTGGACCTTTGGGCCACATGGTGCGGACCTTGCCGTATGGTGGGACCTGTCATCTCTGAACTGGCGCAGGACTATGACGGACGTATCGTCGTGGGCAAGTGCGACGTGGAGGAGAACGACGACGTGGCGATGGAATATGGGGTGCGTAACATCCCGACCATACTCTTCTTCAAGAACGGCCAACTGGTGGACCGTTTCGTGGGAGCGGCCAACAAGGCGACTCTCGACGCCAAGTTCCAAGCACTGCTGTAACAGACTGACACAACGACAGGAGTGGCAGAAGCAACGCGCTTCTGCCACTCCTGTCGTATGATGAGCTGTCAGTCCATCGTAATGGTCCGACTGCCGTCGGCGTTTTCCTCAATGCGCACACGCACGGCGTCGTCGGGCAGCAGCTCCTCCACCAATTCGGGCCATTCGATGAAACAGAGGGCTCCGCTGAAGAAATAATCTTCGTAGCCCATGTCATAGACTTCTTCGATGCGCTTGATGCGGTAGAAATCGAAATGGTAAACCAACTCGCCGCTGTCGGTGCGGTATTCGTTGACGATGGCGAAGGTGGGCGAGGTGACCACTTCGTCGACGCCCAGCTCTTCGCACAAGGCTTTGATGAAGGTGGTCTTGCCGGCTCCCATCTTGCCGTAGAAGGCGAAGACGCTGCTGTCGCCCATCTCGGTGATGAAGGTACGGGCGGCATCGTGAAGGTCGGCGATGGTGGGTATGGGGATGATGGCGCTCATGATGGTCTGTTTTTTATCCGCGTTTCCTGCCGGTGAGCGTGATCAAGGGGATAATCATCTCTTCCATTGATATGCCACCATGCTGGAAGGTGTCGCGGTAATAGGATACGTAATAATTGTAGTTGTTGGGATAGGCGAAGAAATCTTCACCAGTGGCGAACACATACGTGGTGCTGAGGTTCGGGGAGGGCAACTGCGCCTGCTTGGGGTCTTTGATGACGAACACTTCCTTGGGGTTGTAACTCAGGTTCTTGCCCAATTTGTAGCGCAGGTTGGTGTTGGTGTTGCGGTCGCCGATAATCTTGATGGGCTTGGTAGCGCGGATGCTGCCGTGGTCGGTGGTCACCAGCACCTTGTAGTCGGTGTTGGACAACGCTTTGAACAGTTCGGCCATCACGCTGTGGCGGAACCAACTGAGGGTGATACTGCGGTAGGCCGACTCGTTGTTGGCCAGTTCACGAACCATCTTCGATTCGGTGCGTGCGTGGGAGAGCATGTCGATGAAATTGAGAACCACCACATTGAGGTCGTTCTTCTTCAGCTGTGACAGCTGGTTCATGAAATGTTCGGCGGCCTGGGAATCGTTCACCTTGTGGTAGGAGAACGTGTTCTTACGACGGTAGCGTTCCAGCTGTGTCTGGATGAGCGGACCCTCGTTGAGGTTCTTGCCTTCCTCCTCGTCTTCGTCAACCCACAGCTCGGGGAACAATGAGGCGATGCGCGTGGGCATCAGTCCGCTGAAAATGGCGTTGCGCGCATATTGGGTGGCGGTGGGGAGGATACTGAAGTAGAGGTCTTCGCTGATGTCGAAGCTGTCGGACAACTCATGGGCAATGGTGCGCCACTGGTCGTAGCGGAAATTGTCAATGACCACGAGGAACACTTTTTCACCATTGTCGAGCAACGGAAAGATGTTGTTCTTGAAGATGTCGGGACTCATCAAGGGACGTTGGTCAAGACCAACCATCAGACCGCCATTTTGGCTGGGGCGCACCCAGTCGAGGTAGTGGTTCTTCACATATTTGGTGAACCCGTTGTTCGCTTCCTCCTTCTGCATCCTGAGGATGTCGGTCATGTTGGTCTCGGTACTGCTCAGCTCAAGCTCCCAGTGAACCAGGCGGCGGTACACCTCCATCCAGTCACGGTGGTCGCGGCAGTTGGCTATCTGCTGGCTGATATCCATGAAACTCTGTTGGTAACCGCTTTGTGTCACCTCGGCCACAATTTCCTTGCGGTGGATATTCTTCTTCAGCGTTAGCAGTATCTGGTTGGGGTTGACGGGCTTGATGAGGTAGTCGGCAATCTTCGAGCCGATGGCCTGGTTCATGATGTTCTCCTCCTCGCTCTTCGTCACCATCACCACGGGGATGGTGGGCGACATCTCCTTGATTTGCTGGAGCGTCTCCAGACCTGTCAGGCCGGGCATCATCTCATCGAGAAGGATGAGGTCGAAGGTGTGTTGGCGGCACTGTTCTATGGCGTCGGTGCCGTTGCTCACCGTTATCACTTCGTAACCTTTTTTCTGGAGAAAGAGGATATGGGCCTTGAGCAATTCTATCTCATCGTCCACCCAAAGTAGCAATCCGTTGGTCATAGCTTAAAATCCGTCTAATTCGTAATACTCGTCTTCGATGTTCACGTCGTTGTTCTGACTCGGTTTCTGAGAGGGCTGGTCCGAAGGCGTGTCGCCGAAGTCATCGAAATATATCTCTGTATCGTCATCGTCATCATCGTCGATGTCAATCTCTATGGCATTGGGATCCTCGGCAGGAGGCTCCGGCTGCTGCACCTCTTGTGGCTGCGGCTGTGGCTTCTGCTCGGGCTGTTCTTCCTTTTGTTCGGGCTGCTCTTCCTTCTGCTCGGGTTTTTCTTGCTTCTGCTGCGGCTGCTCTTGCTTCTGCTCAGGTTGCTCCTGCTTCTGCTCGGGTTTCTGCTCGGGTTTCTGCTGTGGCTGCTCCTGCTTCTGCTCAGGTTGCTCTTGCTTCTGCTCAGGTTGCTCCTGCTTCTGCTCGGGTTTCTCCTCGGGCTGTTCTATATCTATAGTGTCTATAGCATCTATAGTGTCTATAGCGTCTATATCATCTATATCGTTCTCGTCTCTCTCATCTATAGTTTCTATAGGAGCTGTCGGCTCTGTGGGCTCATCGATGTCAAAGCCGTCGAAATTGTTGTCGTTGTTGTTATTGTCGTCGTAACCGTCGAAGCCGTTGGTGTCGTCGGTGTCTGGCTTGTTGGCGGGCTCAGGCTCTTTCGGCACGATGCCGCCGATGGGGAAGCGCAGGTCGGGCTCAGGCTGCTGTCCTACGCCGTCGGGCTCTGTAAGCAGATAGCGGCGTGTCACTTTCAGCGGCACGAAATATTTGGCGTAGAACTCATCGTAGTCGTCATAGCTGAACTGTTTGCCCAGCAATTCGAGGTTCTGAAGACTGATGATAATGGCGCGCGCCTTTTGTGCCCGTTGGGCCACCGCCTCGTTGGCGTAGAGCTGTTCGGCATATTGGTGTGCCTCGTCGTAATTGCGGAAGCCGGTGATGGTCATGAGGTGCAGGCCATCGTCGTCCACGATATTCAGGTCGAAGTTGCGCACGATGAAGTTGGTGAAGTTGAACCGTGCCATCTCGAACAGTAGTTGGTTCTCGTTGAGCGAGTCGGGATGGTAGGCGAGGATGAAGGCAAAGTCGGCGATGCGGTCGGTGACGAACTTTCTCGACTGGATGGAGTCGCTGTCGTTGAGCACGGCGGATCGACGGCTCCACACATCACCAAGGTCGAACTTGCCGCCGTGGAGCTTACGGCCTTCGCCAACACCCTTCACTATCATGCCGGCCATCTCGCTGATACGGCTCTTCGGATAGTCTTTCACCACCGTGCGCATATCTTCCACGCAACCGTTCACGTCACCTTGGTTCAGTTTGCTCAGACCGTTGATGAAGATGAACTTGTCGCGGTTGGCACCCAGTGGAAAACGACTCTGGGAGATGCGGGCGTTGCCGGCGACCTCGGTGTAACGGTCGGCTTTGAAGGCCTCGTAGGTGGCGGCATAGAGCGAGTCTTCCATGTGTACACCGAACATGGAGTTCTCGCGGAAATGGGGGTCAGTGAGCAATGTCGTCCACTGGCTGTCGGGGTATTTCTCGCGCAGCAGCTGCACATATTCCTCGGCCACGGCGGTCTCTCCCTTTCGTGAATAGAGCAGGAAGAGGTGGTAGTACACATCGTCCATCTTGTCGTAGTCGGGATAGAAGTCGGTGAGGCGGCGCAGTTGTCGTTCGCTCAGGCGGAGGTTGTCGAGACGGTCCTTGAAGATGACACCCGAACGGTGCAGGCCATCTTTGATGATGTTGTTGCTGGCTGCCACCTGCTCTTCGGTGAAGGGTATCTGCTTCAGGTAGTACTCTCGTTTGTGGGGGTCGTTCTGCGCACTGTCGACCATATTGTTCAAGGAGTCTTGTATTGCCTCGGCACGGGCGATGGAGTCGCGCATCTCATCGGTCATCTCTGTATCTTCGGCGCCGATGTTGCCCACCACGGTCTTGTTCGAGCGCTGCCAGTCGTCGGTGTTCTCGCGTTTGCCCCATTGGCGTTCAAAAGTGGTCTTGCCTTGGTTCACCGCCATCTGGTTGTAGAAATACCACAGGCCTCCCTGGTCGCCGGTGTTCAGCGTCTGGGGCTTCTGTTGTCCCTGGGCGGCACCGGCATTTCGGGATTGGGTCTGGGCGGCGTCGGCCTCCTGTTGTTTGCGTTTTTCTTCCTTCTCCTTCTTTTTCAGCGCCTCTATCACACGGTCGATGGCGGCGTTGCGGTCTTTCTCGTTCATGTTGGCCAAAATCTGCAACGAGTCTTGCAGGTGGATGGCCTCGGTATAGGGCACTAACTCGTCGAGGATGACCGAGCGTTTCGACAGTTCGGCGTAGTCTTTGCGGTCGCGGTCGAGCAGTCCGATGGCCTGGCCATAGCAGCGGCGGGCGTCGCTGTATTTCTCCTTGTTCCAATACAGGTCGCCCAGTTTAAGCAGCAGCACACCTTTTTCGATGCCCGAACGGGTGGCTTTCTCCACACCTTTCTCATAGGCGCTGATGGCGTTGGTGGTGTCGCGCTCCGACAGGTAGATGTTGCCGATGGCGTAATATACTTGGTCGAGATAGTCCTTGTTCTTGTCCGACGCTGCCATGCGCTTCAGTTGACTGATGGTCTGTTTGGTCTTGCCACCGGCGGCCATCACTTCGCTCATGGCGATGCGGGCGTTGAACTCCACCTCGTAGGGCGGGTTCAGGCGCACCACGCGGCGGAAGGCCTTGTAAGCTTCTTCGCGGTGGCCGAGGGCACTCTCCAACTGCCCGAGGAGGTAACACTCGCGAGCTTTCTGTTTGCGGCGCATCTCATGCTTGATTACCTTGCGCAGGTAGGGGATGGCTTTCTCGTAGTCGCCCGTGTGGATGTAATAGTCGGCGTAGGTGTAGTCCCACTCTTTCACGGCGCGCCAGTCTATGGAGTCGCGTTGCATGTTGCGTATCACGTCCTCGGCGTCGTATATCCAGTCTTGTTCGATATAGCATTTGGCAAGCCATGCGCGCGCCTTTCCGTAGATGGCGGGTTGCGTTTGGTAGAGCCTGCTCATATAGGAGAAGGTGGCGGCGGCTTCGTCGAAAGCTCCTTTGTAGAACTGAGAACGGCCCATGAGCATCCAGGCTTTCCAGAGGAAGGGGTTGTATTCTCGGCGACTGAGCCACTCGATGTCTCTGTCTGTTTTCTTGCGGCTCTTCGTCCATTCGGGGCGTTTCTTGATGCTGTGGCGCTTGATGGCTTTCTGTGCTTTCTCGATGGCGGTGTTGAACTGCCCTTCGCCCAATTTGCGGCTGTCCTTGTTGCCAACGGTGTAGAGCGGGATGATTTCGGTGAAGTTGTCTTTGTTGCCCTTCTCCTTGGCCAGCGAGCCGTCGATATATGCCTGGGCGCCGTTATAATAAGTGTTGTAACGGGCATGGAAAGCGTGCCACCAACGGCTCTTGGCGGTGTTTTTCTGTGTGGAGCATGCGCTGGCCACCATTAGGGCGGTCACTATGAATACGGGGATGATATGGTGCCTCTTGCGCATGTTCATTGTTATAATAACCGAAAAACCATCCGTTTTATTGCCTTTGCCCTAAAATAATGAAATCATCGCTCAACACTCATCGCCCATCACTTAGGGGGCTCTTCCATCATCATGAAGAGCTCGTCTTTCAACTGGTCGGGCACTTCGATGTGGCGGAGCGACAAACTGTTCGCCCAGTCGCGCACCTCTTCCTGGCGCATGGTGTAGAGCACTTCACGGAATTGTTCCACCTCGTCGTCGCTGTAGCTGGCTGACTGGCGGTCGCGAAACATGTCCAGCTCTTCGTCATCGAAATATTCGATGTCTTTTATGGCTGCTTCCATGGCACATTCCTGCATACATCGGCTGTCGTGACCGTCGCACGTGCTGCACGACGGTTGTGTCTCTACTGGTGTCTCCGTATGGCGGCGGCCCCAGAGGAAAAGCAACAGAAAAATGATGAGGCAGGCGCCACAGATGACGAACAGGGTCATGGCATTTCGTTAATGGTGAAACCGGCTTGACGCAGGTCGTCCCAGAAAAGGGGATAAGATTTCGTCACCACCTCGGGGTGGGCGATATGGAGGAAAGGAACGATGCAGGAGGCGGGGGCGAAGGCCATGGCCATACGATGGTCGTTGTAGGTGTTGATGACAGGACGGTTCTGGGGTTCGCAGCGCTCCCCGTCCCAATACAGCTCTTTGCCTTCAACATCATGGATGACGAATCCCAATTTGCGCATCTCGGTCTTCAGCGCCTCTATGCGGTCGGTCTCCTTGATTTTCAATGTCGACAGTCCCTTGAAATGGAATGGCACATCCATCATCGCGCAGGTGACCACGAAGGTCTGCGCCAGGTCGGGCTGGTTGATGAAATTGTATTCCATGCGTGGGACGGGGGCCGACTGTCGTTTCAGGTGTACGGTGGTGGGCTTGCCCAGACTGGCTTCCTCGAAAATGGTCTTCACACCCAACAGACTGAACAGGTAACGTGCCGTGGAGTCGCCTTGCTTCGAACCGTCGGAGAGACCCTGCAGGCTGATTCTGTTTTCTTCGTTGGAATGGAGGGCGGCCACCTCGTACCAATACGAGGCTGAACTCCAATCGTTCTCGATAAAATAGTGGTTCGTCTGATAGGGCTTGGCGGAAACGGTGATGGTGTCGGGACCGGTCCAGTCCACCTCGGCTCCGAAGTCGCGCATCGTGCACAGTGTCAGGTCGATGTAGGGACGTGATATGATACTGCCCAAAAGCCGCATTTCCAGTCCATTGGGGAGAATAGGGCCTATCATGAGAAGGGCGGAGATATATTGTGAGCTGATGCTCCCATCGACGGTGATGCTTCTACCTTCCAACTGGCGTCCACGGATATGGAGCGGAGGAAAGCCCTCCTTGTTGACATATTCGATGTCGGCTCCCAGGTGGCGCAGGGCATCCACCAGAACGCCGATGGGTCGTTCCTGCATGCGCTCGGTGCCAGTGAGGGTATGTTCACCGGGAGTGACGGAGAGGTAGGCTGTCATGAAACGCATGGCGGTGCCTGCCGCTTTGATGTCGATGGTCTCGGGCATGGTTTCCAGGGCGCGGATGATGACTTCGGTGTCATCGCAGTCCGACAGGTTGTCGGGTAGGGTGGTGCTGCCCGACAGCGCGTGGATGATGAGCGCACGGTTGCTGATGCTTTTCGAAGCGGGCAGGTTGATGGTAGTGTCGATGTGTTCAGGTGTCCACAGTTGGTATGTCATGTATGTTTCTTCTTTTTTATGCAAATGCAAAGATAGCACAAAAAAAACACAAGGGGAGTAAAATGCCAATATTTTTCACTTTTTTTGTTTTACCGAAAAAAACTACCTAAAAATTTGGACATGTCAGCAAAACTGCTTAACTTTGCACCGCATTTGAAAAAATGTGTTCGGGATTTAGCGCAGTTGGTAGCGCACACGTCTGGGGGGCGCGAGGTCGCTGGTTCGAGTCCAGTAATCCCGACAAAACAAATAAGTGTCTGAAATTCAGGCGCTTATTTGTTTTTTTTGTATAACTAAAATATCCTTGCTATACCTTTATGAGAATCTTTCAGCCCCATTTTTCTATCATGGTGGATTCCTGTAATCGGCTTTGTCAGCGGATGGTCGTCTGCTGTTCGTCTTCGCTTTCATGTGGAATGTGATTTTCCATCATAAAGAAATATGTTTTCCATTTTTTTCGTACCTTTGAAGCCGAAAATACAAAAGACAATGAAACGTTTATTATTTATTCTGTCAATGGCTCTGACGCTCTCTTTAGGGATGATGGCGCAGGGCGAAAACCCGATGGTTGTTCGCACCGAATCGGGATGGGTCAAAGGATTCGACCATGAGGGAACGATGGGATTCCTCGGCATTCCATACGCTAAGGTGGAGCGGTTCATGCCTCCCTTGCCTGTGGACAAATGGGACACCATACGTGTCTGCGACCACTGGGGACCGCAGGTGATGCAAAACACTTGGGGGAGAAAACTGAGCGAGGAAGAGATGTCTGAGAAAAACTCATGCGTGCTGAATGTGTGGACCACCGACACCAAGGCGTGCAAACCTGTGATGTTGTGGCTTCATGGCGGAGGGTTCGACTCGGGCACGTCGGCATGGAACCCTGGTATGTGTTTGGCGAAAAAGGATGTGGTGGTGGTGAGTGTCAACCATCGTCTGAACATCCTTGGATTCCTCGACCTGTCGGCTTGTGCCGATAAATACAAGTATTCTGGCAATGTGGGAATGCTTGATGTGGTACAGGCGCTGCAGTGGGTACAGAATAATATCCGACAGTTTGGTGGCGACCCGACGAACGTGACGATATTCGGAGAGTCGGGTGGGGGAGGAAAAGTGGGCACGCTGCTTTGCATGCCTGCTGCCAAGGGTCTCTTCCACAAGGCCATCATCATGAGTGGAACGATTTTGAATGTCAACACGAAGGCGATGACCGAGGAACTGGGAACGGCGGTGTTGAGGGAATTGAACATCGACGCTGAACATATCGACCGTATCAAGGATGTACCTTACGAGGAACTCTATGCCGCGGGACAACGAGCCATGGCGGCCAGTATAGGCACGCGCAAGCCGGGTACACCGATGATGTGGGGCTTTGGACCAACCCCCGATGGGGAGGTGCTTCTCCAACAGCCTTTCCAGAATGGGTTTGCCGATTTTTCCACAGATGTTCCTATCCTGATAGGGACAACGTTCAATGAGTTGCAAAGGCTGCGCTATGACAGCGAGATGACGCTGCAGGAGGCGCGTGGTGAGTTGATGACAACTTTCGGTGACGAGACGGATGACTATATCAACGCTTTTGCCAAGACTTATCCTGATTTCACACCGCAAGATCTGTTGAGTATCGATTGGCTGTTTCGGCCCAAAACCATTATCACGGCCGATGAGATAGCGGAGAGCCGACAGGCGAAGACCTATATGTATATGTTCACGTGGCGTTCACCGGTCAACAATGGCAGCGTTCATGGTCACGAACTGAAATTCTGCTTCAATATGCTCCACCATTCACCCAATGAACTGCCAGCTCCTTCCGATGAGGACATCCGTCTGGCCGACATCATGAGCAGCGTATGGGCACAGTTCGCCAAGACGGGCAACCCAAATGTGGATGAATTGCCTTATTGGAGAGCTTACAACAAGGAGAATGGCGAGATGATGGTGTTCAATCACCAATGCTTCATACGCAACAACCCCGACCGCGAACTGGAACAGATTATCGACCGCCACTGTTTCGTCCAACTGGATGAGTTCAGGAAACAGCATGGCTCGAAATAAGCAGGATTGATACGTCCGTATGGACGGAAGAACCCCCTGTCTTCATCAAGGAAGGCAGGGGGTTCTTATTGCTTAGATGGTTTCTGATTGTCAGAATCCGCCACCGAAGCCACCGCCACCGAAACCGCCTCCTTGGGGGAAGCCGCCTTCACCGCCAAAGCCTCCCATGCCGGGGAATTGTGGGTCTGGCTCTTTCTTGATGTCGATGAGCAATTTAACCAAAGCCCTCCGACGGTGTGACCATGTGGGATAGTCGTCGGCACGAAGGGTGTACGTCTTGAACCCGGGCATCTGTTGCCCCCCCTGTTGTCCGAAATTGAGGGGACTCGTGGTGATGATGCAGGGCTTGGCCTTGCCGTCGGCCACCATCTTGTCGGTGATGGCGTCGGCACCGCCCACCTTGAACCAACTCTCCATGGTGTCGTTTTCTCCGGGGATGAGCTGGATGAAAGCGGGGATGGTGAGGCCAGCGGGCATGGCCGACATATAGGTGGCTTCTCCCCTCGTCAGGTCATAGCCCACGCGGCCATGTTCAATGTTGCCCTGTGAGGCGAAGTTGAAGGGTGCCCTTGGGTTGTCGGCGATACTGTATTTGAAACCCTTGTCGGGCGAGAGGTACATGTTGCTGGGGTCAGCCACGCGGGTGCCGTCAACCACGAAGCAATATCTGAAAGTGTCGAACATATAGCCGCTCACCTTGGTGCTCCACACGCCGTCGCTGTCGCGCTCCATGGCCACTCTGTCGCGGAGCATGTCGCATTCCAACAATACTTGTTGGGCTTCAGGGGCTTTCATGCGGAAGATGATGCCGTCGCTGATGTATTCGGGAGAGACGATGGGACGGGGGAAGAGACGGGCCATCACAGTGGGCGTGAACTGCTGCTCTTGACCGGTGGCGGCCGGTGCTGGCTTGCCTTCTTTCATGGCTGCCTCGGCGGCTTTCTTGTTGAAGAGCAACGGCAGGGTCTTGGTGAGGAAATATTTGGCGTTCATCCATGTGTGGCCGTATTTGCCCGTGGTGAACTCTTTCACGCTGCGAATGCCCTTGCTGTCGAGGAACTCCATATAGTCGCGGGCGTTGCCATAGAGGAAGTCGTCGGTTCCCACACCCAACCAGAACAGGTGTATCTTCTTGTTGGTGTCGTCGGCGTTGTCGTACACACCGGGGATGTCGGTCGAGGTGAACGAGCTGTAGCTGCAGAGGTAAGAGAATTTGTCGAGGTTAGTCAGTCCGTTGAACAGTCCTTGGTTGCCACCGCGTGAGAACCCGCCGATGGCGCGGTTGTCGCGGTTGTTGATGGTGGGGTAGTTCTTTTCAATGTAAGGCATCAAGTCGTTGATGAGGTCTTTACTGAACACATCGCCACCAAACTGCATCTGTGGTGCAGTGGGAGGTGTCGACAGCAATTTCGTCGGGTTGCCGTAGGGCATCACCACAATCATCTCCTTGGCTGCCTTCTCGGCTATCAGGTTGTCGAGGATATAGTTCACACGACCCACCTTGTAATATACCTCTTCGGTGTCGGTGGTGCCGCTGATGAGGTAGAACACGGGGTATTTCTTCGTCTGTCCAAATCCTGGCATGCCGTTGGGCATATAGCCTGGTGGCAGGTAGACCACAGCATGGTTGGTGGCGCCTAGACTGGTGGAATAATAATGGATGTATTCAATCCGTCCGTGCGGCACATCCTTGATGTCGTGGGCAAGGGAGCCATTGGGTGACTTGATTTCGAGGAGACTGTTCTTGAATCCTTCGTTGGGAAAATACTGTGGATTCATGGGGTCCATCACGCTGACGCCGTCGACGATGAAACAATAGGGATACATGTCAGGTTCGGCCGGGCCGAGGGTGACGGACCATACACCCGTCGTGTTGTCGCGTTGCATCTCTTTCCTGCCGGCGAACTGAACGTCAACCATGACATTCTTGGCCGAGTCGTTCTGGTAATAGAAGGTTACGGTGCCGTCGGGATGACAGACGGTAGAGGTGGGAATCGTGGGCTCTTGTGCCCATACAGATGTTGCCAACGCCATCATCATGGCCATGGCAAAGCCCTTCGTCTTTTTCATGTTTGTATATTTTTAGTTAGTTAGTATCGGTTAGTAAACACAAATATCATTGTGGTGCAAAGATACCATTTTTTTTTAAATGTACTATATACACCGATTCTTTTTTTCATGTTACCTTCCACTTTTTTTCTTTTCGTTGTTTCTCTGGTTTTTGGGTTGGATTCCCAAGTTTCGATTTTAAGAAGATAGAGGAAGATAAATGAAGATAGCCAGGATGGGTATTTCTTCTCATTTTGGGAGGGTCAGGGAGGGTATACACATCTATGAATAGTTTGACAAATCGGGAGAAAAACGTCGTTTAATACTATAATTGTAAAAAAAGTAGTAATTTTGCAGCGCTTTAGCAGGTTAGGGCTTTCGTCCAGCCTGCAGATAATTGGTTTTATACGAATAATGGAAAGAACATCTAAAAAAACGCAACTGATTGTCATGCTCACCCATCATGACCAGACGGTAATGAATGCCCGTGAATTGTTCGAGGCTTGTAAGGGTTCGGCGGCATCATGTTGGGGTTTCAAAGAGCATCCCCTTCCGCATGACCAGATGCAACAGTTGTTTGGCGAGATGAAAGCTTGCGGCAAGAGCACATTTTTGGAAGTCGTGGCATATAGCGAGGAGGAAGGGTTGGCCGGTGCCCAAATGGCCGTGACATGCGGTTGTGATGTGCTGATGGGAACGAAATACTTCGACAGTATCAACGACTATTGCCGTGCCCATCATCTGAAATATATGCCCTTCGTGGGCGAATTGGTTGGTAGGCCCACCGTCCTAGGTGGTACTATCGATGACATGATTGGTGAGGCGCAAGAATATCTGCGCAAGGGAGTCTATGGTATCGATCTGCTTGCCTATCGCTATACGGGCGATTCAAACGATTTGATTTGTCGTTTTCTGAAAGAGGTGCCCGCTCCGGTGTGCATAGCGGGTAGCGTGGACAGCATGGAACGGCTGGACGAAATGAAGGAGGTCTCTCCATGGGCTTTTACCATCGGCAGCGCGTTCTTTGAGAACAAATTTGGCGATTCTTTCTGCAGGCAAATCGATTTCGTATGTGACTATATCGACCAATGACGCTTTATGTTCAAGAAATACTATCCTTACGAATACACGGAAGACGTGTTTTGTATCGACTACGCTGAATTGTACCGAAGGGGTTACCGTGCCATTCTCTTCGATATTGACAATACGTTAGTGGCTCATGGCGCCGACTCAACCGAAGAGATAGATGAATTGTTTCGTAAAATTCATGCGACGGGCCTGAAGACATTGTTGTTGTCAAACAATAACGTACAAAGGATACAGCGTTTTAACCAAAACATAGGCACGGCCTATATCCAAGAAGCGGGCAAGCCTAACCCCTCCTGTTATCTGAAGGCACTGGAGATGCTCGGCGTGGAGAAACAAGAGGCTATTGTCGTGGGCGACCAGATATTTACCGACATTTATGGTGCCAACCGTGCGGGTTTAGCCAGTATCTTGGTGAAATATATCGGGTTCTACAAACGGGAATGGAAGGGATATACGAGGTATATCGAGAAGGCGGTGCTCTTCTGCTATTCGCTAAGCGGAAAAAACCGTCACCGTTTGGGAAAAGTCACTCAATAGCGATGGTCATAAATGACGAAGAAAGAAAACCTATCATACGATGGAAAAGAAGAAAAAACTGTTTTGTGAGATCAGTCCAACGACCTATGCTATCTCATTGAAAAAAGAGATTTGCAAACGTCATCTCAAGAATTTCTTAGGCAAGGAACGATACGCTAAGATTCACCAAGAGGAGCGGTTGCCAATCGTCGTTTCTAGCGAAGGCAACAATATGATCAAGCGCGGTCCAGGCATCGACCTGCGGTTGCAAGAGAACAAAGCTGACAATATCCGGCTGGCGTGCAGCAAGATAAACGGGCTGATTGTCAATCCTGGAGAGACGTTCTCGTTCTGGCGTTTGGTGGGAAAGACTTCGAAAAGGCATGGTTTCTCAGAAGGTCGCGTGATCATCAACGGCAAATTGGTGTCGGGCGTGGGCGGTGGACTTTGCAATTTGGCTAACACGCTCAACCTGCTGATCCTTCA
>JAFYJN010000012.1 GCA_017538105.1 Prevotella sp. | reverse complement strand
TGAAAAAGAAGAATCCGTACCACCGGAACGCTCACTTTTTGACTAGGGGCTTACTTCTTGAAAAACGAATCCGCAATGCCTGTTTATCGGCACTGCGGACATGTGTTCTGTCAGTTATTCATTTTTAGCGGACACCAATATTTTATTATACCATTTTTATTGAACACGGGATAAAGCACCCACCTTCCCTGCAACGGTTAGCCACAGATGAATGGACTTCTGATCATTTTTGATAAGCAAGACGTTAAGCTTATTTTGCCGGCTCCCACTTGCAGCGAACGGGCGACACGATGGCACCTTCCTTCTTCAACTCTGCGAAAGCCTTGTCAACTTCCTTACGGTCGGCACCCAGTGCCTTTGTCACGTCACCAGCCGAGACGGGCTTGCCTGCCTCGCGCATAAATTGTAATACTTGCTCTTTCATTTCGTTAGCTCGTTTTAGTTGTATCTGCATTATTGCGACAGCAAATATACGAAAAGATCCCTATACTCAGATGAATACAGGGATACTTTTGTGATTATTTATGTATTTCTTTCAGGCTACAGTTTCCTATTGGTATAATACTGTATGCGCTCAAGAAAACTCTTAACTACGAGACCTCTATGGCCTTGGTGACCTTCTGCTTCGGCTCCATCTTCGGCATAGTGACGGTCAAGATGCCGTCCTCTACTTTGGCCGAGATCTGGTCTTTCACGACATCATCAGGCAACGTGTAGCTCTGCTCGTAGTTCGAGTAGCTGAACTCGCGGCGCAAATAGTGATGGTGCTTGTCTTCATGCTTGTGTTCGGTCTTGTTTTCGATGGCGATGGTGAGGTTGCCTTCGTCGTTAATGCTGACTCGGCAATATTCTTTCTTAATGCCTGGAGCAGCAAGTTCCATCGTGTAGGCCTTCTCACTCTCCTTGACATTGACTGCAGGTGCTGTACTGTTGGCACGAGGCATCCAATCATTGTTCAAGAAATTCTCAAATACTGTTGGCATCCAACTGTTCTGAAACATTACTGGTAACATAATCAATACCTCCTAATTATACTTTAATTTAACGTATGTTGAAATCGCATCGGCTTTTGTAGCCTCGGCTTTCACCAAGTGAAAAAGCAACTTACGTGCCGATTGTCAAAATGGCACTCAAAGATAGTCAAATTGACGTGGAATTTAAACTACGATAAACTATGCTGCCAATTTCTTAAACTCCTTTAAACAATGGCTGTCATTAATTCTGTCAGAGAGTTGAAATCGACGAAGTCTTCCTTTTTGCCATACGTGGCAAGAATGGTCTTTGCTTCGGCGTTAAGCTTCTCTTCAGACATCTTTGAAATTTTCGAGTGAATGACCGCCATCATCATCCGATGCTTAAGGCTCAGATGGCTGTAATCAATGGCTCCATGTAAATGGAAGATTCGCGTTTCATCATAAAAATACTCTGGAACACGTTCCTTAATGGAATGGCGAATGTAGTCAATATTCTCTGGATCTGTCGGGTCAACCAATCCAACCGTAACGATAACCAGCTCTTGCCGGGGGGACATCTTACTGACCGTCTTCTTTAACCCCAGGACACTACCTGCATAAAGAGCACCCATGAAGATAACACGGTCATACTTGTCAATATCCTTAGCCTCCTTGAAGGCTAAGGCTTCAATCCCCGTCATTTCAGACAGGTGTTCGGCATACCGCTTAGTTGTGCCATATTGGCTTCCATAAATGATGATTTGCATTTTAATGCCAATTTTTACTTGGTTTTGTGGTATATCGCATACTCCATGAGTTCTTCCGTTTCCATATTGTTCCACATGAGAAGGTGTGAAGTTGTTCGCCCATTATAGTTATAAGAGTTGAAAAGACTTTGTCGCCTGTACAATGGCTGGTGTAGAACTGTGTATTGGGGTAAACCTTTTTCAGTCTCTTTGCAAGTTCGGTGAGTTCTTCCACTGTCTCGTGGTCATCAAGCAGATGAAAACCGCCGACAACAGTCTTTACGGGATATGGACAAGCAGAAAGGATATTCTCCAATCCACTATGGGCACAACCAGTAAAGAGTAGGCCATCAGTAAAAAATGCCAACTCGTGACGGAAATCATCGTTCAAATAATCACCTTCTGCATCTTGCACAAACAGATGCCGGTTTCCTTGCGGCATTGGATGGTTTTGTGGAATGTGAGCTATGATATGTATGCCATCACAGATCTCACGAGTTTGGTCAATCAGTATGAATCTGTCCATAACATCCTCTGGCCATTGTGCCGTGATGCTATGCAAATATTGACGTTTGGAATAGAATTTTCCGCTAACCGCATCAGGTGAAACGATGACTTGTGCCTTGTCATTCATCCTCAAAAAATAGCGTAGGCCGCCTGCATGGTCGCTATGCCCGTGAGAGATAAACACAAAATCGACCGTACTGAGGTCAATGCCCATTCTCTCAGCATTACGGATGAATACATCACTGGCTCCTGTGTCAAACAGAATCCGATGTTTCTCTGTCTCCAACAATATTGACAACCCATGCTCGGTTTCGAGCCGGCTATCAGTAGTGCGATTGTCTGATAATACAGTCCACTTCATCTATTTCCTGATATACTTATTTCAGTTTGTATCTCATGTAAATTTGCCAAGCATTCTGTACATTTTCTGCGTCACACCCATCTGCAAAAAAAACCACATGACATCCATCTTTGAAGGGAGACCAATTGCCGCAGACAATGCCATCGTGGGCGATGACAGGTTGGAAGATGCCGCTGTTGTTGTGGGCACGATGACGATGCTCTGGTGGCAGTACGATATCGCGTGACTTATAACCAATGAGATACTCGTCGTAGGGAGGAATCAGCAGAAACTGACCTTTCCGAAATCCGCGTGTGCGACAATCATCTGTCAAGTAAAACTCACGTCCTTTATATTTCTCCAAATGAATGGTGTCGCCCAATAACTCGATACCTTTTCGACAGTCATTGACGTTCAAGCCCGACCACCATACAAAATCTTCCAATGTTGCAGGTTGCCTACTTTGGAAGTATCTGCGGGTAAAGCGCATCAAGGCTTCTTCACGTTCTATTTGCTCTGGTCGAGGGCCTACCTTTTCTGTTGAAAGAGCATAAGTGGCTTTAAGAGGCAGCAGGTCGCCACTACAGAGGATACCCGACATTTCAGCCATACGGATATGGTACGACAGCCGATGATCGTCCATTTGAATGTTTTTCGTTGACAATGCTTGCACTAAGTCCTCCTTCGTCACGCTCCCCCTATCGGCTACAGTCAGGGCAAGGATGTCTCTGATGCGCATCAATTCCTCGTCAGAAATACTGATTTTGTTGCTGCTCATCCAGCCTTTGGTAACGCTGATGGCTTTAGGTGCGCAGAGGTCAATCATCCACCAATAATCCTCTGCTGCAACAAGTTGCCACGTGCCTCGCATCAGGTGTAGACGGATTATCTGTCCGCTGTCATAAGCCTTCTTGAACACTTTATTTGACGGCTTACGGGTACGCATCTCCACAGCCCACCGCATCATACGATACTCCTGTGCCTGCATGGCGCCCATGTAACTGACCAGTTCTGCAGGACCGCTGAACTGATGTGCTACAAGTTGCTGGTTGAGAAGACGTATGGCAACGGGGTTCATTTCGTTTTTCGTTATAGTTTTTTTTGCAATATCATCATTTCTTTGGCTATAGAATCAGTTGGTACTCGCTAGTGGATTGGCCAAGGAGTTTGGTGCAGATGCGCTGAAGTGTGAGAGCGAGGCGTAATTAATTTGTTTGGCTAACTATGATTTTTGAAAATTATAATAAGCAACGAAGCTCATTTCTACTATCTAACCGCTTACCAATATTCGAGAACTTTTATTATCTGTTCAGGAAAAGCCGCAGCTCATTAGTTCTGAAGAGCACGGGCAAAAGCTGAACTACGAACATCATTCATCGTCGCCAAAGCAAATTCGACTATTTCGAAGTTATAGTTTTTTACCAAATTTACAAATATCCTTGACACTATCTCGACTGGGTTTTTGAATGCGCCACAGCCCCATGCTCCGAGAATGACCACCTCATTCCCTTCTTTTGCTGCCACATCAAGAATCTTCTTAATGCGAGAGCGAACCATTACCTCATAGTTGTCTGGTATTTTCGCTATACTCATCATTTGAGGGGCAGCACAGGTAATGACATTGACCTTGTACCAGGATTCACGTTCCATCATTTGTGGATATATAGGAATTGTACGCTCATCCGTCTTGAAGACAACAACATCGGGCGTGTAAATGAGATCATCATTGCCCATGAAGTCCATTTCATGCAATGTATATTGATTACGATGTTTCAAGTAGAAAGGCGCTCTCATCGCTTCAAGGCATGGAAGTAATGTGGAGCATCTACAAAGAGATTCTTCTTGCGCACCAGCACTAAATGGCGCTCCTCCGATGGAGTGATTATTCGCGTAATTCAACACTGCCACTTTCTTCCCTGAATACGCTTTTGCAGCCTCAAAACTACGTTTGCCAGACACAATATATCTCGTGTTGATTTCATTTGGAATGGGCTGGTCTATATTATCCTCTTCAGCAACCATGAACTGATTGGCTATCGATTTCTCTACTGCCTCGATAAGTTCCGGAATTGTCTCATAGCAATGCTTGGTATCAAGCATTACTTCATAGTTGATTTGTCTATAATTGTATGCCATAAGTCCTATTAATAGTGAATTTAACTCAATAGTTTAAAATAGATATTTTCAGGATGCTCTCCAAATATGAAGTGGACAACATTACAGAGCCATACATCATGATTAAATCCTTCAAGGTTTTCCACATGGTATGTTCCTCCTATTACGTCATGTGCCACCAACTCAAGTTTAATCGGATGGGCAACTGTATTTTCCAGGCTGACATCAACGGTTACATATAGTCCGTCTTCCGTTAGATAGTCAAGGAATGTGTCTGCACCGTCAACCATTTCGAGGTCTTCCTGATCTCCATCATATTCTGGAAGAACAACATACCATCTGCCGTCTTCCCATTTCTCAAATGTCAATTCCATAATTCTCAAATATTTTCTCTTTTATGAAATAATACCAATATCATAGTAAATTTTAACTATTATTGCTACTTATTGCTACATTGCGCAACAACTTCGCAACATGGAATACTTGCCAAATAATTGTATAAGTCATTGATTTTCAACACCGCTACATATCGCTATAGCTATTCGTTCTTTTTTTCGCTATCACTCAACATGACCGGTGGTAAACTTGTTCAAACACATCCATTTCTCGCTTGGCTATACCAAGACGGGTAGCTATTGTCTTCCAATGCTTCACACCTGCCTTTACTTCGTCGATGATACGTCCTGCTTCCTCCTTCCCAATCATATACTCCTCTGATGAATCGAGCAGCACCTGAAGGTCTGCGCGGTTGGTTGTGGAGTTGATGAGCAAAGCCTGATACTCGTTCAATGTCGGGTTCAGGTCGTATGCCGGTGAAAGCGTCCAACCTTTTGGAGTAAGCAGGAAACCATGATTGCGGAAATGGTCATCACTATTGCCGATGGCAATATTGAATGCTACCCGACGATAGAGCTGACGTAGGTTGTCCTCTACATCACAGCAGTTCTGAAGGATGAAGTCAACAATGTCCAAATAACCGTTCTCAGTCTTGGCATCACAGCCATCAGTTAAACCCAACAAAGTCATAGCTGATGCAAAATGCTTTCTTCGTCCGTCGGCAGTCCTGTCGAAACGCTTGGAGAGCAAAGCATGGTATTTCTCACCAGTCTCAATGACGCTTGTATCAGCAACTATCACGCCCGACTCCTTTGCCAACAGATGACTATGATGCTCCCAAAGGCCGACATCATAATCATCATTCCTTGACGGGAACTTGGCCACACAAAGACAGCCTTCATCATCCATGACACCTGCCTTAGGACGGGCACCGCCAAGTGATGTGCCAGGATGAACGAGTTGCAGCAACCATTTCTTTTCAGGCAACTGGTTCAATTCCTCGCTCTTCTCAATCTCCATACTGGCTGCAACCAATGCACGTATATCGGTCAATGGTGGAATACGGAGAGACTTCTCACAGTTAATGAACTCGCCGTCTTGCGATTCCTTGAAACGGAAACCACCCAAACGTGAGAAATCATCAATACCCATGAGGTAATCGAAAGAGGACAGTTTTCGAACAGGTCGGTTTTCCTCTGTGGCAAGGATTTGTTCACGTCTGTTGAGCAGCAGCCGTCCCCAACGGTCGGGCAAAGCATCGCTGAAGCAACCGAAGATATCTCTGTCCGGCTGAGTATATTGCTGACCTGGATAGTTATTGATGTCAGCACTCAGAAAAAGGCTGCCATACTGACGAAGCCAGTTATTGTCATATTTGAACGAATAGGAATCAGAGCCACGAAGTGATTCATAGCCCAATTCGCCAACTAACAAAGGCTTGTCAAGCCAGTCGAAATCTGCATATATATATAATGAACGCATAGCTTATTCCTTTTTAGATGCTCGTTCACGATGTTTGAGGGCAAGATCCTGCAAGGCTCGACCCATATCATCCTTCTGCGCAAGAAGCAAAATGTCATCATCAAGTTGAAGGGCGTAGAGTACACGCAGGTAGATACCAATGGCCACTGTCGGTGCACCTTTCTCAATGCGGGCAACTGTAAGTGGAGAGCAGGTCGCACGTTCTGCAACCTGAGCCACACTGAGATTGCGACGCAAACGTGCCAGCTTGATTTGCTCACCAACAGTCTGCATCTTTTGTTCAAGCTTTCTGGGAAGCTTTGTACCCATCGTCGTTTTGCTCATAACAGCATTCAATATTTATTTACGAATGCAAAGTTACATCTTTTTCTTTATTTTATGATAGGTTGCAAAGATAACATTTGCTTTAGAAGACTTTTTTAACAGTCAACACAAGATTTGAAACAAAACAGCATACCTTTTATGACACAATAACACATCACATCCTCCAACGAGTCCATCTTGCATGGCTATCCAAAGATGGTGATAGTTACCATTCTTTTCAAACAGCTTCGCTGTGAGCACAAATAGGTCATGTCAACGGTTATCAAAACTATTTCCGAAGGCAGCGTAACCTATCTCTTGTTTCTATCAGATTGCCTATCAAGGTTCTAATCAAACAGTTTCTTCCAGATCCACAATACCACAATTGCGCCAACGACACAAAAGACAAAATTGGTTAGATAACCCTTGCCAAACAGTTCTATGTTCAGCAAATGGCTGATGAAAGTACCAACATAACTGCCTATGATGCCCATAATAAGATTCATGCAACAACCTTTGCCTTCACCGCTCATAATGCGATTGGCAATGTAACCTACTAAGATACCTGTAAGTATTGGCCAAGCCGTAAAATCTGCTAAATGTTCCAACATATTCCTTATCTATTATATTATCTCAGCCTTTTCATGCCGTTATCACCTCATTAATGCGAATATAATACACATAAAATATCATACGGTATCGCAAAATTACTGTTTTCCCCGAATTAACCAAAACAAAGAGGAAAAAACAGCTACATTACTTTTTTTTTAACTAAACGATTCGCTGGAGGCAAATCGCACTAGAACGGAAAAACCTGATTTCTTATTTTCATCTTTTCTCTCATTTGTAGTATGAATTAAAAGAAAAATGATGTATCTTTGCAATATCAAAAACACTATGTTAATTGCTATTATTGGCGACACAGTAAGTGGCCGTGGCTAATGCCATAGTGAAATACAACGCATTTAAACACTGACAATATGAATTTCTTAGAACTCACGAAGAGCAGGTATAGTTGTAGGAATTATCAGCCTACAATTGTTGAACAAGAAAAACTGGAATACATCATGGAGTGTGTCCGACTGGCTCCCTCGGCATGTAATAAGCAACCATGGACATTCCGCATTGTTACGGAGGAGGAAGAGAGGAAGAAACTCAGCCAATGCTACAACCGTGAATGGTTTGCCACTGCTCCAACAATGATTATCGCCTCCATCCTTCACGATGAGGAATGGGTACGTGGCGATGGAAAACATCATGGCGACATCGATATCGCCATTGCCGTGGAACATCTTTGTTTGGCAGCCACAGAACAAGGTCTTGGAACCTGTTGGGTCTGCAATTTCAATACTGGACTATGCAAAAGCCTTTTTGGACTGTCAGAAAATGAAGAACCTGCCGTACTGATACCGCTGGGATATCCTGTTGATGAGACAAAGGAAAAGAAGCGTAAACCTATAGAAGAAATCATCAAGTAATACGGGAGCCTAACTTATAACATAATAGCAATCATGTAAGAATACATTCATAACAAAAAAACAATTACATATATAACAAAATGGGAATAAAGAAATTATTATTGGCAACGATTATAGTTGCCACAAGTGTAGGGTTGAATGCCCAGACAATTCGAAAGCAAGTAGTGGAAGAAGGTGGTACTGGACCATTCAAATCGGAGGTGGTTGGCGATGCCTCTTGCCCTGGCTTCACGTTCTATCGCCCTCAGAACATGAATGAGGTGGTGACTGCAAATGGCGCTTTGCCAGTGATTGTCTATGCCAATGGCGCATGTTACAACAACAATGTAGAGATGCGCCTGCTGTTGAGCGAGGTGGCATCATACGGTTATGTGGTAGCCGCCATCGGCCCATATGACGAAGAAGACGTGATGGCACAATGGAGAGGGGTCCTAAGAGCCAATTATCCAGAAACCAAAGGGGAGGTGATTATGGCCAATGGTGAAAAGATTCTGCCATATACCGCCGAAGAGATAAAGGCTCAACAGGAACGACAGGAAAAATTGCTGGAAGAGATGCGGAAGAAAGCCCAGAGTGGCGAAGAGCAAGCCCCTCCTCCACCCTTCATCGAGACCTATCCTGATATGCTGTTGGAAGTGCTTGGCTGGTTGACATACCAGAATGGTGCCGCCGGATCGGAGTATCATCAATGTCTCGACATCAGCCATGTGGCCGCTATGGGACAATCATGTGGTGGTGCACAGGTTTTGGGAATTGCAGACGATTCTCGTATCAAGACCTGTATCATGCTAAACTCCGGTATCGGCGACATGGATATGATGGGATCGACAAAGGAATCGCTCAAAGGTCTCCACCAGCCGATGTTCTACATGATTGGCGGTCCTGGCGACATCGCCTACGAAAATGCACAGAAGGATTATGAACGCATTGCCGACAACATCCCTGTTGTGATGCTGAACTCGAAGGATGGTCACAGCGGCACCTATTACGAGAAACATGGTGGCAACTATGCCAAAGCAGTGGTGAAATGGCTCGACTGGCAGTTGAAAGGCGATGTGAGCCAATCCGCCCTCTTCCTCGACGATGAATATCTGAAGAAGGAATTCCCCGACTGGCAAGGCGTCCGAAAGAATTTCTAAATTGAGCAACAATTGCTCGTTTAACGAAGATAAAGGGAAGCCACTTAGTGGTTTCCCTTTTACTTTGTTGCACTCTAAGGGGACTTCATTTGCCACGATACCAATCTCTCAACACATAGAAGGCAAGTTTTTTCTCTCCTCGGTCTGAGAAGATGCCTTTTCTGTTGTAGTAGTCCTGGATACCAGTAAGCACGCGGCGAGGTGAACGGAAGTCTTTCAGAATCCATGGCGTAGTGCCAGCCAATCCGTCAATCTTGTCGAGCATACGGATGTTCTCACGATAGAGGTTTTCCTGGAACTCCTCAGTCCATCGCTGGTTCTTCTCACCATGAAGCCCGTATTTGGCACCACCACCGAATTCACTGACGATCACAGGTTTGTCGTAGGGTATTTCCCAAGTCATTTTGGCAGCATCGTTCACGTCGCGATACCATCCAATATATTGGTTGAAACTGACCACATCTACGTACTGGTGCATATTGTCATGTAATCGGTTCACATAGTTAGATGCCGACGTCACCTCCATGGCCATTGAGATGAGCCGCGTGGAGTCTTGACTGCGAGCAAAGCGTGCCAGACGCCCGAGGAAGTGGTCACGTTCGGCTGAGTGTGGTGTCTCGTTAGCTATCGACCAGATGATAATATTGACACGATTGTGGTCGCGTACTATCATGTCGGAGAGTTGTCGTTGAGCATTCTGATAGGTGTCCTCGTTCGTCCAGTCGATAGTCCAATAGCAAGGTATCTCGCTCCAGACCATGATACCCATTCGTTCAGCCTCACGGACCATGTATTCGTTGTGGGGATAGTGTGCCAGACGAACATAGTTGCAGCCCAGTTCCTTGACCCAAGAGAGCAGCGTCCGCGCATCCTCTGCCGAATTGGCACGACCACCGCCGTAAGGTTTCTCTTCATGCATGCTGATGCCCTTCAGGAATATCGGCTCGCCATTGAGCAGGATTTGCTTGCCCTGTGTTTCAATGGTACGAAAGCCTATCTCATCACTGACGGTTTCCCCGTCCATTTCAATCTCCACTTTATATAATTTGGGAGTAGCAGGCGACCAAAGTTGCAATTTTGATTGAGATATGGACAGCTGGCCATCAACGCCACCGTTAGCATCCGTATAGAATGTCTTTTTGAGTTTCAATTCCGGGATGTTCAGTGTCACTTTATGACCAGCCTCTTTATGGTTCAACCGAAGCGAGAAGTCCAACATCCGCAACTTTCCCCTGCCCCCCTTGTCTAACTGTAGCGAATAGTTCTCTATGTATGTTGGAGCAACGCTCATCAGCAGCACATCACGGGTGATGCCTCCGTAGTTCCACCAGTCGAAAATCAGTGTGGGAACCGCCGAGACACTGCGTTTGTTGTCTACTTTCACAATGACGAAATTTCGACCCTCATGCAGCAAGTCCGTCACGTCGAAGTTGAACGGAGTAAAGCCACCCACATGATGACCTGCCTTGCGTCCATTCACATAGACGTGACATTCGTAGTTCACCGCACCGAAATAGAGCAATGCCCGACGATTACCCTGAGGTTTGTAGTCGAAATAACGTTGCAGCCACACCGTACCCTCATAGAAGAAAAGGCGCTCGTCCTGAGTGTTCCAGTCGCCAGGCACGCGCATTGTCGGTGCAGCATCGAAGTTGTACTCTATCAAGTCCTCTGGTCGCTGTGGTTTAGCATTCAGCATAAATCCCCAATCGATGGGCTTCATGCGGTAGTCGTAATAACCCTCCTCCTGCACATCCACGAGGTAGTGCCAGTCGCCGTTGAGCGACAGTGATTGACGGCTCATCACATTCATCACTTGAGGAATCTCCTGTGCCAACACAGTTATCATGGCGATAGCAATTACCGCCATTAGGACCATCGTTCTCTTCATCATATTACTCAAAATGTTGATAGTTTTTTTCTAGGCAAACGAACATAAGGGGCCATACAACATATCATTCCATTACCACTTCCATGTCGTCGAAAGCCAGGCGGTCGCCCTCGGCCAAACGTTCGGCATCCAGACGCAGTATCTTGGCTTTTACAGGCTGCTCAAAGCGAACAGTCTGCCAAATGGGGTTGTTCACGATGTTCGAAAATTCTCCAGAGGCTACTTTCCGCCAATTGCTCCAATCAGAAGACGCCCAAAGGGTGTAGTGCGTAACAAGGCCATTACGCGTGGTCTGCGGTGGCAAGTATCGGAAGGCGGTAATCGTCTGCTCCTGCTCGTAGTCAATCATCATTTGTTTGGGACTACAGAAGAAGAAGTGGAGGTTGCTGCTTCTTTTCTCACCACTGTTTGGAATGTCAGCTGAAAGTTGAGGAGCGAGATATAAAGACGTGCGCTTGATGATGGGTTCGCATTTGCTGTCGAGGATGGTAAAACGCAGGCGAGTGGCGGTGACTGTGGGGAAGCAAACGATGCGGCGATGTCCGATTGTGGTCAGTCCGTCGCCGTTGTTGACAAGTTCATCCCTCAGTTGTATCCATTTCCCGTCAACCTCAGCCTCCAAGGAAAACTTTTTGACGCGCTGTCCATAGCGGATGTCTTCCTCTACCACGAATCGATTGAAGGCTGTGGGCTTTTTGAAAGAGATGATCGTTTCCACACCGTTCTTTTTCACCTTTGCCTTGTTCGTCAGGTCAGTTTTGAACACTTCGTCGATCATCTTTTTGAATGCGATGCCGCGCAGCGAGTCGGTGGGATGGATACGTCCGTTGGGCATGATGGGGAAATTTAGCAACAGACATGAGTTGCGGCCCACCGATTTATAATAGGTATCCATCAATTTTGAAAGACTCTTCACATGGGCATCCTCGGTGGCATGGTAAAACCAGCCAGGACGTATGCTTGTGTTGGTCTCTCCCGGCACCCATACGTTGCCGTTCTCCAAACCATAATGCAACTGTTCGTAAGGCACGTCGCCCGTCTTGTTCAACAGGCTCCAGTTTGTCTCGCCTATAAAGCCCGCCTCCGTGCCCACCCATCGCAAGTCGCCTCGGTCGCCACCATCGTTCCAGATAAGTGCATTCGGCTGCAAATCGCGAATCATACGATAGGTTTCCGGCCACTGGTAGTAGGTCGTTCTGTCAATGTGGCGTTGCTCGTTGGCTCCGCCATACCACCCGTCGCCGCCGTTGGCACCATCGAACCACACCTCGAACATATCGCCATACTCCGTCAGCAATTCACGGAGTTGGTTGCGGAAGTAAGTGACGTATTCAGGTCGTCCGTACTCAAGATGATTCCTGTCCCACGGCGAGAGATAGACCGCATACTCAAGTCCTTCCTCACGACAAGCCTCAGCCAGTTCGCGCACCACGTCGCCCTTGCCGTTTTTCCATGGAGAATTTTTCACAGAATACTCCGTAAATTTTGAGGGCCACATGCAGAACCCACAATGATGTTTCGCCGTAAATATGATGCCCTTCATGCCAGCCTGCTTACATACGCGCGCCCATTGGCGACAGTCGAGATCACTCGGGTTGAACAAGTTAGGGTCCTCGTCACCGTATCCCCACTCTTGGTCGGTATAGGTATTGAGCGAATAGTGGATAAAGGCATACATCTCCATCTCCTGCCACCGCAGCTGGTTTTCTGTCGGCACAGGACCACAAGGTGTATTGCTCTGTGCACCAACAATTAGAGCCGTCACACTAAACAAAATAGTTGAAAAAAATCGTTTCTTCATTTTGTCAAGTCGTTTATTCTTCTGGTCATACAAGCATTACATAAGTCTTTGACTCATTCTTCGGAAATCACTTTTGTATGACGAGTACAAAACCACCGCGCGGTTGGCTGTAAATTTGCGAAGGAAGTTTGGTGATATTATCTATCTGCCACTGGCCAGAAACATCATCGGTGAACAACTGTGCTTTTTTCCATTTCTTGCCCATGAAACCAAGTTTGGTTGCAAGCGTCTGCGGCTCGTCCTTTCCATTGATTCCCGCCACATACCAGGAATTTCCGCTTCTTCGCGCCAACACGGCGCTCTCACCAGGATAGCCACTGACAAATCGGGTCTCATCCCATACGGTAGGCAATTGCCCCAAGAATGTCTGTACCTCTTGAGGTTGGGCCAAGAAACTCTCCGGACGGTCGGCGAGGTGCTGCAAGCCACTCTCGTAGAGCACGGTTAGAGCCAGTTCATGGCCTTTCGACGTGATGTGCGGATGCTGCGAGTCACTGAAAGCGCAAGGAGT
Organism: Prevotella sp.; assembly: GCA_017538105.1. GTDB lineage: Bacteria > Bacteroidota > Bacteroidia > Bacteroidales > Bacteroidaceae > Prevotella. Next base: position 58,410 of record JAFYJN010000012.1, on the reverse strand, counting down.
GTAGTCCATCGGCCCTATCACATTTCGCGTATAGGGCAGTGTGGCATTATGACAGGCCGCTTTCTTCGTAAATGTAGGCACGTTATTGTACCACTCTGCACCATAAACGCCCTCCGTCGAGAGGAGGTTGGGATAAGTACGCTGCCATCCACGGGGAATAGGAGCACCATGAAAGTTGACAAGCAGATGGTGACGTGCGGCACTCTCGAGCAAATCCTGACAATAGTCCATATTCATCTGATTGTCGCCGCTGAAGAAGTCTATTTTCACGCCAGCCACCCCTATCCTTTCACACCAGGCGAATTCCTTCTCCCGATCTTCGGGCTTGTTCAAACGGTACTTCGGACCTGGGGCGCCGTTTACCCACCCTACAGACGAGTTGTACCATATTATCGGTTTTACACCGTTGGCATTTGCGTAGGCCACGGCATCCTCAATGGTCTTTCCTTCGTTGGAAGCCACCTTGTCCATCTCGTCCCATTCGGCGTCGATGAGCACATAGGGCAACTTCAGCGTAACGGCCATATCCACATATTTCTTGATGATATTATAGTCGTTGGACCCGTGGTTATTGGCCCAATAAATCCAAGATACGACACCAGGCTTTATCCAACTGGTGTCTATCAGTTTCGAAGGCTCACTGACATCCGTCACCAATGTCGACTGCACGATGTCAGCTAATTTGCCGATGATGACTACACGCCAAGGCGTATGCCAGTCGCCCGTCAGCAACAGGTCGTTTTGGTCTTGCACCACACTGAAGAACTCGCCTTTGTTAAACAAGCTCGAGGCGCTCTGCCTCCGTTCAATATTGGCCTCAGTGACGAGTGCAAACACACCGTCAGCAGGTTCCATCAACAACGGATAACCCCAATGGGTGTTTATGTCATCTGAGACGACAGAACCACCAAAACCTGTCAATGTCTTCACGTTGGCAGTCGTCGAAAGAGGGAAGAAGCCCTCGTAGCCGTCGCTCCATTGCTGCATCCAGCGTTTCGTTCCCTCGGGGATGATGTATGTTGTTTGCTCGGCGGGTATCTTACTTTCCTGAAGTCCAGAATATTCATAGCGGAATGCGACACCATCGTTGTAAAGCCTCATCACGATTTTCGCATTGTCTCCGATTGGTGCTTGGTACTCGTTAGCCTTGTTGGAGCAATGCAAGCGTTTGCCCTCCAGCATCTGATAGTCGTCCGTGACTTTTCTCACGAACGTCATTTGATTGAACTGGATGTCTGCCAGTTCCACCACTTTCCGCTTTTCATAGCTAATGACAAGTTTCTTGTCGACGTTCATTAACTGCGCCTGTAATTTCCCATTGGGAGAGGCATAACGCTGTGCATTTAAAGTCAATGCCACACCCCATAAAATGGTAATTGAAAACAGTTTTCTCATATTCATTTCAATATTATCTATACAATGTTACGAAATAAAAGACGATGTCAGGCGCATCGTGCCGACAAGCTATCGCAATATTGTGAATGATCATTTCCCTTTGTCCACAGGAAGGATGCAGAGATTATTTGGTATACCCACATTCGGGATTCTCATACATGGAGATACGAATTTTGAACTGCATCATCTCATCGAGGTTGTGAACGGGGTGCTCCACATCCTGTGGGATAGGACGTTTCGAGAATGTCTGGAAATAGAGCAGGCAAGCATCGCGCCACCACACGGCATCGCGAGCCTGGATACGTAATTTGCGCTGCACATCATCGAAACGCTGAGGGTCGACATAAGATTGCATGGCATCCCACACCGCCAAGAAATGGCGCGCCTGAATTACCCCTTCATTGTATTTGTGACACAATTCATCCCAGAAGGTACGTCCGTTCTTCATACGGTGGTCCCAAGGCACGTGATGGAACCACGTCAGCAAGTTCTCAGGACAGGTGTTGATGTCATTGTAGAGGTTGCATAACGCGTCAGGATATTGCCTGACGTTGGCCGAGCCTGTCATCGTGCGATTGAAGCCCATACCGATGGAGTCGGCGCGATGGTAGTATGGTGGTGTCCAATCAGCTCTTGTGCCAGGCGGATTGTACCATGGTTCAGGTCCGTAATGATGCCCCCCTGCAAAGACATGATGTATGCCCAGCGGCATCATGTAGTTAACGGCCGCCTCACGGCTTTCGAGCATTATCGGCTTTACTGAACTTACCAGTTGTTCTTCATTGCCAAATGTCTGGCGCAACCACTCGTCAGCTATTTGCTCAGATGTCAGCGAGGGGTTCCAAGCCAATCGTCCGAAAGCATACCAGTTGGCCTGCGCAAAGTGGTGTCCGCACCAATTGGTGTTGTCGCCGATATTGGCCACTCCCGCCATCGCCTTCAGGCTGTTTGGTTTCACAAACGAGAAGAACTCCCGCCACATCGGTGCGAGATAAACCAAGTGGTTGGCCGCACCGAGATACTCCTGTGTAATCTGAAACTCCACCATCACGTCTGTCCGTTTCATGGCCGTGAACAGCGGACTATAGGGCTCGCGGGGCTGGAAGTCGACGGGTCCGTTCTTTATTTGAATGATGACATTGTCGGCAAACTGACCATCGAGCGGCATGAACTCCTCATAGGCCTGATTGGCACGGTCACTGCTTTGGGGCTTGTAGACGAAAGCGCGCCACATCACGATGCCCTGATGCGGCCTCAAAACGTCGGCCAGCATGTTTGCGCCATCGGCATGTGTACGTCCGAAGTCCTGCGGACCTGGCTCCCCTTCCGAGTTAGCCTTCACGAGAAATCCGCCGAAGTCAGGAATGAGTCGGTAGATCTCGTTCACTTTGTCCTTCCACCATTTTTTGACATCAGCATCCAACGGGTCAGCAGTTTTCAGTCCGCCCAATTTGATGGGCGAGGCGAAATTGATGGAGAGATATACGCGGATTCCGTAGGGGCGCAATTGGTCGGCGATATTCTTCGCCACCTGCAACTGTTCGGTGGACAGAGCCTCGGGCTTGGCATTTACGTTGTTGAGCACGGTGCCATTGATGCCGATTGACGCATTAGCCCGTCCGTACATCTTCATCCGTTCCGGGACCGGATTCACAAAGATGCTCCTGCCCGCGAAACCACGTTCCACGGTGCCGTTTGGGTTATCCCAGTGGTTCAGGATTCGCAAATCGTAAGCCGGCTGCTCACTGATATCGAGGTTAGCACAGGATTGGCCTGTCTGTTGCAGGCGTAATAAGTGATAGGCTCCGTAGAGCAGGCCCGCATCGTTGGTTGCGGCTATCACGGTCTTTCTTCCCTGGCTCTTGATGGAGTAGCCATCCTTTGCCATGCCCTTTTGCAGTTTCAGCACGACAGATCCTCCCTGCCAGTAGGTTTGCAACTCTGTCAGGGCAGTACACTTCACGCCCGTTATCTTTGACGATGCGTTGACAGTGTCATAGCGGAGCCAGAGACGGCTGCCATCCTCGCCATAAACGGCACTTGTGTTCCACCACGTCAACAGTATGAAAAACGCGGAAATAAATAATCTTTTCTTTGTCATAATGAAATTTTTTACACCTTTTCATTACCAATCATAAAGGTGTTTGGATTGTTGCAGTTTGACTTATGCTGCAAAGATACAAAAAACATATTAAAGAGATTAAGTAGTTATGAGATTTTTTGAATTTTGGAAAATGAGAAGAGTTTAAATCGGAACACACCGATTTTTAAATATTTATACCATAGTTCTGCTTCACTTCGCTCATGACGAAAGTGCTCTCTATGGAGCCCACAGAGTCTATATCGCCTAGTTTTGTGAGTATAAATTCTTGGTATTGTTTCATATCGCGTGCACGTACTTTCAAAAGATAGTCATAGTTGCCAGAAGTGTTATAGCATTCCGTCACCTCGTGTAAGCGCATGATACGCCGCGTGAAAGACTCCGCAATCTCCCGGTTGATCTGTTTGAGTTTTACTTTGCAGAACACGAGCAGTCCCTGGTTCAATTTGTCGGGGTCGAGCACCGCCACATACTTTTTGATGTAACCTTTTTTCTCCAGTCTTTTTTGCCTTTCGAAAACAGGTGTGGGAGTAAGGTGGACCGCGTCGGCCAATTCCTTAGTGGTCAGTTTTGCATTTTTTTGCAGCGTTTTGAGTATCTGCAAATCGATTTCGTCTAATAATTCCGCCATGATTTCAGAGTTTTATTCTGTTAGAGGTGTATAAAATGGTTTCTCTTAGAAGATTATTCTTTTCACAGCGCAAAAATAGTGATTTTTTCTTAAATTAACAAGAAATTTGGATGATATCACCAAAGTGTGTACCTTTGCAGCGGGAAAATTAAAATATTAAAACATTAAAAGGTTATATAATTAGAAAATCATAATAATAAAAATAGAAAGGAAAAGGATATGAGTACAAAGAAGAATTACCGTTTTGAGACTTTGCAGTTGCATGTTGGTCAGGAGCAGGCCGACCCCGCCACCGACGCCCGAGCCGTTCCCATTTACCAAACCACTAGTTATGTGTTCCGCAACTCACAACATGCCGCCGACCGTTTCGCGCTTCGCGATGCAGGAAATATATACGGTCGTTTGACAAACTCCACCCAGGGCGTTTTCGAGGACCGTGTGGCCGCTCTTGAAGGAGGTGTCGCTGGCCTGGCCGTTGCGAGTGGTGCCGCAGCCATCACCTATGCTTTGCAAAATATAGTGCAGGTAGGCGACCATATTGTTGCCGCCGACAATCTCTACGGTGGTTCGTTCAACCTCATCACCCACACCCTCGCCACACAGGGCATCAGCAACACCATACTAAATGTGAACGACCTTGAGGCCCTTGAGGCCGCCATCCAGCCCAACACAAAGGTAATATATGCCGAGACCTTCGGCAATCCAAACAGCGAGGTTCTCAACTTAGAGGGTGTTGCCGCCGTAGCCCACAAGCACGGCATTCCCTTTATCGTCGACAACACTTTCGGCACGCCCTACCTCATCCGTCCATTGGAACATGGTGCCGATATCGTGGTTCATTCCGCCACTAAGTTCTTGGGCGGTCATGGTACCAGTCTGGGTGGTGTCATCGTTGATGGTGGCAAGTTCGACTGGAAAGCCAACCCTGACAAGTTCCCCACGTTAGCCAAGCCCGACCCCTCGTATCATGGTGCCGTGTTTGCCGATGTCGCAGGTGCGGCCGCTTTCGTAACCCGTATCCGTGCCGTCATCCTTCGTGACACAGGAGCCGCCATCTCGCCCTTCAACGCCTTCATCCTGTTGCAGGGGGTAGAGACCTTGAGTCTGCGCGTAGAACGACATGTGGCGAATGCACTAAAGGTCGTTGACTTTCTCGCCAACCATCCCAAGGTTGTCCATGTGAACCACCCCTCCTTGGAAAGCCATCCCGACCATGCACTATATAAGAAATATTTCCCCAATGGTGGCGGCTCCATCTTCACCTTCGAAATCAAGGGTGGCGTGGAAGCAGCATGGAAATTTATCGACTCGTTGCAGATTTTCTCACTATTAGCCAATGTCGCCGACGTGAAGAGTCTCGTCATTCACCCCTACACCACCACCCACTCACAGATGACTGACGAGGAGTTGAAGCAGCAGCACATCACACCTTCCACGATCCGTCTCTCGATAGGTACCGAGCATATTGACGACATCATTGATGACCTGGCCCAAGCGTTTGAAAAAGTATAGAGATATGGAAAATAGAACTGTATTGGTTACGGGAGCCAACAAGGGTATCGGGTTTGGCATTGCGAAGCATTTGGGACTAAGCGGTTGGAAAGTCATCATCGGCGCACGTCATAAGCAGCGCGCCACAGAAGCTATCCACAAGTTAGAGGCAGCTGGCGTCGATGTATTGGGTTGGGTAAACATCGAGCTGTCAGACCTAGCCAATATTGACCAAGCCGCCAATGAGGTGAACCTACGATTTCCCAATCTCTCGTTGTTGATAAACAATGCCGGCATCTCTGGTGACATGAGCGTCGACAGCACGCACACCGAAATCAGCGACATCAAGGAAACCCTCAATGTGAACTTCATCGGCACATTTGAGCTCACCAAGAAACTGATACCGCTGTTGGCAAAGAACAAAGGGAGGATAGTCAATATCACCGTGCCTTCCGAGATCAGTCCCTACTGGCATCCTTTGGCTTATGTGGCGAGCAAAGCAGCCCAGAATGCAATGATGGGTGTCATGGCCATAGAATTTCAGCAGAACAACCTGTCGTTGGAGATATTCTCCATTCACCCTGGCCCGACAACGACCGACTTAAATGGCAACATGAGTCTTCCCGGTTTTCACGACATCGAGACTGTGGGACAAAAAACCGCAGAACTCATCAATGACGGCAAAAGTCATCAAGGCGAGTTTATCGAGCTCTATCCTATAGTGGAAGAGAAATGAAATCAAACAACAATAAAATACTTATAATATGGCAAAGATCGCAAAACAGCTGACCGAGCTCATCGGCAACACTCCACTTCTTGAGCTCAACAAGTATTCGCAAAACAAAGGGTTATCAACCACCCTCATAGCCAAAGTAGAATATTTCAACCCTGGTGGCAGTGTGAAAGACCGTATCGCGCTGGCCATGATAGAAGATGCCGAGCGGAGAGGCATTCTGAAACCCGGTGGCATCATCATCGAGCCGACGAGCGGTAACACCGGTGTAGGTCTGGCTCTTGTCAGTGCCGTGAAAGGCTACCACCTCATCCTGACCATGCCCGACACGATGAGCGTTGAACGCAGGAACCTTGTGAAAGCCTATGGAGCCGAGGTACGCCTCACCCCTGGCAAAGATGGCATGCCCGGCGCTATCCGTGCAGCAGAAGAGTTGCGCGACACGACCCCTGGCGCCGTCATTCTTCAGCAGTTTGAGAACCCAGCCAATCCATCCAAACATTATGGCACCACGGGACCAGAGATATGGGCACAGACAGAAGGCAAGGTGGACATTTTTGTGGCAGGTGTAGGAACAGGCGGCACGATTTCAGGTGTTGGCAAATATTTAAAAGAACAGAACGCAAGTGTTCAGATTGTTGCTGTGGAACCGAAGAGCAGCCCAGTCCTGAATGGAGGAAAGAGCGGTCCCCATAAGATTCAGGGTATTGGTGCTGGATTCATTCCCAAGACCTACGACTCCGATATCATCGACGAGGTGTTCGACGTGGACAATGACGATGCCATACGTACAGGTCGTGAAATAGCCCAGCAAGAAGGTCTATTGGTAGGTATCTCTGCAGGAGCCGCCCTTTACGCCGCCTCCGAAGTGGCCAAACGTCCAGAAAATGCCGGCAAGAAAATTGTTGTATTATTGCCCGACACAGGTGAGCGTTATCTTTCGACGGTACTCTACGCCTTTGAGGAGTATCCACTATAAGCCACCATCCATTATCATTGATTTGGGTGACGTGACAGTCACATCCAATGAAGAATGAAAAATGGCTCAGGGAGTTATCCTTGGATACTCCCTGAGCCATAATTATGCCATGGCTACGCATTTCACTTAATCTTGGGAGATTGGGAGATTGGTCGTTTAGTCGTTTGGGAGATTGGTCGTTTAGTCGTTTGGGAGATTGGTCGTTTAGTCGTTTGGGAGATTGGTCGTTTAGTCGTTTGGGAGATTGGTCGTTTAGTCGTTTGGGAGATTGGTCGTTTGGTCGTTTGGGAGATTGGTCGTTTGGTCGTTTGGGAGATTGGGAGATTGGTCGTTTGGGGAATTACTCATCGTCCTCCAAAGACATGAGGTTACGCTGCGTCATAAGAATTAAAGAGCATGTCCACCAGACACTTTTATTACTTGACCCGTTAGCATTCTAGACTGCTCACTTGCCAAAAACAAGATTGTTTCAGCAATATCTTCCGGTTGGATTAATTCTCCCATTGGAATTAACGGAATAACCGTCTTTTCCAAATCGGCGTCAATCCATCCCGTTTGGGTTGGCCCTGGTGCGACACAATTTACAGTTATTCCATACTTCGCCACTTCAAGAGCAATGCTACGAGTAAGCGCTTCCATGGTCGCCTTGCTCGCCCCATAGGTTATCTGCCCCGCAAATATCTGTGATGCATCAGTGGAAATATTGACAATTCTTCCATAGTCACCTCGATGCTTCACCATTTCCCTGATCATCAAAATGCTTCCCCGAACATTGACCGCAAACGTATCGTCGATAACTTTTGCGGTAATCCTTTCTATTGTATCAAAGCCATTCTCGTCATCTACCGCCGCATTATTCACCAAGATATCTATCCTCCCGTATTGTTCCAAAGCGGTCGAATAGATTTTCTTTACGGCTTCCTCATTGGAAATGTCGCTTTCCAAAATCATATAGTCAGCGTTCATTTCCTTGAGTTTTTTTTCAACTAAATCAGCACTCCCTGCATTTGCCTGATAATAACGGTCAGGCCCATTTCTGTCAGTCTTATTCTTGTCGTATGGCCTATGAACTTTCTTATATACCAAAACAAGCTTTGCCCCTTCACGAGCAAAAGCGAATGCCGTAGTCGCTCCAATTCCCTGTGGGTTATTAGTCCCAGTAATCAAAGCCACTTTATTCTCCAAGCCATAATCAACCATTTGCATTCCTCCTCAAATACAAATTCTATCCCAAAAAACTACTTAAGATACTCATCATCCCTTACCAGCACCTTCTCAATCTTACCCACATACATTGTATGAAAATCGCGCTGGGGATAGTTCGCGTCAATAGTATCCTGATAGAGGAAGCCGCTTTCCTGAAGTTCCGAAGCATAAAGCTTCTTGCAGACCAGCACCAACTTGGCCTCTTGGAAATACACGGAATTATCATCATAGACGGGAGTGAGGCCCGTTTTTGAAATTTTGTCTTCGTCACGTCCGGAAACACTACCTAAGTAAGCCATCTGTTTTTTGAACGACTTATCCATGACGCAGAGGGTGAAGTACGGCTCTTCATCCACGAACTTCTTGGTATAACGTGAAGGGCGCAGGTAAACCACCGCTGTCGGGTCATTGCGCCCCCATAGGCATCCTAAATGTCCCCATGAAGCCGTCATCGTGTTACACCCAGTCGTTTCATTACCCGCCGTCACCAACATCCATTCTCCACCAATGAGGTTGAATGGATTGAATTTCATGTTTTTGTAGTCAATCTCTTTCATATTATTATTGAATCATACATTTCCAAAATTATTAATCCCGAAGCACGGGCTTGCATCAGTTCATGTCGCCATCACGATTGACAGACACTATCACATAATATATTTCACCTTTGACGCATCGCGAGGTTTAGCTTCGGGTTGTTCATCGGGATATCCGATGGCAATGATGTAATTAAGACGGTAGTCGACAGGAATTTCAAGACGGTCGAGGAAGAACTTGCACTTCGCGTTCGAGAGCAGGAAACGAACGGGTCCTTGCAAGCAACAGGTGCCTAGGCCCAATGACTGTGCCGCCAGCATCATATTCTCACCCAGCAATCCTGCATCCAGTTCGCCGCCACCATTTGCTGGAGTGCAAACACAAATAAGGTTCGGCGCATTTCGGAACATGTTTTTAAAATCCCTGTCGCGCTTCACTTGCTCTTCGTTCTCTTGTTTATAGACTTCCGTCACGTCGGCTATCAACTTTTGGTCTTCCACTACACGTACCAACCATGGCTGACGGTTCATCCCGCTCGGCGCATTGATGCCCGCGCGCACAATCACCTCCAATTTCTCGTGCTCCACAGGCTTGTCGAGGTACTTACGCACAGAGCGACGCGCCATGATATTGTCAATAACTGCGTTCTCATATACACTTTGCGCTGAAATTGTCAGCACACTTACCATTGCCACGAGGCAGAATAACGTTCTTTTCATGTCTTTTTTATTAGATAATTCAACAAAACCAATGGCAAAGATACATTAAATTGAAGACTTTTCATTATATTTGTACCCATATTTTACACTGTTGACTATTCTCCCGACCAGAATACAATTCAAAATGAGGAAAAGAGAGGAAATCAACGAAAAAGTTAATGCTTGGAAGAATTAAAACACAATCTATCAACATAACCAAAGAGACAATTATGAAGAAAGCAATCAGTACGACAAAGGCACCTTCAGCAATCGGACCTTACAGTCAAGCGGTCCAAGTGGGTAATTTCGTCTATACCTCCGGCCAAATTCCCATTGACCCATCAACAGGTGTTTTTGTCGAAGGTGGCATCAAGGAACAAACACGTCAATCACTGTTGAATGTGAAGGCTATCTTGGAAGAAGTAGGCCTTACGCTGGGTGATGTTGTAAAAACAACTGTATTCATGGCAGACATGAAAGACTTTTCCGACATGAACACCGTGTATGCAGACTTTTTTACCGAGCCCTTCCCCGCCCGTTCAGCCGTTGCGGTAAAGACTTTACCCAAAGGGGCGTTGGTGGAAATTGAAGTAGTAGCCGTTATCTGAGTATAAAGGATTACCCACCATCACCGTTGTTCTGAAAACCAATATCATTGAACAAGTATCAACCAAGTATTGAAGCTCCATGAAACACTATCTGAAAAAACTTGAGGAGACGGTTCGCAAACAATGGAACCAAAAAGCACTCTGTGACTACAATGGCGAATCCTTTACTTATGCAGATTTAGCCACAAACATAGAACAGTTCCGGCTATTCATCAACGAAGCCGGGATAACCAAGCGCAACAAGATTGCCATTTGCGCCCGTAATTCAGCCCGCTGGGCCATCGCATTCTGGGACACCAATGTCAATGGCTGCGTGGCAGTACCACTTTTAGCCGATTTCCACCCCAACAGTGTCACTGCTCTCACGAATCACTCTGACAGCGTCCTTCTTTTTACCGACGAGGACATCTGGAAGAAGCTGAACCCCGAGCAAATGCCCGTTCTCAAGGCTGCCATCAATGTGAAAGATTGGAGTTTACTATGGCATAGGGATGAGAAAGTGGCCAAAGCCTGGAAGAACCGTGAAAAGGCATTCTCGCACCGTCATCCTCATGGGCTCTCACCCGATTTCGTTTCCTATCCCACGAACAATTCGGACAAGTTGGCCATCATCAATTACACGTCAGGAACTACGGGCAACCCCAAAGGCGTAATGCTCACATACGGAGCCATTTCCGACACCGACGATTTTGCCAACAATCAATTTCCGAACCACCCTGGAGAAACCATCGTCTCAATGCTCCCCATGGCCCACATGTATGGTCTGGCTATCGAATTCATCCATCCCAATGTCGATGGTGTCACCGTGTATTTCCTTGGCAAGACCCCATCGCCAACGACACTTCTCAAAGCGATGCAGGATGTGAAACCCTATATGGTTGTCACTGTGCCGTTGGTCATGGAAAAGGTTTATGCCAGTTCCATCAAGCCCGCATTGGAGAAAATACAATGGATGTTCAACATGCCTTATGCGAAAAAACTCATTTACAAGATCATTCGCAAAAAGATACTGTCGGCCTTTGGTGGTCGCGTGCGCTGTTTCATCATGGGAGGAGCCCCGCTCAAGCCAGAAGTGGAGCAATGCTTCTTCGACATACACCTACCTTTTACTGTGGGATATGGAATGACGGAGGCCTGCCCATTGCTGGGTTGGGAATGGTGGCCCAATTTTGTCCCTGGTTCCTGTGGCAAACCCGTCCACGAGCTAAGAATAGATTCGGAAGACCCGAAGGCTATCGCGGGTGAAATCCAAGTTCGTGGCCGCAACATTACCATTGGCTATTATAAGAATCCCGAGGCCAACGCCGCAGCTTTCACTGACGATGGATGGTTCCGAACCGGTGACCTGGGTCTGATAGATGACGAGAACAACATTTTCATCCGTGGCCGCATCAAGTCGATGATTCTCAACTCTTCCGGCCAGAACATCTATCCAGAAGAATTGGAGGCGGTGCTTTCAGGCTGTCCGTATGTGATTGAATCACTCGTCGTGGACCGCAAAGGCAAACTAGTGGCCTTGGTATATCCTGAAATTCCCGAGGATTTAGACGAAGAGTCAAGAAAGGGCATCCCAGAACTGATACGCACCACTGCCAACAAATCGCTTCCCGCTTACAGTCAAATCAACAAGGTGGAACTGATGGATTCACCTTTTGAAAAGACCCCAAAGATGAGCATCAAACGCTTTTTGTATAAGTAAGAATTAAGAAGGAGAGTAGTTCATCCAATACTTCCTTTCCTCGTCAGTCATTTTTTCGATGGCATAGCGTAATGTAGTGCGCGACATTTCATGGACGTGTCTTTGAAGGAAGTCGCGCAACAGGTCCATACTGACCTGTTTTCCCATCTCGCGTAGCATCCATCCCACAGCCTTATGCATCAGGTCGTGGGAGTGATGCAAATGCATCTCAGCATAGCGGAGGCACCATGACGGGTCGCCCATTCGTGAAGTCATCCATGTAGAAACCATGCTGATACGTTGTCGCCAGAGATTGTTGCTCTGAGCCAATTCATCCATAATAGTCTGTTTGTCACCTAAAAGTGTTGGCAGCATCAGCCAATGGCCGACAATCTTTGGAGCCGACAAATCTACCAAGTCCCAATTGTTTGCGTAATCAGCATAATGAAGATACATCCCAACAATCTCATCCCGTTCAGTCATGCATTTCTCAGAGCGTTCCATTCTTTTTTTTGCCAACGACTCGAACTTCCTCACTAGGATGAGCAATCCACACAAGCGTACTTCATGGAATCGATTGACAAGCAATTCGGGCACCTCCTCCAAGGGCAAGTCGGACATCCGTTTCGCCACCTCTCGCGTCTGCGGAACTTTCAATCCCAAGAACTCGTCGCCCTCGCCATAATCGCCTTCCCCCGTCTTGAAAAAACGCATGAGGTTACATCGCTGCTCTTCGTCGCGCAACGACTCCATAAATGAGATGATGTCTTTTGCTGTTGGTTTATCCATTGTTAAAAGGAAGAAAAACAGTTCAGGCCCACACGATGTGAAGCCTGAACCGTTATAAAGAAAAAAGAGTGTGCATCAGTTGTTGACTGAACCACCGACGATGTCGAGCAGTTCGTTGGTGATAGCCTGCTGTCGGCTCTTGTTATACTGCAGATTGAGTTCGCGTAGCAGTTCATCTGCATTGTCAGTAGCCGTCTGCATGGCCACCATACGTGCCGCGTGTTCGGAAGCGTTACTGTCGAGAAGAGCCGTATAGAGCATGAGATGCGCCAATTTGGGTATGAGCACCCTCAGGACCGACTCCATGTCTGGTTCGACAATGAAATTGTCGTTAAGAGGTTTTACCTCCTCTTGCTCGTGCCGTACCTCCTTCTTATGCTTTTTCAAATAGTCCTGCGCCTCTTTGGTGACGATGGTAGACGTGAGGTCCCGTTCATGGTCTCGCTCCAGTTCGGTGGAGATATCGATGGGCAGGAACGTCTTCCGTGTTAGCACTTGGGAACCAGCGCTTTTGAAGTGGTGGTAAATAAGTTCCACCTTATCCACCTCGCCGCTACGGAATTTCTCGCCCAGTTCCATGGCAATGTCAATGCATTGGTTGACATTCGGCTTGTCGGCCAATTCCATGAAGTTACCAGCCGAACGCAGTCCCATCTTGCCCACTCTCTCCGACACCTTACGTCCTATGGGATAGACCAGGATGTGCTCTTTACCGAGGTGGCTATAACCGTCGACCACCTGCTGCATCATCTTCAGCACATTGGCATTGAATCCCCCACAGAGGCTACTGTTGGAAGCAAACACCACGAGAGCCACATTCTTCACCGGTCGTTCCTGGTCGTAGACAGATTGCGCGTCGGCCTCGGCAGCCAAGAAAGCTTTCAGGATATGTTCGAGCATGGTTTCATATGGCAACATATTCTCAATCATCATCTGGGCGTGGTGAAGCTTCGAAGATGCCACCATTTTCATGGCACTCGTGATTTTACGCGTGCTATTGACAGATGCTATCCGGTTTTTTATCTCTTTGAGCGACGGCATAGGCTATCATGCTTTATACTGTCCGGTAATGTCACTCATGACGTTTTCAAGCACTTTCATGGCTTCGTCGTCAATCTTGCCGCTACCAAGCAGTTCGATGACCTCCGGGTTGCTTGTGCGCAGCTTGTCGAGGAAAGCATCCTGGCATTGGCGCACCTGATCGACGGGCACATCGTGCATCAGTCCACGCGTTCCACAGAAGAGGATGGCTACCTGTTCGCCCACCTGCATTGGCTGGTATTGAGGCTGTATGAGCAGTTGGTTGTTCTTTCGTCCTCGGTCGAGCGTCATCGCTGTCACAGCATCCATATCACTGGAGAATTTCGAGAAAGCCTCCAACTCGCGGTATTGTGCCATATCGATTTTCAGCGTTCCCGCCACCTTCTTCATACTCTTTATCTGTGCCGATCCACCCACACGGCTCACCGAGATACCCACGTTAATAGCCGGTCGGAATCCTTGGTTAAAGAGATCCGTTTCGAGATAAATCTGTCCATCGGTAATAGAGATGACGTTTGTCGGGATATACGCCGACACGTCGCCCGCCTGAGTTTCGATGATGGGGAGTGCCGTGAGCGAGCCACCACCACGTACATGCCCTTTCATGCACTCTGGCAAGTCGTTCATTTTCTCAGCCACCTCCTGTTGGTCGTTGATACGCGCCGCACGTTCGAGAAGACGGCTGTGGAGGTAGAACACGTCGCCCGGGTATGCCTCGCGTCCCGAGGGACGGCGAAGGATAAGCGACACCTCACGGTAAGCCACGGCTTGTTTCGACAAGTCATCGTAGACGACAAGCGCCGACTCACCTCTGTCGCGGAAATATTCGCCTATGGCTGCTCCCGCGAACGGAGCATAGTACTGCATAGCAGCTGGATCTGCCGCCGTTGCCGAAACGATGATGGTATAAGGCATAGCCCCATGTTCCTTTAGGTTTTGCACGAGAGCCGCCACTGTAGAAGCTTTCTGTCCGATGGCCACATAGATACAATACACCGGTTTTCCAGCCTCGTAGAAGCTTTTCTGGTTGATGATGGTGTCCACTGCGATTGCCGTTTTTCCCGTCTGTCGGTCACCGATGATAAGCTCTCGCTGTCCCCGTCCGATAGGAATCATCGAGTCGACCGCCTTGAGGCCCGTCTGCAACGGTTCCTTCACCGGCTGTCGATAGATGACACCAGGCGCCTTTCTGTCGAGTGGCATCTCGAAAGCGTTGGAGAGGTCGATGTCGCCCTTTCCATCGATTGCCTGTCCGAGCGGATTGATAACACGTCCCAGCATGTTATCGTTGACGCGTATGGAAGCGATTCGTTTAGTGCGTTTCACAACCATGCCCTCTTTGATGCCCGAAGTGGAACCCAAGAGCACGCAGCCCACATTATCCTCTTCGAGGTTCATCACGATAGCCATGGTGCCGTTTTCGAACTCCAGCAATTCGTTGGCCTCGGCATTGCGCAGTCCATAAATGCGCGCCACGCCATCGCTCACCTGGAGCACGGTGCCCACCTCATCGAACTTCTGTCCGTCGCTGATGCCCTGTAACTGCTGCAACAGCACTTCCGACACTTCGCTTGGTTTTATTTTATCTGACATTCGATCTTTAGAATTAAAATATTAAAATATTAGAAAATTAAAACAGCGAACGTTCTATCTTTCCTATTTCTTTAGCTGCGTGAGGATGTCACGCAGTTGTCGTTGCACGCTTGCATCCATCCTGTAAGTATCGTATTCGAGTATGAATCCCCCGATGATATCCGGGTTCACCTCAGTTTGGAATTCCACAGTGCCATTAGTTCTGCTCTCCACCAACTGTTTCATCTTCCTCTCCGTAACGGGGTTGACGGCAGCGGCGGTGATGAGTTTTCCGCTGATGATGTTTTTCTGCTGTCGGTAAAGCGTGATGTATGCCGCCGCCATGAACTGCATGGTCTGTTCACGTCCCTCGTCGACCACCATTTTCACGAATCTCTTGGTAAGGTCCGTTGGTTTGTCGCCACAAGCCGCATTCAGCACCTCAATTTTCTTGGCGTTGTCAAGCATGGGGTTGTCTATCGTGGTACGGAGCTGGGGCACATGAAGATAATTGCCGAGCATCGTCTTCATATCTTCATACACCTTCTCTTCCTGTTTCGACAGCATGCTGCTTTTGAGCAATGCCCGAGCATACCTTACCGATATTACTCCTAAGTCCATACGCTTTAATTTACGAGATCATTTTTCCCCACAGCATCATCCAGCAGGCGGTTGATCAAATCCATCTGCTCTTTGTCAGAATGCAGGTTTTGCCTCAGGATTTTTTCGGATATTTGAACGGAGAGTTCCGCCACTTGCGCACGAATATCGCGTATAGCATTCTGTTTCTCCGTCTCTATTTCCGTTTTTGCCTCTGCGAGCAGCCTAGCCCCCTCAACGCGAGCTTTTTCCTGAGCTTTTTCGACGATGGCATCACGTGTTTCGGCCGCTTCTTTCAATATTTGGGCCTGCCGCTCGCGTGCCTCCTGCAAGATGGATTCACCTTCTTTCTGAATATTGGCCAATTTCTCGTTCGCCTCGTGCGCTTTTTTCAGACTATCGTCGATGAAAGCCTTCCTATCGTTCACCATTTTTGTGATGACAGGAAAGCCATAGCGCCATAGGAGGAAAAACACCACGAGGAACGTGATTGTCATCCAAAACAGCAGGCCAGTACTTGGAATCAATAAATCCATGGAAACTAGTTTTTTAGTTGATGATTTGACGAGTTGCTCGTTTCTGAGTATTAAGAATTTTCATTCACTATTCGTTCAATCATCAACGATCAACATTAAATGCAGAGGAATGCGATAACTGCTGCGAAGAGTGCCACACCCTCAATAAGAGCGGCGGCGACAATCATGTTGATGAACAGTTTGTTCATCACTTCCGGCTGGCGGGCCATGGCATCCATTGCCTGTCCACCGATTCTACCGATACCGATACCTGCGCCAATAGCGGCGAGACCAGCGCCTATTGCAGCGCCCAACTTAGCAAGGCCTTCAGCGGCCAATAATGTTGCAATCATAGTTGTTTTGTTTAAATTGTTATTGTTTATTATTGAATTTATGTATTCTCAGAAATGGGAGTTAAAGTGGTAGTTGATAGGAATGAACTATTCGTGTTCAGGTTGCACACGTGCCAGTCCGATGAACACCGCGCTAAGCATAGTGAACACCAAAGCCTGGATGAAGCATACAAGACATTCGAGACACATCATAAATATGCTCATGAGAACACTCAGCGTGCTCATACCCACTTGCACGGCAATGACCTTTCCCGCCACGAGGAAGATGATACACGTAATGGCTATTGCGATAGCGTGTCCAGCCATCATATTTGCGAAGAGACGGATCATGAGTGCGAAAGGTTTCGTGAAAATACCCACGAACTCTATCACTGGAATGATCGGTACCGGCGCCTTAAGCCATGTTGGCACATCCGGCCAGAAGATATCCTTCCAGTAATGTTTGTTTCCGCTGAACTGCACGATGATGAACGTACAAAGAGCAAGGAAGAACGTCACGGCGATGTTGCCCGTCACATTCCCTCCCCCTGGCGGGAAGGGCATGAGTCCCATGACATTGCACGTAAAGATGAAAAAGAAGCACGTGAGCAGATAAGGAGTGTACTTTTCGTAACCCTTCCCCACTCCCGGCTTGATGATTTCATCCACCACATACATGACCATCATCTCGATGAATCCTGTGAATCCCTTGGGTGCCGGGTCACTCGCCTTGTGTTTTCTATACCAGCGGGCCGGTATCAGGATGCAGCACAGCAAGATAATCGCATTGATGAACATCACTGCCACCGTTTTTGTGATAGAGAGGTCGGTCACTGGAGTCTCCCCCCCTGCACCCAGTTCCACTATTTTTCCTGCGTTGTCGCCTTTTGTGGCGATGGCCAAGTTATGTTCCGGTGCCATGCGGTATCCGTTGGCATCGGGTTCGTGCGCGAACTTAGAACTGCAGAAGACATGCCATCCTGTGGAACTATGGACGATGACCGGCAGGTGTATGACCAGCGGTTTGTCGCCGATGTTGGTGATATGCCACTCATGACTATCCTTGATGTGTTCAAGAACCACCTCTTTCGCATTGATGGTCTCACCCCCCTGTTCCGATGCAAACAGCGGCATGAAAACAAGGAGTGCCATCCATGTGATGAGCAGTCTTTTCATATCATTTATTATTTAATGTTTATAAATCAGTGTCACTATCATCATGACGCCGTAGAGTATTAGGAACCAAATGGCGAAATGAATAGAATCGTCTCTGCTTTTGGAAATCAGCAATGTATAAACCGCTACCACCGTTATCACCATCACTATTCTGACAGCCGTCATGATGAGATAGAAATGCGGCAGATATGTCGGTGCATGTTTTTTCACCGCATCATAGCCTTTTACATAAGCCAATCCCAGCAAAGTGAAGAACACCAGAGAGAAAGCGAACTCAGTCAGGCTCATCATCTTTTTCCACGCAGAGCGACACCTCGTTTTTCAGCACCTCGACGAAGCCACCCGTAATGGGGAGTTGTTGCACACCCTCACTGTTAGTATACTCTACGATACCTTTCTGCAGAGAGGAGATGATGGGCGCGTGGTTTTCGAGTATCTCAAAGTTGCCCAAGGTTCCCGGCACCTTCACGTCGGAAGCTTCACCCTGGTATTCAATTCTTTCCGGAGATACTATTTTCAATTTCAGCATACGTGTCAACCTTTAGCCTGTTCGAGCAATCGCTTACCTTTCTCCTTGGCATCGTCGATGGTACCCACGTTGAGGAACGCTTGTTCGGGCAGATCATCGACCTCGCCGTCGAGAATGGCATTGAATCCCTTGATGGTATCTTCGATGGACACCATGACACCCGGCAGACCCGTGAACTGTTCCGCCACAGAGAACGGTTGCGAGAGGAATCGCTGAACACGGCGTGCGCGGTTCACGGTCAGTTTATCCTCATCTGACAACTCGTCCATACCGAGGATGGCGATGATGTCTTGCAACTCGTTGTATCGCTGCAGAATTTGGATGACCCTTTGCGCACAGTCGTAGTGTTCCTTTCCCACAATGAGCGGGTCGAGGATACGAGATGTCGAGCCCAACGGATCGACAGCAGGGTAAATACCCAACTCAGCGATTTTACGTGAGAGCACCGTCGTGGCGTCGAGGTGAGTGAAGGTGGTGGCAGGAGCAGGGTCGGTAAGGTCGTCGGCTGGCACATACACCGCCTGCACCGAAGTGATAGACCCCTTTTTCGTTGATGTAATACGTTCCTGCATGGTACCCATCTCCGAAGCCAGAGTAGGTTGGTAACCCACAGCCGACGGCATACGTCCGAGCAGCGCCGACACTTCCGAGCCCGCCTGAGTGAATCGGAAGATGTTGTCGATGAAGAAGAGGATATCGGCTGCGGCGCCGTCTTTACCTCCATTGTCGCGGAACGTTTCCGCCACAGTCAGTCCGGAGAGAGCCACCGATGCACGAGCACCCGGCGGTTCGTTCATCTGTCCATAAACCAGTGTGGCCTGGCTTTTCTTGAGTTCCTCAGGATCGACAAGCGAGAGGTCCCATTTTCCCTCGTCCATGGCCTTCTTGAACTTTTCGCCATAGCGCACCACCCCACTCTCAATCATTTCGCGGATGAGGTCGTTCCCTTCACGAGTACGTTCCCCCACTCCTGCGAACACCGAGAAACCGTTATGCCCTTTGGCGATGTTATTGATCAGCTCCATGATGAGCACGGTCTTTCCCACACCAGCACCACCGAAGAGGCCAATCTTACCACCTTTCATATAGGGTTCCAACAAATCGATCACCTTGATACCTGTTGAAAGGACCTCTTTCTGTGTGGACAGTTCTTCGAATTTCGGAGCTTCGCGGTGAATGGGATAAGCCCCCTCCATGTCAAGTTGTTGCATACCGTCGATAGGTTGTCCTATCACGTTGAGCATGCGTCCTTTGATTTGGTCGCCCGCTGGCATGAGGATAGGAAATCCCGTTGTCACAGCTTCCAATCCACGCTGCAATCCGTCGGTATTGTCCATGGCGACGCATCTAACGGTATCTTCTCCTATATGCTGTTGCACCTCGATGATGAGGTCGCGTCCATCAGGACGTACCACGCGCAAGGCATCGTGGATTTTTGGCAACACTTTCTCAGCATCCTGTCCCTTGGTATCATAGTATACGTCGATAACGGGACCAATAATTTGAGATATGTGCCCATTGATTTTAGACATAAGCAGAAATTATTTAATTGTTAATGATATCAGAATATAAATTTACATCGCAAAATTACGAAAAAGAAACTTAAACGCACAATAAACGTCCTATTTTTTTAGATGCTCAGTTCGTCAAGCACTTTTATGAGTTTTTTGTCAAACGGTTTGTCGCTTCTTATGGCTTCGCTGAGTGGCACATAAACCACCTCGTTGTTGCGAACACCAATCATCACATTACGCTGCCCCTGAAGGATGGCCTCTATAGCCCCCACTCCTGTACGGCTGGCCAAGATGCGGTCGTGTGCTGTCGGACGACCACCCCGTTGTAGATGCCCGAGGATAGACACCCGCACATCGAAGTTAGGAAATTCTTTTCTGACACGCTCAGCGTAGTAGAGCGCACCACATTTGGGACTCTCCGACACTATGACGATACAGCTTTTCTTCGACTTTCTGATACCACGCTCCATAAACCGGGCCAATTGGTCAACATCGGTAGAGTCTTCAGGTATGATGGCCGCCTCGGCCCCGCTTGCGATGGCACTGTTCTGTGCGAGGAATCCTGCATCTCGTCCCATCACCTCAACGAAAAATATCCGTTCGTGACTTTGTGCCGTGTCGCGTATCCGGTCCACGCAGTCCATGATGGTATTCATGGTTGTGTCGTAACCGATGGTTGAATCGGTACCATACAGGTCATTGTCGATGGTACCTGGTAGTCCTATGCAGCACACATCATATTCCTGAGCGAAGTGCATTGCCCCGGTGAGCGACCCATTTCCGCCGATAACAATCAAAGCATCGATGCCATGTTTCACCATGTTATCATAAGCTTTCCGCTTTCCTTCCGTTGTCATGAACTCCTTGCTACGTGCCGTTTTCAGGATTGTGCCTCCCGACATGATGATGCCACTTACGTTTTCGGTTGTGAAGGGTACTATTTCATCGTTGATAAGTCCATCGTATCCGCGATAGATACCCATGATGTTGAAACCATTACAAATACCCGCACGAGTGACCGCACGAATGGCCGCGTTCATGCCCGGAGCATCGCCTCCGGATGTCATGACTCCTATAGTCTTTATTCTTGCCATTTATGATTGATATTATTTAGGTTATCGAGTTTTCATAAGCAACCCTTGTCTTTTACCAAGATTATCCAGGTTCTTCATGCTTTTCATTCTATGGGAAGGTAGGGTTAGATGGTGAAGAAGAGGATGATGAGTCCGGCTATCCATCCAAGGATAGCTTTTGTTCCTATGTTTCGGAAAAACCACCCCACCCTAACACGTTCCATCTTCAACAATGCCATGCCGCTCATGGAGCCGATAATCATCAGATTTCCGCCGGCTGCCACCGAGAATGCCACCATTTTCCAGTATGCCCCATTCTGCATGTAGTCGACCATGGTTCCAGCCGTTCCATCCAATCCATTCACCGAATGGAATGATATGAAACTCATGGCCGTGGCGAAATTGTCGAGTATTGTACTGAAGCATCCCATGATGGCACCCATTATCCACACATTACCCACATGTCTGTCGCATATGCCGGCGAGCCATCGTATGGCCCCCGTTTCCTGTACCACGGCTATGGCCAACATGATACCCAACACAAACAGCATCATCTGTATAACTCCATATTGGAGAGCTATCGGTTTACGGTTGCTGGCCATCTTATCAATGCGCATGAGTTTGCGGTTAAATATTTCGTTCACCACCCAAAGTACGGACAGCACACATGTAGCACCAAGGAAAGGACTGAGTTTTGTAATATTATGGAAGGTTGGGATGAACCACAGTCCACCGATTCCCACAAAGAGCATGACCACACGCTGCCAAACATTGAGGTTCGTGTCGTCGCCCCTATAAGGCATCTGCCTCCATTCTATGTCTACTCTTTCTGGCAGCATTCTCCCCAGCAGGAATGTAGGCACGACCCATAGTGCCATACAAGGCAAGAGGAGTGAGAAAGAGAAATCAGACGCTGTCACCGCCTCGATGTTCCACAACACCAACCCTGTTGGATCGCCGATGACTGTGAGAGCCCCCCCACTGTTGGCCGCCAACACGATGGCACTGCCGTATATGAGTCGGTGAGCGCGTGTAGGTATGAGGTTACGCATGATGACAAGCATCATGACAGTTGTGGTGACGTTGTCCAGGTTTGCGGAGAGCAGGAATGTGGCTGTGGCGAGTCCCCACAACAGTCGTCGGCTTCGTCTGGTGCGCGTCCATGAAGCGATGAAATCGAAGCACCCGTTGTTATTGAGAATCTCGACGATGGTCATGGTGGCCAGGAGGAAGAGAACCACCTCTGCCGCCCTTCCCACATATTTAAGGAAAATCTCCTGTGCTATATATTGCTTTACCGCCGTACTAGTGGCCACGGCCCCGTTCAGGAAATCGACATATTCTCCGTTATGTTGGCTCGTTACGAAGTCGGTCCCCCAACAAATGTAGAGCACCCACCCTACAGTGCCGGCGAAAATAGCCACAGCCGCTTTATTGACATTCGTGATATTTTCCGTGGAAATGAGAACGAAAGCCATGAGCAAAATAGCGACGAGGATGAGTGTCATAACTAGAAGGTTGAAAGGTTATTTATCTGCAAAGGTAGTGAAAACGAAGAGAAACTCAAAATAAAACATTAATTATTTTGCGTTTCCCGTTATGGGAAGAATGTGGTGTGTGAGCTATGATGAGATTATCCTGTCTATCATCTGAAAGATTTCCTCTTCGTGTTCATAGGGGTATATATTAAAAAAGGTGTTGCCAGTGAGCATGGCGGATAGTTGGCAATGAGTCTTGTTGTAGAATATGTGGCAGGGTATGTTCAGGTGTTCGGCATAAGCCAGTTCATAGCCCACGCCCAGGGACGGGCAAGAACATTCTGCTATGAGCAAATCTGACTGTCGAAGCCATGCCGTGTCCTGTTCGTAGATAGCCCTGTCGCCTTGTGGCCCTCGTTCGAGTGCGCTCAATGCCAGATCGCCCACATGTTCAGTTAGGACCGTGTCAGAAAGTTGGATGTATTCGATGATGCGTTTGTAGAGATTGGCGTCAAGCCTCCCTCCACGGATGGAGCCTGCGAAATAGACTTTTTTGTTCATTGTATTGATTGTTAACGAGGTTGCTTTCTGTGTATAAAAAATCGTGTTTATGAAGGCTCCACCTGAAGTGGTAGTGTCTGTTTATGCGAAGGCATTTGTCCAAGACTCCTGCAGTTCACTCTCATGGTGCAAAATTAGGAAAAAAAACGAATTGGCAGTCCGTCATATCTAGAAAAAGTTTCCCAAGGCAGAAATGAGCAAATTGGCTAAAGAGCAGAAAACCGAAAACGAAACAACATGAAAAGAATCTGAATTCATAGCATTCGCTGAACGATGAGTGCATTTAACTGATTTTTTTTGGAAGAAAAAGGGACTTTGCTTACTTTTGCAAATAAAACAAGTAAAGAGACATAAACAACAAATCAAAAAACAAGCGTTATTATGAAAAAAGTAATAATTGCCGGAATATTGTGTACGTTGGTTCTTGGCATGCGTGCATCCGACTACAAATATCTGCAGTTCACGCTCACCGACGGAACTACGCAAAGTATTGCCGCCACCGGTGCAAATATCAGTTTCAGTGACGGCACCCTTATCGCCACCAATGGGGAGAACACCCTTTCCATTCCCGTAGCCAATCTTGAGAAGATGGCATTTTCAAATGAAGAAGACATTACCGGCATTAAGACGATAGACATCGAAACGTTGCCCCAAGACGAGGACATCACCATTTTCGACCTTCAGGGACGTCAAGTAACGAAGGATCATATGCGTAAAGGCATCTATATAGTAAAGACCTGTGACAAGACCTTTAAAATTACCATGAGATGAAAAAGACCTATTCACTTCTCGTGGCTATTGCCATGACCGTGGGAGCCATGTCCCAGACGTTGAACGTTACGGTAGGCTGCGTAACCTATCAGTTTCCATCCTCTCAGACCGGAGACATGACCTATACCAGCGGAACCACGTTAACCATTATGGGCAAAACCTTTGCCCTGAACGACATCAACGCGATGACTGTCGACGAGAGCGAAGTGACAGACAACACCGTTCGCGTAGTATACGAAGGTTCTTCAGCCTCGGTGGTGATAGCAGGCAACGTTGCTCAATACCTCACCCCCACCATTAGTAACGCCCACGTGTCTATAGCCCAGAGCAACGACCTCGCCCAAGAAATCACCTATACATTGAGCGGCGTTTCCAGCGACGGCGAGTTTTATATGTCAGGCGATTACAAAGCCACGGTGGAGTTAAACGGGCTAACATTGACCAACACCAACCCCGTTTACAGCGGAGCTGCCGTACACATTCAAAACGGCAAGCGCATCAAAATAAAAGTTTGCAATGACACCGAGAACAGCTTGACCGACGCTTCGAACAATTCGCAGAAAGGCTGTCTATACGTGAAGGGACATGCCGAGTTTGCGCAGAAGGGAATCCTGAACATTGTTGGCAAGGTGAAACACGGTATCAAGACTGGCGAATATATGACTCTGAAGAATGCCACCCTGAACATCACGTCAGCCGTTGGTGACGGCATCAACTGCACTGAGTATTTTCTAATGGAAAGCGGCACTGTGAATATCAGCGGTGTGGATGATGACGGCATCCAATGCGATATCGACGGCAATGCCTCCACAGGCGAGACCACCGACCATGAAGAAGAAGACAGTGGCAACATTTACCTTCAAGGAGGCACCATCAATATCAACGTCACCGCCAATGCCGCCAAAGGCATCAAGGGCGAAGGCGACATGACTATCAGCGGCGGCACCATCACAGTGGGCACAAGTGGCGGAGGTCTATGGGACAGCACCAAACAAAAGACCAAGGCCTGCGCTTGTTTAGGGGCCGATGGCAACATCATCATCAGTGGTGGCAACCTCGACCTGACGAGTACTGGTGCAGGAGGCAAAGGCATCAATGGAGATGGCACTTTTACAGCCACTGGTGGCACATTAACCATCCACACTTCGGGCCATGCCGTCGCCGCCTCTTCGAATGGCACGCTCACCACCATCACTAATTCGAGACAACTCGAGTCATACGACAGCGACCACAAGTCATCGCCCAAAGGCATCAAGGTAGACGGAGCCCTCAGCATCAACGGTGACGCGGTAATCAGCGTCACCACCACAGGAGCTGGTGGCGAAGGTATTGAGAGCAAGAACAGCATCACCATCAGCGGCGGTCAGACCACCGTGAACGCTTCAGATGACGGCATCAACGCCTCTTACACCACTGTAAGTGGAGAGAAGGTTGGTACGGGTGACCTTACCATTTCGGGCGGTTATGTGTACGCCCGTTCATCGGGCAATGACGGCCTTGATGCCAACGGCAACTGTTATATCAAAGGCGGTTTGGTGTACGCTATTGGTTCTTCCCAACCCGAGGTAGCCATCGATGCCAACAGCGAAGAGCATAAGAAGCTATACGTGAGCGGTGGCACCTTGGTGGCCATTGGTGGTCTGGAAAATGGTGCCAGTCTGTCGCAGTCTTGTTATTACTCCTCATCGTGGAGCAGCAACACTTGGTATGCGATGACTTACGGCGGTGAGACTTTCGCCTTCAAAACCCCAGCAAGCGGCGGCAATAAGATTGTTGTTTCGGCCTCTACTAAACCAACCTTGAAAAAGAGCGTGAGCGTAAGCGGCGGCACCACACTCTTTGACGGTGTTGGCAATATCGGCGGCACCATCACAGAGACGAGCAACACCACTACCGTTTCGCTCTCATCGTATACAGGCGGTGGTGGCGGTCCGGGTCCTTGGCCATGGTAAAAAAGGTAAAAAGGTAAAAGAGTAAAAGGGTAAAAAAGTAAAAGGGTAAAAAAGTAAAAAGGAATGGGTTTGGAAGATATGCTTTGGTTGAAGAATCAGTCTCGTCAAGAAAACGTGATATATTTGGTTGTGTGGGTCATACTTTTTGCGACCCCACTACTAAGTCTTTATGTCCGTTCGGTTAGCGACCAATCCATTTCTTTCGATTGGACAGAAGTGTTTATTGTGTGGCGTCGTTTTGCCGTATTCCTTCTGCTGTTCCTCATCCACAACTTTTTATTAGCTCCCCTGCTGGTATATAAGCAGCGTCGGCTTTTGTATTTCTCCATTGTTGCCATCATCTTGACAGTTTTCGTCATCTACCAGTGCAGTATCCGTCCCGACCGCAAGAGAACAATGCGTCAAATGCCTCCTCCCATGGAACTTCGTGACAGTCGTCCAAGCGAGTTAAGTAGCAGTCATTCTTCAACGTCTGACAACCATCCTCCGTTTGCTTTCCGTCGTCATTTTCCACCCCCCATCATCGGTGAGCGCGACATCCTGGCCGTCATGATTCTCCTATTGATGTTTGGCGCCAACCTCGGCGTGAAGTTTTATTTCCGAAGCCGTAACGACCGCAAGAAGTTGTTGGAGTTGGAGAAGCAGAACCTGGAACAGCAGTTGGTTTACCTTCGCTACCAGATCAATCCCCATTTCTTCATGAATACCTTGAACAACATCCACGCATTAGTAGACATCGCACCACAGAAGGCCCAAGAGACCATCTTGGAGTTGTCGAAGATGATGCGTTTCGTTTTGTACGAGGGTGACAAGAGCGGTGTGTCATTGTCCAGGGAGTTTGAGTTTCTACGTACTTACATTAAGCTGATGCAGTTGCGATATACCGACAAGGTGAAAATCAGTGTGGATTTACCCGAGGAAGTCCCCGAGAAGTCCATCCCCCCGTTGATGCTCATCTCATTTATCGAGAACGCTTTCAAACACGGTGTGAGCTACCAGCATGCGTCATTTATCGAAGTGAAAGCCTCGTTTGACAATGACCATTTACTCTTCCGTTGTCGTAATTCGAAGGCCGAGAAGCCGAATGAGGAGAAAGGCGGCGTCGGTCTTGCAAATGTTCGTCAGCGATTGGATTTACTTTATGACAACCATTACACATTGGTCATCAACGATGGAGCCAAAGAATACAATGTCGAATTAACCATCCCCCTATCATGATTCGAGTTCTCGCCATAGATGATGAGCCATTGGCTCTTCAGCAGTTAGTAACCTATATCGGCAAGGTGTCTTTCTTGGAGTTGGCTGGTCAATGCCAAAGTGCCCTTGAAGCCCATCGCTTCTTGGAGCACGACTCTGTAGATGCCATCTTCTGCGACATCAACATGCCCGACTTGAACGGCATGGATTTTGTTAAGTCTCTGCCATCCCCTCCGTTGGTTGTCTTCACCACCGCCTATTCCGAATATGCTGTGGAAGGATTCAAGGTAAATGCCGTGGACTACCTATTGAAGCCTTTCGGCCTACAGGATTTCCAGCGTTCGGCACAACGTCTGCTCGACCGACTGTCATTGTCGCCTTCCATTCCTGAAACGATTCAGCCTACAGACGACAATATCTTCGTTAAGACCGACTATAAAATAGTAAAGGTGAGCATGCGCGACATTGCCTATGTAGAAGGCATGAGCGAATACCTAAAGATTTGGTTGACAGGGCAAGCCAAGCCTCTCATCACCCTATTGTCGATGAAGAAATTGGAAGACGTTCTCCCTCCCACTTTCATGCGCATCCACCGTTCTTACATCATCAACCTGAACAAGATAGAAGAGGTGAACAAAAACCGTGTGTTCATTCAGCCGTTGGTAGCAGATGCACGTCGCGAACCCATCAGTCTTCCCATAGGCGACATGTACAAGGAAACATTCCAGGCTTATATTGAAACAAAGTTTCTTGGCAAGGGGAAAATCAAAGGAAATTGAATAGAAGTTAAGGGGGACATCAACTCGTGCCCCTACAAATTATGAGGAGTCGGTTGACTCCTCATAATTTTAAATGTGATGTGTTCTACACATAACCGATTATTTGTTTTTGACACTTTCTGTTTGGTGACAGCTAGTTGAGGCTATCAATAGAACTTAAAGTAACGTCGTGCATTGTTGTATGAGATGTCCTCCACCATACGTGCCAACGACTCTGTATCATTGGGCAACAATCCCTTCTCCACATCATTTCCGAGGAGGTTGCAGAGCAACCTGCGGAAATATTCATGCCTCGGATAACTGAGGAAAGAACGAGAATCGGTGAGCATTCCCACAAAGCGGCTTAATAGTCCAAGTACAGATAGCGCGTTCATCTGGCGTGTCATGCCATCTAGTTGGTCGTTGAACCACCATCCCGAGCCAAACTGTATTTTTCCAGGACATGAACCATCCTGGAAATTGCCAAGCATGGTTGCAATGACCTCGTTGGCGCAAGGATTTAGTGTATAGATGATGGTACGAGTGAGTTTACCCTCTGCATTAAGATTGTTGAGGAAATGGCTCATAGCCTGTGCTGTGTTGAATTCGCCAATAGAGTCGAATCCTGTGTCAGGTCCCAGTCTGTCGAACATCAAGCTATTGTTGTCACGAATTGCTCCATAGTGGAACTGTTGCGTCCAATCCGAAGCATGGTCCATCTCCGCCATGATGGTGAGGAAACAATGTTTGTACTGCCTTGTCTCATCTACTGACAGTCTTTGGCCTCGCATCGCCTTTGCGAAGATCGTTTCTATCTGTGAGTCGGTGTATGGCTCATCATAAAACTCCTCTATGCCATGGTCAGAGAGACGACATCCGTTTTCATGGAAGAAATCATGTCGTTTCTGCAGCGCATCGACCATATCCTTGAATTTGACGATGTCGACACCCGACACCTCCGCCAATTGATTGACATAATCCGCGAAATCCGTTTTTTCGATGTTCATCGCCTTGTCGGGTCTCCATGCCGGTATCATCTTCACTTCAAATCCACTTTCCCGTGTCATCTTGTGATAGCGGAGGTCGTCAACAGGGTCGTCAGTGGTGCATACACATTCCACATGGTATCTGCGCATGAAGCCACGTGCCGTGTATTCCGGCAATTGTAGTTTTTCGTTACACTCGTCGAAGATTTCACGTGCCGTTTTTGGGCAGAGCAGTTTATCAATGCCAAAAGCTGTTTTCAGTTCCAAGTGTGTCCAGTGATATAGCGGGTTACGGAATGTATAGGGCACCGTTTCCGCCCATTTCTCGAATTTTTCCCAATCGGTAGTGTCTTTTCCCGTGCAGAATCGTTCGTCGATGCCATTAGTGCGCATAGCACGCCACTTGTAATGGTCGCCGCCGAGCCACAGTTCAGTAATACTCTTGAATTTGTGGTCATCGGCCACCATCTGCGGTATGAGGTGGCAGTGGTAGTCGATAATGGGCATTTTTGCCGCATGGTTGTGATAAAGTTCCTGCGCTGTTTTTGTCTCGAGCAGGAAATTCTCGTCCATAAATTTTTTCATGATCGATTTATTGTTTTAATAGATATATTGATAGTTGTTTCCTCTCTTTCGTCAAGTTGCAGGCAAAGATACATCATTCATCCGACATATCCAAATTTTATCAGTTACAAAAGTCCATTTGTTGTCATAATCCATCATCAAGATGCATAGTTAATGAATATGAAAAAGATATACGATAAAAGATATTTTTTGTGGAATGGATATATTTGTTTATATTTGCAGTTGTAAAAACCACCTATTACATTATATGAATGACACAACGACAGTATTCCGTCGGACCGGGAAAGTTCTATTGATATACACTGGCGGCACTATAGGCATGGACATCAACCCCCAGACTGGGGCATTGGAGCCTTTGGATTTCGACCATTTGGCCCAACAGATGTATGAGTTCCGCTATCTGCGTGTTGGTTTCGACACATACCAGTTCACGCCCCCTTTAGATTCCTCTGATATCCGTCCGCTTGAGTGGGCCCATTTGGTGGACATCATCTCACGCCGCTACGACGAATATGATGGTTTTGTAATATTGCACGGTACAGACACAATGGCCTATACTGCCTCCGCCCTGTCGTATATGCTGGAGAACCTGACGAAGCCTGTCATCTTGACCGGTTCGCAGTTGCCGATAGGACAGTTGCGCACCGACGGCAAGGAAAATCTGTTGACGAGCATCGAACTGGCTGCCGCCGTTGGCGAAGATGGATATCCGAAGGTACCCGAGGTATGCATCTATTTTGGAGGCAAGCTGTTGCGCGGAAACCGCTCCACGAAACGCACCGCCGACGGTTTTAACGCCTTCGACACATTTAACTATCCACACCTGTGTGATGCCGGAGTAGACTTCACGTTTCACGACCACCATATCCTGCGGCCCGACTACCAACGCGCCATGGTGCCCCACATGGTGATGGACACTAATGTTATTGTCTTTTCACTTTTCCCCGGCATAGAGGAGCACCTATTCCGTCATATTTTGGATGCTCCTGAGTTGCGCAGCATCGTGATGCGCACTTTCGGTAGCGGCAATGCGCCCCAGGCCCCCTGGCTCATGCGTCTGTTTGAGTCTGCCTCGCGCCGAGGTGTCGTCATTGTAAACATCAGTCAGTGTGTAAGCGGCTGTGTCGCCATGTCACGTTACGACACTGGTTATCAGTTGCAAAATGCCGGAGTGGTGAGCGGTTACGACAGTACTGTGGAGGCCGCCGTAACGAAACTGATGCATCTGCAAGGCCGTTATGAGGACCCTGACACCATCCGTGCGATGATGAACAGAAGTTTGTGTGGAGAAATAAGCATTTAAACCTCCCCCTTCCCCCTCCCAGGAGGGGGGAACCTGATTGAGGTGATTTAATTGAGATTTATTCATTAATATAATACAGAAGCATTATGAAAGCATTGAAAGGAACAAAGACAGAGAAAAACCTGCAGATAGCCTTTGCAGGTGAGAGTATGGCTCGCAACAAGTACACCTATTGGGCCTCAAAAGCCAAAAAAGACGGCTATGTGCAGATAAGCGCCATCTTCGAGGAGACAGCCGCCAACGAGAAGGAGCATGCCAAGATGTGGTTTAAATATTTGGAAGGCGGCATCAAATCAACTCCCGAAAACCTTAAAGCGGCTGCCGAGGGAGAGAATTTCGAGTGGACAGACATGTACGCCCGTATGGCTAAAGAAGCCGAAGAGGAAGGCTTTACTGAGATTGCCGAGAAATTCCGCGGTGTCGCAGCTATTGAGAAGCACCATGAGGAGCGCTATCGCAAGTTATTGAAGAACATCGAAGACAAAATTGTCTTTTCACGTGATGGCGACGCCATTTGGCAGTGCCGCAACTGCGGTCATGTGGTTGTGGGCAAGGATGCCCCCGAAATTTGCCCTGTGTGCGACCATCCGCAGAGTTTCTTCGAGCTGAAGGCGGAAAACTATTGAAAAGTAAAAGGGTAAAAAGGTAAAAAAGTAAAAAGGTAAAAGGAGGGGTGTTGTAGCTTTAGTAAATATAGAGGCTATAGGAACTATAGATAGAAAAAGGATAGCGGCATCGCTATCCTTTTTCGTTATTGGATTTAGATATTGAGCCTTTTGTTGTTGAGGATTTTGTTGATGAGGGGCAGATGGTTGAGAAATCGCAAGTGGAGCATTTGGGATTGCGACTGGTACAAATATAACGGCCGTGTAGTAGTAGCCAATGGTGAGCGCGTGAAACATATTCTTCGGGAATGTTTCTCATCAATTCGCGTTCCACCTTTTCCGGTGTGTTTGCTGTCTTTGCCACCAAGCCCAGACGGTGGCTGACACGGAAGACATGTGTATCAACAGCCATGGTCGGTTGTTTGAAAGCCACAGAGAGCACGACATTGGCCGTCTTGCGCCCCACCCCATTGAGAGAAGTCAGTTGGTCGATGGTATCTGGCACGACTCCGCAGAACTCATCTGCCAATTGTTTTGCCATAGCCACCAGATGTTTAGCCTTGGCATTGGGGTATGACACACTGTTGATAAAACTGAGAATGTCCGCTTCGGAGGCTGTAGCCATGGTGACAGCATCGGGATATTTTTCAAACAGTGGCGGAGTGACCATGTTAATGCGTTTGTCGGTGCATTGCGCGCTAAGCATGGTGGCCACAAGCAATTGGAAGGGACTGTCAAAAAACAGTTCGGTAGTTACATCAGGTTGTCGCTGGCGAAAATAATCGACGATAAATGCGTAGCGGTCTTTTCTGTTCATGGGGAGGTGAATAAAGGCGGGCCAAAGCCCGCCTAAAGATTATTTTAAGAAATAATAGGAAATTCTATGAAATCCTCAAGAGAGAGGTTATTTCTTGGCAGTAGAGTCAGACTTTTCTTCTTTTTTCTCCTCTTTCTTTTCTTCTTTCTTTCCCGGTTTATATGCTTTGTTCAATCCTGCCACCACATCCTCGGTGATGTCATATGCATTGTCAGCATAGAGAAGGTTGTCGCCCAATTGTTTTGTAAGGATGAAAGCATATTTTTTATCTTTGTTGTAGTCGGCGAGGAAATGTTGCAAGCTATCGATAAGCGCCTGTTGGAACTTGGCTGTCTCGCCCTGGAATTCAGCGGAGAGGCGTTGTTGTGCTGCTACATATTGTTGCTGTTGGCGTTCAATGGCCGCTTGCTGGTTTTCTGCCTCTTGACGACTTGAGAAGCCGTTGTTTTGCATTTTGCTTTGGAAGTTCTGCACGGCAGCCTGTAGATTCTGCTCCTGCCCCTTGAGTGCATTCTCGATATTCTGTCCTTTCGACTCGAGTTGGGTCTTCATTTCCTTGCAGAATTCATACTGACTCATAATGGTATCAATTTCGACATATGCGATAAGTTGGGAGGTGTTGCCCGCGGAAGCCGGTATTTTGGAATCCGACTTTGCATTGTCTTGACACGAGAAGGAAAGAGCCGCCACAGCAGCCATAGCCATTACCTTGAAAAGATTTTTTTTCATTTTTTTATTTACTTGTTTTGATTATTATCGATGTTCTTTTACCGCATTGTTTTGTTCCCTCATCTCCCTATCCTGTTCAATGACGCAGTGGATGCCTTTTTCCTTGAGTGCCTCGTTGTCATGGATATGTTGTGAGGAAAAGCGTCCATTTTTATGGATGAGTACTTTTACACACAGCAAGGTCATGGCTATGGCGACAAGGATTACAGCAATAAGGATATTTGTCAGCATTTTATTTTGTATTACAACAGAATTCTATTACCTTTGCATAGTTTTAGGTATATAAAATCCCTGCAAAGGTAATGCAAAAAAGGTGAAACACAAAATAAGAGTGTAATAATTTGCATTTTTTGTGGCGATGAGGGAAATGTGAAGAGAATTATCAACCATAAAATAATCATTATGATGAAAAAGAAAGACTTGGCGCCCCGTTGCGTGTTTGAACAATTTGCCCGTATCAATAAGATACCCCGCCCTTCGAAACGCGAGGAAAAAATGATTGCCTATCTATTGGAATTCGGAGAGTCTCGCGGTTTACCTACCAAACGAGATGCCGTGGGCAACGTATTGATCAGCAAAGGCGCCACTCCCGGCTATGAAGACCGTCAGACATTGATTCTTCAGAGCCACATGGACATGGTATGCGAGAAGTTGGTGGACGTGGACTTCGACTTCGACAAAGATGCCATCCAAACGTATGTTGACGGAGAGTGGCTGAAGGCCAAGGGTACTACTCTTGGAGCCGATGACGGCATCGGCTGCGCGATGGAGTTAGCACTTCTTGACAGCGACGACATTGAGCACGGTCCGATAGAATGTGTCTTCACTCGCGACGAGGAAACGGGACTTACTGGAGCCTTTGGCATGGAAGCCGGCTTTATGAGCGGCAAAATGCTCATCAATCTCGATTCCGAGGACGAAGGCCAGATCTTCGTATCGTGCGCCGGTGGCAAGACCACCACAGCCACCTTCACTTTTGACCGAGAGAAAGCCCCCAAAGGCTATTTTTTCATGGAAGCCAACCTGAAAGGACTGAACGGCGGTCATTCCGGCGACGACATCAACAAGAAACGAGCCAATGCCATCAAAATCTTAGCCAGATTCCTTTATAAGGAGATGGATAAAATGGACTTACGTTTGGTTAGTTTTGACAGCGGTCGCATGCACAATGCCATTCCCCGCGATGGCAAGGTCTGTTTTGCCGTTCCTGAAAAAGAAAAAGAAACCGTCAAGGCCGACTGGAACATTTTCGCTTCAGAGGTAGAAGATGAGTTCCATGTCACTGAACAGGCCATGGTGTTTGAGATGTCGAGCGGCAAAGCCAGCAAAGTGATCATCGACGAGGTGGGCAAGAACATCATCCGTGCCCTCCAAGCTGTTGATAACGGTGTTTATGCCATGTGTCAGGACGAGTCTGTGGCATGGCTGGTAGAAACATCGAGCAATGTTGCCAGTGTGGTGACGAAAGACTGTGAGGTGGTTGTTGTCGCCTCTCAGCGCAGCAATGTGATGAGCAATCTCGAAAACCAAGGGAACACCGTGAAAGCCCTGTTCGAGTTGGCTGGCGCCCGTGTTGAACAAGGAGACGGCTATCCCGCCTGGAAGATGCGTTCCGACAGTGCCCTGACCCGTCTTGCCGTTGAATGTTACAAGGAACTATTCAAAAAAGACCCCGTCGTGTTAGGCATCCATGCCGGTCTGGAATGTGGTTTGTTCTCAGAACGTTATCCCGACTTAGACATGGTATCGTTTGGTCCGACGTTGCGTGGTGTCCATTCCCCCGATGAGCGCCTGCACATCCCCACAGTGCAAATGGTATGGGATCACCTGCTGTTGATGCTGAAGAAAATCAAGTAAAATAATGACTGTTTCCTAGCTGTTTCATTTGATAAATAAACAACAAAATACAACTATGGCCAGAAAACATCATCATGGTTATTTGATCATTGGGATATTGTTCCTCGCCGTGCTCTTCGTGAGTTGCGGAGAGGAACACCGTTCGCGTTCGTTGGTGAAATCTTTTCTGGAAGAGAACCTCATCAACAACGACTACAGTGTGGATCGTTGGGAGAAATATGACTCCACCTTTCGTGTGAGCAGCCAGGCCATCGCCTCGTTGCACACCAATGTCACCCACATCGGTCCGTTCAAGTCGGGTATCCGTTACCAGCCCTATAAGCAAGGTGACAAACTGTATTTCATCCGTCTGAAATACGAGGTGGAGACCAACGGCGACAAGCCATTGGAGTTAACCCACACATTTTACATAGACAAAGATTGGGGAGGAATTGTCGCAGTAAAGGAGAATTGAGAACATGAGCTGTGGAAGTGGCTATCGTGCAGGGTGTTGGAAATGTCCAACACCCTGTATTCTTTATTATGTATCCATCGGTCAAGTATAAGGTTCTTCGTGAAAGGAACAAAAACGGGTAGAAGAAGAGGGATTGGCACAGAATTTGCATAAGGGTAAGCGGGTAATTGGGGAGACATTATTTTCATATAGTAAATAGTAACAATCATCATAAAACAACAACAACCATGTCAAAAGGAAACATTGGAGTAACGACGGAGAACATTTTTCCCGTCATCAAGAAATTTTTGTATTCAGACCATGAGATTTTTCTACGTGAGATGGTCTCAAACGCTGTTGATGCCACCCAAAAGATGAAAACATTGGCAGAACGCGGTGACTACAAAGGCGACTTAGGCGACCTTACCGTCCACATCGCCATTGACAGCAAGAAAGGAACTTTGACTTTCAGTGACCGTGGTATCGGTATGACAGCCGAGGAGATAGACAAATACATCAACCAGATTGCCTTCTCCGGTGTCAATGACTTTTTGGACAAATACAAGGACAACGCCAACGCCATTATCGGCCATTTCGGTCTTGGTTTCTATAGTGCCTTCATGGTGAGCAAAAAGGTGGAAATCGTAACCAAGAGTTATCAAGAGGGAGCCCAAGCCGTAAAATGGAGTTGTGACGGAAGTCCAGAATACGAAATAGAAGAGGTGGAAAAGACCGACCGAGGCAGTGACATCATCCTTTACATCGACGACGACTGCAAAGAGTTTTTGGAGAAGTCGAAAATAGAGGAATTGCTCAACAAATACTGCAAGTTTATGAGCGTTCCCATCGCCTTCGGCAAGAAAAGCGAATGGAAAGACGGCAAACAGGTGGAAACCGAAGAAGACCACATTATCAACTCCGTGGAACCGTTGTGGACAAAGGCGCCGAGCAGTCTGAAAGACGAGGATTACCAATCATTCTACCGTACGCTTTACCCCATGCAAGATGAGCCGTTGTTCTGGATTCACCTAAACGTGGACTTCCCCTTCAACCTTACTGGCATATTGTATTTCCCCCGTATCAAGTCGAACATCGAATTACAGCGCAACAAGATACAATTGTATTGCAACCAAGTGTTTGTCACCGACCAGGTGGAAGGCATTGTCCCCGAATTTCTCACCCTGCTCCACGGTGTCATCGACTCACCTGACATTCCATTGAACGTGAGCCGCAGCTATCTTCAGAGCGATGCCAACGTCAAAAAGATTTCGACATACATCACTAAGAAAGTTGCCGACCGCCTAAACAGCATTTTCAAGGAGAACCGCAAGGATTATGAAGAGAAGTGGAACGACCTGAAGATATTCATACATTACGGTATGTTGTCGCAGGAAGATTTCTACGACCGTGCCAAAGATTTCGCGTTGCTTCGCGACACCGATGACAAATTCTTCACATACGAGGAATACAAAACACTCATCAAGGACAACCAAACCGACAAAGACGGTCAGTTGGTGTATCTATATGCCACTGACAAGGAAGAGCAATACAGCTATATCGAAGCCGCCAAGGAAAAGGGTTACAGCGTGCTGATGATGGATGGCGATCTTGACGTGCCATTGGCCTCAATGTTGGAACAGAAGCAGGAGAAGAGCCGATTCACCCGTGTTGATGGCGACATTGTGGAACGCCTTATCGTGAAAGAGGAAGCTCCAAAGAACACGTTGGACAGCGCAGACAGCGCCAACTTGTCGGAAGCGTTCCAGAGCCAACTGCCCCATCTGGAGAAGGCCGAGTTCCATGTAGAGGTGGAAAGTCTCGGTGCCACTGGTCAGCCCGTGGTCATTACCCAGAGCGAATACATGCGGAGAATGAAAGACATGAGTCGTTTCCAGAGCGGCATGGCTTTTTACGCCCAAATGCCCGACATGTACAGCATGGTACTGAACAGTGACCACCCACTCATCCAACGTGTCATCGACGGAGAGAAGAGCGAATGCGCCGAGGCGTTGAAACCCATCGAGAGCGAGATCAAGGGTCTTGAAGCCCGATTGGCCGTGCTACGTCAGGAACGCGATAAAAAGAAAGCCGACGAGGTGACTCAGGAAGAGAAAGATGACATGACCGCCACGGAAAAAGCCATCAGCGAACAACGTGACAAGAAAAAAGCGGTGATAGCCGATTGGTCAAAAGACAATGTAGTTGTACATCAACTCATAGACTTGGCATTGCTTCGCAATGGCATGCTCAAGGGAGCCGCTTTGGACGCATTCTTAAAACGGTCGTTAGAGATGATCTAAAATAGGTAACCCCTCCTTGTTTAAGGAGGGGTTACTTTTTCTCTTATGTCTATGAAGTTTGCTTCCACAACCACCCCGTTGCGGACTTTCACAACCACCCCGCCTTGAAGAT
The DNA here is from genome assembly GCA_017538105.1 of Prevotella sp. GTDB lineage: Bacteria > Bacteroidota > Bacteroidia > Bacteroidales > Bacteroidaceae > Prevotella. Next base: position 20,768 of record JAFYJN010000012.1, on the reverse strand, counting down.
TTTGTCCGCTTAGGAGGATTTGCTTTCACAACCACCCCGCCCCCTCCTTGCCTAAGGAGGGGCACCTGCCCTCCCCAAGCCCCTCCCAACATCGGGAGGGGATGTAACCGCTCCGCTTGTCGCTCGTTCACTAAGGTACTGCTCCCTTCTACGGCCGGTCGCAGTATTGTTTAACGCAACAGAGTTGCGATTATTTGAAAAAGAAGCCCTTCGAAGGAAAAATAGAGAAAAAGGAGGGGAAAAATCGGGTATAAAACAAAAAAAATGGGGAAATGTTTGGTCATATTGGAAAAAAGGAGTAATTTTGCATCCGCAATTCGGAAACGACAGCACTAATGATGCGCTTGTAGCTCAGTTGGTAGAGCACCTGACTCTTAATCAGGGTGTCCAGGGTTCGAGCCCCTGCAGGCGTACAAAGAAGAGAAGTCAAGAGAACATCTTGACTTCTTTTTTTATATCACTGCCGTTGATTGAGGGTAATTAGATATTCTGCAAAACAAAAAGAGCATGTCTCACGACATGCTCTCATTCATACTTACTAAAACTAAATTAACCACTAAAAAAACTAATCTTACTTGTTTCGTTTGCAAAAGTAAGTCATATTCTGAACTTTTCCAAGTAAGATAGACAAAAAACGCTGTTTTTATACTTTTTTTGCTTTTTGCGAAAGGAATTGTAGGGACGTTTGTAGTAGTTGTCCTTGAATGGACAAAAACTCCAGGGAAAAGGGAAGGAACAAATTACCCCCTCCGCCAGGGAGGGGGTAGAAGGTAAGATGAAATGTTGTAAACAACAGTATCAGAAATATTTTTAGAAGTGGTAACCCAGTGTGAGAATGAGTTGATGGCGTTTGAAGTCCACCTGTTGCGGATTGACATATATATTTTCGGAGAGCGCATCATTCATCTGTCGGTCGTAGTTACCGAATTGTCCAGTAGCCTCATCATATTCCATGAACGGTTTGAAGTCACCCTTGGAACAAGTATACTGATAAGCCAGGTCCAAGCTCAGTTTATCAAAGGTGTAGCCAAATCCCGCTGTAATATGGTTGGTCGCCTTCCAGTTGGTATAGTCTGTTGCCGAAGAGTAATATGACGCTGGGGAATCAAGCGTACCATCTTTGAATCCCTTCTCGTCGTACATCGCAGTGGAGACATTGTATCCCAAACGGAAAGCCATCTCCGGAGTCGGTTTCACCTCGGCACCTACCTTGAATGTGCAAACCCCTTTGAGCGAACGCTCCGTATTGCTGTTGGCCTCCACATCTTCCGAAGAAGAATTGTAGTAAGAGTCAGTATACCAATCATAGTGTTCACCATCAATGATTCTATTGTCAAGCGCGGAATAGTCAGCGTAGTCGAATCCAGCACCTATGGCCACCATGGAACCGATAGTATGTCCAAGGCTGAGTCCAAACTTCCACGGTGTATATAGTTTGTAATCATAGGTCTCTCCTCCATAGGCTTTTTGGCCGAGGTTATCCATCACAACGAGTGAGTTGGTGGTAGTAAGGCTATACCAAGTAGGCGTCGCCACCGACAGACCGATGCGGAAAGGTGACGTTTCGACGGGTCGGAAGATGACACCAGCCTTGACATCAAATCCCGCGCCAGTGATGCGACGGTCATCATAGGCGGTCAACGATGATATCTCCTCAGGGTTAGGCACCATATTCTCTGTATAAACCCCACTGTGTTTGTAGTGCACATCGTGAATGCCCATTGTGAGTCCCAAGAACACACGATTGTTTAAGTTTCCACTGAAGTTGAAGTCATATACCCCAATATAACCTTTATGTCCACGTGTGAGGTTATAGTCTTTTGCATCATAGTAGTAAGCATCCTCCTCACCCGAAGCATAGAAGAGGTTATTGGCATATATATCGTCCAATTGGTTACATGAACTATATGAATGATTCCAATCTGGACTGTAGGGCTGTCCATCACCACTGGCGTTTGGGTAAAGGTATCCCTCTTTCATCTTCATGTAAGACACCTTATTTTGCGATGTGCCGTTGAGAGCCCCCTGCGCAGACAAGATATAGTCGAAGTTACGACTCTTATGGTAGCTGAATCCAAAATTGAAGAATGAGTTTTCCCTTGTCTGTTTGGAGTAAACGAATCCTACTTGGTCGAAACTCATGTTGGTAGCGTCTACGAAGGATGATTCCGCCGCATCCTGCTGTGATACCATGCCAAATGAAGCCGATACCATGGAATGGCGGAAAAGACCGATGCCTGCCGGATTGGTTCGTATGGTGGATATGTCGGCACCAAGGGCGTCGAGGGCACCACCCATCGACACGAAGCGTGCTGTACCGTTAAGGTCTTCGGAAGCAATTTTTGCCGATTCGTATGTTTCCTGTGCCGCCATGTTCATGGCAAAACCGATGGCGATGGCGAATATGGAGATTCTTTTCATCTTGAAATGTGAGATTTGAGGTTTGAGAATATATATTATTTTAGTTCACCTTTTATTATCTGTGACTACGTCCGCCACCGCCGCCGAAGCCGCCGCCACGGCTACCACCGCCGCCGCCACCAAAGCTTCCGCTGCTATGGCTACTGCCGCCACTGCCAAAACCACTGCCGCTGCTGCGACTGCTTGAACTGCTGCTATGGCTACTACCGCTATAGCCGCTGGAACGACTGCCGCTATCGTAAGAACGTGAGCTTGACTGCGTGGCCGAGCGTGAAGAGCTGCCGCTGCTGTAAGAACGAGAGCCGGTGGTCGACCTTGTGGCCGAAGAGCTTGAGCTGGAAGAGGAACTGCCGTAACCCGAACGTGATCCGCCAAAGCCCGTGCTAGGCCTTGAGCCGTCCGTACCTTGTCTAACTCCCGAGCCACTTCTTGTTCCGCTGGCACCTCTGCTACCGAAGCCGCCTGAGGAGCGAGAGCCTCCAAAGCCACCCGCTGAAGCCGTTGACCTTGACCCGCCATGGCCTCTATATGTAAACGTGCCATGGTTTTGCGTGCCAGCAACGCCCCGATGAGCTATGCCTCCGTGACCATGATAAATAGGTCCGTACCATCCGTAGTAATCACGGTACCACCAAGGATAATAGCCACCATAGAGCCATGGGTCATAATAACCATAGTAGCCCCAATATCCGTAATACCAAGGATCGTACCAGCCATAAAAGCCTAAGCGGTAGTATGGGTCATACCATCTCCACAATGGATCGCCCCAATAGCCATAGAAAAATGGGTCATACCAGCCATAGAAGCCGTCAAAGCGTCCCATTCTCCGACTGAATCGGTAATCATCCTCTGGGTCGTCATAGACAGCCACTGAATCGACAGTCACCGAATCAGTAGGATAGCCCGACCCTAAGGAGAACTCAATGATATCGTTTCCCAAGGAATCGGTACCCACCACTTGGTAGCTGCTTCGCATACGAGGATGGTTATACTCATCCACATCGCGGTCGCTTCCCGAATAATACGCGGGTGTCTCTTCCGGTTCGATTACGACGACCTGTGGCTGCGTTGTAGTCGTCGCGCTTTTCTTGGAAGAAGAGAAATACATATCATCCTGTGCCATAACACCAAGATGAACGGCTCCCATCAATAAGGAAAAGATAAACAGTTTTTTCATTTTTATGCCAGTTTTAAACATTATACTCTATTACGTTACAAAATTACCCCTACTTTTTCCACAAATATACGGAAAAACCCTAAAGCATGGTAGGTTTTTCCCTATTTTTTATATTTTTGCATCAAAATTTAACAATCCCATGAAATACAAGTCAGTAAAATTCTCCATCTCCGTCTCCTCTAGCACGTCAGGCGTTGACTTGGAGACCTGTCGTGACTTATTGGCCGCCCTGTTGGGTGACATTGGTTTCGAATCGTTTGAAGACACCGAAGACGGTTTAATCGGATATGTTCCCGACGATATTTTCGATACTGTTAAGTTGGAAGAAGTCCTTTCGTTTTTCCCCCTCCCCGACGTGTCTGTAACTTATGTCATCAATGACGTAGAAGACCGCGATTGGAATGTTGTTTGGGAAGAAGAAGGTTTTCCACCCATCATCATCGGGCATGACTGTGTTATACACGACAACAAACACATTCCCTCCGAGCACTACCCCATTGACCTCACCATAGAAGCCAGTCAATCATTCGGCACCGGCACCCACGCCACCACACGTATGATTGTCAGCGAATTATTGCATCAAGACTTGTCGGGCAAGCGTGTATTGGACTGTGGCTGTGGCACCGGCATTCTATCGCTGTTGGCCAAGAAAGCAGGCGCTGAGGATGTTGTGGCCTATGACATTGACGAATGGTGTGTTCGTAACATCCGTCACAACATGGAAATCAATGGTGTTGAAGGCATCGACGTGTTGTTAGGCGACAGCAGCGTGCTATCGCATGTGAGCGGTCTTTTTGATTATGTATTGGCCAATATCAACCGTAATGTTTTATTGGAAGACATGCCTCATTTCAAAGAAGTGCTCAATACGGGCGGACAACTGATTTTGAGTGGTTTTTACGAACAGGACGCACCTATGCTCATTCAGTCTGCCTCAAGTATCGGGTTAAGGCTGTCACGTTCCGTGCTGTCCGGTGACTGGTGTATGTTGGTGTTTTCCACTTCTTCTTCGGTCTGACGTGGGGGGATGGTCAGTTTCTGCAAATCGTAGTAGCTACCATTGTAAATATCCAGGTCGACGTATCCCTTTATTCCTGGCAATTTACCGACATCGGTATGTTGCCAAAATTTCCATTTCCCCTTGTACTCCACCTGTTTGACATAATAATGAGCTATCCAGTAGGGATAGTCATCAAATCGTTCATCGCTGAGGAATTCTTCTTTGAATTTGTAATTGGTATAGATTATCGGCTTCACATGATAGCGATCTTCCACGATATGCAGCCATGTGAGGATATCGCGTTGGAAATCCTCGTTTGACACATCATCCGGTTTACTCTCCACATCAAGGACAGGCGGCAGGTCCCCCTCTTCTAGCGGCACTTTCTCGAGGAAGAAATACGCTTGTTCGCGCGCGCCGTTTTTATTCGACCAAAAGTGGTATGCACCGCGCATAAACCCATGTTCGCGCGCCTCGTGGAAATTCTCCTCAAAGTTTTCGTCAAGAAAATCCCCTCCCTCCGTTGCTTTTATCATGACGAATCGCACTGGACTACGGTCAATCATGGCATTGCGCAAACGATCCCAGTTGATTTCCCCCTGATGATGGCTGATGTCTATGCCGTGAATATCATATCCTTTGGGATAATCAGGATCGCCGAAGACAGCTCTCCATCTGAAACCCGACGGTCCCACGAGTGAGGAATAGAAAATCCACGCATATGCCACCATCAGTATGACCGCCACCATCCACCAAACCGATTTTGGAACACGCTTGAGCATGTTCCATGCTTTGAAAGAGGATGTCGCTTTTTGGGAAGGCATAGCTTGTATCGTTGGGGGAGAATCTATGAGAGCCGTTTTAGTGAGGACGGGCGTGTTAATAAAAAACGAGGGAATGGGGTGACCCATTCCCTCGCCAAGTGATTATTGTTTTTCGTAAATCAATGTCTGGGTCGGTTTGTCGCACACCTCTGTCGGTCCCCAATACTGAATGGGACCAGGATAAACGTAACAAGTTTCCCTTGCCCATTTGTCACGCATAGCGGCGAAGGCCTTAAACGGTTTTCCGTCTAGTTCAACCAATGCTTTTCGTATTACCGGTTTCATCTCACCGTTGCGTCGTTCCATGTTCATCATCATGGTGATAGGCACACCACCCGCCACCCACTGATCAGCGGGAGCTGTTGTGTTCTTAACGATGGCCATGTAACCCGTTTTTCCGCAAGCGATGAGCTGAGCAGCACTGGCGCCGAGTGCATAGCAATAGTCTGCATCATAGTTGGACGGAGCAGCGCATCGACCCTCGTATCCGAAGAAATGATGTTGAGCGGCAAATTTACCCACATACTTTCCTTCTTTCTTCCATTCGGCAAGTCTAGCCTCACACATGTCGGAAAGCAACTTTTCAGTTTCGATGAGCGACACCTGTACGTTTCCGTGCGGATCGCGGTCGAGCGATAGCTGACGTGCCACCCCTGTGGGAAGTGTCTCGAAGGTTGCCGCGTTTTCTTTGGAAAGGTGGTTGATGATATATTCGCGTTGTGCCTTTTTGTCAAGGTCCTTGTACTCCGAACCATGTTCCGCGAGCAAGTCGTTGAGTTCCTGGATGAGTCGTCCGATGGCCGGTATGAACTCGATCAGTCCTTCGGGAACGATGACCGTTCCGAAATTTTTACCATCAGCCGCCCTTACCGCAATAGCCTCACACAGATTGTCTACCACTTGGTTGAGCGTCATGTCTTTCTGTTCCACCTCTTCAGAGATGATGCACACATTTGGCTGGCACTGCAAGGCACATTCGAGAGCTATATGACTTGCCGAACGCCCCATCACCTTGATGAAATGCCAGTATTTGCGTGCCGAATTGCAATCGCGTTCAATATTACCGATGAGTTCGGCATAAGTTTTGGTAGCCGTATCGAATCCGAAGGACGTTTCTATCTGATCATTTTTAAGGTCGCCGTCAATGGTCTTTGGGCATCCAATGACCTGAATTCCAGTATCATGCGCCGCATAGTATTCAGCCAACACACAAGCGTTGGTATTGGAGTCGTCTCCACCGATGATGACCAGTGCATTGATTTGGAGTTGCTTTAAGATTTGAAGTCCTTTTTCGAATTGATCCACTTTTTCAAGTTTCGTTCGTCCCGAACCGATCATATCGAATCCACCCGTGTTTCTATAATCATCGACTATTTCTTTCGTCAGTTCCATATAGTTATGGTCAACGAGTCCGCCCGGTCCCAAAATGAAACCATATAGTTTGTTTTCGGGGTTGAGTTTTTTCACGGTATCGAACAGTCCCGTGATGACATTGTGACCACCGGGAGCCTGTCCTCCACTGAGGATGACGCCCACATTTACCTTTTTTTCAAGAGCGCTGTCTCCAGGAACAAATTCCACGAGAGGCATACCATAGGTATGGGGGAACAATTTTTTAATTTCTTCCTGATTGTCAACGCTTTGTGTCGGTTGTCCTTCTTTTACCTTAACAGCGCCTAGGAGAGCCTTTGGCAGTTTTGGCTGATAATCGGCCCTAGCCTGTTGCAATGCACTTTTCTTCATAAAACCATATTATTAAATTGTTGAGTGTACAACGATGAGTGTCAGGGGGTGATATTCAGCTGCAAAATTACTCATTTTGCATGAGACAAATGAAAGAAAAGAGACAAAAATCGTTTTTGGGGTATATTTTTTTTGATTTATCACTTGTCATTCCCATTTTTTTGTTTATCTTTGTAGTTCAAAGTAAGAATATTTACCACCCCAATTAAACAAATACCGACATGCCAAACAAGAAAGCCCTCAAGAAGACCATCAACAACATTTGCAATGACGTATTGTCGGAATGTATAGCCGTTTCGTTGTACAGCGGTCATGCCGACCCATCAACAGTAGAGGCCTTGATAACATCGATTATCATTACCCGCAACGATTTTGTCAGTCGGATATCCCATCCAGAACCAGGCATGAAGCCCAAGGTTTACTATGACCAGTTGGCCGCTGATTTCAGCAAGCAGATGACCGAGATTCTGGACCAGCTCAACGCATTGAGCGAATGAAGCGTCAATTGAAAGATGTGGAAGAGATTTTGCCGTTGGCTATTGTATAAACGGTTGGGTTGGACGAAGGAAGTGACTATTGTCCACCCAGCGAAATACATCATCTGTTTAGCCCCTCACACGAGCAACTGGGATTTTGTATTAGGTCAGTTGTATTCCGGTGCCGAAGGTTGGAAAATTCAGTTTCTGATGAAGAAGGAATGGTTTTTCTGGCCTTTGGGATTGTTGTTTCGTCGTCTTGGCGGCATCCCCGTCTATCGTGACAAGCGTACCAGCATGACTGACACGCTTGCCGCCACGGCCCTTCGCGAAGACACTTTTCACCTGACGATTACCCCTGAAGGCACCCGTTCCGCCACGGGGGAATGGAAAAAGGGATTCTACATCATCGCCATGAAGGCTCACCTTCCCATTCTTCTTTATGGTTTGGACTACAGCCGCAAGCTCATCCAGTGTACGGAGGAAATCATCCCCACAGGCGACATTGACAGCGACATGCAAAAGATCAAGCATTATTACAAAAACTTCAAGGGCAAGCACCCAGAAAATTTCACTATCGGAGACCCATCATGACATTTTTACGCAACAATCCCCGTTATATCCCCCTTTTACTGCTGTTCTTTTTCTATCAGCAAGTTTTTAGCCAGGATGGCGAACAACGCGACAACATTCGGAGTCGTTTGGAATCCTTCTTCAACAATTACCAAGCCCGCCACACCAATTACCAGTTGAAATCGAAGATGACGGGTTTCCGAATTGACGACAGCAGCAACACTCTTATTATCGATGCCGACTCAAAGTTTTCCGAGCAAGAGCTGACGCCCGAGATAGTGGACGACATCTACGATAAGATTGGTCGTTCTCTTCCCTCCCCTTACAACCGTTACCGTATTCGTTTAATGACCAACGGTTATGAGTTGAGCGAATTGATACCCAACCGTTTTCGAGACAACAAGGACCGCAAGCGCACTTGGGGTAGCGTAGATTACGAAGGCAATCCATGGGTGAAGAATGTGTCCCGTCCTCACGAAGTGACCGAAGGTCTCGATGGTCGCCACCTCTCCATAGGAGCCAGCCACGGAAAATATTACGACAAGAACAAAGGCCAGTGGAAATGGCAGCGTCCGAACCTATTCTGCACCACCGAAGACCTGTTCACCCAAACTATTGTCGTCCCCTATCTGATGCCCATGCTGGAGAATGCAGGAGCCGTGGTTTTCTCCCCCCGTGAGCGCGACTGGCAGAAACGGGAAGTAATAGTAGACAATGACGGCAGCAGTGCAGGTCGATATGATGAACGCAACGGCAGCCATCCCTGGACTACCACCGACCAAAATGGTTTTGCCCGTCACGGCGGAACTTATCGCGATGGTGAGAATCCCTTTTCCGCCGGCAGTGCCCGCATGGTGAAAAGTACCAGTAAAAAAGACGTTAGTATAGCCACCTACCTGCCCGACATTCCCGAAAGTGGCCGTTATGCCGTATACGTAAGTTACCAGACCCTTCCCAACAGTGTCGACGACGCCCATTATGTGGTATGGCATAAAGGCCAGCCCACCCATTTCCGCGTCAACCAGCGCATGGGCGGTAGCACCTGGGTTTATTTAGGTACCTTTGATTTTTCCAAGGGTATGGATATCGGCAACCGTGTGGAATTGATTAACGATAGCGAGCATTCAGGCCTTGTAAGTGCCGATGCCGTTCGTTTTGGCGGTGGTATGGGCAACATCACCCGTGGCGGTAGCACCAGTGGCATGCCCCGTTGCCTTGAAGGCTCCCGTTATTTCGCACAATGGGCCGGAGCCCCTTATAGTGTTTACAGCTCAAAGGAAGGCAAAGACGACTATGGTGACGACATCAACGTACGCTCCCTTTTCACCAACTGGATAGGCGGTGGTAGCGTGTTCATGCCCGGCCAGACGGGCAAGCGCGTCCCCATCGAGTTAGAGCTTGCCGTTCACAGCGATGCCGGCTATGACCGCACGGGCGGCAACGAGTTGATAGGAACCCTCTCCATCTGCACCACGCAATACAACGATGGCAAGTATGATGCCGGCATCTCCCGTTTGGCCTCTCGCGATTTTGCCGACGCCCTGTTGGAAGGAGCCTACCGCGATCTTCGCTACCGTTATAACAAATGGTACAAGCGAGTGATATACGACCGCAATTACTCCGAGAGTCGGTTGCCCGCCGTTCCCTCTTCCATCATCGAGACCCTGTCGCACCAGAATTTTGGTGATATGCGTTATGCTCTCGACCCCAATTTCCGCTTCACCTTAGCCCGTTCCATCTATAAGACCATCCTTCGTTATGTGAATGAGATGCATGGCACCAAGTATACTGTTCAACCCCTCCAACCCAACAGTTTCCAGATTGAACTGACTGGAAAGGACAAAGTGAAACTCAGTTGGGCCGGTACCCGTGACCCCCAAGAACCCAGTGCCTCTCCTAGTTCCTTCAATGTGTATTGTGCCATTGACGACGGTGGCTTCGACAACGGCACCAACGTGAAAGGCAACAGTTGTTTAGTAGATGTTAATCCTGGGCATCTGTATCATTTCCGTATTACAGCTGTGAACAAAGGCGGCGAGAGTTTTCCGTCGGAAGTGCTTTCAGCCTGCATACAGCCAGATGCCCATCAAACCGTGTTGGTGGTGAACGGATTCCACCGCCTCACATCCCCCGCCATCATTGACACTGGAGACCGAAAAGGATTCGACTTGGATGCCGACCCAGGCATTACTTATGGTCCCACGGCGGGTTGGAACGGTCGTCAGACCTGTTTCGACAATAGTCAGCGCGGCAAGGAAGGTCCCGGTTCGCTGGGTTATGGCGGAGACGAACTTGCCGGTCGTTTTATCGCCGGCAACGACTTCAATTATGTGAAGACCCATGCCGAAGCCATCCATTCCGCCCAGAGTTACAACATCGTAAGTTGTTCGAGCGAGTCGGTGGAAAGCGGCAAGATAAAGTTGACAGACTACGACTGTGTTGACCTGGTCTTGGGCCTGGAGCGTAACGATGGTCGTTCGTTGGTACTCTATCAAGCCTTCAGCAGCACGATGCAGCAGAAGCTCTCCCAATACGCCAAGCAGCATGGCAGCCTGTTGATAAGCGGTTCATTTGTAGGTGCCGACATGACCGAGAGGAACCAGCAAATGTTTCTTTCCTCTGTACTGAAGGTAGGTTATGGTGGCACTGACCGCGGCACCCACGGCGGCAAGGTTCAGGGTCTTGGTGGCGATTTCACGTTCTACAGCAGGATGAACGAGACCCATTACGCCTCGCCGACCCCCGACATTCTTCAGCCCCAGCAGCCAGGCATCTGTGCCATGCTCTATGGTGATGGCCGCTCGGCCGCTGTTGCCTATAGCGGCCAAGACTACCGTTGCTTCACCATGGGATTTCCGTTCGAATGCCTCGAATCGTCACAGGCCCAAGGTCATGTGATGCGCGGCATCATGAATTACCTATTGAAGGGGAAAAAAGGGAAAAAAGGAAAAAAGTAAAAAGCATTAAACATACGTTTCTTTCAGATTCAAATATTAAAACATCATATCTATTCTATGACACATAAGATACAAGCCAATGCATCGGGCACCCGCAACATTGAGGTAAGCGACCAACACTTGCAAACCTTACGCCGTTATCAACTCCTGGATAACTTGGTGGGCAGCGACGGCATTATCGACGAGACCGTTGTTGACAAGCTGAAGTTTACCGTACGTTCCTTGCTCAGTGGTGCCTTCGGCAACGACAAGGACCTGCTGGACCTCTGCCTGGATGTCATCTACAACAAACATATGAAAGCCATCGGCCTCACTCACCTCTTGGAATTATACAAGGAGTGGAGGAGTGAAGAAGTGGAGGAATGAAATGGTGAGGTTTTGGTAGTAAAGAAGCTATAGGGACTATTTAGGTAATTAAGGATTTAAGCCAAATGCTTAATGGGGAACGGCAGGCATCGTCACTGCAACTATCCGACTGGTTGCCAACGACCAAGAAGGAGGTTGAGATACGTGGTTGGGAAGAGTTAGACGTTATACTCTTCTCTGGTGATGCTTATGTGGACCACCCCTCTTTTGGTGCCGCCGTCATCGGCCGTTGCATAGAAGCCGCCGGCTACAAGGTAGCCATCGTTCCCCAACCCGATTGGCATGGAGACTACCGTGACTTCAAGAAATTGGGCCGTCCGCGTCTTTTTTTCGGCATTTCTCCCGGCTGCATGGATTCCATGGTGAACAAATACACCGCCAACCGTCGTTTGCGCAGTGAAGACGCCTACAGTCCCGACGGACGCCATGACTGTCGTCCCGAATATCCCACCATTGTTTACACCCAGATTTTAAAACGTCTTTTTCCCGACATCCCCGTTGTGTTAGGCGGCATCGAAGCCAGCATGCGCCGTCTAACACATTATGACTATTGGCAAGACCGCCTCAGGCCCAGTATTCTACACGATTCTGGAGCCGACCTTATCATTTATGGAATGGGCGAACATGCCATCGTATCGCTGTGCCGCGCGTTGGACGGAGGCGCTACGCTAAGTAATCTGCGCGACATGCCCCAAACCGTCTTTCTCTGCAAAGAAGAAGACATTCCTGGCGGTCTCAGCGATAGCGACATTTTATTGAACAGCCATGAGATATGTCTTCGCGACAAGCGCGCAGAAGCCTCCAATTACCGCCATATTGAAGAAGAGTCGAACAAGATTCACGCCCGCCGTCTGCTCCAGAAGACCGGTGGCTGGTACACCGTTGTCAACCCTCCCTATCCCCCGCCGAGCACTGCCGAGTTAGATGCCGTATACGACCTCCCCTTTACCCGTCTACCCCACCCCAAGTATAAGGGCAAACGCATCCCCGCCTACGACATGATCAAACATTCTGTGACTATCCATCGTGGATGTTTCGGCGGTTGCGCTTTCTGCACCATCAGTGCCCACCAAGGCAAGTTCATCTGTAGCCGGAGCAAGGAAAGTATACTCCGGGAAGTGCATCAGATTAGCCAGATGGACGATTTCCGCGGTTACCTGAGCGACCTTGGCGGTCCCTCAGCCAACATGTACGGCATGGGTGGTAGGAACAAGAAATTCTGTGAGGTATGCAAGCGTCCCTCATGCATCCACCCGTCCATCTGTAACAACCTAAACACCGACCACACCGCCCTTATCGACATTTACCGCAGTGTTGACGCTTTACCTTATATCAAGAAAAGTTTTGTTGGCAGCGGTGTACGTTACGACCTATTGCTTCATCATAGTAGCGATGAGAAAGTTAATGCCGCCGCCCGCGCCTACACCCGAGAGTTGATATGCCATCATGTCAGCGGTCGCCTGAAGGTTGCCCCCGAGCACACCAGTTCACGTGTGCTCCGCCTCATGCGCAAGCCTCCTTTTGAACAATTTGAATCCTTCAAGCGCGAGTTCGACCGTCTGAACGAGCAAGAGCACCTACGTCAGCAGCTCATCCCCTACTTCATCAGCAGTCACCCCGGCTGTCATGCCGAGGACATGGCCGAATTAGCCGTCATCACCAAACGACTTGACTTCCATCTTGAGCAAGTGCAGGATTTCACCCCCACCCCGATGACCATCAGCACAGAGACATGGTATACAGGCTATGATCCCTATACGCTGGAAGAAGTGTATTCCGCCCACAGCCAACAGGACAAGCTGGCCCAACGACAGTTTTTCTTTTGGTATCAACCCTCGGAACGCATGAAGATAGAGAAAGAGTTGCGCAAGTTAGGCAGGAGTGACCTTATCCCACGTCTATACGGCGACCGGCCCCATGCCAAGGCGACGAGTCGCCCTTCATCGCCACCAAGAACCGACGCCACCAACACCAACCATGACCATCATAGAAAGCCTCAGCCGGGGGAAAAGTCCCGCCGTCCCGTCGGAAGACGCCATCGTGGCAACCGATGATTACGTAGCCGTCATTGACGGCAGCACGAGCAAGAGTCCCCTCCGTTTACGCAACGATATGACCAACGGGCGATTAGCCTCGACGACCATTGCCGCGTTTATCCAAGGTATGCCCTATGATCTTGACTGCGACCAGTTCTGTTGCGATGTGACACGTCATATTCGTCAGCTCTACTCTTCTTTGGACATCGACAGGCTCACGCTATCGAACCAAGCCGAAACACGCATGACCGCCAGCGCCATCATCTACAGTATCCATAGGAAAGAGATATGGATGGTTGGTGACTGCCAATGTCTAGTAAACAGCCAACCCTTTACCAACGAGAAACCGACAGAAAAAACCAATGCCCTCCACCGTTCAGCAATTCTTCATCAAGCATTGGAAGAAGGACGCGCCTCCATTGACCACCTGCGCCATGACGACATAGGTCGTGCTGCCATCCTGCCAAACATCATCCAGTCGACTCGTCAACAGAACAAGGACTTCGCCGTTATCGACGGCTATCCCATCGCCATGGACTATGTGCGAGTGCTTTATGTTCCCGAAGCCGAAGAGATAGTTCTGGCCAGCGACGGCTACCCCAAGTTGTTTACCGATTTGGCTTCAACCGAAGCCTACCTAGAACAAGTTATCCGCGAAGACCCCCTCTTCATACATCTCCATCCCGCCACAAAAGGTGTTATGGCCGGCAACGAGTCGTATGACGACCGTTCATATATCCGTTTCAAGGTTTGATGACGATGGTGCGGAACCAATCTTTGAGCACCCCCGCATATTGATGTTGCGAGTCAGACAACAACACGATTACCCATCGCCCATCACTCAGCGTCGGTCCGAGACACATCCCCTCATAGTTTGCTATGGCGTGATTGAGCAACGTGAGCGTTGTCCGCCATTCACACACCATCGTCTTCTCCATCGGCACAGCGTTTTCCAACTGTCTCTCCGTACCTATGGGCGTTGCTGTTCGGGGATCGACCAAAAAGATTTTACACTGAGCATATGCCCCCAGTTTGCCTTTAGGCACGTGGAACTCCCTTTCCAGGACCAACAATCGTCCATCAGGCAAAGCTGTCAGGGCGCTCACCCCCATGGCGAAGATAATAGCCGGTTTGTCGGACACTGCCTTTTCCATGACATACAGGTATTGTTCACGTGCCGTCATATCAGCATCAAAAGCTTGCAGCCTCAACCTGCCAGCCACTCCGTTCATTGCCGTTGGCTGGTCACCATCACCCATAATCGTACTCTCATTGATGACCCAGAACCGTCGCGACTGAGGATGATATGCGAGAGCTTCCAGTCCGCAGTTACCCCTTGCTTTTTCGAACACCTCGGGAACCTGGAGTTTCCGTCCCGTACACGAGCCGTCGAGTCGGTATTCCCACACTTCATTGTCCGATTCGCAGCAGATAAAGAGAGAGCTATCTTGCGGGACAAACACCACATCCTCCGGATCGCGTCGTTTTGCGCCGAGCGTTGTCTTTCCCACATATTCCACATCATTGATTTTGCCCGTCAGCGAATCGATGTCGATATGGAATCGGAGCCATGCATCGTCGGTTTTGTCACATACCACCGCATATTCGTTTCCTCCGAGCCACGACAATCCACTGTAGTCGCCTGGCGGTACCGTTTTGGCGAACGACCTCTGTTTATGCACATGGGCATCCATCTGCGCCTGTGCCCATCCTGGCAAACAGACACAACAGAGGAGAGCCGTCCATCTGGCAGTTAGCCCATTAAGACGTGTAAACCAAGACATAGTCGTCATCGAAACGGTAAGAAAGATTAACGAGCGTATCGCTCTTCATGTTCATCAGTTGCACTCCACCCTTCTTCTGCAACATGAAGGGTAAAACTTTCATCTGTTCAAACGTCAGTTTTTCTGCGCTGAACAGTTTGTAGGCCGCTTCCTTGGCACACCATATTAGCAGTTGCCCATCAACGGTATCCGGCTTCTCGTCATGCCGCAGGAACATATGCGCGATTTTCGCCACCCTGGCACTTCTGTATTCCACGTCAATGCCCACCGGTCTCTCATCAGAGAGCATGACAACCGCCATGCCCTTTGTATGGCTAATACTGATGAACCTACCGTCGGAAAGTACAGGACATCCAGAGTCTAGATGATGGATGAGAGGGATCGTCATGTCGGTCACACATTCATCCATTGCCATCAGCAGCACCTGCACAGCCATTTTCTCCATGATACGCGTCTCGCTACGATACTTTTCTTTCAGCGAAACGTACCAATCCGTCAATGAAGGGTGTTTGTCTACCAAAGCATCCGGCGTCTCGTCGAAGCGCCATCCCCCAATTTTTGAGCCATCGGGTAACTGTTCTATAAATGCGACAGGCATGCAGTGGCTGTTAATTATTTACCTTGGAATCCTTTTCCGCCTTGTCACGTATGACCACTTTCACTTTCGCTATTCGACGCTCCTCAACAGAGAGCACTTCGAAGAGATATCTATCATATTCAATGGTATCGTGAACTTTGGGAAAGTCACCATTTATCTCGAGCAATAGTCCAGCAAGTGAATCAGCGTCACCTTCCACCTCGTCAAACGTTTCATCATTGATGTCGAGGATGCGACAGAAGTCGCCGAGTGTCGTTTTTCCTTCAAAGATAAACGTATTTTTGTTCAGTCTTGAGAAAGTTTTCTCTTCCTCGTCGTACTCATCATTGATTTCACCGACAATTTCCTCCAACACATCCTCGAGTGTGATGAGTCCCGACGTGCCTCCGAATTCATCCACCACGATAGCCATGTGCACCTTGTTTTGCTGGAAATCTTTAAGCAAGTCGTCCACTTTTTTCGTCTCAGGGACGAAGAACGGCGGTCGAATTAATTTCTGCCACTTGAAGGTCGCAGCCTTGTCGATATGCGGAAGGAGGTCTTTGATATAGAGCACACCCTTGATATTATCCGTATTATCCTGATATACTGGAATGCGGCTGTAGTTGTTTTCCAACACACAATCGAGCACCTCTTTGAACGAGCTGTTGATATCCAAGTCGACGATATCCCTTCTGGAAGTCATCACCTCCTTTACCGTCTCGTCGCCGAAACGAATGATACCTCGGAGCATGCTCTGTTCGTCGCGTATCTCGTCTTCATCAGTCAGTTCAAGAGCCTGTTCAAGGTCGTCGACGCTGAGCACATGGTTTTCTTTTTGAACCACTTTTTCCGCCAGCACGCCACTTCTGAGGAGCACCCATTCTATGGGCCAGAACAATTTGCGGAGCACCATGATGGCCCCCACTACCTTTCTGCAGAACTTCAGCGGGTTTTGCCGTCCATATACTTTCGGCATGATTTCACCGAAGAGCAGCAAGAGGAAAGTAAGTAGGATGGTGATACAAATGAACTGCAACACCACCGCATTACCGAAGTCTACCAAATTAGCGAAGACATAGTTGCAGAGCATGATAATCGTGACATTCACCAGATTGTTTGTTATCAGAATCGTGGCCAATGTCCGTTCGCTATCTTCGCGTAATAATTGTATTTTTCTGTCGGCAGCGTTTTTCTCTGGGTCAAGTTCGTTGAGGTCATTCGGTGATAGGCTGAAAAAAGCGATTTCCGACCCACTGGCGAATCCTGAGAACAAAAGCAACAAAGCAGCCAATGCGGCTGCTATGTATACACCCATCGACGGTGTCAACAGATGTACTTCAGAGAATGACTCAACAATGGAATTGAGGGTTATCGTCAAAACACCGAGTGTTGTCATGTTCACGATTCGGTGTTATCTTGAGGTTTTGGCGACAACAGCTCCATGTTTTCGCCATATATCTCGGTGACGAAGCGTTTTTGTCCGCGTTGGTCATCGTAGGTCCTGTATTTAATTCTCCCCTCGATATACAGTTTGTCGCCTTTATGGACATATTTCTCAGCCACCTTCGCCAGTCCCTTGAAGAGCACAATGTTGTGCCAATCGGTCCTGTCAGGCACTTGGGTTCCATTCGGCAGCGTATAACCTCTCTCTGTCGTGGCGAGGGGGAAAGTAGCCATCGCCTGGTCAGTATCATAATACCTCACTTCAGGCTCTTTACCCACATTTCCTATCAACATTACTTTATTCATGGTAGCAACGTATTCGTGTTACAAGATTATTTCCACATACCCAGGTATTTGAACTTGAAGTTCTTTCCTTTCGCCGAAGGGAACTGGCTCCTCCTGTCGACACGAGTGCTGAGATGTTCCACGATGCGGTTATAGCAGTCGAGTCCCGACAGCGCCTTGCATTGTGCCACGAAGCGAGTGTCGCGGTATTCATGCTTGCCTGTTGCGGGCATGAGCACCACCCTTTTGAAGTCAAGCGTCCCCTCATACCATCCCGCTTTTTCCTCGTTGAGTCTATTAACAGCCTGCGGAGCGTCACGACGGTCGTTATTGATGTTTGACCTGAGCGCTTTTTTCTGTTTGAAGTCGAGCATCGTGGCCGCTTCCGTCTTGATGACGATGAAATAGACACGCGGCCTTACCTTATAGCGTTTGGGGTAATAGACGTCGCTTTCAGCATATTCACGGATGTCCTGTTCCAAATCGGGGTTCATTCCTATTTCGGGAATGGAGCAAAGGAAATCGATAGCCTCATCGGCGGAATACACTAATGTTTCCCTGTCGAAGTATCTAAGATATAAATTCATTAAATGGAGGTTTTGTGTTTTTATCCTAAAACAGAGCGGCAAACGAGACTCGAACTCGCGACCCCGACCTTGGCAAGGTCGTGCTCTACCAACTGAGCTATTGCCGCAACGAAGATTTCCATGAGAACAGCAACAATAGCGGTTGTTCCCAGAATCTTTGTTTTTGTGAAGAGGAGGAGACTCGAACTCCCACGTCGCAATTGACACTACCCCCTCAAAGTAGCGCGTCTACCAATTCCGCCACCTCTCCAACAAAAACCATTCTGAATAAAGAAAGTGCCCAGAACAGGACTCGAACCTGCACACCTCGCGGCACACGCACCTGAAACGTGCGCGTCTACCAATTCCGCCACCTGGGCATGTCTTATCGACTTGGTATTTATTCAGAATGTTGAGCGGCAAACGAGACTCGAACTCGCGACCCCGACCTTGGCAAGGTCGTGCTCTACCAACTGAGCTATTGCCGCATTACCCTTTCAAAAAGGAGCGTTTCTCTAAACGCGGTTGCAAAGGTAACGCTTTTTTTGGAACTGACAAACTTTTGGGAGAATTTTTTGAAAAAAATGTTTGGGGGTATGATATTCTATTTTTGACATAGGAACAAAGGGACAAAACTAAGCAATATAATATCAGAAGGCAGCTGCAACCTTTCTTATTTCCCGCAACATATTTGTAAGCGATGAATCTTTGCGAGCCGTCTGCATATTATACTTTGTCTGCAGATACATCAGTGAGTCAGCAGGTACATCAAGTGCAGCCTCAAACATAAGGGCAGTCTTGGCTGTAAGAGGCCGACGGGCATTCAGTATCTCGTTCACTACAGAATATGTCAGCCCCATGCTCTCTGCCAGTTGGCGCTGACTAATGCCACGTTCTATTATCTCATCCTTCAGCACCTCTCCCGGGTGTGTTGGATATGCTCCATATCCCAAATTTCCCATATCAGTTCTCTCCTATTCATTTATAATGGTTAGACAATTCTATGATATTGCAAATAGTGATGTTTCCCTCTGACGTTGTTCTGAACTCAATGCGATACTTATTATTTACACGCACAGATTCCATACCAACCATATCGCCCACCAGTTTCTCATAATGTAATGAGCGATAGCGTAATAAATCTGAAGGTTTATCTACCGAGTCGAGAATATTCACCACACGGACATATCGTTTTATGATGTCAGGCTGATAACGATGTTTTTTATCTCTCGCCTCACCGTCATAGAACAGTTCTCGCAGATATTCCTTTTCAAACGTTATATCCATTTATACGCTCTCTTTGTGGTGCAAAGATAACACGACTCTCTGAAATTCGCAAATTTTGCGAACTTTTTTATTCATTTTAGACGTAGAAACAAAGGGACAGAAGCACCAAATCGTTGACATATTGTGGAAGTTATGGATAAATGTTCGTAAATTCCCAGAAAAATGATTTACGGTTATATCAGAGTGAGCAGCGACAAGCAGACGGTTGAAAACCAACGCTTCGAGATTAACAAGTTCTGTGAAAAGCAGAACATCGTTATTAACGATTGGATAGAGGAAACTATCAGTGGTACAAAGAACTACACCAAGAGACAATTGGGAAACCTTCTTAAGAAAGTCCACAAAGATGACATTATCATCTGTAGTGAATTGTCACGATTGGGCAGGAATCTTTTTATGATTATGGAGATACTGAATATCTGCATGACAAAAGAGTGCCGTGTATGGACTATCAAAGACAACTATCGTCTGGGCGATGACATCCAAAGCAAAGTCCTTGCTTTTGCTTTTGGGCTGTCTGCCGAGATTGAACGTAATCTTATCAGCCAGCGAACTAAAGAAGCTTTAGCAAGGAAGAAGGCTGAAGGAGTAGTTCTTGGTCGCCCTAAAGGAAAGAAGAGTAGCACCGACAAATACAAACTATCAGGTAAGGAAGTCCTCATCAAGGAACTTCTGAAGAACGGCACTTCCAAGAGGAAAATAGCGAAAATTTGCAAGGTTGACAGGAACACCCTTGCTCGTTTCATTGAACTTAAAGGATTGGCAGAGAACTAATGAACTATTTGGCATTTGCTCAATCGCGTCATGCTTGGCCATCTGCAAACAAGCTTGTGAATGGCTCTCACTTAACCAGCGATTTCGTGCAACAGCAGAATAGCATCTGCGACTTCAATTCTTCTGACAGTTGGGTTATTCTTTCTCCCATAGAGTTGAGCATCAAAAAGAAGATAGAGTCTGTTGGTACACCACTCAAAGATTGGGACATCAACATCTATCGTGGTGTACTTACAGGATGCAATGAAGCATTCATTATAGATTCTCAAAAACGTGTTGAGATACTGGCAAACTGCCAAACGGAGGATGAACGCGAAAGAACGGCTGAACTTATTCGACCTATTTTGCGCGGCAGGGATATAAAGAGATACGGCTATGTGGACAATGGACTTTATCTTATCAACACTCATAATGGCGTTCGCGGGCGCATTCCTCGAATTAAAATCGAAGATTACCCTGCTGTAAAGGCTCATTTA
>JAFYJN010000102.1 GCA_017538105.1 Prevotella sp. | reverse complement strand
GATGAATAATACTCCCCTTTGAGGCTTCCACTACGATGGTCGTAATCTTCGTTAAATTTGATTTGTTGGCCTAACAGATATTTATTGTTAGCCTTAATCTTAATTCTGTCTAATGTGATGAATTGCATTCATAATCGTATAAAATTTTTATTTTCATATGTTTCAAAATGTAGTCTTGTGTTCTCTCGAGGCTACATTTTCCCCTTTTGATAATAAGTAGGCTTCAAAAAAGGAAAAGTCAAATATAACCAACTTTTTTCCGGAATTTTTTTATGAAACGCACAGGACACGATGTCCGGGTATTAAATTGAGTACATTTTTGGATACGAGAGCGCGGATACGTTGAAAACTCGAAACGCCCCTCCCGTGGGGAAGGGAGGGGACTTGTCATTTGAAAAATGATACTGAAAGGCTTAGGTGGTTTTGCCGTTTGAAAGATTAGGTGGTAAAATCGGTTTTGTGGGGTCAGGTATCCAAAATCTCAGTTCCCAAATTTTATCCAAATCCTCTAAAAATTGGTTCGAGAAAAGAACGTCAGGGGGTACATTTTGAATGCAATAATACGCTGTAAGACAATAACTTACAGCGTATTTATTTTTATGGCTGAAACATAGCTGAAACATTTTCTACCATTTAAAGCAATATCCGCTACATCGCATCAAAACATCACAGGTGGAGGGACACAGAGCCTCTCCACCTATTGTCTATAAAGCCGTTAATTTTCCTTTAATCAACAACATCCATTTGTCTATCCATCCTGCCAATGGGGCAGGGCTGCTAAGCAGACCGCAATTAAATTGGAGATTAAGCATGGAGAAACGCATGCGGCAGCGAGGAGAATAGTTCTTGGTATAGACAGAGAGACTGTTACCGCTGATATTATCTTCTGCCTTTACTTCTATGGGGATAATCTCGTCGTCCCACTGTATCACGAATTCCACTTCTGCAGTTCCAGGGGAGGTCCAATAATATGGCTTCTGACTATCCAACAAGGGAATTACCGACTGCAGAACGGCATTCTCGGCCATTGCCCCCTTGAACTCCGTATAGTTGGCTATGGGGTCTGTGACCACCGTTGCAGGCAGATGTGCCAGGCGACGAAGCAATCCACAGTCGCAGGCATAGACCTTAAAGGCGTCCGTCTCCTCATAAGCAGAAATCGGCATTCCCGGCTTACTGATGCTGAAAATGCGATGAATCATTCCTGCATCCTCGAGCCACATCAATGCATCTTCGTAGTCCTTGGAACGAGCACCCGTCTTGATGACCTTATAGATGAATTTGCGGTTCTCCTTTGAAAGCTGAGCTGGCAGAGAGTGCCAGATGGCATGAATGCGTGGAATCTCGCGAGGCTCGGCATATTTGGCGAAGTCAAGCTCATAAAGATCCAGAATGCCTTGTAATGCGGCCTCCACAGCACCAACTCCTTGATTCTCCAACAGGGCTACTACGGCTTCAGGCATACCGCCTGAGACCTGATAGCGAAGATACTCTGTGCGCAACTTGTTCATGATAATTTCAGGCAAATGGCGGATTTCGTCCAAGGAATCTATATAATTATAGGTGTCAGTATCGCTTGCCCGAAGAAATTCCTTGAAGGTGATGGGATACATATCAATGATTTTCACCTTTCCCACGGGTACCGTCATCTTGCGTTTCTTTACGGCAACACCTAATAGTGATCCAGCTGCAATGATATGATAGTCGGGGGCTTCGTCACAAAAGTATTTTAAGCTGTTCAGGGCTTCCTCACACTCCTGTATCTCGTCAAATAACATCAAGGTTTCGCCAGCTATGATGGGTTGGTCACAATAAAGGGTGAGTTCCTTAATGAGGCGTTTAGGGTCCTTCGACGTTTGAAATACCGACTTTAGTTCTTGCTGCCTGTCGAAGTCGAATTTCACGCAATACTTGAAGCATTCCTTGCCAAATGTTTCCATAGCCCACGTCTTGCCAATCTGACGTGCACCCTTTAGCAGGATAGGCTTACGAGCAGGAGCCTCTTTCCATGCCACGAACTGATTGATAATATCCCTTTTTATTCTCATTATTTACGCTCGAAAGTTCGGTTTTGTGTAAGATTTATACACTTTTCCTAACTTTCTGCTGCAAAGATACCATTTTTTCTAAAAACATAACCACTTTTGCCTAGAAAACTTTCTAAAACATAACCAAAACTTCAATAACAGCATAGGTAGAAGGTCACACATGGGCCTGTCCACCCTCTTTGCGAAACACCTGTCGCCCCATGATTATTTCATTCCGGTCCGGCTACTGAAGTTGATACGTACACCTTAGTCGACAACCATCATGTCATTGCCTCCGTTGTTACCGTTGCCAGACATCACGCCCGACAACGTCGTATCACATTAGAAATATTGCCGTTGACAATAATTCGTTGCAAACGATAGCGATTCATCCGCACCCGTCAAAAGAAATGTACATCAAATTTCTTGGTTGCTCGTGATGCCCGCTTTGCAAAATCCAGTTTCATCTCAGAGTATTATAGTTCTGTGTGCGATAACAGATTGTAACAAAATTGCAAGTTTTTACAACAAAGTACTTATAAAAGGAAAGCAAATTTATTTAAATACTTACATCGTGTAAGCTATATGCGTATTTGTTGGGCAAAATGAAAGCATTTCCTTGTTGTATCGAGCAAAGTGTCGTAATTTTGCACCGAGAGAACAATAAAGTGTAACCCAACGAGAGGGTTTTGTATTAATTTAAAAGGTAAAAAGGAATGAAAAAGATTGAAGCAATTATCCGCAAGACGAAGTTCGAGGAGGTGAAAGCTGCTTTGCTGTCATCTGACATCGACTGGTTTGAGTACCATGACGTGCATGGCATCGGCCAGAGCCGTCAGGAGCGTATATATCGTGGCGTGCAATATTCTACTGATGTCATCGAGCGTGTTGCCATCACCATCGTGTGCCGTGACATTTTCCTCGATCCAACCGTTAAGGTTATTCTGAATGTGGCCCATACAGGCGAGGTCGGCGATGGTCGTATCTTCGTAAGCGACGTGATTGACACGTGGTCTATCCGTACGGGCGAAAACGGTGACACGGTACTGAGAGACAAGAAGTAAGTTTACGGTTAGAGGTTAACAAGTAAAAAAGTAACAAACACTTAATTTTCAGGATTATGAACGAAATTGGATTATCACTCGATACTGTATGGATGTTGTTGGCTGCAATGTTGGTTTTTTGGATGCAGCCAGGTTTTGCGCTGTGTGAAGCAGGTTTTACCCGTAGTAAGAACACGGCGAACATCCTGATGAAGAACTTTGTAGACTTTATGTTCGGCTCGTTGCTGTTCTTCTTCCTTGGCTTCGGTTTTATGTTCGGAAGCGAGGGTGCTGGTTTTATCGGCGCACCCAACTGGGGCGACCTGAGTTTCTACAAGGGCGACCTGCCCGTAGAAGGCTTTTTAATTTTCGAGACGGTGTTCTGTGCCACGTCTGCCACCATTGTCAGCGGTGCGATGGCAGAGCGTACGAAGTTCTCAATGTATCTGATTTATAGCGCAGTCATTTCGCTGCTGATATACCCCATAGAGGGTCACTGGACATGGGGTGGTGGTTGGCTCTGCAACGATGCTGCCGATGGGTTTATGATGACAACGTTTGGTGACGTGTTCCATGATTTTGCCGGTTCTGCCATCGTGCACAGCGTAGGTGGTGTGTTGGCTCTGATTGGTGCCATGGCATTAGGTCCTCGTATTGGTAAGTACAGCACCGACAAGAAGAGCAACGCTATTCCTGGTCACAACCTCATGATTGCTTCTCTGGGTGTCTTCATCCTCTGGTTGGGATGGTTCGGTTTCAACCCTGGATCTCAGTTGGCAGCCAGTGGTGAGGTGAACCGCATTGCTATCTCGCATGTGTTCCTGACAACGAACCTTGCTGCTGCCGCAGGTGGTGTGGCAACGTTGTTCCTCACATGGCTGAAGTACGGCAAACCCTCGCTCTCTCTGACGCTGAACGGTGTGCTGGCAGGTCTTGTTGGTATCACGGCTGGCTGTGACCTCGTTTCGCCCGTAGGAGCTGTAATCATCGGTCTCGTATGTGGCATCGTACTGGTCTATGCCATCGAGTTTATCGACCATAAGTTGCATATCGACGATCCCGTTGGTGCTTCTTCTGTACATGGTGTCTGCGGTATCCTCGGCACCCTGATGACAGGTTTACTGTCCACCTCAAACGGTGTTTTCTACGGTCACGGATGGGGATTCTTCGGTGCTGAGTTGTTTGGCATCCTGGTCATCGACCTCTGGGCTGCCGCCTGTGGTTTCGCCTTGTTCTATGGCATCAAGAAGCTGCATGGCCTACGCGTTGACAAGCGCATCGAAGAGGAAGGTCTCGACGTTTACGAACATGGAGAATTGTGTTATAACTGAAAATTGAGAGTCTGATAATTATAAAAGATAAGGTATGAAAAAGATTGTTTTATTTGCAATGGGTTTGGTCATGGGTATGACTACCCATGCACAGGATGAGGTTGAAACAACGGTTGCGGCCGATTTCGTAAGTAGTTATATTTGGCGTGGCCAAGACTTGGGAAGTGCAGCTGTACAGCCTACATTCGGTATTGGTTATAAAGGATTCTCGCTATCTGCATGGGGCAGTTATGGACTGACAAACCCCGACGATGCAAAGGAGTTCGACCTGACGCTGGCTTACACCGTAGGCGGTTTCAATATCGGTGTGACAGACTATTGGTTAAACACTGGTCTCGACCCTGAGAACCGCTATTTCAAGTACGACGCACATGGCACAAACCATGTCTTTGAGGTCAATGTTGGCTACGACTTTGGTTTTGCCTCGGTGCAGGCCTATACCAACTTTGCCGGCAACGACGGTGTGAATAAGGACGGCAAGCGGGCATACAGTAGTTACGCAGAGGTAAATGTCCCATTCAAACTTGCCACTGTCGACTGGACAGCCACAGCTGGTGTCGTCCCCTTCGCCACCGACTTTTATGGCACAAGCGGCTTTGCAGTAACCAACCTGTCTCTGAAAGCCCAAAAGGATATCAAGGTCACGGATTCGTTCTCGATACCTGTTTTCGGACAGGTTGTGGGCAATCCCTGTTCACAGAAAGCCTACCTGGTCTTTGGGTTTACACTGCAACCTTAATCTTCCTAGAATGTGTCCTCCCCTAGTCCAGATGGCAGGGGGAGGATTTTCCTGGTGTAAATATAGCAGGTGGAGAGACCTGTGTGTCCCTCCACCTACTGTGTTGTTGATACGAACCCCTAATCCTCGTATGGTTCGTCGTTGCTGTCTTCATGGATTATTTCATTCCGGTCCGGCTACTGAAGTTGATACGTACACCTTTGTCAACAACCATCATGTCATTGCCTCCGTTGTTACCGTTGCTGACAGTCGGTTTGCGTTCACCGTCCAGAATCTCGCGGCACATGTTCTTGATGTCGGTAACACGTTGGAGAGTCTCCAAATTGTCACCGCTGTAATGACCGGGAAAGAGGAAATGGATATCGTTCTTCTTCATATAGTTCTCTGTCCTCTCGGCAGAGTACATGACGGTCGAAAGGTTGGTGAATACCAGTAGGTTGGTCGAGCCGAAAGCGTCACCACTGAATCCATAATGTTTTGCCTTGTCGAAAAAAGTAGTGCTTCCGGCTGTATGACCGGGAGTGAAGATGACCTCTATCTCACGACCGCCAAGGTCTATCACTTCGCCATCGTAGAGATACTTGATTTGACCCTTGTAATTACGCATGTTATTCGGAACAATAGGCATGTCGCCTGCGTTCAGATAGAGTTCAGAGAAAGGACCTACTCCACCCACATGGTCACCATGGGCATGGGTTAGCATCATTGTGACAGGCTTGGAAGTAATCGTTGCCACAATCTTGTCTAAGTTGGGAATGTATGCCCCCGCATCAATCAGAAGCGCCCGCTCATTACCCTCGACGATGTAGAGGGATTCATTATAGACTCTATGCCCGTTCCCTATCCATGTATGCTCGTCAAGTTGGCGGAACACCACTTCATCATCCTGATAAACCACTTTGCCGCGAAGGTCACGACTGTTAATGTCTGTTTCCTGTGCCTCAACCGTATACGACATCAGGCCAAACAGCATTGCTGCCAAAAAACTGTAAGTTTTCATATTTAAATCAGTTCTGAAGTTATTGAATTAAAAGGAGTTAAAGAAGTTATGCCATATGCTTTGCACCCGGAACTTGATAACCTGCAATCATGGTCTTTAATGTTACTCATTTGAAGATTTTCTGGGCGAACATCGTCAGGTAGATGCGCCAGTTGCGCCAAATATGCCCGCCATCGGTCTCTACATATTCATACTTGTAGCCTTTCGAGTCCCAATAAGCACGCAGGTCGACGGTGCTCTGATAGAGGAAGTCGGTCTTGCCCATACCCATCCAGTAGAGTTTGGGTTTGCTGCCGAAGAGCCTTGCGCTCTGCTGCGCAAAGTCGGGGTCGCTTTTAATCTGCTCTGCAAAGGGCTGGTTCATGCTGAAGTCCTTGCCCAGATGCAGGCCGGCGGAGAAGAGTCCGTAATAGTCGAACATCGTGGGATAAAGCAGGCTGATGGCAAAGGTGTGGCCGCCACCCATCGAGAGACCGCAGACGGCACGTCCTTCACGACTCTTAATAGTACGATAGTTGGCATCGATATAGTTGACGATATCCATGAAACTGGCAGGAATCGTAGCAGCCGCTGGAGCGGTGGGACCTGTGCCGCCATCGCGGAACCCCGGCGTGTACATGCCAAACGACCACTCACCGGGGGCTGCCTGACAGTTGGGGTTGCCATTCGGCATGACCACAATCATGGGTTTGGCCTTACCTGTGGCAATCAGGTTGTCGAGGATTTGGGCGGCCCGACCTAGTTCACTCCACGCATTCTCGTCGCCACCGGCACCATGCAACAGATAGAGCACGGGATATTTGCCACCCTTGTCGTAACCGGCGGGTGTGTAGACGGTCATACGACGCTGCATCTTCAGCGTGGGACTGTTGTACCAAACCTTCGAAAGATTGCCATGAGGCACCTCGTTCACTCTGTACAGGTCGCCCTTGTCGCCTTTCTCGTAGCTGACGATGAAAATATTGGTGAACGAAACGATGTCGCGGTTGACGTAGATATTGGAAGGATCCTTCACGCCTGTCATACCGTCGATGTTGAAGGTGTAGCTGTACATCTCCGGGGCGAGTCTTTCGGTGGTGTAGCTCCATACGCCGTCCTTGCCTTCTTTCAACTCGGCCACGCCTGGGGCGTCATACTTTCCGTAGCCCTCAATCTCTATTGATTGTGTGGGTAGGAAGTCGCCTGTCACCTCCACCTTGACGGCTTTGGGTGCGTAGAGATTAAATGTCACGGTGCCGTCCTTGTTGACGACAGGAGACTGAACGCTGGCACTGTTGAAGAGTTTTTCCTGTGCCAAGGCTCCGAGGCTGACCATTGCCAGAGCCATGATAATAATTGACTTCTTCATATTTTATTTGCGGCTTTTGTAGAATTTTTCCAATGTGCGGTAGGCGTTCTCCTTTTCCGGGGAGGCGATCTCTTTCGACTCTACATCAATCTTCATAACAGGTGCTTTATCCAGATTGTCCTTGGTGATGGCAGTCCACTGAGGAAGTCCCTCGCCGTTAGGATTGCCCGTTTTGCAGAAGTTGGCATAGTAGGTGAGGAACAGTTTGGAGATGTCGTAGTCTTCTTTCTGCCAGGCGTAGTACTCGTTGGTGTCAAGGTTGCCCATGGCATATTCGATGTCGGCAGAATGCACGGCGCCCGGAGCGATTTCCGGCTGGGCAGCCGCCTTCTTCTCTTCTTCGGTCTTCTCACGCACACCGCCAGCAAGAGCTCCCACCTTGTCGCCCATCTTTTCTGACACCTGAGGACGCGGGTGCATGTAATGGTAACGATAGACGGGCAGACCAGTCTTTGCATGGTAGTCGCAGACTTTCCATGTGGGGAAGCCGGTGAAGAGGTCGGAGACGAGGTCAAAGCCTTTCTGACTCAACACATCTTCGTCAGCAGCGATGCCGTAGGCCGTGAGTATCTCGTCGGTCATATTGCCAAATTGTGCTTTCAGGGCGTTCTTGAAGTTTTGGTACGTGGGAGCCTTTCCCTGAAGCACCTGCATGGGATGAGCCTCCAACGAGTTCCAACCTGCAAGGAGGGGAACTTGCGCCTGCTGGCCTTTTTCAAAGACGGCATCAGCGCTCTCTTTCATGAAATAACCGTCGAGTACCACGTTGGCCATGCCCTTAGGAGGAAGAATCTTCTGCAGAGAGTCGGCGTTGATAGCCATAGCGTCAGCCAAGTTGGCTATGCCTGCTTCCTTGAGAAGGGCTGCGCCAGCAGCATCGGCATCGGCTTGCGAAACAGGATTATAAGGCAACACTTCGGCACCCGACGAGAGCATAGCACCGGCTATGAGATCCTTGGAGAGCGGTGAACACATGAGACGAGAGACGGAGAAAGAACCTGCCGATTCACCGACGATGGTGATACGGTCAGGATTTCCGCCGAAGGCGGCGATATTCTCCTTGACCCACTTGATGGCAGCCACTTGGTCGAGAAATCCATAGTTGCCGCTTCCCTTGTAGTCGGAAGCAGCTGTGAGTTCGGGGTGGGCAAAGAAACCAAACACACCCTCACGGTAGTTGGCCGTTACGCCAATCACGCCTTCTTTGGCAATGGCGGCGCCGTCGTATCGGGGTTCACTGCCCGAACCGGCCATCAGTCCGCCGCCATTGAAGTAAATCAGCACGGGAAGTGCTTCGTCGGTGGTGGCTGCTGTGGTCCAAATGTTCAGATAGAGACAGTCCTCGCTGCGTGCAGGACCGCGGAACGCCATGTCGCCGAAGATATCGGGTTGCATGGGGTCGTTGCCGAATTTCTTGGCCTCGCGCACCCCCTCCCAAGGCTGTAGGGGTTGTGGCGCCTTCCAACGGAGTTCGCCTACCGGGGCTTGTGCGAAAGGAACACCTAAAAATGTCTTCACTCCGTTTTCTTCGAAGCCCTCAAGGACACCATATTGGGTTTTTACCTGAAGGGTAACTTCCTCTTTCTTTGTGCAAGCGCTCAGGATTGCAAGACTGACGATGGCAAGCATCGCAATGTTTCTGGTATTAGTCATCATTTATCTCTTTAATAAGTTCAATTTCACATTGGGCTTCATCACATTGTTTACTTTCTTTGTCCAGGCTTTTACCTTGGCGGTGGTTTTCACCTCGACATCGTTGGCTGATGAGCAGACCATAAAGGTATAGACACCTGCGTCCGTCTTCCAAGAGGAGGCTTTCTCGTTGAACGAGGCGAGGTCTTCCGTGGCGACCGTCATGGTGACGGTTTCCGTCTCGCCAGGCTGCAGCAGTCTTGTCTTGGCATAGTTGCGCAATTCTTTCTCGGGTTTATTGGCTTTCTTCGCGTTGGGCGCAGCCACGAACAACTCCACCACGTTGCGACCGGCCATGTCGCCTGTGTTCTTCACATCCACCTTAATGGTGTAAATGCCGTTGGTTTCCGTGATGTTCAGGTTATCATAACCGAAAGTGGTATAACTCAGTCCGAAGCCGAAAGGATAAGCCACAGGGATGTCAAACGAGTCGAAGTAACGATAGCCCACGTAGATGTCCTCCTCGTAGTTGGTGAAGTCGATGTCTTTCTGAGGCTGGCGCTCCTTGGCGTCGTCGTCTTTGCTGTGGCCCCACATGAACATTGCGCCCAATGTCTTGTCGTCCACGTTGGCTGGGAAGTTCTTGTCGACGTAAGCGTCACCATATCTGATTTGAAAGGTCATCGGCAACTTCCCGCTGGGATTTACCTTGCCAGAGAGCACGTCGGCCACGGCGAAGCCGCTCTCCTGGCCACCCTGCCAAGTGCAGACGAGGGCGTCAACTTGGTCCTGCCAGGAAGCCACGTCGATGGGACTGCAGATGTCGAGCAACACCACCACCTTCTTGCCCTTGGCGTGATAAGCCTCGCTCACGGACTTGATCAGCTGGGCTTCACCTTCTTTCAGATAAAAGTCAGCCTCGCTGCGGTCGGCGGCCTCGCCGCTCTTGCGTCCCAGAGAGATGATGGCGACATCGCTGCCGGCGACGGCGGCGTCCATTTCGTCAGCCGTAAACTGTTTCTCCTCGGCGCGGGCCGGGGGCAGGAGCGAGAAGGGCGGTCGACCGTTGGGGAACAGTCGTTTCTCTTCGTCGGCAAGATGCTTGGTGTAGGTGGTAACGAGTGGTTTGTACACCTCATAGCCCTCACTGCGCAGACCCTCGATGAGAGAGACGGTATAATGGCCTACTGAAGTGCCACCGAAGCCTGAACCGCCAGAGATCCAGTCGTAAGAAGTGCAACCGAAGAGCGCCACGCGCTTCAGCGATGAGCGTTTGGAGGTGAGAGGCAGGATGCCGTCGTTCTTCAGCAGCACGATACCGTCGGCACCAACCTCACGAACCACTTGGGCATGTGCCTTCAAGTCAGGATTGTTTGTGGCCTTGTAGCCCTTGAAGTTGTGTGTCTTGACGATGTACTCGAGAATACGCTTGACGTTGGCGTTGAGGATATCCATCGACAACTCACCGCTCTTGGCGGCAGCGAGTATGGCCTCATACTGTTTATCCTGTCCGGGCTGCAGCATGTCGTTGCCAGCCTTCATGGCGGCTACGGCATCATCGCCGGCGTTCCAGTCAGAGACGTACATACCTTTCCAGCCCCACTCGTCGCGGACAATGGTGGTCAGCAACTCATGATTCTGTACGGCATAAGGACCGTTCAGCTTATTATAAGAGGTCATGATGGTCCATGGGTTACTCTCCTTAATCATGATCTCGAAAGCCTTCAGGTAGATTTCGCGGAGTGCACGCTGCGATATCTGCGAGATATTGTTGTTGCGATTCGTCTCCTGGTTGTTGGCGATGAAGTGCTTCGGACAGGCAGCCGTCCCTTCGCTCTGTACACCGTTCACATATCCGGCGGCGATGGTGCCCGAGAGGAAGGGATCCTCCGAATAATACTCGTGGTTCCTACCGCAGAGGGCACTGCGTATCAAGTTCATCGAGGGCGAGAGAATCCAGTCGAGACCAAACTCTTTCACCTCGTTGCCGATGCCCTTGCCCACTTTATAGGCGGCCTCGCGGTCCCATGTCGAGGCGAGCGTCATCGAGGCCACGAAGTCAGTGGGGAAATAGTCGCGATGGTCCCAAGCCCTTTTGCTGTCCATACGCAAGCCCTGCTGGCTGTCGGCGCAATAGGTCTCGGGGATACCAAGACGT
This sequence comes from Prevotella sp., assembly GCA_017538105.1. Lineage (GTDB taxonomy): Bacteria > Bacteroidota > Bacteroidia > Bacteroidales > Bacteroidaceae > Prevotella. The sequence continues at coordinate 23,314 of JAFYJN010000102.1, read as the reverse complement.
GCCACGCCAAAAGTGCTGCCGGCGGTGCCGGGGAACTTGGCATCGTCATTGAAGTGCATGCCACAGCCCAGTACCAAGTGACATTTCTCCTCGAGTGTCATGGCATTGATTACCTCGTCGATATTGTCTGTCTTCAGCTGTTGGGCGGAAGCGTAAAGGCTGAAGCCGCACATGGCGACAACTGCCACACATTTTAAACTTGCCAAGTGCATGGTATTTTTCATGTCGTTTTGTTTTTGGTATTATCGCTTCAGGAGGTTCATCTTAGTCTGAGGTTTCAACACATCGTGCGCCTTGGTCTGGTTGGCTTTGGCGTGGGCGGTGAGGGTGGCCTTGATGTCTTGGGATGACGCTCCAACGAGGAACTGGTATTCGCCCTCGGCCACTACCCATGCCGAGGCGGCCTCGTCGAACGAAGCGAGGTCTTCCGCCTTCACGGTGAGGGTGAGTGTCTCGCTCTCACCAGGTTTCAGCAGTTTGGTCTTGGCAAAGGCTTTCAGCTCCTTGACGGGCTTGTTGGCGGCCTTGTTGTCGGGGGCGGAGATGTAGACCTCAACCACCTCCTTGCCTTCGTATTTGCCCGTGTTCTTAACGGTGACATTCACTTCGTAAGCATCGCCTTTTTGGGCAATTTTGGCATCGCTGTATTCGAAGGTGGTATAACTAAGGCCGAAGCCGAAGGGATAGCTGACGGGGATGTCGAACGAGTCGAAGTAACGATAGCCCACGTAGATGTCCTCCTCATAGTCGGTATAGTCAACATTTTTTACATTGCCCTTCTGGCCCTGATTCAGCATGTCGATGCGGGGGTCTTCGTCGATGGGGAAGTTCCTCGACGAGTAGGCGTCATTGAACTTGACGGGCCATGTCATGGTGAACTTGCCCGAAGGTGACTGCTTGCCGCTGAGCACGTCGACAACGCTGTTGCCACCTTCCTGGCCAGCCTGCCAGGCGCAGAGGATAGCGTCGGGCAACTCCTTCCATGAAGCGGTCTCGATGACACCGCCGATATTCAGCAGCACCACCACCTTCTTGCCGGCCTTGTGGTACACCTCGCACACCTGTTGGATCAGTTTCCGTTCGGAATCGTTCAGATTGAAGTCGGCCACCTTGCGGTCGAGGAACTCGCCAGAGATACGTCCGATGGTGATGATAGCCACGTCGGCCACGTTGGCCTGGGCGGTCAGCTCCTCCGTGGTGAACTGCTTCTCGGCAGGCAGTGTGCCTGGCATGAAGCTGGCGAGCTTGGCGGCTTGCTCGTCTTTCTTTGCCAACTCATCGAGGGCCTTCTTCTGGGCTTCCTTGGCCTCGGCATTATATTTCTCGTAGGCAGTCCTCAGGTCGTCGCTTACCGTGTAGCCGCCATTCTTCAGGCCATCGAGCAGCGAGACGACATAGGCGTGGTTCACGTTTCCGGAACCCGTGCCGCCAGCGATGAAGTCGTAGGACGTGCAGCCATAAAGGGCAACATTCTTGACGCTCTCCTTCAAGGGCAGAGCCTCGTCGTTCTTCATCAATACCATTCCTTCAGCAGCCGACTGGCGGGTGACGGCGGCATGCGCCTTTAGGTCGGGCTTGTTGGAATAGCGGTAACCTTGGTATCGTGGACTGCGCTCCACGAGCTTCAACACGCGCTGAACATTGCGGTCGAGGTCGGCCTCGGCGAGTTTGCCACTCTTCACGCCCGCCACGATACTGTCGAACTGCTCGGCTTTGCCAGGCTGCAGCATGTCGTTGCCAGCCCACATCTGCAGGGCACCGTCCTTGCCTCCGAACCAGTCGGTCATGACCGTGCCCTCGTAGCCCCACTCGTCGCGCAGGATGGTGGTGACGAGGTCCTTGCTCTCGGAAGTATAGACACCATTGATGTAGTTGTAGGAGGTCATCACCGTCCAGGGCTTACTCTCCTTGATGGCAATCTCGAACCCCTTCAGGTAGATTTCGCGCAAGGCACGCTGCGAGATATGTGCGTCAGTGTTCATGCGGTTCGTCTCTTGGTTGTTGGCGGCGAAGTGCTTGATGCTCGTGCCCACGTCGTTCTTCTGCACGCCAGTGATATAGGCGGCGGCCGTCTTGCCTGCCACGACAGGGTCTTCGGAGTAGTACTCGAAGTTACGCCCACAGAGCGGGTTGCGCATGATGTTGAGAGCGGGTGCCAGCAGCACGTCGGCACCATACTCCTTGACCTCCTCACCAATGGCTTGGCCAACCTCCTCCACGAGCTGGGTGTTCCACGTAGATGCCAGCAGTGTACCGATGGGGAAGTGGGTGCAATAGTAAGTGGCGGGGTCACCTTCGCGCTTGGCGTCAATGCGCAGTCCGGCAGGACCATCGGCCAGCACTATGGCGGGGATGCCCAACGAGTCGAGGGGATAGGTGGTGCCGGCGGCACCAGGAACGAGACTCTTCGTGGCGCCAATCACAGCGTCGTCGCCAGAGAATCCGGCCATACCCACACCAATCACGAAGTGGGCCTTGTCCTCGAGCGACATCTTGGCCATCACCTCTTCTTGGTCAATAGTATTAGTCACTTTGTCGGCAGAATTACAACCCACCATGAGGGCAGCCATGCCGAGGGCGATAAACATAGACTTTTTCATATACATTATTTTGTTCAACGGAAGTATTTAGGTCATTAGTAGTAGATGAATATGTGCAAAGATACTAAAAAAAACGAAAACAAGAAATGATTGTCAGGAAAAAATCATTACTATTTATAACAATTATAACAACTAAATAGCACCCAACAATAGTGATAAGATGAAAAAACTCCCCAAACCGCGATAAAAGCGATTTGGGGAGTATGGTGAAGGGTTCTCACTCAGATGAGTGGAAGAACGATAATCAGTCGATGTCGGTGTTGTGGTCGAGCGAGTCGTTGAAATCTTTCGGCTCATGCTCTGCCAGTGGGTCGTGATAGTCGTTGCGGTGACTGTTGTTGCCACCACCACGACGCTCGTTGCCACGGCGCTCGCCACGCTCGTTGCCACCACGCTCAGGACGTGGACGACGCTCGCCACGTTCGGGACGCGGACGACGCTCACGTTCCTGATAGCCCTCGGGTTTCGGGATGAGCACACGGTGCGAGAGCTTGTATTTGCCCGTCTTCGGGTCAATCTCGAGCAGTTTGACGGTGATCTTGTCGCCTTCCTTGATGCCAGCCGACTCCACGGTCTCCAGGCGTTTCCAGTCAATCTCCGAGATATGGAGCAGACCATCTTTGCCGGGCAGGATCTCGACGAAACAGCCGTAAGGCATGATGCTGCGCACGGTACCCTCGTAGATCTCGCCCACCTCGGGAACGGCGACGATGGCCTTGATCTTCGCCATGGCAGCCTCAATGCTCTCCTTGTCGGGAGCGCTCACCTGTACCTTGCCCACGCCATCTTCTTCGTCGATGGTGATAGTAGCGCCGGTATCTTCCTGCATCTGCTGGATAATCTTTCCGCCTGGGCCAATGACGGCACCGATGAACTCCTTCGGAATCTCGAAGGCCACGATGCGAGGCACATGCGGCTTGAGGTCGGCACGCGGCTCGGCGATGGTGTCGGTGATGCAGCCGAGGATATGCTCACGGCCTTCCTTGGCTTGCATGAGGGCTTTCTCGAGGATGTCGAACGACAGACCGTCGCACTTGATATCCATCTGGGTGGCTGTGAGGCCGTCCTTGGTGCCCGTGGTCTTGAAGTCCATGTCGCCCAAGTGGTCCTCGTCGCCGAGGATGTCGGAGAGTACGGCATATTTGTCTTCTCCAGGATTTTTGATCAGACCCATGGCGATGCCACTGACGGGTTTCTTCAGGGGCACACCGGCATCCATGAGTGCCAATGTTCCGGCACATACGGTGGCCATCGACGACGAGCCGTTGGACTCGAGAATCTGGCTCACCACACGCACGGTGTAGGGGAAGTCTTCGGGAATCTGGCCCTTCAGTCCGCGCCATGCCAGGTGACCGTGGCCTATCTCGCGGCGACCTACGCTGCGCTGTGCCTTGGCCTCGCCCGTGCAGAACGGCGGGAAGTTATAGTGGAGCAGGAAACGTTGGTAAGAACGCTCCAGCACATCGTCGATGAGTTTCTCGTCGAGTTTGGTGCCGAGGGTGACGGTGGTCAGCGACTGTGTCTCGCCACGGGTGAAGATGCTGCTTCCGTGAGGCATGGGCAGCGGGCTCACCTCGCACCAGATGGGACGAATCTCGTTGGTCTTGCGGCCATCGAGACGGATGCCCTCGTCGAGGATGCAGCGGCGCATGGCGTCACGCATCACATCGTGGTAGTAGCGGTCCATCATATCGTATTTCTCTTGCAGCCCATCTTCGTCGAGGTCGGCATGGGCGGCGGCATACGCTTCCTTGAAATCGGCCAGGATCTTGTCGAAAGCGTCGGCGCGCTCATGCTTCTCCAGAGCCTGCTTCGTCACGTCGTAGGCGGGCTGGTAGAGCTCTTTGTTCATCTGTTCGCGCAACTCCTCGTCGTTCACCTCATGGTCGTATTCGCGCTTCACATCCTTGCCGAGTTCCTTCGACAGTTCTGTTTGGAGTTCGCACATGGGTTTGATGGCGTCCATGGCCACCTTCAAGGCTCCGAGCAGGTCTTGTTCGGACACTTCTTTCATCTCGCCTTCCACCATCATGATGTTATCGGCAGAAGCGCCCACCATCACGTCGATGTCGGCTTCTTTCATCTGCTCGAAGGTCGGGTCGACCACATACTCGCCATTGACGCGTGCCACGCGTACCTCGGAGATGGGGCACTCGAAGGGGATGTCGGAACATGCCAATGCCGCGGAGGCGGCGAAGCCGGCCAAAGCGTCAGGCTGGTCGACACCGTCGGCGGAGAGCAGCATCACATTGACAAATACCTCGGCATGGTAGTTAGAGGGGAAGAGCGGACGAAGCACACGGTCGACGAGGCGAGATGTGAGAATCTCGTTGTCGCTGGGCTTTCCTTCGCGCTTGGTGAATCCGCCCGGGAACCGTCCGGCAGCGGCGTACTGTTCTCTGTAATCCACCTGCAAAGGCATGAAATCTGTTCCGGGGACTGCATCTTTCGCGGCACAAACAGTGGCCAGAAGCACGGTGTTGCCCATACGGAGCACAACGGAGCCGTCGGTCTGCTTTGCCACTTTGCCGGTTTCAATGCTGATGGTTCTTCCATCAGGCAGTGAAACTGTTTTCGTAATAACGTTCATCTAAAAAAAATAAAAAATACTTATTGTTTTAACTAACATCTTCAGAAAGACGCCTTTCGCCTTTCTTCCAAAAATTTGTGCAAAGTTAGTCATTTAAAGTGGAACCGACGAATAAATGGTTGATTATTTTCCTTTTTGGCTGTTTTTAAGACGTTCCGTTCCTTTCTGATAGAGTGGTCTAGGCTTTTTTCTTTCATAAGGAATCAGGAAAAGAAGTCTGAAATGAACAAAAAAAGGGCAGGCCACAGCCTGCCCAAAGTTGATTTAGAATTAGTTATGTTGCATGTGTTGGTTAATCGAAACCCAGGAGCTGATTATTGTGGTTGAAGTGCAGGAAGACACCGCAGGGCAGTTCCACTTCATAACCATAATCTTCTTTGTCTATCTCCACCACCAATGTGCCAGGGAAATTGTCGTTAATAATCTGCATAATGGCTGCGGGCACCACGTTGGCGGGTACTGCATCGCTGTGGCAGTCAATAGCGTCCCAGTTGCCGTTGTTGTCGAAGTCGATCAGGGTTCCATCATTCAAGCTCACCTCAAAGCTGTCGCCCATCATTTCTTTTTCTATAGAAGCAATTTGCCTGTTAGGGAAGTTCTGCTGAACGAAAGACATGGCATTGACGGGGAGACTATTGATGGGTAATTTTTCCGTGGCTGCATGGCCTTTCAACATGAATGCCATAAGACATGCAATAACTGCAATAATTGTTTTCACCGTTTTCATAACTGTTAATTATTTGTTGTTTGCGTTTTATTATCTTTTACTTCTTCTTTATTTTTTCCAAAAGGATTATTTTTCCGTTTTGGTGATGCAAAAGTAGCCTCGTTTTTCATGGTGGCAATGAAAATACTTCTTTTTTTGTCGAAATCCCTGCGACAAGCATGGCAATGTGCGACAATCCGAAGAAAGTGTAATAAAAGTGTCGCAAAACACGTGTTTAGGAACGAAAAATATGAATTTTAACGAACTTATTAAAGAAGATAGCAAGGTACACGTGTATTTCTCATGACAAGAAAGAAGGAAGGGATTAAACTTTATCCCTTCTCAAGCGTCATAGAAAAAATGAATCTTGCAACCATTACATACCGTAAGTGTATGTTTTAACCCTACTATGTGTTTAATATGAAAAAAGTTCTTATCTTTCTTATTCTGGCTGTTGCCTCTGCATCAGCCCGTTCTTATACGCCCTGGACGAAAGGAGGTTTCGAGACCCGCCAATACCGTAACCTATTTGTGGAAATGGGTTATCAGCCGACAGATGTGGAAGCCAAACTCCAAGAGGTGTTCAACGATGTTTTCCGCGGTCCCAACAAAGTATATTTCGAGGTGGGCGACACCTTAGGCTATATTTCAGACATCAAAAACCACGATGCCCGTACTGAAGGCATGTCGTATGGTATGATGATAGCCGTACAGTTTGGCGAGAAAGACATTTTCGACCGTCTGTGGCGGTGGAGCAAGAAATATATGCAACATCAGTCAGGTTCCCGTGAAGGATATTTCGCATGGAGCTGCAAGACCGACGGCACCCGTAATGCCGACGGAGCTGCCTCCGACGGAGAATTGTATTATATCACCGCCCTCCTTTTCGCCTCCAACCGCTGGGGCAACGACACGGGTATTAACTACAAAGCCGAAGCACAGCACATCCTCAACTGTATCATGCCCCGAGAATATACACCGGAGGCAAGACCTGGATTCGGTGGTTTCGGTCCCCAACAGACAGGTCCACAGAAGATGTTCCTGATAGACCCGGAGACCCAACTAATTACTTTCACACCCGACGGGTTCGGACAGCGTTTTACCGATCCCAGTTATCATATTCCCGCATTTTATGAGGTTTGGGCCTTGTGGGCCGATGATGGGCGCAGTGACTATTGGAAAGAGTGCGCTGTCAAAAGCCGTGCTTTCCTTCATAAAGCTACCCATCCCGTTACCGGTTTGAATGCCGACAACTGTCAGTACGATGGCAGCGAGATGCAGATGCCCCGTTTCCCAGGACGTCCGCAAGGTCAACAAAACGCTCCCCGTCGGATGGGAAACAATAATTTCCGCTACGACTCATGGCGTGTGCCGATGAACATCGCCCTCGACTACGAATGGAGCTGTGCCGACCACGAATGGCAGCAGCAATATGGTGAAAAGATACAGAATTTCCTCTATTCTCAAGGCATCGATACCTTTGTCGACCAATACCGGGTTGACGGGACACTTCCCGAAGGTGACGAGATACTGCCCGCCGGAGGCTTCAGAAAATTGCGTCACAGCATAGGTCTGGTAGCCACCTCGGCAGCCGCTTCTGTGATGTGCTCACATGAAAAGAGCAAAGAGTTCGTCGACGCCCTATGGAATGCGCGTCATGAACCGTTCGAAGACGGCTATTTCGACGCATATTACGACGGACTTCTCCGTCTCTTTGCATTCATGCATCTTAGCGGACACTACCGGGTAATCTTCCCTGGTGAATAATAACACAAAACAGCGGGCGTATCACTTCGATACGCCTGCTTCTTTGTTGATGAATAACGAGAGAGATTATGTATGTTTTTTTGTGTCAGTCTTTGGTCGTTGTAAGCAAACGATTGCTATTGCCAAAAAGGATGCGACAGTGGGAGATATGAGCGATAGATGTTGCGAAAGGTTTGGAAATCTGACGTATTTTATACCCAAAAGGCTATACTTTCTACTTTTTTGCGATGCAAAACATTAAATTTCGTGAAAACGTTGTATTTTTGCATGGGAAAAGGAGGAAAAGGCAAGATATTTAGGAATAAGAAATCCGAACATTCCAGGAATGACAATTATGAAAAAAAACATACAACGTTTGGTGCGATGCGCGGTCATGACCGCCGCCACCCTTCTCGTCGCTTCATGCGACAACACACCTAAATTCCAAGTCAGTGGCGTTATCACTCAAGCCGCCGACTCGTTGCTCATCTTCGAGGACATGGCACTCGACGGTCCTCAAGTCATCGATAGCGTCCGTCTCGACGCAGAGGGGGCTTTCTCGTTCTCGGCCAAAGCACCCGAGGGCTCGCCTGGTTTCTACCGTCTGCGCATTGGCGGACAGATTGTCAACCTGGCCGTCGACTCCACCGAGGCCATCACCGTGAACGCTTCCTTCCCCACCATGGCATCGGGATATGCCGTGGAGGGTAACGACGACTGTAAGAAAATCAAGGAACTGACGTTGCGCCAGATGGACCTGCAGGCACGTGCCCAGGCCGTGGCTTCCGACCCGCACCTGACGGGCGACGCCCCCGCCGACAGTATCTACCGCATGATGGAACGCTACCGCAAGGAGGTGAGCACCAACTATATATATAAGGAGCCGATGAAGGCTTACGCCTATTTCGCCCTGTTCCAGGGCATTGCCGTGAACCAAGCCTTCCTGAAGATATTCGACCCGCTGAGTAGGCGCGACGACGTGCGCCCGTTCCAGGCCGTGGCCACTTCATGGGACCAGTTCTACCCCAATAGTGTGCGCTCGCAGAACCTGCACAATATCGCCATGGAAGGGTTGAAGACCCAAGCCATCCTGCGTGGACAGGATAATGGCCTGCAGATTGATCCCAGCATGGTGTCGGAGGCGACACTCATAGACCTGCCCCTTGTTGACAACAAAGGTAACATCCGTCACTTGACCGATCTGGCGGGCAAGGTGGTGCTGCTCGACTTCCACCTCTTCTCAGCCGACGGCTCACCAGCGCGTATCATGTCGCTGCGCGAACTGTACAACAAATACCACGACCGTGGACTGGAAATCTACCAGGTGTCGCTCGACGAGGATGAGCATTTCTGGAAGACACAGACTGCCGCGCTGCCGTGGATCAGCGTTCACGACAGCGATGGTGCCCGTTCGGGTGCCTACCTGGCTGCCGCTCCCGGTGTGCCGTGCAGTTTCATCATCGGCCGAAACAACGAGGTGGTGATGGGTCCCGCACAGATAAAGGATTTGGACAGCGACATTGCAAGGCAGCTGTAAACCATTCCTACCATTCCGCAGAGAAAGTGACAACCACCCGGTTCTCCGGGAGAGCGATATAAAAGAATAGCGATGAGAGTAAGAGCAATGACAGTCATTCTGCTGAGCGTTCTTTCATTAGGATGCAAGGCACAGTCCTACTCCCTGGAGCAGGTGAACGACACATTGTCGTATCTCACGCTGACCACTGACGGACATACCGACCGTTACCGCCTGCCATGGCCGACACTACGATGGTGCACGGGCGACGTGAACGGCGATGGGGTGGAGGATGCCATGGTGATGGTGGTCAAGCACACCCGTTACGACCGTCGTGTGCTGCCCCGCCTGTTCACCTTCACCCAAATCAACGGCCACGTGCGCCCGCTGTGGCTGGGGTCGCAGCTGGGGGGCATCCTCGAGGATTTCCGTTTCGCCGACGGGCAGGTGGTTACCCTGCAGCGTACCACCGACGACCGCTATGTGGTGATGACACACCAGTGGCGGAAGTTTGGGCTCGGCGCCGACACGATTCTCGCCGAAGGCGTGGACCATGACACGGCAGAAAGGTTGTTCTTGGAATTGCCTATGTTACCATAGTATTGCCTATAAATATCTCAACATAAAAACACTAAACACTCAACACTAAACATTTAAAATCATGAAACGACTAATCATTTCACTGTTTGCCATCGTGTTGGCCATCCAGATACATGGCCAAGGTATGGTGCTGCCCGGTGAGGGACATATCCAGGTGGAGGATCTCAAGAGCAAACTCAACCTGAATATGGATATCTCGCGCCTGAGCCTGAGTGAGCTGCGCGTGTTGCGCAACGCTCCCGCCGCCCGTCAAGGCTATGTGTTCAAAGCTTCTGAGCTGAGGAGCATCTTCCTCACTACCAGCTGGTATCTCGACCTGGCGGTGAAACGCCAAGAAGGGAAAATGCCCGCCATCAAGTACAGCGCCGCCGAGACGGCATTCATGAACCGCATCAAGGCCCGTGAGGCGGAGTTGTCGAAAACGAACTACGCTCCGACGGGAGGGGGCATCGTCAATCCCGACAATATCATCAACCCCGCCCACCTCACCACGTTCAACCCACAGTTGAAGGCGGCGTTGACTCGTCAGGGCTTCGGCATCGTGCCCACCGACCAGGAGCAGCTGTTCCAAATCTACGAGGAGAACATGTACAGTCAGTTCCCGTCGTTCATCACCACCGACCTCTATCTGCAACTCTTCCATATGTATTTCGACACTACCTTGCGCAAGGTGGAAGAGAGCACCCTGCTCGGTGCCATGACGGACTATAGCCGTTACATGTATGCCAAGATGAAGGATTATGCAGCGCGAACCACCAATGAGCAACTGAAGGCCGCCGCTGAGTGGAACATGGTGTATTTCGATGTGGCCCAGAGCCTGTTCACGGGACAGACACCACAGTCGACGGTACAGTCACAGTTGGAAACGGCCAACACGGAGTTGCGTCAGGTGTACGAAGAGACCGATGATTTTTCCGACTACCTCGGCTATACTAAGGTGAAGTTCAACTACAGCTTGTTCCGTCCGCGTGGCCATTACACCCGCAGCGACGCCGCCAAACGATATTTCCGTGGCATGATGTGGTTGCAGACCGTTCCCTTCGGTAGCGACATTGAAGAGCAGATGCTGCGTGCCGCCATCATCGCCGAGACGATGCGCGGCGACAGCCAGGCACAGCGTCTTTACGACCGTGTCGACGCACCCATCCGTTTCCTCATGGGTGAGCCCGACAACGTGACCATCCTGCAGATGGGCGACATCATGGCGAAAGCCGGTGCCACCGCACAGAAGATGGCCACCGATGAAAACGCTTTTGTGGCAGTTCGCCAGCAGGTGGATGCCTTGGGCGAGACGCAGACACGCATCCGTCCTGTCTTTGAGCGCACCAGCCATGTGAAAATCAATGTGATGCCGCAGCGCTATACTCCCGATGCCGAGGTGCTGCTCAAGACCGTTGATTATGATAACGAAACGACACTGCGTGACGTGCCCATGGGTCTTGACTTCATGGCGGCCATCGGCGTGCAGCCCGCCCACGATATCCTCTTCGGTGAACTGGGCGTGCAGAGGCAATGGGGTGAGTTTGGCAATTTCCTCTCGGCGATGACCACCCGCATGGGTGAAATCAATTGGGAACAGACCATCTACAACCGTTGGGAGGCCGCGCTGCGCGAGCTTTGCGTGGCGAAAGACGCTCGTCAGCCCTATTTCATGAAGACCAGCCAATGGGACAAGAAGAACCTCAATGCGGCTCTCGCCTCTTGGGCTGAGCTCAAGCACGATGCCATCCTCTACGCCAAGCAGCCCTTTGGCGCTGAATGTGGCGGTGGCGACGACCTGCCCACGCCTGTCACCAAGTCGTACGTAGAACCCAACATCGCCTTCTGGACAAAGGCCGTGGCGCTTATCGACGCGCTGACAAGCACCCTTGACCGTTATCAGTTGCTCAACAAAGAGACGCGTGATCTGGCCAAGGAAGTTCGCCAGGAGGCGCAGTTCCTGCTTGACATCTCGAAGAAAGAGTTGGGAGGAAAGAGTGTGACAGATGCCGAATACGAGCAGATGCGCGTCATCGGGGCTCAATATGAGCATATCACCCTTGGGTTGATAGCCAACGAGGATGAAGATTTGATGGGATGGTACAATGTGACCGGTGCCGACAAGAATGTGGCCATCGTGGCTGATGTCTACACCGCCAATGCGGACAACAACCCCGAGAAATCCATCCTCTACGAGGCTGTGGGACCTGCCGACGAGATTTACGTCATCGTGGAGATGGACGGCATGTTGTACCTCACCCGTGGTGCTGTGTTCAGCTACCGTGAGTTCAAACGTCCTATCGACCAGCCGCGACTGACCGATGAGGAATGGCAACAGATGCTACCCTCCGAACCTACGTTGGGCGTTCCCTCGTGGATGCAGGAGATCATCGTGCCGATAGACCGTCCGGAAAGCAACCGCGAGGTGTTCTACAGCTCAGACTGCTGATTTGTCACTTGTCACCCTTTTCCTTATATTCACTGGGTGTCATGCCGAAATGGCGTTTGAAGATCGTGGAGAAATGGTTGGCGTTGTTGAACCCCACGGCATAGGCCACCTGGGTGATGTTCACGTCCTGTTCGCGAATGATGCGCGCCGCCTGTTCCAGACGCAGGTTGCGTATGAACTCGCCAGTGGATATGCCCGTGATCTCTTTCATCTTGCGGTGTAGCTGGGCACGTGAGATGCCCACCTCGCGGGTGAGGTCTTCCACGCTAAAGTCGGAGTCGGAGAGATGGTCGTTCACGCACCTCATGATTCGACGCATGAGCACATCGTTGGGACTTTCCATCTCTACCCGTTCCACTTGCTGTTCTTGTTGCTGCGCACCGGAGAATTTACCTTTCAGGCGGCGTACGTTGGCGATGAGGTTGTCGATGCGCAGGTGCAGCTCTTCGATACTGAAAGGTTTGGCAAGGAAGGCGTCGGCTCCATGTTTGATGCCTTCCAGCCGGTCGCTCACCTCACTCTTCGATGTGAGCAACACCACGGGGATGTGGCTGATAAGACTGTTGGCCTTGATTTTCTTAAGTAGCGTGATACCATCCATTTCGGGCATGATCACGTCGCTCACCACCAAGTCGTAGTTGCCTTTGAGAAGTGTTTCCAAGGCCATCTTGCCGTTCGGGCAGGAGTCGACGCGGTACCATTCCGCCAACTCGCGCTGTATGTATTGTGCCAGTTCGCGGTCGTCGTCGACCACGAGGATGGTCACCTTCGACACTTTATGGGCTCCCTTGCCCAACGTCCATGAGCCTACTTGTTCGGTGGCCGCGGCATAAACGGTACGTGTCATCTCGTCCACCGTCTTTGTAGACTTCTCCAGAGCGGGAAGTGTCACGGTCATCACTGCGCCTGTCTGCCCGTCGTTGCGGTTGCGTGCCTTGATGGTGCCACCATGAAGCAACACGAGCGACCGTGTGAGGTTCAGCCCTATGCCGGTGCCCTCCATATGGAACCCGGTGACGTTCTTTCCTTGGTAGAACCGCTCGAAGAGTTTCGAGGCTTCCTCGTTGTTGAACCCTATGCCTGTGTCGCTCACCGTCAGCGTCACCTGCTGCTTGTCCTGGCGCAGGTCAATGATGATGGTTCCTCCATCGGGGGTGTATTTGAAAGCGTTGGAGAGCAGGTTGTTCACCACCTTGTCGAATTGCTTCCTGTCGATGTTGGCCACCACCAGGTCGTCGTGCTCAAAGGTGAAGTGGATGTTCCTTGACTGCGCGTGATACTGATAGAGGGAATAGATTCCCGAGATATAGGCCACGAGGTTGGTGGGTTCGCAGTTCAGTTGCATCTGGTTCTTGTCAATTTTTCGCTCGTCGAGAATCTGGTTCACCAGGAGCAGCAACCGTTGTGCGTTGCGGTCGATGGTCTCGATGTCGGCCTTCGACTCCTCGTCGTTTACCTTTGCCTTCAGCTTTTTCAGCGGCCCGAGAATCAGTGTCAGCGGAGAACGTATGTCGTGTGTGGCATCGATAAGGAAGCGCATCTTCGCCTCGTCGAGGTCGCGCTTGCTCTTCCTGCGGAAATACATCACGGCTCCGGCGAGCAAAGCAGCAGCCAGGAGCAGATAGACCATGTATGCCCATGTGGAGGCATACCAGGGGTTGGCCACACGCACCCATATCGTGGTGGGCTGTTGAGCCCGCACGCCATTGTCCACAGCTCGCACCTCAATCCGGTATTCCCCTGGCTCCAACCTGTTGAACGGTATCACGTTCACCCCTTCGTCGGTGAGCCGTTCTTCGCCGCCGTTGACACGATAAGCCAACTGAATGTGGTCGTCGTTGCGGTATTTGAGCAACGAGAACTCCAACGAGAAGGTGTTTTCTGAATAGGCAAGGCGGAAATGCTGCTTGGCCAGGGGCTTGCAGATGGTGTCGGCGTCGGACTCCAGTTGCTCAAACATATCGTATGACCGCCCGTTGACCACAAAACGGGTGAGGTGGAGGACACCCACGTCGGCTGTCGCGGCGCTTATTTGCCGGGGATGGAAGGTGGTGACTCCTATGCCCGAGCCGAAGGCGATGAATCCGTCGGCTCTTGTGCTCTTGGCTCCCATCGTATACTCGCGGGTGATCAGGCCGTTGCCGTTGAGGTGTCCCACGAACTGTCCGCCGTCGGCGCGCCGATACTGCCAAATTCCGGCCGTGGTGGCGAACCATAGGTTGCCGTCGGCATCGCTGACGATGGCGCTCACCTGTTTGTCATTGAGCACCTCGCTCTTGGCGAAACGTTCCACTTTGTTTTCCCCGACAAGGAAGAGGAACACTCCGTTCTCGGTGGCCAACACGATGTTGCCATTGATGTCTTCGCACATGGCGTTGGCCTGCACCTCTCTCAGCAGACTGTTCCATCCGAAAGTGAGGAAACTGCCGGTGTCGGGCGACATACAGCAGACACCTGAGGCGGTACACATCCACAGCAGGCCGCGCGAATCAATCATCATGTCGCGTATCCAATTGTTGCATAGGAAGCCATTGCCGCTTCGTTGGTTCATGTCGATATGGCGACTGTTGCCCGTGGACAGGTCGTAGATGGTCAGTCCGCGGCTGTAGTCCGACACATATAGGTTTTTGCCATCGTCGACCATGGTCTGCAAACGCTCGCCCTCCAACTTGAGCCGTTCTTGGTAGCTGCCTGTGGTGGGCTGGTAGGCGTAGAGGGTGTTGTCCGACCCCAGCCAATAGTTCCCCTTGGTGTCGCGGTAGATGAAATGTGCGCCGGCGGGTGATGTGGGGTGGCTGACGATGGATCCCTCGCTGTTGAAATGGAACACGCCGCTGTTCTGCACCACGCAATACAAGCCTCCGTCCTCGGCGGGGGCGATGGAGGTGACGGCGCCCCCCGTGGCTACTTGCTGAGCCGAGAGGCTCCAGCTCTTGAACATCGGCTGCTGCTGGTTGATGAGGAACACACCGCGGTTGCTGCATCCCACCCACAAGTTTCCTTCGTGGTCTTCCATGACATCGGTCACACTGGATGTGGCCAGGTGGAAACCTTCATCGGAATAGTCGACGGCTGCCAGGCGCGATGTGCCCGAGGGCAGGGTGAGCAAGCCGTTGTTGGAGGTGCCCACGTACAGGTTGCCAGAGCGGTCGGCCATGGCGGTGCGTATGATGAGGTTGTCGCCCACATCGCTCTTGTCGATGCCTGCGTCGGAAATGGTTCCTTGATGGTCGTCATAGCGTAGGATGCCGTTCGTGCAGATGATGAGCAGGGTGGAGTCGGTCTCGTCGGCAAAGGCGATGGGCGCTCCGCATGGTGATTCGAAATCGCGGATGTCCTCGGGCTGGCGGTGTTTCACATCATAGCAGGTGAACAGGTCTTCATGACTGCTCCGCCATAGTCGGCCCCGTCGGTCTTCGAACATACAGGTGTAATATTGTTCCACGGCCCGCCGTGAATATTCGGACTCATGTTGTATCTTGTCTTCTCCATGGCGTATGCTGTATAGTCCATAGCCTGCCGTGCCGATGAGAATGTCGCCCTCGCTGTTGAGCAGGAGGGAATAGACGCGCGGTGTGCGTCCGCCGGGGAAGGGGTAGTTCACGAAACGGTCGGTGTGGTAGTCGTAACGCGCCAGTCCCTTGCTCAGGCCTATCCACAGCCGACCTTGATTGTCGACGAGGAAACGGGTGACGATGTTGTCGATGAGCGTGCCTTTGTCGTCACTATTGTGCAGGTAATGGGTAAAGTGGTAACCGTCGAAACGGTTCAATCCGTAGTCGGTGCCCACCCAAATATAACCATAGGCATCTTGGCCCAGACAGTTCACTTGGTTGCTCGTCAGCCTGCCCGAAGAGTAGAGAAGCCCACGGTCGGCCATGACGATCATCACCGACAGCAACAGAAGGGGTATATAAACGTATCTTCGCAAATGTTTCATGTTATTATCAAAAAAAACGTACAAATATAGCAAAAAACCTGTAAAAGACCAAGAAAAACAGCATAATTGTTTCAGCAACAGAAAAGATGATACATTTTGAAAGGTTGTTGATGCGAAAATATTTTGTCGTTTAGAAAACAAATGAGTATCTTTGCAAATGATTAATTAAAGGCCTGTCCGATTGGTGTAATTGGCCTTATCAGCCTGATAAAGATAAAACCTATGAATAGATTCAAATTTCTGTTGTGTGTGTGCTTGTCTTCGGCCATGATGGCTTGTGCGCAGAAACAGTCTACGCCGAAACAGCAGAGGGAATGGACGGGGACATGGGCCACTGCCGTGGAGAAACCCGGTCAGGGCGATATGCCACGGTCGTCGCTGTCGAACCGTTCGTTGCGCCAGATAGTGCATGTGAGCCTTGGCGGTGAGACGATGCGTCTGCGTCTGTCGAACGTGCAGAGCGACACACCCGTTGACATCAAGAGTGTATACATTGCCGATGCCACCTATATGAGCCGTATTAATGTGGCTACAGCCACCTACCTGACCTTCGGCGGCAACCGGAACTTGACGCTACAGGGTGGCGAGGAAATGGTGAGCGATGTGGTGGCTTATCACCTGCGCCCGCAGCAGCGACTGGCCATCACCATCAACTACGGTGACCGCACCCCAGAGGAAGCATCCTGCCATCGTGGATCACGTACCACCTCCTACATCATCACTGGAGAAAGTACGCCCGAGAGTGATTTCAGCCAGGGTGAGGAAGCGGTGCATTGGTATAACATCGCTTCGATAGATGTGTATGGTGCCAGCAATACGGCCATCGCCATCCTCGGTAACAGCATCACCGATGGGCGAGGCAGCACCACCGATGCCCAGGATCGCTGGACCGACTTCTTCGCTGAAGCGCTGTCGAAGAACACCTCCACGTCACACATCGGCGTCCTTAACCTCGGCATCGGCGGCAACTGCGTGGTGCGTGGCGGTCTGAGCGAGCCGGGACTGGTACGTTTTGACCGTGACGTGCTCGGACAGACAGGCATTGGTAACATCATCATTTTCGAGGGTACCAACGACATCGGCAGTTTTGGCGAGCACAATCCCAACATTGCCGACCAACTCATTGCCGCCTATCAAGAGTTCATCCGCAAGGGACATGAACGTGGCTTGAAAGTTTATGGCGCCACCATCACACCTGTAAAGGGCTCCTTCTATTACAGCGAGAAACGTGAGGCCATACGCCAGCGGGTGAACGAATGGATACGCAATACCGCCGCCACGGCCACTGACGGACAGCTCCACTTCGATGGTTGCATCGATTTTGACGCCGCCGTGCGTGACCCGCAGGATCCTGCCGCCCTCCGCGCCGACCTGCAGGAAGACTGGCTACACCTCAACCCCGCCGGCTACAAACTGATGGGCGAGGCCGCCGCCGAGTTTTTCAAACAAATATGCAGGATAAGCCAATTAGACCCAATAAGCTCAAATAACTCTAATTAGCCTAATTAGCCCAATAAGGCCTATTTGCTAAAGGCAACAATAAACACCAAAAAAAGATATGCCAGAGTTTATCCCTCAAAAAGGAAATTATAAAAACTTGACATGCTATCAAAAAGCAGAATGTATTTATGATATTACATTCTACTTTGCTCACCAATTCTTAGAGAAAGGTGACAGGACCATCGACCAGATGGTTCAAGCAGCGCGTTCTGGCAAGCAGAATATAGCTGAGGGATGTGCTGCTTCAACAACATCTTCTGAGACTGAGATAAAACTATTGAATGTGGCAAAAGCCAGTCTGCAAGAATTATTGTTAGATTATGAAGACTATCTGCGAAATCGTGGTTTAGAAATATGGGATTTAAATCATGAGAAAGCAATACAGACAAGAAGAGCGAGTTTAAGGCATAATGACTCTCAATACTATAGAGATGCCATCCAGCAGCGTTCTCCTGAAACTATAGCCAATATTGCTATAACCTTGATTCACCAAACAGATTATCTGATCTATAAATATTTAGAATATGTAAAAAAAGATTTCTTAGCCAATGGCGGTATCCGCGAGCAAATGACCCGTGCCAGATTACAAGCCAGAGGCCAATACCCGAATTGTTCCAATAAGCCCAATAAACCTAATAAGCCCAATAAGCCTTATTAGCGCTAATAAGGCCAATATGCACATTATGCCAATAACTCATAATAAATTATATCATTATGCAAACAAATTCACAAGCTCAGGAATCGAAAGGATTCTACAAACTCTCCTGGTTGCAGCGCATCGGATTCGGCTCTGGCGACCTGGCGCAGAACCTGATCTTTCAGGTTATTTGCACTTACCTTCTGTTCTTTTACACAGACATTTATGGACTTACACCATCGGCGGTGGCTGTCATGTTCTTGGTGGGTAATGTGGCAAACGTGATTTGGGACCCTATCGTGGGTGCATTAATTGACAAGAGCAATCCGCGTTACGGTAAATACCGCTCATATCTACTCTATGTAGGTATCCCCCTGTCGGGATTCGCCATATTGTGCTTCTTCAACGGTTTTGCTCCGTCGCTGATATATGCATACGTCACCTATATATCGATGCAACTGCTCTATACTTTTATCAATGTGCCGTACGGAGCGTTGAACTCGTCACTTACGCGTGACACAAACGAAATCACCATCCTCACATCAGTGCGTATGTTCATGGCCAACCTCGGTGGTCTGGCCGTCAACTCAGGTCTTCCTCTGTTCATCGCTCTGCTTGCAGGCGCACCGTCAGACAGTCTTCCTAAAGACTCTTCGGCATGGTTCACTACGATGACAATTTATGCCATTGTTGGTTTCTGTCTGCTTATGTTCTGCTTCTCACAGTGTAAGGAGCGCGTCGTCATGGATGCAAAAGCCACTGAAACGGTGAAAGTGAGTGACCTTTGGATGGAATTCCTGCGCAACCGTCCTTTGCGAGTTCTCGCGTTCTTCTTCATTACTGCTTTTGCGATGATGTCGGTCGGTAATGCTGCTGGTGCCTATTTCATGAACAGCAATCTGCACGGTTCGGCTCAGGAACTGTCTATCTTTATGGCTTTGGGATCGATTCCAGCATTTATATTTATGCCTCTCGTTCCTTGGTTCAAGCGCATGGTCGGAAAGAAGAACATGTTCTATTTGTTCCTTGGCGCCGCAATTCTCGGTATGGCGATGCTCTATGTCATCTCAAAGATGGAAAATCCAAGTATGTGGATGATTTATGTGGCTCAGTTTATCAAGAGTACGGGCGTGATTGTGGCCACTGGTTATATGTGGGCATTGGTTCCTGAGGTGATTTCTTATGGTGAATACACTACAGGCCGTCGTATTTCCGGTATTGTGAATGCCTTGACGGGACTGTTCTTCAAGGCCGGTATGACCTTCGGAAGCATCGTCGGTCCTGCTGTGTTGGCTTATGTAGGATATAACAGCGAAGTGATTGACCAAACGCCATTGGCCGAAGAGGGTATCCTGTGGCTCGTCTGCGTCATCCCGGCCATCCTGCTTTTGCTCGCCATTTTCATCATCTCGAAGTATGAACTCACCGACGAGAAGATTGACGCAATCAACCGCGAGATAGAGGAAAGATCAGCCAAAAAGGAATGAATTTTTAGACACTGATTGGACAGATTAGACTGATGAAACTGATTTAATTCAATAATCAGATAAACAGCAAAACTCAAACGATGGATTATCTACACTCTGAAATAACCGCCGAAATATTGAATGCGTTTTATGACGTATACAATGAGTTAGGTTATGGATTTCTAGAGCGTGTATATAAAAATGCCATGTACAAGGAGCTCAGACAGCGTGGCTTTGATTGCAGCACTGAACGAAGTATCCCTGTTTACTATAAAGGCGAATTGGTGGGTGACTATTTTGCAGATCTCATCATTGAAAACAAAATCATCATCGAGTTGAAAGCTGTCAAACATATTCTGCCTGAGCATGAGGCTCAATTGACGAATTATTTACGTGCTACAGATGCAGAAGTGGGTCTGCTTCTCAATTTCGGGCCAACCCCCCAGAAACGACGCATTGTATTTACCAATGACCGCAAGAAGACCCATATTAATCCACTTTAGATTATTACTCAACCACATGGCTAAAGAAATCAGTATAATCAGTCCAATCTGTAAGATCAGTGTCCGAAGAATGACATTGTCTTTGACAATCATTGCTATTGCAGCTGCATCAGTGGCCCAAACGAAAGCCCAGTCGCTGTGTGAAGCTTACCGCGACTATTGGTACACCGGCGTGAGCGTGAACCAGTGGCAGGTGGCCGCAGACCCGTCGGGTGCCAACGAGCACGATGTGACGGGGCAGGTGAGCAACGACCAGACGGCCGACTGGCCTCTGATAGTGGATAACTTCAATTTCGTGGTGGCCGAGAACTGCATGAAATGCGAGGTTATCCACCCCAAGGAGGGTGTCTATGACTTCACCCTGGCCGACCAGTTCGTTGACAAGGCGAAGGCCGCCGGGATGAAGGTGCTCGGACACTGCCTCATCTGGCACTCACAGTGTGCCCCATGGTTCCACTTCGACAAAGACGGCAAACTCGTGTCGGCGGAGGTGCTGAAGAAACGTATGCGCGAGCATATCTTCACCATCGTGAGCCATTTCAAGGGGCGCGTGGATGCCTGGGATGTGGTGAACGAAGGATTTGAAGATGACGGTTCGCCGCGCAAGAGTCTGTTCTACCAGATTCTCGGCACAGACTATATCCCCCTGGCGTTCCGTTATGCCCATGAGGCCGACCCCAACGCGGAATTGTATTACAACGATTTCTCGATGAACAAACCCACGAAGGTGGAGGGGGTGGCGGCTTTCTTCCGCCCGCTCATACAGCAGGGCCTGCCCGTCACGGCCATTGGTATGCAGGGACACATGATTCTCGAGGACAATGTGGACAATGAGGTCATCAAGCAATACGACCATTCCATAGAGACCATCGCCGCACTGGGCGTGCCCACGTTTTTTTCCGAGCTCGACCTCTCCGTGCTGCCGAACCCTTATGGCTTTTCGGGGGCGAACGTAAGTGACAGGTTCGCCTATCGTCCGGAGATGGATCCCTATAAAGACGGACTCACCAAGGCGCACGAGGCTACAATCAGTCGGTTCTGGGTTGATTTCTACAAAATGCTGCTGCGGCATCACAAAGACATCATCCGCGTGAACTTTTGGTGTCTGAACGATGCCAACTCTTGGCGTAACGACTTCCCCATCAAGGGACGAACTGATTACGCCACGCTCTTCGACCGTCAAGGGCGCATGAAGCCCTTTGTGCAACAGCTTATAGACTTAGTTGGGAAAAAGTAAAAGGGTAAAAAGGTAAAAAAGTAAGTTACATAAAAACATTTCACAAAATCCTCTGCCGCATTATCCCCTCCTCGGAGGGGGATAGGGGAGGCTACAAAAAACCAACAACCAATGAAAAAAGCACGTTATCTATTCCCAAATGATTACATGGCAGATCCCGCTGCCAATGTGTTTAATGACCGCTTGTATATCTATCCCTCGCATGACTGGGATAGCGGCGAATGTTTCGACGACGATGGTGGCCACTTCCAGATGAAGGACTATCATGTGCTCTCCATGGACGATGTGATGGAAGGTGAAGTGACTGACCATGGCGTGATACTCGACGTAAAAGATGTGCCTTGGGCCGAGAAACAGTTGTGGGACAGCGATGTGGTGGAAAAAGACGGCAAATATTATCTCATCTTCTCCGCCAAGGACTATAATGGTGCGTTCCACCTTGGTGTGGCCGTAGCCGACCGTCCCGAGGGACCGTTCAAAGCCGAGCCGCAACCCATCCGTGGTGCCATGAGCATCGACCCATGTATGTTCAAGGACGACGATGGTGAAATCTACTGCTACTATGGTGGACTGTGGGGCGGACAACTGCAGTGGCATGTGCCTCTGGCGGCTCCCTTCGCTCCTGTGGGTCAGAAAGAAGGTGAAGAGGCTCCCGCTGGCATGGTAGACATCGGTCATGCGCCGGACCGCAAGACGGAGATGTGGGCTTCTGCCGACGCCCCCGCCCTGCCCAGCTTCGTGGCCCGCATGAGTGCCGATGTGAAACAGTTTGTTGAGGCACCGCGTCCCGTGGTCATCCTTGACAAGGAGGGACAACCGCTGAAGGCTGGCGACCCGCACCGTTTCTTCGAGGCCTCATGGATGCACAAGATGAACGGCAAGTACTATTTCTCATATTCCACGGGTGACTCGCATTTTCTCTGCTACGCCACGGGTGACAACCCCTATGGACCGTTCACCTATCAAGGTGTCATTCTCGAACCCGTCGTAGGCTGGACCACCCACCACTGTATTGTCGAGTACAAAGGCAAATGGTATCTTTTCCACCATGACTGCGTGCCCTCGAACGACACCACATGGCTCCGTAGCCTGAAGGTGATGCCTCTCGACATTGACGAGGAGGGTAACATCAAGACGATGAAGAGCGAGTAAGGAAAGCCTCCCCCTAACCCCCTCCCAAGGAAGGGGAAGCCTACCGGAGAAAAATCTGGCAAATATCAATCCCCTGCAAGCGATATGACTTGCAGGGGATTTTTATGTAATAACTATTCTGTCTGTGCACCCTCCCTTGGGGAGGGCCGGGGTGGGTATTTGGTGTCAATCCTCGTCCCAGAGGTTGAAGCTATAGGTTGAAGTGGGTTCCTCTTCGTCCCACATACTTTGGTTGACCTCAATATCCCCCTGGTTAGTATCGCTCCAGTGCACGGGCACTCTGTTCGTATCGATTGCCTTCATGGCCGACGTTTCGGGAGCCTGATATGTTTTTCCGTTATTCCTTATCTTATCCATTTTGCTGTCCTCCTTTATTTGATAACTACTTTATGTCCGTTCACGATATAAATGCCCTTAGTCAATCTTTTCATACTTTGCACGTTTTCAGCGACCTTACGACCACTGAGGTCATAAACAGCTCCATTTGTCGTTCCAGAACCGTTTTGTAGAGCACTATATTGTGTGATGTCTGTAGTTCCTGTATCTTGTGGCTTGCCCAAGTCTTCAAGCAGGAAGATGCCCATGGAAGCATTGGTGGTAACGGTAATTTCTTCGCTCACGTCAACTCCGTTGAGATAAGCCTTACGCTCAGGAATACGTCGTCCCTCCGTGAGTTTGAAGAAAGCATAGTTG
>JAFYJN010000101.1 GCA_017538105.1 Prevotella sp. | reverse complement strand
TCCTATATTCCTCACAAAGCGCACGAAGTTTGTCACTAGTGCGCATGATTCTTACTATGTCGTCTAGTTCCGTTTCTTGGGGATACTTAGATATTACGCAACTGAAAATACAAAGACGCATAGACTCTTATTTTATTCCACCATTCGGTTTTATTATTTGGGTTCTCTGTGATTTTTAACCAGGATACTCGCCCTCGCCAAGCGAATTTTTGAATATCCTAACCATATCTCGAGCAAATTCGGCAAGACACTCTTGTTCCGCGATTTCCTTCGAATGGTCGCCCTCCATCTGTTTCATTGTCGTCAAACTCGCATCAGCCACTCTAGTGCCGATACTATATGTATGGTTTTCCCGCCTTTTACCAAGTCCCGACTTTGAGTCATCGCAACAAGCGTCAATCGGTCGCAGTGTAGTGTTTCAGAAGCCTTGACAAGCGACGATGTCTCGCGCTCGTAGGTCTTAGGCGCTTCTATGTCGTAGGCCACCTGAATTAATTCCAAGGCCTTGCCCTTGTCGCATACCACAAAATCAACCTCTTTCGCCTTGGGGTTGGGCTTATAGTAATACACGTCCAGAAAATCGTCTGTACATCTTCTGAGCAATTCTATATACACCACGTTCTCCAGTCGCCACCCCAGATTCTCAGGAGCCAGAGCATTCTCACGGTTGCTTTGCAGACCTGTATCAACAACATACGCCTTCTGGTTGCGAACTCGCTCCTTTACTTTGAACGAATGGCGGGTCAGCAACTGTATCATAAAGGCCTGACGAAGATAGTCCACATATTTCTTAACCGTTTTATCAGCAATGCCGAGCAAACCAGACAACTCGTCATAGTTCACCTCCTGACAGGCATTGTTAATCAGATAATGCGCTATCTTGCGTAGTGCCTCAATATTGCGTATCTTAAAACGATTCTTGATGTCTTTGCGTAATATGGCCTCAATCAAACTCTCCACATAGCCGCGCTTGTTTCTCAGATTCTGTATCTCAGGGAATCCGCCATCGTGAATATAGTCCATAAAGGCACGTTTTCTTTCTGCATCGGCCTTGGTGGTGATGCCGGCCAAATCGATGTTATGAAATGAGCAGAACTCTGAGAACGAGAAGGGATACAGGCGAATCTCATTGTAACGACCCGTTAGATGGGTGGCAAGTTCACCGCTAAGCAGTTTTGCATTACTGCCAGTGATGAAGATACGAAGGCTGGTGCGAAGCAGACGGTTTACAAACAGATACCATCCGTCAACATCCTGAATCTCATCGAGTAACAGATAGGAAACATCTGTGCCATACAACTGATAGATGCACGACAGCACCGTATTCAAATCTTCTGTTTTCATGTCTGCCAATCGGTCGTCGTCCAGGTTCACATAGCCGTACTTCACGCCACGCTCCAGCAACACCTTGTGGCAGATTGTTGATTTACCACTACGGCGTACTCCTATCACTACTTGTGCCATCTGCGTGTCGAACTCAAACAGCGATTCCTCTCTTCGAGTCACCCACTTCTGTGGCTTGTAGCTCTTTATTTCCTCTTGCTGCTCAGCCAGCACCTGCAATATTATTTTCTCGTCTATCATAACACTCAGTATTTGGCAGCGAAGATACAAAAATATTTTTAAAATACGATAAAATGCACAATTATTCTTTATAAAATACGATAAAATGACCCAAATCAACCGCCAAAATACGATAAAATGCACAATTCATATCTCAATTTCTATAGCAATTGTTCACGCTCCTGTCAATCACTCCCCTCGCCCTTTGGGATGGCTACGGGGTGGCGACCTCCGCTCGGGAAGGAGGGGTCGGGGGTGAGGCTTAAGTTGCATCGTTTTGTTCGCCAGGATACTCACCCTCGCCAAGCGAATATTTGTATATCCTGACCATATCGCGTTCAAAATCGGCAAGACACTCTTGTTCTGCGATTTCCTTCGAATGGTCGCCCTCCATCTGTTTCAGTTCGGCAATCTTCGCCTCATGCTCAGCCAGCTTCGTCTCATGTTTCACCACCATCTGGCGATGCCGTTCATCATTCTCCTCGAGCATTCTTCTCAAATCCTCTTCACATTTCTGGCGTTCAGCCTCTGCTCGTTCCTCCTCGGCACGTATTTCCCTTTCCCTCTCAGCCAAGATGGCCTGATTATGCAAATACTCGTTTTGCAAATTCCTCTGGTAAGAGCGAATTGCGCGCTTGGCAACGAGAAACCCTACTAATTTGTCAAAGAAGTCCATAGGCACCTGTTTATTATGTTATAGTTTATGGTTCAGTCAAGGGTTTGCAATATTGTTTATTGACAACACGGTCTCTCATCAGTTTCATATCAGTGAAGTTTCGGCTGATGTTCTGAACCAGCTCAAGATGGTTGTCTTTCCCTTTCTCATTGATATAATAATAAGGCTTTACTGAGATGCAATTACGATGCTCGAAGAGTGTGTTCAGTAGCGTTCTGTCTGAATTTCCACAAGAGTGGCCCATAATGCAAATTTGGAAGGGCTCGGCTTCTATGAACTCCAATAACTTCCTATAGTTGTCTGATTCCATATAACGGATAGACTTTATATGGCGTAAGCATTCGTTCTCATTCAGATTCTGAAGTTTTTTATAATCTTCATCTAGCTCATCGCCATAACCAAATATTACACTCTGAGGGTCTTCTATCCTTCCATGAATATAGTTGACTATTACCTTTGAAGGGTCGGTTACATATAGTTCTGGCGTCTTTGTGTAATTGAAATTTAGCAACATGATAGTCGAAGGATTCCTCTCTCCCCAATAATAATCATAATCAGAACTTTGGTTTGCCACCGATATCTCTTGTTTATCTGTCAATCTAAAAATCTTGTCTTTTATAGCATCGATTGCATTTATATCTTTATTTTGTTCCAACCTCAGATATTTTATTAAGTAATCACGCAATATATCCAATTGCTTATTAAGAACCTCAACCTCCTTATCTGTCTTGGAAATAATTGGCATTATTCGTCTCAATAACAACGAATAGTAGTCGTTTTCTATATCAACCCAGCCTTTCTTTTCTATTGATTGTATGATTGTTTTGAAGAACCGAGAGCAATCAACAGAGAAGATTTCTGGATGGTTTTGTAGTTCCTTAATCACATCATAACCCGAACGCGTCCTGTTCCTTTGTATATCCCTGAAGTATGAGTTCTCAAATGCAAATACATTCCAACAACTTACACTGGCGTCTTCTTTGATAGAAAACTTGCAAAGGCAATCTTCTGACACCTTTGTAGTGTTACCTGCAAAGGCATCAACACGTTTATCACAATACCAGTTAATGAAATCTTTATAGCTGGTTTTTAGTCCATGAGCCAAATCGAATCCGTTGCCTATGAGTACAAGTCTGTTCATACATTTCTCCTAGACTTTTATTGTATCTAATTCAGTTATAAACGGCATATACCGCCCTTTTCCCGTTCTCTGTACTTTTTTAATGTCAAATGAACCTATTTCAGCATCGTTTTTCAAATCATATTCCAACAGCAAGAACTCCTTGGCGTTGTTGTCCATGCGAAGCAGGAATCCATCAGGAATATCTTTTTTATTGACTATCTTGGGGGTATTGATAACCTTATACAATTTGGCTTTCTCGTTATTCCAATAGTGGAATACAATGTAGCCAACATCCCCAATAAGAGTTTTATCAAAAACTCCCTCCTTTATGCCGATGGCCAACTTTCCACTTGGCTCTGTCTTTGAACGCGAGGCGGAGCCGATGGCGTACATGAAAACATTATCACGAACTACAACTGCTTCATCCTCCAAGAACGGCAACCGCTCAATGAAGGCATCATTATACGTGAAGCAATCCGTCTGAGTATCTTCCGCCTTTACTATATCAGGAATCTTTCTTTTGTATGTAACAAACGTTCTGTCGTTCTCAATCTCTTCACGGCGAGCCTTGCTAATGGCTGCGAATTCTTCTTCTCGTTCAATGCCAAGATATCTGCGACCTAAAAGGTTGGCAGCAATACCCGTCGTGGAAGAACCTGCAAAGGGGTCAAGAATCCATGCGCCAGGTTTTGTAGATGCCATAATAATACGACTCAGCAACCCCAATGGTTTCTGCGTGGGATGCTTTGTGCACTTCTTTTCCCAAGGTGCAATGGCAGGCAATCGCCACACGTCAGTCATCTGTGTGTCGCCATTGATGTGCTTCATCAATTCGTAGTTGTAGTAATGAGCCACCTTCTCCTTCTTTCTGGCCCAAATAATGAACTCCGTTGAATAAGTGAAGTAGCGACAGGAGATGTTTGGTGGTGGATTTGTTTTCGCCCATGTGATGACATTTAGAATCTTGTATCCCAATTGTGTCAGGCAGTTGGCTACGGAGAATATATTATGGTATGTTCCGGAAATCCAAATCGTGCCGTTATCCTTCAATTTCTCACGGCAGAGCGAGAGCCATTTCAGGTTAAAAGCGTTCATTTCTTCGGATGATAAGCTTTTGTCCCAGTCGCCTTTATCCACGCAAACAATCTTGCCGCTCTGCATGCTGATGCCCCCACTCGAAAGAAAATAAGGTGGGTCGGCAAATATCATGTCGAACTTGAAATTGAATTGCGGAAGCAACTCAAATGTATCGCCATGAAGCAGATTGAAATCGTGGGAAGAAGAATTGTAATAAGGTTTCAACATTTCTTCAATAGCTCTAAGAAGGATTTGATGCTAGTTAGATTATACACATTAGGGATAGCATAAAATGCCTCCTCCAATTTATTTCGTGCAGACTTCCAACCTATGCCATCGGTAATCCATACAAACTCAAAGCCATCAACAGCATTTATTTTGGGAGATAACTCCGAATATGCACGAGCAACTTCATTTAGCTTGGAGCCACCACCACTATAGAAGTTAACCTCAATAAGGTATTTGCAATCTTTAGTTTCTATCACAAAATCGAAACGTTTTTTATCTTCACCAAGCACCGCTAATTCAGGGTATTCCGTAGAATACACCTCTTGGCGATATTTAATGCCAGCCTTGTCAAGGATAGAGGCTACTTGCCCTTCCATCAAATGGCCACTCCTATTCTTACGCGCATTAGTATCAAGACCAGTTTCTACACCGAACACGTAATCGACCAAATTCTTCACCTGCTTGTTTTGAAGAACAACATCAAGGCCTGTTCCGTGAATATATTCAATCACGCCCTCAACATTATCGAAGAAACGACTAATCAGTTTTACAGTGCCATCTTCCATAATAGCCTTTTTATTCTCCTTCGTTCTTACGGCAATTAGAATATCCATGATACTGAACACCCTGGGATTTTCATTCCAAAGTCTTCGAATTGCTCCATCCAAATCTTCTTGACCTATCAGGTAATTCAGTTGATTCAGTTTGATGGCAATAGCCTCTACGTTGCTATTTATTTTCTCGAAGTCGCAATAGAAATCAAGAGTCGCATTCGTCTCTTTCAGTTGAGACATGAAAATGTCAAATTGTTCTTTCGTATGCATACCTTAAACAGCTAAATGTAATAATCCACCATTTTCTGCCGCATTAGCACCATAACCCACTGGGGGATAGTTGCTGATGAGCAGCTCTGTCAATTTGCCTCGCTTATCAGGATTAGCATTTATGAAACGAGACGCATAAACCCTATTAATATAAAAGTCACCATAAATAGTTTCAAAAAACCTATCTTCTGGGGTCTTCGCAGAACAATCCGAATTGCTAAGCATCCATTCAATGTCAAGATGTTCATTCAACGTAGCACAGAAATCGCGAAGCCTGATTTGCTCATCATCATTGAACTCTTCTTTTGAGTAAGAGTTGAAACTAGATGTTGCATTAAGAGGTCGATATGGAGGATCGAAATAGAAAAAGTTGTAACCATCGCCGATATGTTCAAGTGTACGTTCGAAATCACCATTCAATATCGTGATGTTCACACTATTTAGAGCGACACTATCCGCTAGGATAGTTTCTCTATTACAAATGACGGGATGATGGTAGCGGCCAAATGGCACATTGAATTTCCCTTTTGCATTTACACGGTAAAGACCATTGAAGCACGTGCGGTTCAAGAATATCAGATATTTCGTGCGGTCTATATCGTCAAGTAACTCTTCATTGAAAACCTTTCTTATTTCAAGAAAAAAAGCTTTCTTTGCTTCTTCATCCTTCAGTGCGAAATACTGATGTTCAAGCGCTTCAAGCCGTTCAATCAATGCATTAGGATTATCCTTGATGACACGATATGCAGTCACAAGATAAGTGTTAATGTCATTGATGACCACATTAGTTATGTTTGGGAATTTCTGAAGCATGTGAAACAGCATAGCCCCGCCTCCCACGAAAGGTTCAACGTAAGTGAATGGCGTTTCTTCAAGTCTTGGGGGCAGATGGTCGTCAAGTTGTGAAAGCAACTGACTTTTGCCGCCAGCCCATTTCAGAAAGGGTTTTGCTAAAGGCATATTTGGTTATTTCGTTTTTGGCTTTGTTGTTTTGGATTTTTATGGCACAAAGATAGCGATTTATTTCTATAATGCAAAAGAATGAGGGTGGAAAATGAAAAAACCGCAGTGCAACGATTGCCGGCATTATTACTCGCATTGACTGTTAGCAAAAGTTAGCAAAGGTTAGAGAATTGTTAATTTCTCGTCGCTAATTTGCTAAATAGCTAAGAAAATATAATTTGTATTAGCATTTGTTCGTCTTTTTTTTTTTTTGTTAACTTTGCGGCATGAACGTTCATGCACGCAAATTGTTAAACAAAAAAACTTTACAAATTATGAAGTATAATGCGAAATTGGACCATCATTCCGACGGGTACGATCCTGTCGGGTGGGCTGAACAATGCGAACGCGAAGCCGAGAGCCAAAAGGAGGAGGCAGCTCTGCACTCTGTGCACGCACACGACATCCTCGACGAGGCTTGGTTGGACGAGTTTGAATCGACTTTAAGAAAGGAGGACGGCCATCATGAAGAGTCTTGAAGAGAGCCTGCTGCGCAAGGCGCTGGCCGAAGGGCTGGTCTCCATGCGCTATGTGAAGAAAAATGGCGACACGCGCAATGCGGTGGGGACGCTGAACCTACGGCTCATACCTCTCTCTTCTCATCCGAAAAAGTCGGATGAAGAAGAGGAGGAGCATAAAGGGCCTAAAGGGGAGTGCAAGGGCTTAGAAGGTCCTCCCGGGCTCGTGAGGTATTACGATTTCACAGTTCAAGATTGGCGGAGTCTTTACTGTGATGAGGTCATCGAGTGGAAACGCCTAAGTGTAACAATTAACAATTGACAATTGACAATTAACAATTCACAATTCTTGCTCTGGCAAGCGTCCCAAGGGCCGAGCGCACAATTAACAATTAAAAATTCACAATTAATAAAATATGGATAAATGCGAGAATGGGAGGAAAAGCGTATGAAAAGACCCTCTCAAGTCCCCCTGTTTAGGGGGAAGAACATCATCAAGGAGCTGGGAGACGTCTGCATCGCCTTCCTCTTGAAAATGCCGAACAGCGACTATGAGAGCGAAGACGGCTGCCTCACGTATGCCAGTTGTGGCGGCAACCTCGAGTGCGGAGACGTGGAAATCACTTGCAACTACTTCTTCAAGC
>JAFYJN010000100.1 GCA_017538105.1 Prevotella sp. | reverse complement strand
CAGAAGAACTTCTTGATGCCCAATCGTGGAATGGCAGGACTCTCATCGAGCATCAGCTGGGCTTTCTCTTCCAAAGTCAAGCGTGAACAGAGGTCCACAGCGCGTTCCCGAGCACTCAGGTTCGGATTCTGATAAGGAAGCTGCTGTGCATTCAGCGTGAACAATGATACCTGAGAAATCAGCAGTGATAACAATACTTTCTTCATGTCAATTTTTTCTGAAGTTTAGCAAGCTCCACTTCAAGGGCTTAAAGAGCTTAAAGAGGAGTGTGGGGTCTAAAAGGACGTATGCTTTTCTTATAGTAAGGCGTTTCAAGGGTAGGACTAATGTCCCTTTATGCCCTATCACTTCCCTTTATACCCTTTATGCTTCAACTTGCTAAAGTTTGATTTTTATACTAATGTAACTTGCAAACGCTTACTTCCTTCGTATCCGCTTCACGCCCCAGCAGGAATTTGTCGATGAAAGCCTGCACCTCGGGGTATTGGATTTCGGGCAATTGGCAATGAGGATGTCCGTTCATGATCGACCATCCCATGCGGTCGCCAATCCCGAAAGTATTCCACACCTTCTTAGCAGCCTTTGCGGAAACAAGCATAGAACTGTCGGCCAGCCACTCATAGTCAGGATTACCTAACAACAACAAGGCTCGCGGGCATACCATTGCACAGAGCTCGTGCTGGTCGTAGGGCAAACGATAGACGCTGTCACCATGGAAGTTCTCCTTCTGACTCTCAAGGAACCAATGATAATCGGTCTTGTCGAGATCCTCAAGGTTTTTCCCTGACAATGTCAACTCGTGCGACACACGCCAAGCGGCAGCACCGCCACCACCAGGCTCTTGGGCGATGGTCAAGGCCACACGCTCATCAAAAGCGCCACAATACAGGGCCATCTTACCTGCGTACGAGCAACCAGTGACACCGATATGCTTCATATCGATCTTTGTCTGCTCTTCGCCCAACTGCTGCAGTCCGTCGATGAGACGACTCAAACCCCATGCCCACTCGCTATAGGCGCCATTGTCTTTCAATTCAGGATAAAGTTGGTCGAAAGGAAAAGTTCCTCGCGTGCCCTGAGCACGGAATTGCGAATAACCATTCACCTGCGACTCACGATAAGTCATGGTGGCGATGGGACGGTTCTCGAAAAGTTTTCTGGGCAGAGAAATATTGCTGGTGCCTATCATCAAGGCATAAGGTGGATTACCTGTCTTTGGATAATTGATAGTGGCACGTAGTGGGAGCGTACGCCCATTCACCGTGACATATACCAGCAGCGTGTCGCCAACCATCCGTGCTACAACAGCACCCGACTCCACTGCGGGCTTCGTGCCAATGCCGTAATGCTGAATTTCGGCGGCAATCTCGCTGCGTCGACGCGACCACTCGCTGAACTTCTTCACAACACCCTTTCCGTCGCTCCACTCTAAAGGATTGGGCAACGTGCGCACCTCTGGCAACGCGTCCACACCAGGCATTGCGGGAGCAGCAAACTTTGCACCCGTATTCTCCACCTCATAGACAAAGGGAACCCTTTGTGCGTCGGCTTGATATAAACCAGCCATCATGGCCAGCACGAAACATAATCTTTTCATAGTGTTCATATTTTCATTTTAAATTATTAATTGTCAATTGTAAATTAAAAAAATAGTCGGGGCGACAGAGACGCTTCACTATCGCACCCGACCTTCAAACAGGTTGCTAACTACAAATCAAAAACTGCTAAATCCATTTATTTTTCCTGTTTATAATCCTATATATATTATTAGTTAGAGATTTCCCTGTCAATTTTCAATGTTCAATGCTCAATGTTCAATGTTCAATCATTTCCCAATCACCCTATAATTCCCACTAAGGTGCATGAAGGCGAACAGGCGAAGCAAACCGTCATAGTAGGCGTCGAAATAACCATCGTCGAACGGTTCGTGCTTGGCATTCCACAACGCATCCACAAACTCCTTGCTCTTCGCATGGCTGCACATCACCGAGGCAGCAGCAGACGTTGCTACCAGTCCAATGCTGTGACGGAGCTTTCGGAAACCACCGGCACCGAGAATCTCATTACCCTCGGGCAGGGTACCATCCTTGCGGAACTGATCCATAAACGTATCCACACCCTGGCTATAAAGGAAATTCTGGAAGGTCTCACCATACCAACGCTGCCACTCACCATCTGCACAACTCCACTCGTAATCCAATGCGATGTTCATGGGAACACGCCAAGAGTCATAACGGAAATTGTTGTTGCCGTTGCGAGGAGGAGCCTGAGGTGCCCCACCCTGTTGCTGCCCCTGCGGTCTGCCTGGGAATCGGAATCCCTGCTGTTCAGAGCCGTCAAACTGGCACTGGTCACCATTCAGGGCGGTATTCTGGTCTACGCACTTATGCAGGAACTCACGGCTTTTCTTGGCACACTCCATCCAAAAGTCGGAACGACCATCATCGCCCCACTTTGCCCACACCTCATAGAAGGCGGGGATATGGTAGGAAGGATCTGTGAAGCGCTGTCCAAAGCCATCGGGCGTAAAGGTGATGAGTTTCGTCTCAGGGTCAATAAGATACATTTGCTGAGTGGTGGGTGTTTGTTGTTGGTTGTTGGATGCTTGTTGGCCACCTCCAAAACCGCCGCCACCGAATCCGCCAAAGCCACCGAAACCACCACGGGCCTCAGGTGTGTACTCCTTTGGCTGGATGCAGTTCAAGATGTGTTGTGCCTCAGCTTTATAATTGATTCCTGTATTGTCACCCCATCGGTTCGAGGCAAAAATCAATGCTGTGATGAAATAGAGTTCTCCGTCTGAAGCGGCTCCTTGGGCATTGCGCGTACCATCGGTCCTGCAACTCCATGCGAAATAGCCCTCACGAGAACCCTCCTGATGCTGCATGTACTTCTTGCTCCATCGCCAAATGCGGTCGAAGATGTCCTTCTCGCCAAACTGGACAGCCACCATCAGACCGTACGACATTCCTTCAGTACGCACATCGTGGTTCTTGATGTCCGACACGTAGCCCATAGAGTCGCCCACTTCGAAGTAGACTTTGTTCGGACCACGGAACACATCGTTGAAGACCTCCTTCAACTTTGCGTCGACTGCCGCACGATCATAACCCATTTCCACAAACACATTTCTATATTGCCCTGTCTCAAAGCCACCTTTCTTCCATGGCGTGTACGCCTTGGCTCCAATGCTCATCGTCAAAGCAATCATCAGCATTCCAATTGTCTTCGTTATTTCCATTTTTTAGTTCTTGTTTTCCGATGGCAAAAATACAAAACAAAAACCATTCTCGTGTTTCCCTATGTATCAGAATCTATTGCATTTGTTACATGTAGAGCCAACGCAGTACCTCCAACTAGTCGTGCTTGTCCAATAATTGGCAAACGTCGAAGAAAACCCAAAATATAGCATTATAACAATATAACATTATAACAATAAGGTTTTTCCACCTTTCCGCGAATGATTCTTGATTGCAAACTGAAAGAAAAGATGGGTATAAATGGAATAGAATGTAATGATAATAATTTTATTATAATATATTATATTATAATAACCCATAGTAGAGGAGGGCGATTTGTGCACATCGAAAAAGCTTATTGTTATATTGTTATAATGTTATAATGTTACAAATCGCCCATTTCTTAATATCTCATCACACTAGCCACTCGGAAAAAACGTTTACGCTGGCTTCGTTTAGATTGTGCAAGAGACCATATATGATGAAGTCAAAGCTATGCAATGAGCGGGTCAAAAGCCCATAATGACCGCGTCATTTGTGGCCTTTTGCAGAAAATAAAAGTCCCCCTAAACAGGGGAAAAGGCCACGGGTAGGCTTAGCTCTCCTCTCACTTACTCGCAGTTTTCTTGGTTTTTCTTCTTTCAGGTTGTTGTCCCAAGGGACAGATGGTGTGAGTACAGCTTTGCCTGTGAGCTTGCTCATGGGGCAAAAGATGCAGCCGCAGCATCAAAGACGGAGTCTCAACATGAAAGAAGAGTTTTCATGGTTCTGGTTGATCCGCAATGCAAGGCTTTACTATCAATAAAAGCCCCCTCTAAACAGGGGAATGCTAGAGGGTCTATCAATATAAGTCCCCCTAAACAGGGGGAAAGGCTACGGGTAGGCGACCGAAGGTCGGGAATGTTAGGGGGTCTTAACAGTGCGGGCGCAGCCATTCACATGGCCAGCGCCCACACCAATCAAACATAATATGTATTAATGAAAAGGGTTTCTCTTCATCGTCTGGGGCTTATCGCTCCCATGCATCTTTCATCTGACGGCCGCCCCAGATATCCTCCTCGGAGTTGAAGTCGTCAAGGTTCCCTTCTTTGGCATCACCCCATCCGGGGTCATCACCGCCACCGGCAACATGACTATATGGCCCGAAATTACCTTGACTGTCATCAAGAACAGACGAAAAGAGGTGTACGTTAACTGTCTCTGTACCTGGTTTGATATATATCTTCTTCATCTCTTTGTCCTCCTTCCGTTATTTAACCAACACTTTCTTACCGTTCACGATGTACAGACCATTGGCTGATGGTTTGCCTTTCAGTTTCTGACCGTTGAGGTTATACCAACCATCCTGAGCCTGATGGGCATCTGTATCTACCGCCTCAATGTCTGTAGCGATACTAGAGATATCAAATACGAGGTCATCGTAATCGGCAAATACAAATGAGTACTTCGCATGAGTAGTCACAGAATCCCAGTTCGCTGGTTTCACTTCGCTTGTGGGGAGTGGCAGATAAGCAGAGTTGGCTCTCAGTCCGATTCCTGTGTTTGCCACGCGGTAGAACATCTCTGGACCGTCAACACCTGTTCCGGTATAGTTGCCGCTTGAGTCATACTGATAATACTTATAGGAAAGCACATAGTTGGTGTAAGCTTTTGCATCGTCATCGTATTCGGGCAGAGGTTTAATCTCACCAAGCTGAGCTTTCAGCATGTTCACCTTTGCATTGTCAACGGTAGCAGCAGCGTTTGCCAGCTTCTCTGTATCATGCATGTCTGGAACGAACAGGTGGAATCCATCATTAAGGATATTAGCCTTATTCTCGTCGGTTGCATTGAAAATCACACATCCTGTATTGGCAGGCATTACGTGGTTATCTACACTGCTACCGACATCTGTCAATACCAATGTACGGTTTTTGTAGTTAGGCTGACCAGCGAAATAGGTCTTCATGTCCTTACCCGTGAGATAGGCCGTCAGCGTTGCATCAATATCATGGTTGCGGCTCTCAGAAGTCCAACCCTTAGTGTTCACAGCCTTAGGATCTTGTGATACCGACAATTTCTCAACAATCCAACCATTAAGGGTAAAGATGAGATTAGAAGCAGCATCCTTGGTGTTCTTGACTGCAAGAATCCATTCGTCAGTTGAACCATCTACCTTGTAGAATGAATAACTAGTACCATTCTTGACTTCTGTATCTGTAGACAGATATGTCTTAGCATCAGTTCCTAAATTGAAAGCTGTTTGCAAGAAATAAACGGGATCTTCTCCTGTCTTCTGAGAATAGTCTCCATCTGCAACAGACGGATCTCTCTTCATGCGAAGATATACAGCTGCTCCATTGGGAACTGCTGGAACCACCATCTTATAGTTCCACCAACCCATTGTGGCAGGTGAACCGTCTGTCTTCAGTTTCTTGGTGTTGGCAAGGCGTAGACCGTCTTCTGTAATCTGCATGCTGCCATTGTAGGCTGGATCGTTGTTGTCCATGTAGAACCACAGTCCCTGTGTTTCGGGAATAACATCATCGTTAGCCCAAAGCTGGTTGCCATAGATACCCTTACTATTCTCGAATAACATGTTCTGGTTGGTATAATCAAAGATATTCTCGCGAAGTCCTTTAGGACCATAAAGAATCATGGCGCCGTCCTCATCCCAGATGGAGAGGTCGTAACCTTTCTCATTCCATTCCAGGTTTGTCTCAGGATAATTGGTGTACTCAGCAGCAACGTCTTGGGAAGAGAATCCGTCGATGTCGGTGAAGTCCCATGTGTAGGGATATCCCTGAGTCTCGTGAAGAGCCAGTGTCATGTTACGGTCAGCATAGTCGGTCACATAGTTGTGGTTGTATTCCATGCACTTCACACGGACGCGGAGCATACCAATCTCGCCTTGGTTGGTGTAAGAAACACCTTGATTGCTTACCCTGACGAGGTCAGAGTTGTCATAGTGTGTAATGTTACCTGAGTGGGCAATGATTTCGTTTTCTTGGTTGAATTTACCAGTGCCATCCGCAATAGTCTCACCCTTGCCGCGGTAGTGGAGATTCCAACTGTTGGTTTCGGAGTCGACAACATTTCCATCTTTGTCTTTCGAAGCGAAAATAGTGTAGCCTTTGCCGTCTTCCTGCACGCTGTTGGTATTCTCATGCTCACCAGTGTAAATTTTGATCATATAGAGCTTACACATTGAGCCACCAGCCATCTTGAATTCCATGTCGCCATCTTCCTTTGCAAAGAAGTGGTAGCAGCCACGATAGTAGGGGTCGCCGTGGCCTTGGATGGTATTCCACTGCGATCCACCGGCATGATAGAAGTCTTCGGGATCAATAGGATTGTGCATAGCATCGAGAGCATTGGTGATGTGGAACTCCATAGCACCAGAGCCGCTACCAGCACCACTACCCATATAAATAAGCACACGGTCGTCTTTCTTCAGCTTCGGGATGATGAACGAACCACCCTCGAGGAAGCCCACATAGCGGTCGGGGTCAGCGGACTCGTTATGTGCAATAGTCCCTCCAAACTCATTGAAGATACAGCTCTGGGTGGAACCTGCGTTGATGATGATACCCTCGGTATCCCACATCATGTCGGCGTTGTCGCCCTCCATGTCGTAGTTGTTCAGGAATCGTGGGTCGTGGAACTGCCCGTTCTTCTTCACACGGTAGTTGAAGGTCCAATCGCCCTTGTCGTATTCATATGTCAAGAAAGAACTGTTGTTGACCCCGTTAGTGGGAATACCATTTTCATCCTTATCGGCTGAAGCAAAGTTGTTGAAATGGGTGCCGAAGTCAACCACATCGGCCTCAGCACTTTTGTCATTCCACTGCAAAGCTTTCAGAGGATTGTCAGAGAAGTTCCAAGTGTGGCCTTCGCTTCTCACAGCATCGTCGCCATTACTTTGTTTACCAATTGTTTGCGGATTATACCCAGCGTTGTAAGCAATGGTATAAGCAAATACAGGATCACCATCGATGTTGGGGTCACCTATCTTAATAAGAATGGTGCCGCCGCCCTTGTTTGGATCAACGAAGGTGATGTTCCTGATTTTCAGTTTGCCATCCTCAATATAGGGTTCACATGAAGCAATGTTGGAAGACTTCTTCTTGACTTTAACCGTATTGTAACCTTTCACGGTAGCCAATTCACCATCAGATGTGGTTCCAGACTCTACCCACTTGGCAAGCGGTTCTACCATCTGATTGGGGAGGAAGGTAACTTCAAGAAGCTCGGCAATGCCGCACGCATGATTATTAATATCGTTAAGTGCACTTACGTCGCTAACATCCCACCATCCATACAGATAATAGGTCTTGCCTCTTTCCACGGTTATACCTTTATCTTGTCCTGAGGTAGGATTGCCGCTATCGTTACCAAAATAACCATCAGCTCCATTTGAGTAATTGTGACACTCTACTTGCGTAGGTTTATTGTTATCATTAGCCACCATCAGATAATATGGACAACTGACAGTGTTCGTTACTTCGTTCGGTGTCCCATTATCGTCAACAGCAGCATTACCTGGTTTGCCATAGTTTCTATAATTAACGCTGGAAGCCTTGAACTTCACCCACATTTTTCCACTTACTTCAGGTACAAACTTGTAGTAGGTTCCGGTTACAGGAAGGCCTTGCCAAACATCAAAGATACCCCAACCACCCTGTCTTGCCATCTTGTAGTGATGCGAATTTGCATCATGTGATGTCAGGTCATCATATACGAAAGAAACGGGACCTTTGTCAGACATAACCACCTCAGCATGTTCCTTTTCCGCCTCGTTACCTACGTATACGTGCAAACCACCAGGCACGATATGGTGCTTAGCTTCTAACTGTCCAGTAGTATTGAAATAAGAGGTGCTTGTACCGAGTTCATTATCCCTATCCACCATCTCTGCCTGATGGTCGGCATAGATAACAACCTTTACAATTTTTGAATCTGCAGCTAGTGCGATATCAAGATGGCCGTCCTCTGTGATGACGTATGGATAACTGGTATAAATATTTGCGTTGGCATTATAATCCCAACGAGTGGTTTTTGCATCTAATGACATTCCGAGACTGATCTGTGTGTCTTGCCCCTCGTCAAAATCTCCATTGTTCTCAACGTCTTTGAAAGCTGCACAACCGTTGTAAGCCGTTTGCTCTGCTTTGCTGGAGAATTTAGCACTTCCCATCCAGGTGATGACAACACGGTCACCTTCCACCAAGTTAGTGATACTGATATTGTGCCAATTATAGAGGGATTTGAATCCATGGTCAATTTGCCAAGGAGTATAAACTCCATCCCATTCAACCTGACTGATGGCAATTCGATCGTTAAGTGCCAAACCAGAATTTAGATTGGTCAGATATTGAGCTTCATAATCATTTGCGTCCAAGGGGAAACCAGCGGGCTTAAGATTGTTGGAGGCAATACCGTCTGTATTATTGTACAAGTCATAAGTCTCAATGGCAGGATCATAACCCCATGCTTCGCTAGTTTCGTGCTGGATGGTGATGCTAGTAATAAAAGAATTTCTTGGAATGGTTACAACTAACGACCCTTTTGATGTTACGGTAAATGAGTTGCCGTTTTTTGTACCATTAGAAACAATTGCAACATCTGTTCCATAAGAAGCATTTGTGGAAACATTGAAAGTTACAACATCTCCCGCATACAAATTTTTTACTATAAAATTACGTCCGCCAGAATCTCCGGAGTAAAGACCTGCTTTCGTTGTAAGGTTCCAGTTTGTCCCCTGAGTGGCAAATCTTGTATAATTGGTACTGCCACCAACTGTCTCGAAAAAAGTGCACCCACTTTCAGTTTCTTCTGACCAAGTAATAGTTTTGTTGTCACTCTGTGAGAAATTGAAATCATAAGAAGTCGTTATGGTTTCAGCCTTCACCCCTTGCGGCAATAGCACCATCATGACCAGCATGGCAAACGAGAGGAGCATCCTTTCGTGGGATGCCGAAGAAAGAATCATACGAAGACTCGACAGAGCCTTGCTGCCGAAGTTTTTTCCTAACGGAATAGTAGACCTTTTCATTACGTTTTAAAGTATTTAAGTGTTATTTTTTTTGATTATTTTATTCTACAAGAATTAGCAATAGCGGAAATCGGGTGCAAAGTTACATAAATTTTATTAAAACATGTCACTTTCGTATGTTAAAAATTCAAGAACCTCGTCATTTTTAAGCATTTTCGGCTCTCAATGATTAACGGCGGCAAAGGTACAGAACATAAAAATAAGTGTATTTGTTACATATTTCAAAAAACTTTCTTTTTGTAACGCACCCATATTTGTTACATGGGAAGAACATGATGATACAAACACACCAAGGAATACCACATATACCATAATTAGTACATGCCATCTGTACTAACAGTACATGCCACATGTACTAACGATACAAGTGGCATGTACGAAAACGGAACCAAGGGATTAGAGGTACTTTATGCCCCTTATACTTCAATAATTACGTGAAATCCACGAGGATACGGAAAACTTTGCCGGGTTGCTCTGCCCACTGCTGCATGGCTTGGGCGGCTTCTTCGAGCTTGACGACACGGCTGATGAGCTGGTCGATGGGACAGGTGGCCCGCTCGAGATAACGAATGACTGCACGGAAGTCGCTAGGCTGTGCGTTGCGCGAACCACGGATGTCGAGTTCCTTCTGCACAAAGAACTTTGTCTGGAACGACACTTCGGTCTTGGCATAGCCAATGCAGATGACGCGACCCGTGAAGGCCACCTCGTTGACAGCCATCTGATAGGTGATGGGACTGCCTACGGCTTCGATGATGACATCAGGTCCGAAACCCGACGTGATGTCGAGGAGTCGGGCATGAACATCTTCTGAGAGGGTGTTAACAGCATAGGCGGCTCCCATCTGTTGGGCAAGTGCCAGCTTCTGGTCATCGATGTCGGCAGCTATGACTGTCGCACCACGCTGGGCAGCACGGACAATGGCTCCCATTCCTACCATTCCACATCCAATGACCATCACCACATCGATATCAGTAACCTGTGCACGGCTGACAGCATGGAAGCCCACACTCATAGGCTCGATGAGGGCACAAGTGCGCGGCGAGAGCTGGCCTGCGGGAATCACTTTCTCCCAAGGAAGAGCCATCAGCTCGCGCATGGCGCCATTGCGTTGAACGCCGAGCGTCTCGTTGTGTTGGCAGGCATTCACACGCCCATTGCGACATGAAGCACACTTACCACAATTGGTATATGGATTGACGGTGACCACCATGCCTGGCTTCAGCCCTTCAGGCACTTGCTCACCCACCTGTTCGATGACGGCACCAACCTCGTGGCCGGGAATGACGGGCATGTTTACCATCGGGTTCTTACCGAGATAAGTGCTGAGGTCGGAACCGCAGAAGCCTACATATTGCATGCGGAGGAGGACTTCGTTAGGAGCCCCCTCCCAACCTCCCCCCGTAGGGGAGGAGTATAGTGACGGAATATCGACAACTGTCATCTGCCCAGTGGCAGGAATTTGAATTGCTTTCATATCATTATTATTTCGTAAACTCAATTGGTTTAAAGGGGAAATACATTTATTCACTCATATTCTTAATGTATGGCAAGTCAACAAGATTCGTGAAACCATAGAAGCGACGGGCATTGCCACCAAGGAAGAGGCTCTTGTCATTATCAGACAATTCGGACGACTTCAAGACGAAATCGTAGGACATGCGATAGGTGATGGCTGTGATGGTGCGCGGATAGTCGCTACCCCACATCAGACGGTCGATGCCCACAAGGTCGGCAGCTTCACGGATGGCTCTGATGGCAGAGGGGAAGGGATAGAACTCAGAGTTGTAGAGCCACGTGATGCCACCCGACTCAATCATGACATTGTCGTTGCGAGCCAGCAGAATCTGGCTTCGGCAACTGGGAGTCAAGTGGGGAGTGATGGGCGTTGGCGGGTTGGCCATACCGAAATGTCCGATGGCAATCCTCAAGCGCGGGCATTCTGCAATGACCTCACGCATCTGCGCTACCTGTTCTTCACCATCGGCGAGGGTGATGGAGAAAAATACATCGTGCTGCTCCATGAGATGGAACATGCGCATCATCTCGTCGCTCGTGAGGGAAGCCCCATTCAAGCGATGGCCAGGGATGGCTATGCCCTTGAAACCTTGTTGGATGAGTGTCTCGACTTGTTCGTAGAAACCTGGACGAAGATAGTCGGCCATGCCACAAACAAGAAGACGACCACCAAACCGACGCTGCACGTCGGCAAGATAGTCGTTTTGTATTCCGTCGATGAACTCCTGCACAACGACGGCAGCAGAGACCTGAGCATAGTCCATGCAGGAGAGGAACACCTCGGCCGTGTTGCGCCCATCGATCATGAAGGGTGGCAGCATCTGCACCTCTTCACCAAGGAAGATGGAACGGCCATTCTTCGTTGTACGGATGGGCTTCCCGTTCCACGAGGTGTCTTGTCGGAGCCAGAGATGGCTATGAGCGTCTATGAGTTTTTCCATCGCACACCCATTTGGTCGCCAATGATGTCTTGAACCTCTTTCACAAGTGCTTCATCCATTGGTTCGTTCACGAACTGAATGTTCTTCAACACATTCTGAGGATTGGCACTACTGAAGAGTGTCGTTGCTATGCGCGGACTCAAACCTGTTGAGAACTGCATGGCGAGTTTCTCGATAGAATAGCCTTTCTGCTGGCAATGGGCAGCGGCACGTGCACATGCTTCCTTGAGGGACTTGGGAGCAGGATGCCAATCGGGGGCACCACGCATAGAGAGCAGTCCCATGGATAAAGGTGAGGCGTTGATGACGCCGACATTGTGCTGTTCAAAGAAGTCGAGATACTCCGTCAGCAGCGTATCGTTGAGGCAATAGTGGCAGAAGTTCAATACACTCTCCACGGTGCCTGGCTCGGCGTGCTCGATGACCCAGCGAAGGTTCTCGGGTTGCAAATCGGTAATACCTACATGCCCTACAACACCTTTCTTCTTCAGTTCCACGAGAGCTGGCAACGTCTCGTCGACCACCTTCTGCAGTCCCCCTTCCATACCGGCTTGGAACTCGATGTCGTGAACGTTGATGAGGTCGATGTAATCCACGTTGAGTCGTTTCATGCTCTCATAGACACTCTCTGTGGCACGACGAGCGGAATAGTCCCAAGTGTTCACGCCATCCTCACCGTATCGTCCCACCTTAGTGGAAAGGAAATACTTGTCGCGTGGAATAGTCTTCAATGCTTTTCCGAGGACAATCTCCGCTTTCAGGTGACCATAATAGGGAGACACATCAATAAAATTGATGCCGTTATCCAATGCTACAGATACGGCACGAATGCCCTCTTCTTCGTGGATGCTATGGAACACACCGCCCAAGGAAGATGCTCCAAAGCCAAGGCTGGACACCCGCA
This sequence comes from Prevotella sp., assembly GCA_017538105.1. GTDB lineage: Bacteria > Bacteroidota > Bacteroidia > Bacteroidales > Bacteroidaceae > Prevotella. The sequence goes on along the minus strand of JAFYJN010000100.1, from coordinate 176 downwards.
TTCCTGTTTTTCCTATTTCGTTGTAAACCATTTGAGCTTTGCTAGATTAAAGATTAAAAAATAAAAATGAAAGATTAGAAGTTACTTAATCATTTGAACATCCACCAATCGAGACGCACATCGTCGGTGGCTTTGCTGAAACATAGATAGAGGTCGTGAACACCAGCGGCATTCTT
>JAFYJN010000099.1 GCA_017538105.1 Prevotella sp. | reverse complement strand
GTGGAAATATTGGCGGACGAGATTGACGAGGTCAGAAGGATGAAGGGTGACATCGTGGCGGAGGGTACGGTCGTCGAAAGCACGGAGGTCGCGGATGATGCCGTCGATCATGGCGGGACTGAAGACTCCATATTCCTCGTATACCTTGCGCTGCTGCTCGAGACAGTCGGCAGAAGCCACACAACTGTCAGGCAGTTGTGCCAATTCTGCAAGGCGATCGGCATTGGCCTGGTCGTGGATATTGACATTAACATACGTCCGTTCGGCCACGTCGAGAGCGTCGGCCATCTCGAAGCCATGGCGACAGGCGACACAAAGGCCGGCGATGAGTTGGTAAACATCGGCCGAGCCGTCGGGGGAACGCATCTCGACAGTCTGTTTCATCGAAGTATCGTGGTGTTCGGTGCGCTCGAGGGGATTGGCCTTGCTGCACATATCCGCCTGTGCCGTCCATCCCAACGGCACACGCACGAGGACGGAGCGGTTACGGTCGCCCCAGCACACGTTGGTGGGTGCCTCCTGATGGGGCACGAGACGGAAATACGACATGGGGTTCTTGTTGCCGAAAGCCGTGATGCTCGGTGCCAAGTCCATCATGCCCGCAATCATGCGGCGCGCATCATCGGAGAGTTGTCCATTGTCGAGCATACGGTTCCGTCCATCTTTCATCAGTCGCATGTGGATATGCAAGCCCGAACCCGCCTTGCCCGAAGTGATTTTCGGGGCAAAGGTGACATTGAGGTTCATCTGGTAAGCCAGGTTACGGATGACCCATTTGGCAATGGTGAGCTGGTCGGCCGCCCGTTCTGCCTCGACAGGAAGGAACTCTATCTCGTTTTGCTCGTAGACCATACCATCCTGCACGAAGTTTCCCACCTCGGAATGACCGTATTTGATGTTTCCACCCGCCTGGGCTATGTACTTCATGCACTTGGTGCGGAACTCGTTGGCCTTGGCATAGGGTGCCGACTCATGGTAGCCATGTTGGTCGATGGCGGGGAACATCCCTTCATCGGGAAAGATGACATAATACTCCAGTTCGCCCATGGCGTGAAAATCCATACCCGTGACCTTACGGAAGGCGCGGCACGCCTTGGCCAGCGTCTGTTCCGGTGCGCTCTCGAGGGCATTGCCGTCCTTGTCGAAGAAGGAGCAGAGCATGCAGAGCGTGGGAATCTCGGCGAAGGGGTCGACGAAGGCTGTGGAGTAGCGCGGGATGACATAAAGGTCGCTGCTGTCGGCCTGGACGAAGGTGAAGAGGCTGGAGCCGTCGACACGCTCACCGCAGGTGAGTATAGTCTCGAGATAGGCCATGTTGGTGACGACGAAATTGAGGGTTTTCAGTTTGCCATCGCCGCCGGGGTACATGAAATTGACCATGCGTATCTCGTGTTCGCGAGCGAAGTGGATGATGTCGGCGCGGGTGAATTCGGCCGAGGGCTTTTGGAGAAACGCCACCAGGGGGTTGGCGTTCATGATGAGTTCTTTGTTGTACATGATATAAGGGTAAAAAGGGTAAAAGGGTAAAAAGGTAAAAGGGTAAAAAGGTAAAAGAGTAAAAAGGGACCTTGTTTAACATTCCCTCTCCCCTTCGGGAGGGGAGAGGGAATGGGAATTACAATGTTACTTCGACAGTGTGGGTGCCGGGGGTGAAGGGGACGACAGTGCCGTCGATGGGTTTTCCGTCGAGGGTGATGGACTTCACGCCCTTGTTGGCGCCATTGGGATTGGAGACGTGGATGGTATATTCCGCGCCACGGAAACGGCGGTTCACCGTGTATTCCTTAGCCGTGGAAGGCAGACAGGGGTCGATGAGGATACCATCGTAGTCGGGTTTGATGCCGAGGATATGTTCGGAGATGGTGTACCACATCCATGCCGCCGTACCCGTGAGCCACGAGTTCTTGCCCTCGCCCGGTCGGAAAGCATCCTTGCCCGCCACCATCTGGCAATTGACATAGGGTTCCACCTTATGCAGCGTCTGGTATTTCTCCTCGACATAGGAGGGCAGAATCTTACGGTAGTGGTTCCACGCGTCGTCGCCTCTTCCCGCCACCGTCTCGCCGATGATGACCCACGGGTTGTTGTGGCAGAAGATGCCCGCATTCTCCTTGTATCCCTCGGGATAGGAGGATATCTCACCCATCTCTACATGGTAAACGGTATATGCCGGGTTGTTGAGCACAATGCCGTGTTCACATTCGAGGCGTTCCTTCACGCTATCGAGCGCCTTGCCGACAAGTCCCTCTTCGAGACCAATGCCCGCCATGGTACACCATCCCTGACTCTCGATGAAGATTTTTCCTTCCTCGTTCTCATCGGAACCAATCTTATTGCCGAAGAAGTCGTAGGCGCGGAGGAACCACTCGCCATCCCAACCGTCGCGTTTCACCGCCTCAACCATCTCCTGGACATGTTTCTCGGCACGCTCCGCCTCGGCGAGGTATTTCGTGGAGCAGTCGGATTTCTCGGCCAGTTTGCGACACAACGCCACATAGTCGTTGCCAGTGACCACGAAGAGACCCGCAATCATGAGCGATTCCGCCTTGGAGCCCTCGCTCTTGTTTTCCGTTGTCTGGAAACTTTCGTTGGGATCCCACGAGAAGCAGTTGAGGTTGAGGCAGTCGTTCCAGTCGGCACGTCCGATGAGCGGCAGCTTGTGCGGTCCGAGGTTTTTCACCACATGGTCGAACGACACGCGGAGGTGTTCGAAGAGCGTCACCTCCGAACCCGGTTGGTTGTCGAAGGGCACCATCTCGTCGAGGATGGAGAAATCGCCCGTCTCCTTGATATATGCCACGGTACCGAAGATTAGCCAGCAGGGGTCGTCGTTGAATCCGCCGCCGATGTCGTTATTACCACGTTTGGTGAGCGGCTGGTACTGGTGGTAGCATCCACCGTCGGGGAACTGTGTGGAGGCGATGTCGATGATACGCTGGCGGGCGCGTTCGGGAATCTGGTGGACGAAGCCCACGAGGTCTTGGTTGGAGTCGCGGAAGCCCATGCCACGTCCGATGCCGCTCTCGAAGAACGAAGCCGAGCGCGACATGCAGAAGGTGACCATGCACTGGTATTGGTTCCAGATGTTGACCATACGGTCGAGTTTGTCGTTACCCGTGCGTACCTTATATATATTAAGGAGGTTGTCCCAATAAGCGTTGAGTTCGGCGAAGGCTTTTTCCACTTTTTCGACCGTATCGAACTGCGCCATCATGGCGAGGGCCTTCTCCTTGTTTATGGTTGAGGGTTTAGTGTTTAGTGTGCTATCGGAGGGCTTGACGAATTTCTTGTCCTGTTCGTTCTCGACGTAGCCAAGCAGGAAGATGAAGTCGCGTTTTTCGCCCGGTTGCAGTTCCACCTCGATGTAATGCGAGGCGATGGGACTCCACCCGTGGGCGTGGCTGTTGCGCGGTTTTCCCTCTACCACCGCATCGGGATTGGCGAACTCGTTGTAGAGACCGATGAACGTCTCACGGTCGGTGTCGAAGCCATGTATGGGCGTGTTGACCGAATAGAACGCATAATGGTTGCGGCGTTCACGGTATTCCGTCTTATGGTAGATGGTCGACCCTTCTATCTCCACCTCGCCCGTGGAGAAGTTGCGCTGGAAGTTCTCCATGTCGGTGGCCGCGTTCCAGAGGCACCACTCCTGGAAAGAGAAGAGTTTGAGCGTTTTCTTTTCGTCGGAGAGGTTGGTGAGCGTTAACCGTTGCACCTCGCCCCACGTGCCCAGCGGCACGAAGAAGAGGACAGAGGCCTCCACCCCACCCTTACGTCCGGTGATGCGGGTATAGTTCATGCCGTGGCGGCACTCGTAGAAATCGAGCGGTGTCTTGCAGGGTTTCCATCCCGGGTTCCAGATGGTGCCATTGTCATTGATATAGAAATAGCGACCACCGTTGTCCATGGGCACCCCGTTGTAACGGTAACGAGTGATGCGTCGGAATTTGGCGTCTTTGTAGAATGAATAGCCACCCGCCGTGTTGGAGATGAGCGAGAAGAAGTCCTCGTTGCCTAAGTAGTTGATCCACGGCCACGGTGTTTGTGGGTCGGTGATGACATATTCGCGGTGAAGGTCGTCGAAATGTCCATAGCGTTTGTTTTCCATTATGCGTAATATTTTTATTAGGTGTTTAGGGTTTCACTGGCATAGAAAATGGCCAAAATGGTATTACGGTGCAAAAATAAGAAAACAAGATGAAACGCTTTCTTGTTTTTTGCAGAAATTGCGCAAGGCCCCGAAACTATCACAGTTTCGAGGCCTATACATTTTCAACAAATACTCTCACACTCGGCCATCAGGCATATTTTTTATGGCACTCGTGTAATCGATTATAAAGCAAAAAGAATAACAGCCAAATCATAGAATTAAGCCTATTCCCTATCTAATAAACAACAATTCACGATATTTTGGCAGCGGCCAAAGTGAGTCGTCAACGATAAGTTCCAGCTTGTCTATCTGGTAGCGTATGTCATCGAGTTTTGGTTCCACGGTGTCGTGATAGGCAATGGCCTTGTCGTGTTCGTTAACAATCTTATTGGCCAGTTTGCGGGCATTGACCAGTTCCTCGACCATGCTCTCGATGGTGCTGGTACGTTCCGCTATCTCCTCGATGAGTTTAACGTTGCGTGCGGATAGTTTCTCTGCTTTTTCAGCCGGGAAGATGGTAGCCATGTTCTCGACATTTTTCAGCAGTGAGCTCTGGTAACGAGTGGCAACAGGGATGATGTGGTTCATCGACAGGTCGCCGAGCACACGAGCCTCAATCTGTATCTTTTTGGTGTAGGTCTCCCACTTCACTTCGTTGCGTGCCTCGAGTTCTTTCTTCGTCATCACTCCGAGACTTTCGAACATCTCGACACTTTCCGGATCAAGATAACGTTCAAAGATTACCGGGCATGATTTCTCCACGTCGAGACCCCGTTTCTCAGCCTCGGCCACCCACTCATCGGAATATCCGTTACCATCGAAGCGAATAGGTTTGCAGGTCTTAATATCGTCACGCAGGATGTCGATGATGGCGTGGAACTTCGCCGTGTGCTTGCCATCGGCAAACTCGGGTTTCTCGGATATTTCGGCAATCTTCTGGTCGACACGCTTTTTGAAACTGACGAGGGCCTCAGCAACAGCACTGTTGAGCGCAATCATCGCGCTGGCACAGTTGGCTTCGCTTCCCACTGCACGGAACTCAAAGCGGTTACCGGTGAATGCAAAGGGGCTAGTGCGGTTGCGGTCGGTATTGTCGATAAGCAGTTCGGGTATTTCCGGAATATCCATCTTCATTCCCTGTTTGCCTGCGAACGAGAGAATATCCTCCCTATCGGCCTTCTCTATGTGGTCGAGCAGTTCGCTCACCTGTCGTCCGAGGAAGCTGGAGATGATGGCTGGTGGAGCCTCATTGGCACCCAGACGGTGTGCGTTCGTGGCCGACATGATGCTCGCCTTGAGCAGTCCATTATGGCGATACACACCCATCAATGTCTCCACGATGAACGTGGCGAAGCGCAGGTTCTGTTCAACCGTCTTGCCTGGCGCATGGAGCAGTATGCCATTGTCGGTCGACAAGCTCCAGTTATTATGCTTGCCTGAGCCATTGATGCCTGCGAATGGTTTTTCGTGGAGCAGCACGCGGAAACCATGTTTGCGTGCCACGCGTTTCATCACCGACATCAACAACATGTTATGGTCGACAGCAAGGTTTGTCTCCTCAAAGATAGGAGCCAATTCAAACTGGTTGGGAGCCACCTCGTTATGTCGCGTCTTGCAGGGAATGCCCAGTTCGAGCGCAACGATTTCCAATTCGCGCATAAAGGCGGCTACTCGCTCAGGTATAGAGCCAAAATAATGGTCGTCCATCTGCTGGTTTTTCGCCGAGTCATGTCCCATCAGTGTACGTCCTGTAAGTAACAGGTCGGGACGGGCAGCATAGAGTCCCTCATCCACGAGGAAATACTCCTGTTCCCATCCCAGGTTCGATGTCACCTTTTTCACCGTCGGATCAAAGTAATGGCACACATCGGTGGCCGCCACATTCACGGCATGCAGCGCTCTGAGAAGTGGAGCTTTGTAGTCCAACGCCTCACCACTATAGGATATAAAAACGGTAGGTATGCAGAGCGTGTCGTCGATGATGAACACGGGTGATGTGGGATCCCATGCAGAATATCCTCTTGCTTCGAACGTGCTGCGTATGCCACCGCTGGGGAACGACGATGCGTCAGGTTCCTGCTGTACCAGCAGTTTACCTGTGAACTCCTCCACCATACCGCCCTTACCATCATGTTCGATAAATGAGTCGTGTTTTTCCGCTGTTCCTTCTGTCAGAGGCTGGAACCAGTGGGTATAATGTGTCACGCCGTTTTCGGTGGCCCACTGCTTCATACCCGCAGCCACTGCATCGGCCACCTCGCGGTCCAGTCGAGCACCATTGTCCATCACGTCAATCATTTTCTCATACACCTGTTTCGAGAGATACTTGTACATTTTCTCTCGGTTGAAGACCTTACTTCCGAAATACTTAGCTGGTCTTTCACTTGGTGTTTTTACGTCGAGCGGCTTTTTCTTGAATGCCTCGCCGACAACCTGAAATCTTAATGCTTCCATAATCTCTACCTTTCGAATTAAATAATTACTATTTGCTATGATTATGCTGCAAAATTAGTGCAAATAGACAACAAATCTATTAAATTTCTATCATTATTTATTAATATTTATCCACAAACTTTCATTTTGTTGTCATTTTCCATAAAATGATTTCAAAATGAAACCTATATGGCATCAATGACCATCAATGTATAACTTCGACACAGTAACTATCAAATAAAAATCCGTAACACCTACAGGTATCACGGATTGAAATACTGTTGAGACAAAGGTAATTACCCTCGGCTCCACTTGGCGATACAATCAAGAGCCTCTTCTGTGCTTTCTTGACTGCCGAAGGCCGTAAAACGGACGTAGCCCTCGCCGCTTGGTCCGAAGCCGACACCTGGCGTGCATACGACATTGGCACCGTAGAGCAGGTTTTCAAAGAGTTGCCATGAGCCACAGCCATTAGGCGTACGCATCCAGAGATAGGGTGCGTTCTCACCGCCATACACCTCGAAGCCCAGTGACCGAAGCGTGGTGAGCATGCGGTGTGCATTACGCATATAATAATCTATAGTCTGACGTACCTGTTGCTTGCCATCCGGTGTATAAATGGCTTCTGCAGCTCGCTGCGAGATGTAGCTGGTGCCATTGAACTTCGTACACTGCCGACGATACCATAGGGGATTGAGTGCTATACGTTCACCCGTGAGCGTAGCCGCTGAGAGGTCTTTAGGCACGATGGTGTAGCCACAGCGGATACCCGTAAATCCGGCGGTCTTTGAATAGGAATGGAATTCTATAGCGCATTTCCGTGCCCCACGAATCTCATAAATAGAATGCGGAATATCATCGTCTTGAATATATGCTTGATAGGCAGCATCATAGAAGATGAGCGTATCGTTCTTCAGCGCATAGTTCACCCACTTACGCAGTTCTGCCTTGGTGATGACCATACCCGTGGGATTGTTAGGATAGCATAGGTATATGACATCCACGCGACGGTCTGGAATCTGCGGCACGAATCCGTTCTCTGCGGTACAAGGCATATAGACGACATTTGACCAACGACCATTTTCAACCGTTCCAGCGCGGCCAATCATCACGTTCGAGTCGATATATACGGGATAGATGGGATCGGTGACACCGATGCTGTTATCCCACCGTATAAGTTCCTGTATATTACCCGTGTCGGACTTTGCACCGTCATTTACAAAGACCTCGTCGATATCGAGATGGATGCCCCGTGGCAGGAAATCGTTCTTCAATATGGCTTCACGTAAGAAGTCATAGCCCTGTTCAGGACCATATCCATGAAAACCGGCAGCTGTTCCCATTTCATCAGCAGCCTTGTGCATGGCCTCGATGACAGCCGGACAAAGGGGTTGTGTAACATCGCCTATGCCAAGGGAGATGACATTGGCCTTAGGGTGCATCACACGGAAGGCATTCACCTTCTTGGCTATATCCGCGAACAAGTAGTTGTTCGGCAATTTCAGGAAGTGTTCGTTTACAAGAGCCATTGTTTATAAAGGGAGTTAAAGGGAGTTAGAATAAGTTAGGGGAAGTTAGATAGAGGTTTGGGGAGTTAGGGGAGTTCCGCTTCGCCATCGAAGACGAATGCGGCTGGGCCAGTCATATAAACATGGTTATCCGATTCACGCCACTCGATAGAGAGCATTCCGCCGTCCATTACTATTTGCGAGTTACGTCCGGCGCGCCCCGTCCGTGCCGCAGCGACGGCCGTAGCACATGCACCCGTACCACAAGCTTGAGTGATGCCGCTACCCCGCTCCCATACGCGGGTGCGAATGGCACCATTGTCTTCAATATGTGCGAACTCTATGTTGCATCGTTGCGGGAAGGAAGGGAAACACTCCAGCATGCGACCTCTTTCTTCAACCTGGTCGACGTCGTCGGTGAAGATGACGTAGTGTGGGTTGCCCATAGACACGAACACCCCCTCGCTTATCCCACGAATTGGCAGGAACAGTGTCTCATCCTCAAATACCGGTTCATTCATATCAACGGTGACAGATGGCACTTTATTGTTATCGACATGAAGCCAGAGCATTTTTATGCCAGAGAGAGTCAGCAAGCGTATCTCTGTCTTGTCGGTCAATCCCCGTTCAAACAAGTATTTTCCGATGCAGCGGCTGGCATTACCGCACATCATGGCCTCGCTCCCGTCAACATTGAAGATGCGCATTGAAAAATCTGCCTCAGGCAGTGGTGACGCACCGATAAGCACCAGTCCGTCGGAACCTATACCCTTGTGGCGGTCGCTCCAAATACGTGCCGCCTCTTGTGGATTCGGCACATTGTGGAGCATGGTATTGACGTAGATATAGTCATTGCCACAGCCGTGCATCTTAGTGAAGGGAATCATGCTCATTTCTTCAGGTATTCATTGACTTTCCGTGCTGTCTCTATTCCCGAGGCAAGGGCGCGTACAACGAGACTGGCACCGCTGGCGGCATCACCACTTACAAAGACATTCTCTGGATATTCGGGATGTTCCGGTTTGAGGAAACCCATGGCAAGGAGAACCAATTCGGCCTTGATGATTTCGGGTTTTCCTTTTTCCACCATCAGAGGACGCCCTCCCTCAGGGTTCGGTTCCCAGTCTATCTCTTGTACTTTGACACCCGTCAGTTTGCCATCCTCGCCAAGGAATTCCAACGTGTTGATATTCCAACGGCGGACACATCCCTCTTCGTGAGACGAAGTTGTTTTCAGTGTTCGTGGCCAATTTGGCCAAGGATTCTGCGGGTCATCAGGTCCTTCGACCGGCTTTGGCATGATTTCTATCTGCGTCACGCTCTTGCAGCCCTGTCGGTGGACGGTGCCTATGCAGTCAGAGCCCGTGTCGCCACCACCGATGACCAGTACGTTCTTTCCCTTTCCAGTGATACGTTCGTCTTTGCCGAACTCCATGCCTGCGAGCACACGGTTCTGCTGTGACAGCAGTTCGAGGGCGAAATGAACACCTTTGAGTTCCCGTCCTGGTGCTTTGAGGTCGCGTGCAGTCGGTGTTCCCGTGGCGATGACGACGGCATCGTATTGTCGCGATAACATCTCGACAGATTCTACCGTTTCGCCATAGCGAAATTCTATGCCTTCAGCCTCGAGGATTTGCATCCGTCGGTCGATGATGGTTTTGTTTAGTTTGAAGTTAGGGATGCCGTAACGCAGGAGTCCACCTGCGGCTTCGTTCTTCTCAATGACCGTAACCGCATACCCCATTTTGTTGAGCGTATCGGCACATGCCAATCCTGCTGGTCCTGCCCCGATGACCGCCACCGTCTTCCCATTTCTCTGAATGTCCGTAATCGGAAGGATATAGCCCTCCTGAAAAGCCATTTCCGTGATGGCTGCCTCGTCTTCGCGGTTGGTTGTCGGCTCATGGTTATAGCGGTTGAGCACACATGCCTTCTCGCACAAGGCAGGACATACCCGTCCCGTGAATTCCGGAAAGGGGTTCGTGCTGTTCAGCAGATGGTAAGCCAGTTCCCAGTCACCTTTATACAGTGCCTCGTTCCATTCAGGCGCTTTGTTACCGAGAGGACAAGCCCAGTGACAAAAAGGTACGCCACAATCCATGCATCGTGATGCCTGCTCACGACGTTGGTGTGTGTTGAGCGTCTGTTCCACCTCACCAAAGTCATGTATTCTATCGTGAATAGGACGGTAGCCCGCCTCCTGGCGGTTTATCTCTAAAAATGCTTTCGGATTTCCCATTTTGACTATTGAAGATTGAACATTGAAAATTAATACTCACGCTGCATATCAGCGATTTTCTCTCTCAGTTTCCTCATCTGTTCCTCCTGCAGCACACGTTTATACTCGATGGGCACCACTTGGATAAAGTCCTCCACGTAACGGTGCCAGTCGTCGAGCATACGTCCAGCAAGTGCCGACCCTGTATGCAGATAGTGTTGGCGAATCAGTTCCAGTAGTTCTTTTCGGCTGACGCTGTCCTCGACAAGATTGATTTCCACCATGTCCATGTTGCAGAAATAGTCGAAAGTATGATTTGGGTCATAGACATACGCCACGCCTCCCGACATACCCGCCGCGAAGTTGCGTCCCGTCTGTCCAAGCACCACCACGCGGCCACCCGTCATGTACTCGCAGCAGTGGTCGCCAGCCCCCTCTATGACTGCGATGGCACCGCTGTTGCGCACGCCGAAGCGTTCGCCGACACGTCCATTGATATATAGCTCGCCAGAGGTGGCACCATAGAGACCTGTATTTCCCGCGATGACATTGTCTTCAGCCTTGAAGTTCGAGCGTGTAGGTGGCAGTATGGCGATGAGACCACCAGACAGACCCTTGGCGAAGTAGTCATTCGTCTCACCTTCGAGTTTGAAGCTGACACCATGTTCCAGGAATGCTCCAAACGACTGCCCTGCCGAGCCTTTGAATTTCACGTTGATGGTGTTGTCGGGCAGTCCGGCGAGACCATATCTCTGTGCAATCACCCCGGAGAGCATCGTTCCCACGGCACGGTCGGTGTTCTTGATAGCATAGTCGAGTGACACTTCTTCTTGCCGCTCGATGGCTTTTTCCGCCGCCGACATCATCTGCTGGTCGAGGATGGTACCCTGCATACCGAGTGGCACTGCAGGTTTCTTGGCATCGCCCGTGAAATGGAGCGTTCCTTCTTCCTTGTGCAGCAGTCTGTTGAAGTCGAGTATGGTCGGTTTTGTTTCTATGAGATCCGTTCGTCCCACTATGTCGTTGAGGCTCTTGAATCCCATCTCAGCCAGATACTCACGCACTTCCTCGGCAAGGAATGTGAAGTAATTGACGAGATATTCGTATCGTCCCACAAAATGTTTTCTCAGTTCAGCGTTTTGCGTAGCTACACCCATCGGACACGTGTTTAAGTTGCACTTGCGCATCATCACGCATCCCAACACGATGAGCGTCGCCGTGCCGAAGCCAAACTCCTCGGCACCGAGCATTGCCATCAGCACCACGTCGCGTCCTGTTTTTATCTGTCCATCCACTTGCAGGCGCACATCGCCTCTCAGTCCGTTGCGCACCAGCGTCTGTTGCGTCTCGCTCAGTCCTATTTCAGGCGATATCCCTGCGAAGCGCATGCTTGATGCCGGACTGGCTCCCGTTCCACCCTCAGCGCCACTGATGACGATGAGGTCGGCCTTGGCTTTCGCCACACCTGCCGCAATCGTTCCCACGCCACTCTCTGCTACAAGTTTCACGCTGATGGCAGCCTTAGGATTTACATTCTTCAGATCGAATATTAATTGCGCCAAGTCTTCAATCGAATAGATGTCATGATGTGGCGGCGGCGAGATGAGTGAGATGCCAGGAATAGAGTGTCGAGTCTTGGCGATGACCTCGTTGACCTTGAATCCGGGCAGCTGTCCACCTTCGCCCGGTTTCGCACCCTGAGCCACCTTGATTTGTATCTCCTCGGCGTTCACCAAATATTCCGTTGTCACACCAAACCGTCCACTTGCCACCTGTTTCGTCTTAGAACAGAGGCTGATGCCATCAAATGAGGAGTGGAAACGTTCAGAGTCTTCTCCACCTTCGCCCGTGTTCGAGCGCGCGCCGAGTTTATTCATAGCCAGACAGATGGCTTCGTGAGCCTCCTTCGACAATGCCCCGAACGACATGGCTCCCGCCACGAAATGTTTCACTATCTCGCTCACCGGCTCCACCTCATCGATGGGGATAGCCTTTCTTTTTGTAAAGCCAAGGAAATCGCGGATGAAGATAGGTGACTCCTTCTCATCGACCAGTGCAGCCCACTCCTTGAATTGTTTGTAGTTGCCCGTGCGGCAAGCCAACTGCAGTTTGGCTATTGTTTCTGGATTCCAAGCGTGCTTGATACCATCCTTACGCCAATGGAACTGTCCGAGGTTGGGAAGGAAAGAGGGATTAGCAGCGGCTGAGCCGCTGCCTGCGGAGAAGGAGGGATTGGCGGAGGAGAAGGAGGCGCGTTGCATGGCTATGGCATCTTGGGCAATTTTCTCCAGTCCCACACCACCGATGGTGCTTACCTCCGTGCCAAAATAACTCTTTAGCAGGCTCTCGCTCAGTCCTATACTTTCAAAGATTTTCGCCCCTCGATAGGAACGTATAGTTGAAATGCCCATCTTCGCCATGATTTTGAAGAGTCCCTTCTTCACGGCCTTGACATAGTTCTTCTCAGCAGTTGAGTAGTCTTCCTGGATCTTGTGCCGTTTCACCAAATCATCCAGTATGGCGAACGTCATATAGGGACAGAGAGCCGAAGCGCCGTAGCCTAACAGCAATGCCGCATGCATTGTCTCACGTATTTCCCCGCTCTCCACGATCAGAGCCGTCTGCACCCTTTTTCCCACGCCAATGAGATAATGGTGAACGGCAGACACGGCCAACAAACTTGGTATTGCTACGTGAGTGGCATCAGCCTCCCGGTCGCTGAGGATGATATAGTTATAGCCCTCATCCACGCTTTTCTCCGCATCTTTACACAGTTTGTCGATAGCATCGCGGAGCCTTTCCCCTGCTTGTGTCGGTGAAATACAGCCTCCACCTTCGAATGTGGTATTCAGTTTTATCGTGTTGAAGCCCTTATACCGGATGTTACAAAGGATATCCAGCTGCGTATTGTTCAGAATGGGATGCGGCAACCGCACCATCTTACAGTTCGTCTCGTCGGGGTTAAGGATACCCGTGCCCACCCGTCCGATATACTCCGTCAGGCTCATCACCAGTTCCTCACGTATCGAGTCAATGGCAGGATTTGTCACCTGTGCGAATTGCTGTCGGAAATAGTTGAAGAATGTCTGCGGTTTGTCGGAGAGCACAGCCAGAGGAGTATCGTTACCCATCGAAGCCGTCGGTTCCTGTCCATTCACAGCCATCGGTATAATCGTCGCGTCGATGTCCTCAGCACCATAGCCGAACATGATTTCCTTCTGTAGCAGGTTGCTTACACCGTTTTCCACATGGCGCCCACTCTTCAGTTTCTCCAACTGTATTCGGTTGGTGCTCAGCCACTGTCGGTAGGGATGTTCGTCAGCCAGTTGCTGTTTGATTTCCCCATCGTAGTATATCTTTCCTTCCTTGGTGTCAACCAGCAGGATTTTTCCTGGCTGCAGGCGTCCTTTTTCCGCTATCTCAGTAGGGTCGAAATCCATCACGCCCACCTCCGATGCCACAATCATCGTGTCGTTTTTCGTGATGGTATATCTTGCCGGGCGCAATCCGTTACGGTCAAGCATACCACCAGCAAACCGTCCGTCAGAGAACAGCAGTGCGGCAGGTCCATCCCATGGCTCCATCAATATAGAGTGGTATTCGTAGAATGCTTTCAGATCTTCGCTTATGGGGTTTTTGTCGTTAAACGACTCAGGAACCAATACCGCCATCGCATGGGGCAGAGATAATCCCGACATCACGAAAAACTCCAACACGTTGTCGAGTGATGCTGAGTCAGACATGCCCTCTTGCACTATGGGAGATATGGCTTTCGCATCGCCCAAAGCATCGCTGCTCAGCACAGCCTCTCTCGCTTTCATCCATCCACGGTTACCACGGATGGTGTTGATTTCACCGTTGTGACAAAGCAAGCGGAACGGCTGTGCCAGGCTCCACGTCGGGAACGTATTGGTGCTGAAACGAGAATGTACCAAAGCCAGTCCACTTGTCAGGTATGGATTCGTCAAGTCGGGGAAATACTGTCGTACCTGCATCGACGACAGCATTCCTTTATAGATGATGTTTGTATTGCTCAGCGAGCAGATGTAAAAGTCTTTGTGTGTGATGCGTCGTTCAATCTTTTTCCTGATTAGATATAATGTGCGCGGAAAAGTATCGACCTTTTCGTCTGAGACCCCTGTGACAAACACCTGTTTGATATCGGGTTCTGTACCCAGTGCTGCTTCTCCCAGACATTCCGGGTTCGTCGGTACGGTACGCAAGTGCATCAATTGCAGTCCCTCCCGCTCGATCTCCTCAATCATGATGCTCAGTATTACCTGCTGTTCCTTTTCTTCTTTCGGCAGGAACACCAGTCCCGTGCCATACTTTCCCTTTTCCGGCACAGGGATACCCTGCAACAGAATAAATTCATGCGGTATCTGAATCATAATACCTGCGCCATCGCCGTCCTTTCCCACTTCGGCACCACGATGTCGCATGTTCTCCAATACTTTCAGCGCGTTATCCACCAGTTCGTGACTCTTATTGCCATGAATATTGACAATCATGCCCACCCCACAGGCATCATGTTCATAGCTACTTTGATAGAGTCCTTTTGCTTGGTTTTGACATTTACATTTTGTCATATTATCCTTACTTTTTCTTTCTTTCTGA
The DNA here is from genome assembly GCA_017538105.1 of Prevotella sp. GTDB lineage: Bacteria > Bacteroidota > Bacteroidia > Bacteroidales > Bacteroidaceae > Prevotella. The sequence goes on along the minus strand of JAFYJN010000099.1, from coordinate 73,089 downwards.
CATTTTTCGCTGCAAAAGTAACACATTTTGTCGAATTACCAACAAATTTTGCTTTCTTTTTAATTCTAAGAATAGACGAAAAATTACAATTTGCAATAAAAATAGCAAAAATTCGTGTCAAAATTACAATCTTTCCGTAAAAATGATAACGATTTGATACTATCCTGTGTTTTTAACAATCAAACGAATCGTTTTTACAGGTTTTATATTTCACATTTGTTGTACCTTTGCAACGAGATATGCAATATTAAAATAGGTTAGTTATGAAGGTAAAGAGACGTTGGAAAATCCTGATGGTAGCGATAACGCTGATTGCCATTGCAGGTTTAGCAGTTGGAGAACCTACCTTTGAGTGCGATTGGTCGGTCATATCTGCCGCCGACGTAGCATGGCTGATTACAGCCACCATTTTCGTATTGATGATGACACCCGGACTATCTTTCTTCTATGGTGGTATGGTGGGTGCCAAAAACGTCATCTCCACCATGTTACAGTCGTTTATTGCCATGGGATTGATATCAGTTCTTTGGGTGGTTGTCGGTTTTTCGCTTTGTTTCGGTGACGATATCGGCGGTGTGATTGGTAACCCGCTTACTTTTTTGATGTTCCACGGTGTGGGAGGTGAGGTTTACACCACGCCAGCGGGCAATATCCTTGGTGGCGCAACTATTCCTTTAGCTCTCTTCGCCTTGTTCCAGATGAAGTTCGCCATCATCACGCCGTCGCTCATCACGGGTTCATTTGCCGAGCGTGTCAGGTTCTCGGCCTACATGTTCTTCATGATGTTCTTTTTCTTTGTCATCTATTGTCCGCTGGCCCACATGACGTGGCATCCCGAGGGTTTGTTCTGTCGTTGGGGTGTCATTGATTTTGCAGGTGGCATCGTGGTACATGCCTCATCGGGCGTAGCTGCCCTGTCAGGTGCCATCTTCCTTGGTCGTCGAAAGGCAGATACGCGCAAGAGCGAGCCCGCCAACATCCCCTTTGTATTACTTGGTGCTGCCATGCTCTGGCTGGGTTGGTTCGGCTTTAACGCCGGCTCATCGCTCCATGCCGACGGACAGGCCATCAAGGCCTTCCTAAACACAAACACCGCTTCCGCGACGGCCATGATGACGTGGATATTCTTCGACTGTCTGCGCGGTCGCAAGCCGTCGGCCATGGGTGCCGCTGTGGGTTGTGTGGTAGGTTTGGTTGCCATCACCCCATCAGCAGGTTACGTCACGGTGGGTCAGAGTATTTTCATTGCCTTTGTCATCACACTTATCTGCAACATCGCTGTCTATTGGCGTTCGCGCAGCAGTATCGATGATGCCCTTGATGTTTTCCCCACCCATGGCACGGGTGGCATATTCGGCACGGTGTTGACAGGTATCTTCATTCAGGAAGGACTCATCGCAGGCACATGGGATGGATTCGTCATTTTCCTCTATCACTTGTTGGCCATCGTCATCGTGTTCGTTTATACCTTCGCCATGAGTTGGTTGGGCTATAAGCTCATTGACCGTCTCATTCCCATGCGTGTCTCGGCCTACAGTGAGAAGGTGGGTCTCGACTTCTCACAGCATGACGAGCACTACGGTTTAGCACATATCGGTGAAAGGGAGTTGGCAGAGTATGAGGAGCATATAAAAAATAAAATGGTAAAAGGGTAAGCCCTCCCCCTGTCCCCCTCATAAGGAAGGGAAATCCTAATCGATGCAAACTATCAAACATTATATGATGGATACAAAATACATTTTTGTCACGGGCGGTGTTGTTTCCTCGTTAGGCAAGGGAATTATCTCCGCCAGTATCGGCAAATTACTTCAGGCGCGTGGTTACAAAGTCACCATCCAGAAGTTCGACCCCTACATTAACATCGACCCTGGGACACTGAATCCGTATGAGCACGGCGAATGTTACGTCACTGTTGACGGTATGGAGACAGACCTCGACCTGGGTCACTACGAACGGTTTACAGGCATACATACAACGTGCAACAATTCTATTACAACCGGGCGTATCTACAAGACCGTCATCGACCGTGAGCGTCGCGGCGATTATCTGGGAAAGACCATCCAGGTGGTACCTCACATCACCGACGAGATCAAGCGTAGGATGTTGAGGATGGAAAGTGATGAGGAACTTGATTTCGTCATCACCGAGGTAGGCGGCACCATCGGCGACATTGAGAGTGCCCCTTTCATGGAGGCCATACGTCAGTTGCGCTGGCAACTGGGTCGCGCAGCGGTTTGTGTACACCTGACCTATGTGCCCTACCTGAAGGCCGCCGACGAGTTGAAGACCAAACCCACGCAACACTCAGTGAAGGAACTTCAGAGTATGGGTATACAGCCCGACATCCTTGTCTTAAGAACAGAACGCCACCTCGACAATGCCCTACGCATGAAGGTGGCGTCGTTTTGTAACGTCGATTTAGAGTGTGTGGTTCAGAGCGAGGACATGCCCTCTATCTACGAGGTTCCCGTGAACATGCAACGTCAGGGGCTTGATGCTGCCATCCTCCGTAAGATAGGTATTCCCGTAGGTGAGACACCCGTCATGCAGGCCTGGCACGCTTTTTTGGACAAGCAACGTCGTGCCACCCGTGAAATACATATTGCATTGGTAGGTAAGTACGACCTTCAGGATGCCTACAAGAGCATCCGCGAGAGTCTCAATCTCGCCGGGGTTTATAACGACGTAAAGGTGAAGTTGCATTTTGTCAACAGCGAAGAGATGACCGAGGAAGATGTCGCATCGAAGCTTGGCAACATGACGGGACTCGTTATCTGTCCCGGTTTTGGCAGCCGTGGTATTGAGGGTAAGATTATCGCCGCCGAATATGGCCGTACCCATGATGTGCCCACCTTCGGCATCTGTCTGGGTATGCAGATGATGGTCATTGAGTTTGCGCGTAACGTATTAGGGTACAAAGATGCCCACAGTGCCGAGATGGATTCTTCCACTTCGCATAATGTCATCGACATGATGGAGGAGCAGAAGAACATCACGCAGATGGGCGGCACGATGCGTCTGGGAGCCTACGAGTGTGAGTTGGTGAAGGGTAGCCACGCATGGCAAGCGTACGAAAATGAGAAGTCAAGAGAGAAGACTAAGCAATCCTCTGCCACCGTGACCATCAGTGAACGGCACAGGCACAGATATGAGTTCAACAATGCCTATCAGGAGGAATATGAACAGGCAGGCATGAAATGTGTCGGAATCAACCCCACCACCAACCTTGTTGAAATTGTGGAGATTCCCGACAAGCGATGGTACATCGGCACACAATTCCATCCCGAATACTCCTCGACAGTGCTGCATCCGCATCCGTTGTTTATGTCGTTTATCAAGGCTTGCGTGGAACGGGGAACGTTGAACATTGAACGTTGATCATTGAACATTGGTAATTGAATATACGTGGAACAGTTGAAGCATGAATGTGGCGTAGCGATGATTCGCTTGTTGAAGCCACTGACATATTACGAACAGAAATACGGTACTTGTCGTTATGGTTTGAACAAGCTCTATCTGATGATGGAGAAGCAACACAACCGTGGTCAAGAGGGTGCCGGTATTGCCTGTGTCAACCTTTTTGCTCCCGTGGGTGAGGAATATATGTTCCGTGAACGGGCGGAGGGCAAAGATGCCATTACCGAGGTGTTTAAGAACCTCACCCCCAACCCCTCCCCAGAAGGGAGGGGAGCTGGTGCACGTGAAGCAACTCCTATGGTAACACATGAAGTCTCTTCTACGGTAAGAGGATGGGAAGGAGCACAGCTATTTATGGGTCATCTGCGCTATTCCACCACGGGCAAGAGCGGACTAACGTATGTCCACCCGTTTCTGCGCCGCAACAACTGGCGTGCCAAGAACCTCTGCCTCTGTGGCAACTTCAACATGACGAACATCGATGAGGTCTTCGCTTTCCTGACAGAGCAGGGGCAGTCGCCACGTATCTATGGAGACTCGTACATCACGTTGGAGCTGATGGGTCACCGTCTGGACCGCGAGGTGGAAAGGCTGTTCATTGAAGCTAAGGAGGAAAAGGGGTTGCAGGGTCAAGAAATCACTCAGTATATAGATAACCATGTAGACATGGCCAATGTACTCCGAACGACGATGCCCCACTTCGATGGCGGCTATGTGATGTGCGGCCTGACAGGTTCGGGTGAGATGTTTGCCGTTCGTGACCCATGGGGTATCCGTCCCGCGTTTTGGTATCAGGACGAAGAGGTGATGGTACTGGCCAGTGAGCGTCCCGTCATCCAGACCACCTTTGACCTTACTGCAGATGACATACATGAGTTGCTGCCCGGTCAGTCGCTCATCGTCCGTAAGAGCGGAGAGCGTGTATTGGAACAGATACTGCCAGCGCAAGAATTGTCAGCGTGCAGTTTTGAACGAATATATTTCAGTCGTGGTTCCGACCGTGACATCTACATGGAGCGCAAGCAGTTAGGCGAACAACTCACCCCTGCCATCATGCGAGCCATCAACAACGATGTGACACATACCATCTTTTCGTATATCCCCAACACAGCCGAGGTAGCCTTCTACGGCATGACCGACGGAATACGACGCCTCAACCATGACGTGCGTATAGAAAAAGTAGTATGGAAAGACATCAAGCTGCGCACCTTCATCACCGAAGGAGCGGAGCGCAACGACCTGGCCGCCCATGTCTATGACATCACCTACGGCTCGTTACAACCTTTCGAGGACAACCTTGTCATTATCGACGACAGCATCGTCCGAGGCACCACCCTGAAGGAGAGCATCTTCAAGATTCTCGACCGTCTGCACCCCAAGAAGATAGTCATGGTATCGAGTTCTCCACAGATACGCTATCCTGACTACTACGGCATCGATATGTCACGTCTCGAAGAGCTGTGTGCCTTCCGTGCCGCCATCGCCCTCATCAAGGAGCGCGGCATGCAACATCTGATAGCAGAGACATACCAAGCTTGTAAGAGGGAGGAAGGAAGAAGGAATAGTGAAGACATAGGCTTTGCATTCAATCATGTCCGCAACATTTACGCCCCCTTTACCGTGGATGAGATCAACCGCAAGATTGTGGAGATGCTCCGTCCCGAGGGCATGCAGTCGCCCGTGGAGCTGGTTTACCAGAGCATTGAGGGTCTTCACCATGCCTGTCCCCATCATCCCGGCGACTGGTATTTCACCGGTCACTACCCCACCCCCGGAGGCATCCGCATGGTGAACCAGGCCTTCGTTAACTATGTAGAGCAAACATTAAAGATGCAATTATAGAAAAATGAGAGAAGCAAGACTGATACTCGATGACGGCAGCCAGTTCTTTGGCCGTTCATTTGGTTATGAAGCAGACACAGATGGTGAAGTAGTGTTCAACACTGCCATGACGGGCTATCCAGAAAGTCTGACAGACCCCAGCTATGCCGGTCAGATGCTGGTCATGACTTTTCCGTTGGCGGGCAACTACGGTGTGCCATCATCAGAACCGTCGGCAAATGGCCTACCCCTGTTCATGGAGAGTGGCCGCATTCATGCCAAGGCACTGATTGTTGCTGATTATAGCGAAACTTTCTCTCACTGGAACGCAAAGGAATCGCTGGCGTCGTGGTTGAAGCGGGAGAAAGTGCCGGGCATCACCGGTATAGACACCAGAAGACTGACGAAGTTGCTGAGAGAGCACGGAGTGATGATGGGGCGCATCATCATTGAAGGGTCTGCGACAGTTTCACAGCACAGGGAATACGAGGATTACGGCAGTGTGAACTGGGTAGAGAAGGTGAGTTGCCAGAAAGTGATTACCTACAACGAAGGAGCAGAAAAACGTGTCGTGCTTGTGGACTGCGGCGTAAAGGCAAATATCATCCGTTGTCTGATAAATCGTGGCATCGAGGTAGTTCGTGTTCCGTGGGACTATGACTTCAACACACTCGACTTCGACGGACTGTTTTTGGCAAATGGGCCGGGCGACCCCGACCGATGCGAGGTAGCCGTGGAGCATATCAGGGCGTTCTTAAATACGGAGATGAAAAAACCGACGGACAAGGTGAGGCCCTGCATGGGCATCTGTCTCGGCAACCAGTTGTTGGCCAAGGCGGCAGGTGCCAAGACCTACAAATTGAAATATGGTCATCGTAGCCATAACCAACCCGTCCGGAAAGTTGGCACTACGCAATGCTTCATCACCTCGCAGAACCACGGTTATGCTGTGGACGATTCGACGCTCCCCGAGGATTGGGAACCGTTGTTCGTGAATATGAACGATGGTTCCAATGAAGGTATCCGCCATAAGACGATGCCGTGGATGTCGGCACAGTTCCACCCCGAAGCTTGCAGCGGTCCCGTGGACACTGATTTCTTATTTGATGAGTTTGTCTGGATGTTAGGGGCAAGGGGCAACGAGCAAGGAGCAGGAGGCAGCGGCCAAGGGGCAAGGGGCAAGGAGCAAGAGGTAAGAGAATACCTTGAAGATTCGTTAGGCAAGAATGTTCCTGTGAAAAAAGTGTTGTTGCTTGGTTCCGGAGCCTTAAAGATTGGTCAGGCGGGTGAGTTTGACTACAGCGGTTCGCAGGCGCTGAAAGCACTGAAGGAGGAAGGTATCGAGACAGTGCTCATCAATCCGAACATCGCCACGGTGCAGACCTCGAAGGGCGTGGCCGACAAGGTATATTTCCAACCCGTGAAGGCCGACTTCGTAGAACGAGTCATCGCCAAGGAACGTCCCGACGGTATTCTACTGTCGTTTGGCGGTCAAACGGCACTGAACTGCGGCGTGGAACTGTTCAAGAAAGGTGTATTGGAGAAATATGGTGTGCAGGTGTTGGGTACCCCTATTCAAGCCATCATTGACACGGAAGACCGCGACCTGTTCGTCAAGCGGCTCGATGAGATTGGCGTGAAGACCATCAAGAGCGAAGCATGTGGTACCGTCGAAGAAGTGCAACGCGCAGCCCGTGAACTGGGTTTCCCCGTGATATTGAGAGCCGCCTACGCTCTCGGCGGTCTCGGCTCCGGTTTCTGCGACAACGAGGAAGAGTTGTTGGTACAGGCAGAGGAAGCCTTCTCTTTCTCGCCTCAGGTTCTTGTCGAGAAATCGCTGAAGGGTTGGAAAGAGATTGAGTATGAGGTGGTACGCGACCGTTATGACAACTGTATCACCGTCTGTAACATGGAGAACTTCGACCCGTTAGGTATCCATACAGGCGAGTCGATTGTGGTAGCACCGAGCCAGACACTCACCAACAGCGAATACCACAAGTTGCGTGCGCTGGCCATCAAGATTATCCGTCATATCGGCATCGTGGGCGAGTGTAATGTGCAGTACGCCCTCGACCCGCAGTCGGAAGATTACCGTGTCATCGAGGTCAACGCTCGTCTGTCACGTTCTTCGGCTTTGGCCTCCAAGGCTACGGGCTATCCTCTTGCTTTCGTAGCTGCCAAACTCGGACTGGGTTACGGACTCTTTGACTTGAAGAACTCGGTGACGAAGACTACGAGTGCTTTCTTCGAGCCCGCCCTCGACTATGTGGTGTGCAAGATTCCTCGTTGGGACCTGACGAAGTTCCACGGTGTGAAACGACAGTTAGGCTCGTCGATGAAGAGTGTGGGCGAAGTGATGGCCATCGGGCGCACCTTCGAAGAAGCACTGCAAAAGGGTTTGCGCATGATTGGCCAGGGCATGCACGGATTCGTAGAGAACCACGAGATAAAGATTGCTGACATCGCCAATGCCCTCCACGAGCCAACGGATATGCGTATCTTCGTGGTGTCGAAAGCGCTGAAGATTGGTTACAGCGTGGAGCAGATACACCAGTTGACGAAGATTGACCGCTGGTTCCTACAGAAGCTCAAGCATATCGTCAATATCGACCTTCGCTTGAAAGAGTTTGTTCAAGTGTCGGAGTTCATTGAGTTTATGGACAATACGGAGTTATTGGAGTACCTTGAGACACCAGCGTTCATGCACTTACTCTATGAGGCCAAGGTCTATGGTTTCTCCGATTTCCAGATAGGCAGGGCCTTGGGATTGGAGGCAAACATGAACATGGAACAGGCCGGACTTGTGGTCCGCGGATGGCGCAAGGAGTTCGGCATCGTGCCCACCGTTAACCAGATAGATACGTTGGCAGCGGAATATCCCGCGCAGACCAATTATCTGTATTTGTCGTATTTGTAAAAAAGAAAGAAAAGAGATATGTGTGGAATAGTAGCTATATTGAATGTAAAGGAGCAGACGCATGAGTTGCGTGAGAAGGCGTTGAAGATGAGTCAGAAGATTCGTCATCGCGGTCCAGACTGGAGTGGTATCTATTGTGGCGGTTCGGCCATCCTCGCCCATGAGCGTCTGAGCATCGTTGACCCGGAATCTGGTGGTCAGCCTTTGTTTACACCCGACAGGAAGCAAGTACTTGCGGTGAACGGTGAGATTTATAACCATCAAGAAACACGTCGCCGCTTTGCCGGGCAGTATGAATTCCAGACTGGCAGCGACTGCGAGGTCATCCTTGCCCTCTACAGGAGCCTCTCTCCGGATGGCGATGGGAGCCTTTACGCCCATGAGCAGATTTGTAAAATGTTGGAACGGCTCAGCGGCATTTTTGCTTTTGTGCTTTATGACGAAGAACGTGATGATTTCCTGATAGCCCGCGACCCTATCGGCGTAATACCCCTTTACATCGGCTACGACAACGATGGCACGGTGTATGTCGCCTCGGAGTTGAAAGCCCTCGAAGGGCAGTGCGAGCGCTACGAGCCTTTCCTACCCGGTCATTATTATTGGAACCGTGAGCCAGGCATGCGACGTTATTACCATAGAGACTGGTTCGACTATGCCGCTGTGAAGGATAACAATGCCAACGTCGATGCCATTCGTGATGGTCTCGAAGATGCCGTTAAAAGACAGTTGATGAGTGATGTGCCCTACGGCGTATTACTCTCCGGCGGTCTGGACTCGTCGGTTATCTCCGCCATAGCCGAGAAATACAGTGAGATGCGCATTGAGGATGATTCGAAGACGAAGGCTTACTGGCCCCGCCTGCACTCATTTGCCGTTGGTCTGAAGGGTGCACCAGACTTGGCCAAAGCCCGTTTGGTGGCCGACCATATCGGCACCGTACATCATGAGATTAACTACACCATCCAGGAAGGTCTTGATGCCTTGCGCGATGTCATCTATTTCATAGAGACCTACGATGTCACCACTGTCCGTGCCTCCACTCCGATGTACCTGTTGGCTCGCGTTATCAAATCGATGGGCATCAAGATGGTACTCTCCGGCGAGGGTGCCGATGAGATTTTCGGCGGTTATCTCTATTTCCACAAGGCTCCCGATGCCAAGGCATTTCACGAAGAGACCGTACGCAAACTCAGCAAGCTTTATCTCTACGACTGTCTGCGTGCCAACAAGAGTCTGTCGGCCTGGGGTGTCGAAGGTCGTGTGCCCTTCCTCGATAAGGAGTTTTTAGATGTCGCCATGCGCACGAACCCTGAGGCGAAGATGTGTCCTGGCACCACGATGGAGAAGCGTATCGTTCGCGAAGCTTTCGCCGACATGTTACCATCCGAGGTGGCTTGGCGCCAGAAAGAACAGTTCAGCGACGGTGTCGGTTACTCATGGATAGACACGCTAAAACGCATTACTGCCGAGGCCGTCAGCGACGAGCAGATGGAGCATGCTGCCGAGCGTTTCCCCATCAACCCGCCGAAGAACAAAGAAGAGTATTACTACCGCAGCATCTTTGCTGAGCATTTCCCCTCAGACTCCGCTGCACGCAGCGTGCCCAGTGAGGCCAGCGTGGCTTGTTCCACCGCTATCGCCCTGGAATGGGATGAGGCCTTCAAGAATATGAACGACCCGAGTGGTCGTGCTGTCAAGGGTGTGCATGAGCAGGCGTATTGAAGACCCACCTAAACCCTAAAACCCACCCTATCCCTCCCAAAGGGAGGGGAAAAGAACCCACATAGGGAGGGGAAAGAGGAGGAGATAATAATAGTGGAAATGACGGGTGTCATTTCCACTATTATATATTTTTAATTGGTTAGTATTGTTTTCAGAACTATTAGAAGGCGCCTATAGTGCCGTAGATGGAACACTGGGATGGTGACCATCCATTCCGTCTCTTTCTGGCTTTTTTCCCTGGAAAAGAAGTTTTCCCAAATTATATTCTATGAAAAGGCTATGTTTTTTATTTTTTATCATTAACTTTGCAGAATAAAGAGGTGAGAGGTGAAGTGAAAATGAAAAACCAAATAAATATGAAACTTAGGAAATTTTTATTGCTGTTATTGGCTGCTACGGGACTTTCATCCCTGCAAGCGAAGGACTACCCGTATGAAACGGTGCAAGGAGACTTGATGCAGGCCCGCATCTACACGTTGGATAATGGTCTGACTGTTTATCTGTCGGTGAACAAGGAGAAGCCGAGGATTCAGACCTTCATCGCCGTGCGCACCGGTTCGAAGAACGACCCCTCGGAGACTACCGGTCTGGCCCATTATTTGGAGCACCTGATGTTCAAGGGCACCGACAAGTTCGGTGTCAGTGACCACATGGCCGAGAAGCCTTTCCTGGATGAAATCCAGACACGTTATGAGGAGTACCGTCAGATTACCGACCCAGCCCTTCGCCGTCAGAAATACCACGAGATAGACAGCGTGTCGCAGTTGGCCGCCCAATATTTCATCCCCAATGAATACGACAAATTGATGTCGGCCATCGGTGCCGAGGGTACCAACGCCTACACGTCGAACGACGTGACGTGCTACACCGAGGACATCCCCTCGAACGAGGTTGAGAACTGGGCGAAGATACAGTCGGACCGTTTCCAGAACATGGTAATCCGCGGTTTCCACACCGAGTTGGAAGCCGTGTATGAGGAGTATAACATCGGCATCGCCCAAGACCAGCGGAAGTTGTGGGAGTCGATGAGCAAGATGCTCTTCCCCACCCACCCCTATGGCACACAGACCACCATCGGCACACAGGAACACTTGAAGAATCCGTCGATAACGAACATCAAGAATTACTTTGACAAGTGGTACCGCCCGAACAACGTCGCCATCTGTATGGCCGGCGATTTCGACCCCGACCAGGTGATAGCCCTCATTGACAAGTATTTCGGCAGTTGGCAACCCGGTGCCGACGTTCGACAGCCCGTGTTCCCCGCCATGGCTCCCATCACCGCGCCGCGCGACACCACCGTCTATGGTCTGGAGGCCGAGACGTTGTGGATGGGTTGGCGTTTCGACCGTGGCAACTCCTTGCAGGCAGACACCCTACGGGTGGTAGAGAACATGTTGAGCAACGGCACCGCTGGTTTGATTGACCTGAACATCAACCAACAGATGAAGATGTTGCAGGCCTGGGGCGGCAGCGAAGCCCTTCGCGACTACTGCGCCTTTATCCTTGCCGGCACACCAAAGGACGGTCAGACACTTGATGAAGTGAAGAACCTGTTGTTGGGCGAGATTGACAAACTGAAGCGTGGCGATTTCTCCGACGACCTATTGCCATCCGTCATCAACAATGCCAAGTTGGATTACTACAACGCATTGGAGAACAACCGCTATCGTGCCAACCAGTTTGTGCAGACCTACATCAACGAAATACCCTGGCAGCAGCAGGTGGGTTATCTCGACCGTATCTCGAAGATGACGAAGCAGCAGGTGATGGACTTCGTGGCCCGTCATTTCCGCGACAACTACGTGGTGGTGTACAAACGGCAGGGTGAAGACCCCAACCTGAAGAAGATTGACAAGCCCGCCATCACCGCCATCCCCACCAACCGCGACATGATGAGCCAGTTTGTGCAAGACATCCAGTCGACCCAGGTGGAGCCTATCCAACCCCGTTTCGTCGATTTCCAGCGCGACCTCACCTTCGGCAAGACCTCGAAGAACATCCCCTACATCTATGTGAAGAACACCGAAAACGGTCGTTTCCAGATGTCGTTTGAATACAAGTTCGGTGAGGAGTCGAACCTGAAATACAGCTATGCCGCGCCCTATCTGGAATACCTGGGAACCAACAAACTGACGAACGAGCAGATTAAGCAGCAGTTCTACAAGCTGGCGTGCAGCTACAGCATCAACGTAGGCACGCGCACCATCAACGTCACCCTGCGTGGTCTCAGTGAGAACATGCCCCAGGCCCTTGCCCTGTTGGAAGATGTCCTGCAGAATGCCAAGGTTGACAAAGACGCGTGGGAGCAATATATTCAGTTGACCGAGAAGGAGCGTGCCGATGCCAAGCTCAACCAGCAGAGCAATTTCTCCTATTTGGTGCAATACAGTATCTACGGTCCTTACAATCCCTATCGCAATATGCTGTCGATAGAGCAGATGCGCCAGCAAGACCCGCAGGAGTTGCTCGACCTCTTGAAGAACCTGTCGCAATATGAGCACACCCTATTGTATTACGGTCCGATGAGTGAGCAGGAATTGGCAAAAGCCGTCACTAAGCATCACAAGACGGGCAAGACCTTCCTTCCCGCCCCCGAGGGACGCCGTTACACGATGGAGGAGACTCCTCAAAACGAAGTGTTCATCGCCCCCTACGATGCCAAAAACATCTACATGCGCATGGTTCACAACGAGCGCAGGATGTGGCAGCCCAGGGAAGCCGCTGTGAAAGCCCTGTTCAACGAGTATTTCGGCGGAGGCATGAACACCATCGTGTTCCAGGAGTTGCGCGAAGCCCGCGGTCTGGCCTACAATGCCTACGCCGCCTACGTGGAGCCCAGTTGGAAGGACAATCCCGAGTATTTCTTCACCCACATCATCACCCAGAACGACAAGATGATGGACTGTGTCCAACAGTTCAACACCATTCTCGACACCATCCCTCAGAGCGATGCCGCCTTCAGCATCGCCAAGGACGCTTTGACGAAACGTCTTGCCACGGAGCGCACCACGAAGTTCAGTCTGATCAATGCTTGGCTGTCGGCCCAGCGTCTCGGTATCGACTATGATATAGACGAGCGTATCTACGAAGCCCTGCCCGATCTGACGCTGCAAGACATCGTGAAGTTTGAGCAGCAGATGATAGCCCGGAAACCGTATCGTTATGTCATCCTCGGTGACGAGAAAGAACTCGACATGGAGGCATTGGAGAAGATTGGTCAGATACGCAGGCTGAGCACGGAGGAGATATTTGGGTATTAGCCCCCTCCCTGGCCCTATAACCCACCCTGGCCCTCCCAAAGGGAGGGTAAGGAAGAGGTGAGGGGTGAGAGGTGAGAGGTGAGAGAATAGCCTGAGGAGTATTCAACAGAGAATAACAGTATACACTAAACATTATAATCATTATGGCAACAACACCAGCATTCAAGTACGCCCCCATGTTTCAGTTGGGGCAAGACGACACAGAATACCGCCTGTTGACGAAAGAAGGCGTCAGCATGGGCGAGTTTGAAGGACATCCCATTCTGAAGGTGAGCAAGGAAGCCCTCACCCTGTTGGCCCAGGAAGCTTTCCACGATGTGGAGTTCATGCTTCGCCGGAGCCATAACGAGCAGGTGGCCGCCATCCTGAGCGACCCCGAAGCCAGTGAAAACGACAAATACGTGGCTCTGCAGTTCCTGCGCAATGCCGATGTGGCCTGCAAGGGCATCCTCCCCTTCTGTCAGGACACTGGCACCGCCATCATCCACGGTGAGAAAGGTCAGCAGGTATGGACTGGTTTCGAGGATGAAGAAGCCTTGAGCCTGGGCGTGTATAACACGTTTACCCAGGAGAACCTGCGGTATTCGCAGAACGCCCCGTTGAACATGTACGACGAGGTGAACACCCGTTGCAACCTGCCCGCCCAGATTGACATCGAAGCCGTGGAAGGTTGCGAATACCGCTTCGTGATGGTCGCCAAGGGTGGCGGTTCCGCCAACAAGACCTATTTCTACCCCATGACCAAGGCCACCATCCAGAACGAAGGCACGCTACTCCCCTTCCTGGTGGAGAAGATGAAGTCGTTGGGCACTGCCGCCTGTCCGCCCTACCACATCGCCTTTGTCATCGGTGGCACGTCCGCAGAAAAGAACCTCTTGACCGTGAAGCTCGCCTCCATCAAGTATTACGACAGTCTGCCCACCACTGGCGACGAGACCGGTCGTGCTTTCCGCGACATCGACCTGGAGGAGAAATTACTCAAGGAAGCAGCAAAGATTGGTCTGGGTGCCCAGTTCGGCGGTAAGGCCCTGGCTCATGACATCCGCGTTATTCGTCTGCCGCGCCACGGAGCCTCCTGCCCCATCGGCATGGGTGTTTCGTGTAGCGCCGACCGCAACATCAAGGCCAAGATTAATGCCGACGGCGTGTGGTTGGAGAAGATGGACAGCAACCCCTGCGAACTGATTCCCGAGGAGCTCTGCCGTCCCGGTGAGGGTGGCAAAGGCATCACCATCAATCTTGACGAAGGCATCGATGCCGTCCGTAAGGAGTTGACCAAATATCCCGTGTCGACACGTGTGAACCTGAACGGTACCATCATCGTCGCCCGCGATATCGCCCATGCCAAGCTGAAGGCCCGTCTGGACGCTGGCGAGGACATACCTGCCTATTTCAAGGAACACCCCGTGCTCTATGCCGGACCTGCCAAGACTCCCGAAGGCTATCCCTGCGGCTCCATGGGACCGACCACGGCCAACCGCATGGATCCCTATGTGGACGAGTTCCAGGACCATGGTGCTTCGTTGGTGATGATTGCCAAAGGCAACCGCAGTCAGGTGGTCACCGACGCCTGCCAGAAACATGGTGGTTTCTACCTCGGCACCATCGGTGGTGTTGCCGCCGTGCTGTCGCAGGAGAGCATCAAGTCGATTGAGTGTGTGGAATATCCCGAGTTGGGGATGGAAGCCATCTGGAAGATTCGCGTGGAAGACTTCCCCGCCTTCATCCTCGTTGACGACAAGGGTAACGATTTCTTTAAGACGTTGTAAGGAGTGGTGAGTTGTGAGGGGTAAGAGGTGAGAGATCACCCTGCTGCGGACTATTTCATTGATGTTCAACTGCAAGTCGCTTGCTTCTTACCCCTCACCTCTTACCCCTCACCTCTAGAACTATGACCGGACTGGTATTGGAAGGTGGTGCCATGCGCGGGCTGTTCAGCGCCGGCATCATGGACGTATGGATGGAAAACGGCATCGAGTTCGACGGCGTTATCGGCGTGTCGGCCGGTGCCGCTTTCGGTTGTAACTATAAGTCACGTCAGCCAGGTCGCGCCATCCGTTACAATAAACGGTTCAGCAAAGACCCCCGCTATTGCAGCGTGCGGTCATGGTTAAAGAGTGGCGACATCTTCAATGCCCAGTTTGCCTACCATGAGATGCCCACGAAATACGACCCCTTCGATGGTGACGCCTTCGAGGCCAATCCCATGGCGTTTTATGTTGTCTGCACCGACGTGGAGACGGGCGAGGCTGTCTATAAGGAGTTGACAGTGGCCGATGACGACTGTTACGACTGGATACGCGCCTCCGCATCTATGCCCGTCGTGTCGCGTGTTGTAGAGCTGGAAGGAAAGAAGTTGCTCGATGGCGGCATCACCGACAGTATCCCCCTGGCCGCTATGGAGCGGTTTGGTTTTGAGCGTAATGTGGTCATCCTGACTCAGCCTGAGGGGTTTGTGAAGCGCCCCACCCGTTTCATGCCGTTGATGCGTTGGAACCTGCGCAAATACCCCAAGGCCGTGGAGGCATTGGCGCGTCGCCATGAGATGTACAACGAGCAGCTGGCCTACGTGGCGCTGCGAGAGCGCGAGGGAGCCATTCTGGTCATCTGTCCTGACGAGCCATTGGTCATCGGCCATGTGGAGCACGATGCCGAAAAGATGCAGCGCGTGTACGACATTGGCAGGAAAAAAGGCGAAGAAATGGTAGCCGCCGTTCGCACCTTCCTCTCGACCTAAAGTCTACTTTTCAGTACATATCAAAACTATAAACCTCAAAAAATGAACATGAAAAAGACAAATCTCATCATGGTCTCTACCATCTTGGTGGCCACAGCGCTGCTTACACCAGCCATTGCATCGGGGCACCTCACCGAAGACCCCACCCCACGTGAAGCCCCGTCAGAAGCCAAGGCGCTGACAGTATACTTCAGATTGCGCTTGACCGGACGCATAGGAAACGTGAACAATGCCAAGATGAACCTACGAGGCACCAGCGGCACCTTGACCTACCGCATGGGAGGCAAGACGGTACGCAGCACGCTCAAGGTAGACACCAAGCAATCGAGACTTGACAACGATGGTTTCGGTTATTTAGTGGTCAACTCCTATGATGCCCACGGCAAGAAAAAAGGCACTTTTGTGGGCGAGGGTGATGTTTGCGAAGCCGGATACATCTTCGAAGGCACATTCCACAATGTGAACGGAGCCACCACGGATTTCATCTTCACCGAATAGCGTGGTGAAACCTTTTTTCAAGATTATTTACTGAATACCATTATTGCGTATAAGGAAGAATCATTGTCAATCCCCTAAAAGCCAATCCAGATACGCAATAATGGTGTTTTTATATAGAATGTAGGCGGCAACTTGGAAAAGCTCTCTTTGCTTTTCGCCCGGTTTGCTCAAAGATTTTAAAGTTTTTTGGTGGGCAATTTTAATCCAATAGCGCAAAAAATGCTATTTTCAACGTTATTGGTATCTATGGTAACGGCGAATGACTTTATTTAACAAACCTAATCTGTAAATTGAGATTAATATAGACCCCACCATCACTTTTACGATAGAGAGAACCAAAATGATAACGACTACGGCTTGCTCGTTCAAAACGCGTATTATTATAAAGATAGTCTTCAACGTCGTTACGATTATAGAAATGATAGCAGACGATATCCCCGTCTTTCTTAACCACGAGATAACCGCCGTTTGCATCATATCTTCCCTTCCATTCCTTTGCTGGTGTCATACCTAAAGCAGAGTCAAGAAGAAGAACTTTCATCTTGTGTTCATAAAAAGCCTCAACATCTTTTCCTGTAAAACCAAAAGGATTTTGAGAAGCTACGATTTTCACGGCTTCTTTAATGGATGAAGTAGCATTTGGCATACTATCACAAACCAAGCAAGCTGCAATGAATTCTGGCATACATGTATCAAGGAATATAAGATTATTTTTGAACGTAGGATGTTCTATGTCTGAGTATTCTAACGAATAGCCACGTTCTACAAGTTTTGACATTCTAGGTAAGTGTTCTTCTATATCGTTGATTTCATTCAACTCTGAATCTGACATATACCCTCCCAAAACATGATAACAGATGTTTGTTGTTTCACCCGCATTAAGCAAAGTAGATGCACTACCTAACTGCGATTTAATACTGAAACCCAATTCAGGAGTCATGTTAGTGCGTAAGTCATGAATAACAACGTGAATATCTGCTTTGTCTTTAGACGGAGCTTTCAATTTTGAACAACCAATCTCATCCATAAAAGATTCAGTACTTGGTATTTCGAAAGCACGCTTTTTGGTACTCTTTATGGCATATAATAGCGATTTTGATTCTTTCATGAACCTATCCATTGAAATACGCGCATATTCACAGCCCCCCTCATCAATGACCACAATATTCTGCTGTACATTGGGCTTAAACTCATACCGTTTACTTTCTTCGCGAATAACATTGAGAATTGGATAATACAAATCAAGTTTGTTCATATTTGCATCTCCTGCATAGACTTTGCCCTCGCCTAGCAGACGAAACAGTGTATATATTTCGCTCCATTCTCCTTTATTTCCAGATAGTGCCATATACTCATTTTAGATTAGTCCTAACATCTGTAATTCTTTTTCAGCAGTAGCTTGGATTGCAGGAATGGCCACGGAATTGCCGAATTGTTTATAAGCAGATGCATCAGCGACAACAATTTTGAAAGAGTCTGGGAATCCTTGCAGTCGCGCCCATTCACGAGGTGTCATTTTTCTTATTCCTTCACGGTTAACTTCTCCTTTGATTCTTGTGATTGGCGTAAAATTTGTCAATCGCTTGTCGATAAGCAGATTGCATTCTCGCCCCATACCTCCAACGACAATAGCATTAGCTACCCCATCAATATCGATTATCTTGTAACCGAAACCATGACCTGCAGCCTCATGTCTTGCCTTATGGCGGATAAGTGTTTCAACATAGGTTGTCGATAGGTAGTATTTGACAGAAACCTCGTTTTCTTCCATAACATCACGAAACTTTGGGCGACGGTCGCCAGGAGTTGTAGGGTCAGGATAATGGAAATTGGCGACATTGATGCCGAGATCTTTACGAAATCCTATAATGTATATGCGCTCACGATGTTGTGGTACACCATAGTCCATTGCATTAAGAATCTGAGGCGGCACAACATCATAGCCTGCATCATCCAAGTGTTCAAGAATTGTTTTCAGAGTACGCCCTCTATCATGTATAGCGAGACCTTTAACGTTTTCGAGGAAGAAAGCTTTAGGCTGGTGCTTACGTAGAATGGCTTCAATTTCAAAGAACAGCGTTCCGCGTGTTTCATCCTTGAAGCCTAGGCGACGTCCAGCTAGTGAGAAGGCTTGGCAAGGGAAGCCACCACACAATATGTCGAATTCTTGGGGAATATAACTTTTTGTGGATTCCTTTGTAATGTCTCCGAATGGCATTTCACCATAATTGGCAAGGTATGATTCCTGTGCCTTAGCATCGAACTCAGACGAATAGACACATTTTCCACCCAAATTTTGGAAAGCAATGCGAAAGCCACCGATTCCTGCGAACAAATCGATAAACGTAAACTTCGGATGTTCGGGAGCGGGAAATGGAACATCGAAAAAGTCCTTAAAGAGATTATATTCCAAGGGTGACTCTGCAACCATCCAAAGTTCTTCATCACTCAATCCGACTTTATCTTTGCCCTGACGAAATTGTTTTCGCGAAAGGAATTCTCGAATGGCGAGAATGATTTCTTTCTTCTTTTCATCGGTAACTTCTTCGCAGTGGTTATGCAGATAGTGGCTTAAAACCGCCATCTGGTTCTCATATGATGTCTCACCGTACAATCTCAACCCATCCTCAGTTATTTCTTCGGGAAATTCAGACAGCTTAATGTCGTTATTCTTCATTTCATCTTTAGGACACAATAAACCCCTGCGTCTTCCAAAAAGCGCAGGGGGTCATGCTTGTGACATAAGCGACTGGAAACGCTGCAGAAAAAAGCATAACGTATTCCCCCACGCAATTTAGTGAGGTCATTATCGTTTCTGCTTCTGCGTTTGTTTTGTTTTCCAGTTCTATGTCACCAGAAGTGAAATGATTCTCGTAAGATTGTCAGTTCTTCTTTATTGCCTTGTCTTTATACACTACTCTGACAAGCACCCTAAAGCCAGTTTGTTAGAATTTACTGATGACTACATATAAAAAACGCGGGTGCTTAACTACAGCCTGTTCGACATTCTGAGGCCTACCACAGCCCATCACGGTAAACAGACAGAGAAACACCCACGTTGGAGTATAGATACACCGTAAAGTGTGCTCGGAGGTACGAGTACCCCCTGCACACTACGGAGATGCTATAACACACCCCGTGGCAGCTACCCCTGCATTGTTCTTGACCGTGACTCGGAAAGTGGTAGTTTCAGAATGACCAAAAACAAAGCGTAAAGTAACGCCTTTTAATATGTAGTGCCCCACCCAGCGGCTCGGCTTATCTCAATAAACCTCATAGCCAACGAGCAGATGCATTTGCAAATATACGAAGAATTTGGGAAAGAAAAGAAAAAAGAGACAAAAAAAGGGACTGAATGAAAATGAACAATGAAAATAAGAAGAGGTTGGGACATGGAAGATTAAAGAATTAAAGATTAAAGGAAGCTTGCTGAGCCGGTTTAACGCTATTTCTTATAAATCAAAAACACGCATAAGCCGCTCCAAATTTTGTCATTTCAAGAAAAAACTACCTTTTGATAAGTTAGGCGTCGGCTCGGAAAAATTCAAATTTATTTGGTTTTTCGCTCGCCTTGCACTAACTTTGCAGGCGATTTACAGAGAGTAAGTCAAGGGGTGCCCTACCGTTTGGGCTGAGATTACACCCTCGAACCTGATCCGGGTAATGCCGGCGGAGGAAATTGTTTTATCTTATATGCCCCTTATTGTGTAAGATTAAAAGATTATAAAATTAAATGATTAAAAAATTAACAATAAGGACAATGAAGAGAAAGTTTTTTGTTTGCGTGAGCATGTGTTTATGCTTGGGCATGAATGCCCAGGAAATCGACTCGTTGCGTTTGGAAGAGTTGCAAGAGGTGGTAGTGAGCGGCATCCGTGCCCAGAAAGACGCGCCCTACGCCATCTCAAATTTCAGCAAGGCCGAGTTGCAGGCGTTTTCCAAGACCGGCCAGGAGATGCCCCTCCTCTTTGCCCAGTCGCCCAGCATCATGGCATGGAGCGAGAACGGCATGGGCACAGGAACCAGCTACATGCGAATCCGTGGCGTGAGGGACGCCCGCATCAACGTGACGATAGACGGAGTGCCGCTGAACTCCCCTGAGGACCAGTGCGTGTTCTGGGCGAACATGAACAGCTACTCCTCGCTGTTGGGCAGCGTTCAGATACAGCGCGGCGTAGGCAACTCCACACATGGTGACGGTGCCTTCGGCGCCAATGTCATCCTGTCGACCCGCGCCGCCTCCCCCACCCCCTCGTTTGAGTTGACCGGTTCGTACGGTTCGTACAACACGTTCAACGTCGGCGGGTCGTTCTCCAGTGGTCTATTGTGGAACCACGTGGTGATTGACGGTGCCTACCACGAGACCAATACCGACGGTTACGTTCACGGCACGGCAGGACGTTCGGGCAGCTACTACGGAGGCATCAGCTATGCCAATGACCATTGGCTGGTGAGTTACAAGAACATCGGCAATTTCGAGAAAACCGGTCAGGCGTGGAACGGCGTGACTGCCGGCGACAACGACCTGTCGATCATGGACGGCACCTACGGTATGGCAACGGGCATCCACAGTTATAAAGACATGTATGAAGTGGGCTTGGGTCGTTACAACACCCTGTATGAAACCATCGCCTACGATGCCGATGGCAACATGTCGTTCGTGAACGGCAGCTACCAAACCGTCCGCTACCGCATGGCTGACGGCAGTCTGTGGCGCCAGGCCACCGACAATTTCTGGCAGAACCATAATATCCTCTCCGCCACATGGGACATCAATCCTTGGTGGAAGATGCGCGGCGCGTTGCACTACACCCACGGCTACGGCTATTACAATGAGTTCCGTCCAAACAACAAACTGAGCAAGTTCGGTCTGTCGACCATCGCCCTCAGCGATGGCAGCAAGTTGAAACGCACCGACTTCATCCGTAAAAAGGGGTTGGAACAAGACACCTATGGTCTGGTGTGGAACATCAATTTCAAGGATTCGCATTGGGACGCCATTGGCGGTCTGTCGCTACAACAATTCAGGGGCAACCATTTCGGCTACCTCACTTACGTGGCCAATGAAACGTTGCGCAACCAGATTATGAAGGGAGGCAAGTACCAGTACTATGACTCCGATGCTGAAAAAGACGACTACACGGGTTATTTGAAGGCCTCGTACAAATTCACCCCCCAACTGAGCATCTTCGGCGACGCCCAGTACCGCCATGTCAACTATAAGACCGACGGCTACAACGACAAGTTCTACTCCAACGACGACGGCACCTATAGCAACCAGCCTTTGGACATCGACAAGAAATATGATTTCGTGAACCTGCGCGGCGGCGTGAGTTACAAGACAGGTGGACATCATGTGTTTGCCTCCGTGGGCAACAGCCATCGCGAGCCAGAGCGCAACAATTTCACCGACAACGGCAGTCTTCCCGCCCCGAAAGCCGAGAAGATGATTGACTATGAGTTGGGCTACAACTACAGCGGCAACACCCTGCGCGGCGGCATCAACCTCTATTGGATGAAATACATCGACCAGTTGGTGCAAACCGGTCTGGTGAGCGACATCGGCGAGCCGCTGACCACCAACATCGACGACTCCTACCGTGCCGGCATTGAATTGACCGCAGGATGGGATATCACTCCGTGGCTGACCATCGAAGGCAATGCCGCACTGAGCATGAACAAGATCAAGGATTTCGACGAAGTGGTGGAAGACTGGGACAACGGCAGCCGCACCATCCATTATGACGAGTCGACTCTGGCCTTCTCCCCCTCGACCATCCTCAACGGATTCATCACGTTGCACAAAAATGGTTGGCAAGCCGTGTGGCACACCAACTTCGTGGGTCGTCAGTACTTAGACAACAGCGAAAACAGCCAACGTTCGCTGCCCTGCTTCAGCGTGAGTGACTTCAGCGTGAGTTACACTTCGAAGGTGGCGAAAGTCTGTCCGTTGAAGGAGGTGGTCATCGGCATGAACGTGAACAATGTGTTCGCACGTCGTTACGCAGCCAACGGATGGGTGTATTCCGCCATCTGCGACAGCTACGGCCATGGCAACGACAACCGTTACTACCAGATAGGTTTTGTTCCCAGTGCCGGATTCACCGCCATGGGCTTCCTCACCCTCAGGTTCTGACACGTATGGACCAGATTATTGATTTCCTCACTGCCCACCACCTCCGCATCCTCGATGTGGCGGGGGCAGTGTTAGGTATCATCTATATCCTGCTGGAATACCGCGCCAGCATCTACCTCTGGCTGGTGAGCATCATCATGCCCTTGGTGGACATGTGGCTATATCTCTCCGCCGGGTTGTACGCCGACTTCGGCATGGCCATCTACTACGCCCTCGCCGCCATTTACGGTTATGCCGTATGGAAATGGGGGTTGAGGCGCAAAGGCAGCAAGGAGAAAGAACCGCCACGCATCAGCCATATCCCCCGTAAGCAGGCTTTATGGGCCACACTCGTCTTCTTGCTGTTTTGGTTGGCAGTATATGAGATTCTGGCCCGTTTCACCAACAGCACCGTTCCCGTGAGTGACAGTTTCATCAACGCACTGAGCATTATCGCCCTGTGGGCACTGTCGAGGAAATATGTTGAACAGTGGTTGATATGGCTTGTGGTGGACGCGCTCTGCTGTGCCCTTTACACTTACAAAGGCATCCCTTTCAAAGCCAGCCTGTATGGACTGTATGTGGTGATTGCCATCCTGGGGTATTTCAAGTGGTGCAGGATGATGAAGGATGAGGGATGAGTGATGAGTGACGAGTTATGAGTGACGAGTTATGAGTTATGAACGACGAGCGATGAGTTACGAGTGATGAGTTACGAGTTACGAGTGATGAGGGACGAGTGATGAAGGATGAGAAATGTGTGCGAGCACAATGTTATTTTATGTTATACAGCATATTTTTTGTCCGAAATAATTTGCAAAATGGCCAAAAACGATATATTTTTGCGCTATAAAAATCAGTGTAAAAAGAACTAATATTGCCTTTATTAAATATTTTTCGCTATATTCTCATAAACAAAGAAAAATCAGCTCGAGAGAGTAGATACTTTGAGTTAGTTTTTTTTAAAATATAAGTACCGCCACGTCGTGAGACATGGCGGTTTTTTTAGCCTCCCCCTAACCCCCTCCCAAGGAGGGGGAACGATAGTCCGAAAAGGAAAAAGGATTACGCTTTCAAACTGAAAGGTTAGTCTTTCAGTTTAAAGGAGGTTTCGATAGAGTGGATCTCTTCGGAGAATTGTTTATCCATTTTCATCCTGTTTTCCACCTGTGAACAAGAGTGGAGCACCGTAGAATGGTCCCTTCCTCCCACCAGTTTTCCTATCCTTGCCGCCGGCATCTTGATATGTTTTTGTGCAAGGTACATTGACACCTGTCGTGGTATGACCAGTTCACGTTTACGGCTCTTGCTGTTCACCGCTTCGGCATCCACATGGAAATGGTTGCACACACATTCCAGTATATCATCGATGGTGAGCGGTTTGTCATCGATTTTCACCGCCCGTTTGATGATACGTTCAGCCAGTCGCATATCAATTTTGCAGTTGTCGACGACCGAGTAAGCGAGGAGCGAGTTGATGACGCCTTCGAGGTCTCTCACGCTTCCGTTGGCTGTATTGGCGATATAGGCAATCACATCTTCGGGGATGGCCAATCCGTCACGCGCAATCCTATCGTTAAGGATATCGGCGCACAGTTGTTTGTCGGGCCTTTGCAGTTCGGCGATCAACCCACAGCAGAATCGCGTGACGAGTCTTTCGTTCATCCCCTTGAGGTCTACCGGTGGCCTGTCACACGCCAAGATGATGCGTTTGCCGTTACGGAACAGGTGGTCGAAGATATGGAAGAACGTGTCTTGCGTGGCTTTTCCCGTCATCCACTCCTGTATATCGTCGACGATCAGCAAATCGATGGTTTGGTAAAAACCGATGAAGTCGTTAACGGTGTTTTGTCTGACGGCGTTGGTATATTGCACCTGAAAGAGTCGTGCGCTGATGTAAAGCACCCTTTTTGCCGGGAACAGTTGTTTGGTCATCACGCCCACCGCATTGACGAGGTGAGTCTTTCCGCATCCCGACGGCCCGAACACAAACATCGGGTTGAACTGAGTGCTGTTGGGGTTTTTCGAGATATTGATGCCAATGGTTCGTGGCAGTCTGTTGCTCACGCCTTCAATGAAATT
The DNA here is from genome assembly GCA_017538105.1 of Prevotella sp. Classification (GTDB taxonomy): domain Bacteria; phylum Bacteroidota; class Bacteroidia; order Bacteroidales; family Bacteroidaceae; genus Prevotella. Next base: position 48,517 of record JAFYJN010000099.1, on the reverse strand, counting down.
ATCGAAAGTCTGGTGTGGGTTGAGCTGTGGATCGAGCTGTTGTCCCGCCACGTCGAGGATGGTAGGCGGCATATTTCCTTTCGTCTGCCGTTGCGGAGTGATACCCTCGGGGGTGTTGTCAGACTTCAAGCACACGTCGGTACCCTGTGTGCTCACGGCCGCCACCTTATAAAGCAGTTTTACACCGTTCCCATATACCTTGTTGAGAACTTTTCCGAGTAAGCCCACGAAATGCTCCTCCAGGTATTCATAATAATACTGGCTGGGGACACGCAGAACCACCGCTTTCGTCGACGGGTTATACGACTCGAAAGCCAGCGGCATGAACCATGTTTGGTATGTTTGCTCCGTGGTGTTGTCGCGTATGATCTGCAGACAACGTTTCCAAAGCATGTCAGGACTTACATTCATTCACCTAGTAGTTAAATAGAAGGTCTAAAGAGACGGTATCAGAACTGTTGTTAGTTTAACGAGTGCAAATTTCGTTTTTTTTTCTCAGAGGACAAAATCCGCTTTTTAGTATTCAATCAGCAGAAACTCGTAAATCACACGTTGATGGTACTTTATGAAAGATAGGACAAACAAGCCACGACACTACGATTTGCATTTTTACAACCTCCTGAAAATCAAAAATTTACATCAATATTTTCAATTTTTGGTAAAAGCCTTGTTCAACCTAATTTCAATTGCTTTATCTTTTTTATTATCAACAATTTGCAACGAATTGATAAAGTGGAAAACACATTTTTTATTATTTAGAACAATTCTAAATTACGTCCACTTTTGAATATTTTTTTAAATCAAATTTTGTAAAGGATTTTTACCTTTTATATATCCTGTTGAATTCGAGGATGTTGGGTGCTTTTTGTCCATTTCTACCCCTTCCGAGGAGCTCGAGAAGGTGGCCTTTGGGGGCAAATCATGGTGAACCATCATTTGTCTTTTCTGCCGAAAAGAGAGAAGTGGACGTAGCGTTTGGGGTGCTGTCGGAGGTCCATAAGCAGCGAGTCAGCCTGTTGCATGGTAGCGTTAAGGTTTTCGTAGAGTCCGTTATCATTCATGAGTTTTCCCAGCGACCCTTGGTTGGAATTCAGTTTCTGCGCCAGTTCCTGCATCTGTCCCACTGTGGCGTCGAGTTTGGCCAGCGTTCCCTGGAAGTCGGACTGAGCCAATTGGTCAGTCACTTTACCCGCGTTGGTCATCATTTGGGAAGTATTGTCGAGCACTCCCCCAGCCTTGTCGAAGAGCGCTGGCATACGCGTCTTCACATCCCCCATGAGCGATGTGAGTTCAGCAGTTGAAGAGCGCAGGTTGCCCGTCACGTCGTATGCGTTGTTCAATATGCCCTGGATATGCGGATCGGCCAGAATATTGTTGACACTGGCTAGTATAGAGTCCACCTTCGGCATCATCTGTTGCAGTGTAGGGACCATTTTCTTCACTTCGCCGAGGGCTCCGTCATCATAATGTCCCTGCAACATATCTCCCGGTTTGAGGTACGTCTTTTCCTTTGACATGATGAGGTTGAGTTTCACATTTCCGAGCAGATCGCTGGATATGGCCGCGGTGGATCCCTTGGGAATCTTCAGTTCTTTGTCGATGTCGAGTTCCGCCACGATTCCCTTTTCTCCCGAATAGTCGAAATTGATGCTTCTCACAACACCCACCTTAAATCCGTTGGCCATAACGGGACTGGAATTTGACAATCCATCAATTTTGTCGAACTCCACGAAGTAAGAATTATTGTTGGAAAACAGGTGGATTCCCTTGAGGAAATTCATGCCGAAGAAGAGCACAATGATTCCCACGATGGCCACCAATGCGATTTTTATTTCGTTGCTTATTTTGTTCATTTAGATTGGAAGTTTTACCCACCCCTCTCCCCTCCCCAAGGGAAGGGAACCATCTTGCAGGCAATTGTGAATTCTGTATTTGAATTGTTATCTTTTTTCTCGGAAGAGGCGTATCGCCTCATTGACATCTATTTTCTCTCCATTCAAGAAGGCGACGACGAAGGCTTCAGGGAATTTGTCGAGCAGAGAGCGGCGCAGTCGCGCCATCTCGTTATAGTCGGTAGACGCCCCCACAGTATATTTGATGCTTCCCCCTTCAGCATACGCCTCCACATTTTCCACACCTTGGAATTGGGCGCTACCCGGACGGAGCGACCGATTGCTTGACAGTATCTGCACTTTGAACACCGGCAGACCAGCGCTGGAGGAAGAAGGCTGATTTGTCGAGGGTGTGAGTGGTTCAACAGAAGAGGCAAGAGACTGCTGCTGCGTTGTTTGTTGCCTCGTAGAGCGCTGTGAAGGTTGTGGCGTTGATTGTTGCCTCGTAGAACGCTGTGAGGTTTGGGGAGTTGTTTGTTGTGGGGTTGATTGTTGTTGCGCAGGTTGTTGTTCAGACTGTTCACCTTTCCGTTTCGACGAGCGTGACGACCGCGAAGTTTTTGTCGATGACGACTCAGGTGCCGGTGTTGCTGTCTGACTTGTCATCGCCACTGCCTGTCCACTGCCATACTTGTTTTTATATTTCACGAAAGCGTTGAAGATACCGTGCGCCAGTTGGTCCTGTCCTGTGGCCGAATTGAGGTACTGCTCCTCGTCGGGCGTGGAGATGAACCCCAGTTCGATGAGGCAGCTGGGCATCGACGTCGCCCTGAGCACGAGGAATCCCGCCTGGTGCACCCCTTTGTTCTGACGTCCTGAGAGGGCACAAGCCTCCCGTTGTATCATTTTCGCCAGTTCCACGCTGTTGGCCATGTTCTTGTCTTGCATCAGTTCGAACATGATATAGCTTTCCGATGACCTTGGGTCGAAGCCAGCATATCGCTGTTTATAGTTCTGTTCGATGAGGATGACAGAGTTTTCGCGTTTTGCCACCTCCAGGTTGTCGGCGGCGCGGTGCATACCCAATGTATATGTCTCGAACCCTCGGGATATTTTCCCAGCCGGTAACGCGTTGGAGTGTATGGAGATGAACAGGTCAGCCTTGTTGCGGTTTGCGATGGCCGCCCTTTCGTTCAGCGGTATGAACACATCCGTCTTACGGGTGTAGATTACCTTCACGTCTGGGCAGTTGCGCTCGACGTATTGTCCGAATGCCAGCGCCACCTTGAGGTTGATGTTCTTCTCATAGGCCACCGCCCCTTTCGCCCCTGGGTCATGGCCACCATGTCCCGCGTCGATGACGAGTACGAACTTTTTGTCCCCTGCCACGGCGACGGCCATGACGGAGAAACAAATCACCAGAATGGTTAGTAGGCGTTTACCCATTACCTTATTTATTATTATTTTGCAAAAATAGCGAATCTTTTCCCAAAAGCCTTATGATTAGCGATTTTTAAGAATCACGCTTTACCAAGAGAAGATTGTTCAAACACCATTCTCACCGCCGCGCCATCACAGTCAGCCTGCATAGGCGGGTTGCATTTGGTGATTTCGATGTCGACGGTCTTCACGTGAGAGAACCTCTCCAAGATGCGCCGTGCCACGCGTGCCGCCACATGTTCGAGCAGTTGTGAGGGGATGTTCATCTCCTCGTGCAGGATATCGTAAAGAATGGCGTAGTTGACCGTATCGTCAACATTGTCGCTGTCGGCCGCTTTTGACAGGTCGGTGCTGACGGTCAGGTTGACGGTGAAGTCGGCACCGACGGTGCGCTCCAGGGACATCACACCATGGCGTGCGTGGAAGCGCACGTTTTTCAGGGAGATATGGCTGGAGAGTATTTTCATTTTTAGGGGATTCTAGGGAAATCTAGGAGATTCCAGGGGGATTTCGCTTTTACCCGCAGCGTGAGGCACCGCAGTTTTTGCAGATGAGGCATCCCTCCTGATAGACGAGCGACTCCTGTCCACAGTTAGGGCAGACCATGCCCTTAGCCACGGTTCCGTCAACGACATATTTCTTCAGAGCCCTCTCCACACCGTTTTTCCAGGTGTTGATGCTCTCATTCTTGAGTTGGAGCGAGCTCACCAGTTTGATGACATGGTCGATGGGCATGCGATAGCGTAACACCCCCGAGATAAGTTTGGCATAGTTCCAATATTCCGGATTGAATTTCTCGCTCAACCCCTCAACGGTTGTTTTGTATCCCCGTCGGTTTTCGAACTGGAAGTCATAACGGTGCGTTCCATCCTCGTTCGTTTGTTTGATGATTTTGCCTTTCGTCACCGTCTTGGGGAGCACGATGCCCTCCTCGTCATCCTGCAGACCCGTAAATATCTCGTAGGGGTAGCCGTTGAGCAGTCCCACGAAAGCCACCCATTTCTCCTTGTTGTTCTGGAAGCGTACCACGTCGCACTCCAACGTCTGCGGTCTTTTCTCCGTCACCTCCGGCTGTTGGCAAGGCGGCGAAGGCAGTTCTTCTTCCTTCTTCTCCTTTTTTCTCTCATCGACTGCCACCATCACACCTGCACGGCTTCCATCGCGATAGATGGTACATCCCTTGCATCCCGAGCGCCATGCCTCGACATACAGTCTGTTCACCAGTTCCTCGTCGACATCGTTGGGCAGATTGACCGTGACGCTGATGGAATGGTCAACCCACTTCTGGATGGCTCCTTGCATGCGCACCTTCATGAGCCAATCGACATCGTTTGCCGTGGCTTTATTATACGGTGAGTTGGCCACCAGTTCATCGATTTCTTCCTGTGAATACCGTTTTTCCGTATCAATGTGGTTGATTTTCATCCATTCCAGGAATTTGGGATGGTAAACGATGTATTCCTCGAAGGAATCGCCCACCTCGTCGACAAAGTCGACGTGCACGTTCGTGTCGCCCGGGTTCACCTTTCTCCTGCGCTTATACACCGGCATGAACACCGGTTCAATGCCACTAGTGGTCTGTGTCATTAGGCTTGTCGTTCCCGTGGGCGCTATGGTGAGGCATGCGATGTTGCGGCGTCCGTATTTCACCATATCATCATAGAGTTGCGGACTCGCCTCTTTCAGCCTGAGGATGAACGGGTTCTTCTCCTCACGTTTGGCATCATAGATAGCGAACGCCCCTCTTTCCTTCGCCATCTGCACTGAAGAGCCATAGGCCGCCAAAGCCAGCGTGCGGTGAACATTGACAGAGAAATCCGTCGCCTCCTGTGTGCCATAGCGTAATCCCATGGCCGCTATCATGTCGCCCTCGGCAGTGATACCCACACCCGTACGCCTTCCTTTGCCACTCTTATCGAGTATTTTCTCCCACAGGTGGTATTCCGCCTCTTTCACCTCTTCGTTTTGCGGGTCAACCTTGACTTTCTCCATGATCTTCTCGATTTTCTCGAGTTCAAGGTCAACGATGTCGTCCATGATGCGCTGCGCCATGGCCACATGCTTACGGAACAGATCATAATCGAAATAAGCCTCTTTGGTGAAGGGATTGGCCACATACGAATAAAGGTTGACGCACAGCAACCGGCATGAGTCATAGGGGCACAGCGGTATCTCCCCACACGGGTTTGTCGACACCGTCCGGAATCCTAAGTCTGCGTAACAGTCGGGAATGCTCTCCCTGAGTATGGTATCCCAAAAGAGGACGCCCGGTTCAGCACTTTTCCATGCATTGTGAACGATTTTCTCCCATAGCTGTCGTGCGCTGATGGTCTTTTCCACCTCGTGTTTTCCAGGTGTGATGGGGAACGACTGCAGGTATTCCTTGTCGTCGATGGCCGCCTGCATGAACTCGTCGTCGATTTTCACCGATACGTTAGCTCCCGTCACCTTACCTTCCGTCATCTTCGCATCGATAAACGCCTCGCTGTCGGGATGCTTGATGCTCACGGAGAGCATGAGCGCCCCGCGGCGACCATCCTGCGCCACTTCGCGCGTGGAATTGCTGTAGCGTTCCATGAAGGGCACCAGTCCCGTGCTGGTGAGTGCCGAGTTGTTCACCGGCGACCCTTTGGGACGGATATGCGAAAGGTCGTGCCCCACCCCGCCACGACGTTTCATCAACTGCACCTGTTCCTCGTCGATGCGCAAGATAGCTCCGTAGGAGTCGGCATTACCGTCAAGACCTATGACGAAGCAGTTGGACAGCGACGCCACCTGGAAGTCGTTGCCAATGCCCGTCATCGGGCTTCCTGCCGGGATGATGTAACGGAAATGGTCGAGCAGCGCGAAAATCTCGTCATAGGAAAGGGGATTTTTGTATTTCTTCTCGATCCTTGCTATCTCGTTAGCAATACGGCGATGCATGTCTTCGGGTGACTTTTCATAGATTTTCCCGAAGCAGTCTTTCATCGCATATTTGTTGACCCACACGCGTGCCGCCAATTCGTCGCCAGCGAAATAGTCGAGAGAGGCTTTCGTAGCCTCATCATAAGTATATGTCTGTAGATTTTCCATGATGTAGTAATGAAAATAGGTTACAAAGTTACGAACTTATGATGGGATAAAAAAATTTTTTTGGAAAACTTTTCCGTGATTTTTTATGGAAAAGTTTTCCAAAAAGGAGAACTTTATTCTTTGTCCTTAATTTTCAGTTGATTGAATTTGACAAAGGGACAAAAGATTTAGACATAAGAACAAAGGGACATATATCATTTAGACAAAGGAACAAAAGAACATATATGTTCATGTATTCATGTGTCGGGAAAAAAGTTCATGTGTCCATGTGTCGAAAAAAGTTCATGTGTCCATGTGTCGGAATATTTGTTCTTGTGTCTTAGAAAGATTCTTCGGATGAGATGACGGCTCCGTTGTCGAGTGTTTTAAATACGAAGAGGAAAGAAGAATGAGGATTGCCCGTCAGTTCGAGAAGTTTATCTTTTGACACCTTTCCGTTGGTAAATACGTTTTGTTTGCTGAAGAACGTCGATGTGACGGTAGTACCGTTGCGTTTCTCGCATACATAGAGTGAAGTGATGTCGAGGGTGAGGTCGTATTCATCTTTCTCTGCCGCATTTATCTCTTCGTGCGATTTGAGCACCCATTCCGCACGCATTCCGATTTTTGTTTCTTCGCCGATAGTGAACGCCACCTGTTTTGTCCATTCCCCGGTGGTAAGGTCTTCTTGCTGGATGTTGCCGTTGGCATCATAATATTTCACGCGCAGCCCAGCCACATCTGAAGTATTGTCGAAATCGTTTGCCTTGACATGGTAGTCCACCACATAGGATTTGGGAAACGACATACCATAATCATCAGGGTTGCCTGTTGGGTCATCATCGCCACAAGCAATGGTAAACATCGAGAGCAGCGCCATGAGCACAAAAGAGAAGATTTTTTTCATTCTTATCTAATTATTTATTATATTTGCACAAAAATACACCATTTCGCTTGCATGGCCAAGAAAAGAGTGGTTTTTTAACCTTTTAAAACTTAATTAGCCAACAGATGAAGAACCTTGAGACCCGCCGGACTATCCGTCGTTATTCCGACCGTGAGGTGAGCGACGACTTGCTGCACCGCCTGTTTGCTTTGGCTTCGCGCACGCAGACCATGGGCAACCTACAGTTGTACAGCGTGGTTGTTACCCGTTCAAAAGAGCAGAAAGCCGCCTTGGCTCCCGCCCATTTCCACCAGCCTATGGTAGAGGGTGCGCCCGTGGTGCTCACCATTTGCGCCGACTTCCGTCGCACCACCCGCTGGTGCGAAGAACGCGAGGCCAATCCCGGCTACGGCAATTTCCTCAGTTTCATCAACGCCGCCACTGACGCTTTGCTGTTCACCCAGACTTTTTGCAACCTGGCCGATGAGGAGGGGTTGGGCTATTGCTATCTTGGCACCACCGTCTACATGCCCGATACAATTATCGATGTGTTGCGATTGCCACAGTTGGTGATGCCCGTAGCCACGCTCACCGTGGGATGGCCCGCCGAGGAGCCAGCATTGAGCGACCGTCTGGATGTGGAGTCCTTTGTGCATGAAGAGACCTACCGCGACTATTCTGCGGAGCTGATCGACGCTTTCTATCACGATAAGGAACAGTTGGCGGAGAACCAAGCTTTTGTCAAAGAGAATGGCAAACAAACGCTGGCCCAGGTGTTCACCGACTGCCGTTATACGAAGAAAGACAACGAGGCCATGTCGGCCACGCTGTTGAAAGCGTTGAAGAGGCAGGGATTCTTGGAAGATTAAAAGATTAGAAAATTAAAAGATTAAAAGATTATAAAATTATAAGATTAGAAAAATAAAAAATTTTTAGCTATCCATACTTATTCAATCACCTAAAAAACAAAACAATGAAAAAGATTTTTCCTTTCATGCTTCTTGTAGGAGCACTGCTTAGTTTCAGCGCGTGCGACGACGACCCCGCAGAGGGTGAAGCACGTACTGATTTTGAATTTAAAGCCTCTATGAATGCCGATGCCAAGGATGCACTGAAGTTTAATTGGCAGTCTGCTGGTTGGGGCACCACGATGACTATTCTCAAGTGGGAAATCGAGGACAGCAATGACCTTCCCAACAGTGGTAAGTTCGTTGGCAAAGAACAGACGATGATGAATGTCAGCATCACTGTTGAGTTGAAGGACGCTTCGAAATTGGAAGACAAGACTTATTCGCCCTCGTTCGTTCTCAGTTGCAAGGTGACCACCAGAGACGCCAATGGCGCTGTGATTAAGACAAGAGACATCATGTGCAGCAACCCACTCAATGGCAACCCCAAGACAAAAGCACAGATGATCAGTACCTTTGGTGACAAGGAGAACGCATATTCTATGCTTCTAGGTGTGGACGTGGATGACGGCAACACCATCAAGATTACTGAAGAAAATACCAATCCCGGCAAGTACGGTTCAGAACCCAAGGGATGAGAAAGATTAGAAAAATTAAAAGATTAGAAAATTAAAAGATTAAATGATTAGAAAATGCGGTCCGCAAAAGCTTGGTGCTTTTGCGGACCGCTTTTCTTTCATTAGGAAGGGATTACCTTTTTACCTTTTTACTTTTTTACCTTTTTACCTTTTTACTTTTTTACCTTTTTACCCTTTTACCTTTTTACCCTTTTACCTTTTTACCCTTTTACCTTTCATCAAGGCACTACCGGTTTGTACTTCGGCACGAGAGTTTTCATGATGACCCATCCAATGAGGTAAGCCACGGCACAGAAGCAGAACACAATCATGTATGCCGCCGGTTTGCCCTCATATCCCAAGAAAGTGAATGACGAACCTAGTCCCTCAGCATAGGTAAAGAGCTTACCCGAACCTTTGTTGATGAGCATGGAGCCCAATCCACCAGCCATGGCACCGATGCCCGTAACAGTAGCAATAGTGGACTTTGGGAACATATCGCCTACGGTAGAAAAGATGTTTGCCGACCAAGCCTGGTGTCCTGCACCCGCCAGACCGATGATGATGGCCGGCCACCACGCCGGGTCGATGGGTGAATTGTCCCACATGGCCAGCGGCTGTGCGAAGAGTGCAAACAACGGGAAGAAGGCGAATATGAGCATCGCCAACATACGTCCCGCATATGGGTTCATGCCTCGCTTCTCCACGAATAGTTTTGGCAGGTATCCACCGAAGATGGATATGATGGTCACAATGGCATAAAGGGTGAAGATGAGCAGTTGTCCCATAACCGAGCTCGACTTATACCCGAACTGGTCGGAGAAATACGCCGGTGCCCAGAAGAGGTAAAACCACCATACACCGTCGGTCATAAACTTACCCACAAAGAACGACCACGTCTGACGTAACTTATAATAATGATAAAAAGGAACATTCAAGAAGATTACTCCTATAAACAATCGTAGTAATAGGGGGGTAATTTCTTTTTGGAGTAACGCTAAAATTATAAAAACAATTCCAATAGAAAAAAATACCCATGAATAAGGTAGCAATTTGATAGGTGACTTTTCGTTTTCTACATCTTCTGTATTTTTAACATGATCCTCAATTTCATCCTGATTTATATAGGTCAGTTCCGCCGCATTCACATGCTTGCTCTTGTTCGGTTTGTCATAGACAAATACCCAGAGCGCCATCCAAATGAATCCCAATCCACCAATGATGATAAACGCCATCTCCCATCCAAAGGCCTCTGCCAGAGGCGGTATGCTGAGAGGAGCCACCAGGGCACCCACCGAAGCTCCCGCATTGAAAATCGACGTAGCGAAAGCACGGTCTTTCTTCGGGAAATATTCCGCCGTCACCTTGATGGCCGCCGGGAAGTTACCGCTCTCACCGAGGGCGAGGACGGCGCGACAGAATAGGAAGAGCCAAACGCTAACGGAGGCTATGCTCAGTGCCGTCATCGACCCAGCCTCCACGGCTTTGAGAGCAGCAATGGAGTCGAAACCCTTTATCTGCAAGGTTGCCCATCCGCAGGCAGCGTGCATACATGCACCCACAGACCATACGAAGATAGCCCACAGATAACCTTTCTTCGTGCCCATCCAGTCGATGAATTTTCCTGCGAAGAGACAGAACACGGCATAGAGGATGGAGAAAGCCGAGGTGATAGTGCCGTAGTCGTCATCTGTCCAGTGGAACTCAGGAGCGATAAAGTCCTTCCACGTCAGGGAAAGCACCTGTCGGTCCATATAGTTGACCGTTGTCGCGAAGAACAACATTGAGCAGATAATCCAACGATAGTTGGTCATTTTTGTTGTTTTTACAGGACTCATTTCTTGTTCGTTTGATAGTATTTATGATATTGTTTTTGTCGTATGGGAGTAGTTTGTACGGCCCTTGAAAACGGGTTAAAACCTCACAATTTGGTGCAAAGTTAATGAATCATGACGAAAAAAGCGCAATTACTCGCGCTTTTTTTGTCAATTATGTTTCAAATGCGTTCAATGATGTTCAATCTTGGTAATACACCCGTTTCACACGGTTGCTTACCGAGGTGAGAATTTCGTAGGGTATGGTATCGAGCCACTCTGCCAATGTCGTCGGCGGGAGGTTGTCGCCGAAGATTTCCACGCTGTCACCCTCCTGACAAGGAATGTCCGTGACATCAATCATTGTCACATCCATGCAGATGTTTCCCACGTAGGGTGCCGGTTTGCCGTTAACGAGACAGTATCCCCTACCCCGTCCGAGGTGTCGGTCCAGTCCATCGGCATAACCGATAGGTATAGCCGCTATCCTGCTGTCGCGTTGGAGTACCCCCTTGCGACTGTAACCCACCGTATCTTCTTTGGGCACATTCCTGATTTGCAGGATGGTCGTCTTCAACGTCGCCACATTGTGGATGATGTGGTTGTCGCGGCTACTGATGCCGTAGAGTCCCAGTCCCAAGCGGCACATGTCGAGCTGACGTTCCGGGAAGTGTTCGATACCCGCGCTGTTGCAGATATGTCGGAGTATATGATGTGGGAACGCCGCTTGTAGCATGTTGGCCGCCTTTTCGAAACGGTTGAACTGTATGGCGGAGAATCGGTCGAAATCGTCGCTGTCCGATCCCACAAAATGTGAGAATATTGATTTCGGTATGATGGCATTCTGTTGGTGGAGCCGTTGTATGAGCAACGGCATGTCGTTGATGTCGAATCCCAACCGGTGCATACCCGTGTCTATCTTCACATGAACAGGATAGTCGGTGATACCCTCTTTCTGAGCCGCCCGTATGAGCGCGTCAAGCAGACGGAAGTTATACACCTCCGGTTCCAGTTCGAAGTCGAAGAGCGTCTTGAACGACGTCATCTCCGGGTTCATGACCATGATGTTCGACGTCACCCCGTTGCGTCGCAGCGTCACCCCCTCGTCGGCCACCGCCACCGCCATGTATTCCACGCGGTGTTCCTGCAACGTCTTTGCTATCTCTACCGCTCCCGAGCCATAACCGTCGGCCTTGATCATACACGTCATCTTCGTTCCGGGACGCATCATCGATCGGAAGTGGTTCACGTTGTCGACCAGCGCATTGAGGTTCACCTCGAGCGTTGTCTCGTGTACCTTTTCCACCAACAGGTCGGTGAGTTGGTCGAAGTTGAAAAGTCGTGCTCCCTTGATGAGAATCACCTCATCGTGTAGCGTTTCGAAGATGTTGCTGGCAATGAACTCGTTGGTGTCAGGGAAGAAATGCTGTTCTTTCACATGGAACAATTGTTTCTGTGCGGAGATTGCCTTTCCAATGCCAATGAGTTTGTCCACCGCCCGTTTTTCCAGTTGCGACGCCACCTCTTGATACAATTGGTCATCCGGCAGTCCGCTTTGGAATATGTCGCTGAGGATGAGCGTGTGTTTACGTCCTTTGTGGTCGGGACGTCGGTTCATGAAGTCGAGCGCAATATCGAGAGAATTGATATCGGAGTTGTAGGAGTCGTTGATGAGTGTACACCCATCTCGTCCCACCTTTACCTCCAAGCGCATGGCCACTTGTTCGAGTGTCGGCATCTTTTCCTCCAGTTGTTGTGCCGTCAGACCTAACAGTCGTGCCACCGCCACGCACGTGATGGAGTTGACGACCGATGCCTCGTCGATGAACGGCAGACGGTATTGTCCTTTTTCTCCCCGGAACACATATTCCACGTCGGTATGGTCTTCCGCTTTCTTCACGTCCTTGATGAATAGCGCCGCTTTGGGGTTGACCATTGACCAGTCGACTCGCTCGCCCGGATAATGCGCCTCGTCGATGGTTTTGCGTGCCGTGTCATCGTCGGCACAAAATACCAAAGCCTTCGTATCATGGAACAGTCGACATTTTTCCCGACATTTCTCTTCGAGCGACGTGAAGTTCTCCTGATGCGCTGAGCCCAACGAGGTGAGCACGCCAATGGTAGGCTGGATGATGCTGCGCAGCCGTCCCATCTCACCTTTCTGGCTGATGCCCGCCTCGAAAAGACCCACTTCAGAGCGTTTGTCGAGCAGCCACACCGACAGAGGCACACCAACCTGCGAGTTATAGCTACGCGGCGAGCGTGTGACCACCCTTTCCGGTGACAGCAGTTGGTAGAGCCATTCCTTGACGATGGTCTTTCCATTGCTTCCCGTGATGCCCACGACGGGAATGGAAAATGCCTCGCGGTGACGTTCCGCCAGTCGTTGCAGTGCGACGAGCGTATCGGCCACTTTGAGGAAGTTGGCGTTGGGATATAGATTGTCAACATTGTCAGGCAACGTTGTCACCACGAAATTGCGCACCCCCCGGTGGTAAAGGTCGGGGATATACCGCATGCCGTCGTTGCGTTCCGACTTGAGTGCGAAAAACAGCGTCTCCTCCGGGAAGCAGAGTGAGCGGCTGTCAGTGAGCATCCATCCTATGTTCGCATCGGCGGAGCCATAACGATGTGCTCCGATGAGTGTTGTAATCTTTTCGATTGAGTATGTCATATTATGGTTGAGTGTTAAGAGGTGAGGGGTGAGAAGTTAAGGGTTATGGCGATGCAACTGATAACCCGGGGTATTTGAGGGTGAGTTGCTGGATTTTTTCTTTTGTTTTGGCAAGGAACTGTTGGTATTCGTCCGATTCCGGGTGGATGGGACGATGTGCCAGGGCCTCTTTTATGGGATGCCATTCCTCTATGAAATGACGCGCCTCAGGAGAGAGATAAAATTCGGTGAGCCGTTCAAAGATATATTCCACCGTCTGTGACGAAGGATGGAGCATGTCGGGCGAATAGAAGCGGTAATCGCGCAGTTCATCGAGCACTATCTCGTAAGCGGGAAAGTAAGAAAGAGGAGTCTGGGAGTTTGGGAGTTTGGGAGTTTGGACAATAGTCTCTGGTGTCGTTTTAGAGGTATTGGTTTGGGAGCTTGGGAGTTTGGGAGTTTGGACAATAGTCTCTGGTGTCGTTTTTGAGGTATTGATGTCCTGTTGGAGTATTTTATCAATGGCGAGGAGGAGAGTGGCTTTTGACAGTTGGCTACCATGGAAACCATATTTGGCGTAGCGAATGGGACTGACGGTGAAGACCACCTGCACATCGGGACGTTTTGCTTGGAGCGTCGCGACACATTGTAAGAGGTAATCGGCACATTCGTCCACAGACAGTTCCCTTTCCTCAAAGAGTCGTGCCGGTCGTTTCTGGCAGTTGTCGACTATCTCACCCGTTTCCTTGAGAATATACACATGGTTGGTGCCGAGGGTAAGGAAGACGATGCGCGGGATGGTATCCAGCCGTTGGAGCGTATGAAGCACACTTGCAGGATTGTACATCGTGCCGAAGGGGTTCACGGTAACCTTGAATTTCTCCTCTTCGAAACGCCGCCCTATGCCATCAGCGAAACAAGAACCCACGAAAAGCATCTCCTCCATAGGTTGTATGGAGAATGACGGGGCTGGAATGTTGACTGTAGTGGAGAATTTCATTGTTTTTAAGGGGACAAGGAGCAGGGGACAAGGGGCAAGATAGAGGATTCTATGAGCGGTTTATTTGGAGGCCTTGGTCGGAGAGTGTCATGTCTACGAAGCAGGCGTTGGCATTGGGTGGGTTTGTGGTGAGTATCTGTTTGATGCGAGCCGCCGCGTCAGGGTCTTTGGCCACCATGTAGAGGAAACCTCCACCGCCGGCACCCGGGAGTTTGTATCCTAGGCATAGGTCATCAATTAGTTCCGTAATCTTTTGCACCTCGGGAGGATTCGTTCCTCTATCAATGGACTGGTTTTGCATCCAGGTCTTTCTAACGAGTCGTCCAAATTGCAGGAAGTCGCATTGTTGTATGGTCTCCGCCATCTCCCGCGCATGTTGTTTCATCTGTCGGAGCAGCATCAGTTCATCATGTTGGTTGAGGAACATCCGACGGACTATCTCCGCCAAGATGTCTTTCGCCGTGCGAGTGATACCCGTATAGTAGAGCAGATGACAAGGGCTGTATTCAGGTTGTGTGAACAGGGTGTCGGGCTGCCATTGTACCTCGGGATTCTGTTCAAAGCCTGGATTTGTGTGCAACCATTTCGCTCCTGGCAAAAGACCACCATATTGGTCCTGCCAGCCGCCGCCCGTGGTGAGCAGTTGTTCGAGCACCAACGTACGTATACCCAGTTCATATTTGTCCCAAGAGAGTCCGCAGAAGTCGTTGAGTGCCCCAAGCACCGTGGCCGCCAGTATGCTGCTCGTGCCCATGCCACTGCCTGCAGGAATGGCAGAGTGTAATGTCACCTCGATGCCACCACCAAACGCCTGCAGTTGTTCATCGAGCGAAGTGTAGGATGTATCACTGAATTCCGGCAAGAAGCCCGCCAGTGCCAATGCCGCCTTGGGTATGGAGAACGGGCTTCCCACATGGTGGTAATCGGCCAATTGTTCATATGTTGTCACCACTTCTTCCGCTCCCAGATCAATGCTTCGCAGCACCAGTTGATGCTGTTGGCATGATTTGACGTATGCCCGTATGGGCTGTTGTCCATTGAGGTCAATGGCGATATTGATGACATCACCACCCTCCATGAGACAATAGGGGGGCGTGTCTGTCCATCCCCCCGCTAAGTCGATGCGCACGGGCGATTGTCCACATACCATTTGTTCGTCGGGCACCATCATATGCGGATGTTGTTTCACCCTCATGGCCGCCGCCGTCAGTCCCTCACGAAGGAGGCTGAACGCCTGTCGGTCGTATTCGGAGCCATCACCACCCTTTTGGCGCAGTACCTCGCTTCGGAACATTGCGTCGTGGATGCGTGTGAGCAGTGGTGTCTCGATGTCGATAGGATGCGGCAAGGCGATGTTCCCCTCCACAAATTCATGAGCCGCCTCTTCGAGATCGACTTGGTAGAACACGCTTTGCTTGTAGTTCTTTGCCAAGAAAGGCCAGCTGAAAAGCCGATATTCCTTCCGCTGTTCACAAAGCCGTAGCAGGTTCGCTTCATCGGCTATCTCCTCCGCGCTGATGCGTCGCGACATGTACCAGAGCATCCGTCCACCTTCTTGATAGGGTTCGTTGAGCATCCACCGCAGTACCAGTTGCACATCGTTGAGAGTCTCAACCACGGGGAAGATACGAGCCCGTTGCAAGTCATCGGTTCCTTCGATGGCATTGATGTCGATGCGTCGTTCCACTGCCCATTGCATGAACGGCTGTCCGATGAACTCTGTCGAAGGGTCGTTCAGGTCGCCCCGGAACAAGTCATTGTAACCATAGGGTCGCACGGCGAAAGCCTTATCGCCTATGGGCACGATGTCCACGCATTGTCCATGGCGCAATTCTATTTTCCATGCATTCTCCGGCACCCCCGTGATGATATGGTTGCTTTCGATGGACCACTGCTCGCTCACACAGCTGTTTTCAATCCACAGGTTTTGGTTTTCAGCCTTGGTTTC
Source organism: Prevotella sp. (assembly GCA_017538105.1). Classification (GTDB taxonomy): domain Bacteria; phylum Bacteroidota; class Bacteroidia; order Bacteroidales; family Bacteroidaceae; genus Prevotella. The sequence goes on along the minus strand of JAFYJN010000099.1, from coordinate 32,365 downwards.
TATCCACACCTGTGCGTTCTGTACGAACACCGACGGAAGAGGTTGGCTATCACGGGGCATGATGTACCGTTGGTCTGACTCGAGGTTTTGAATGTCGAGCATCGACGACAACAGTTCGTGCGATGTGCCAAAATGGTAAAACTCGCCCCCCGGCAGCGGCAGTATGGCCACCGAGAGGTCGGCAAGTAGCGGGTCGTTGATTTCCGGATGTGTACCCAGTGCCCTGCCGAAGTCGGAATAAAGGTCATAGTACTGTGCTGTTCCCTCTTTCGATGCTTTTTGCATCAGTCGTTCCACCGCTTTGTCGGAGAGCAGCCAGATACCTATGTCGGTAAGGTAAGTATGGTCTTTGAGCAATGCGTCCAGTATCTCCACCGACGGTTTCTGCATCATGTATTTGAGCATGTCCGGAGTCGTGCGCTCGGCCACGAACACCCCGTGGTCCTTGGCTATCTCCGGTCCGAGGCACAGTCCGTAGCACACCACATCTGCCTCGGGTATGGGTTGCAGCGGTTCGGTGGTACGTATGAACACATCACCGCTGACAATCATCGTATGCAGACAGTCGGGAGCCGCTGCCATGATTTCCTGGTAGAGCGGCACCTGAATATCGAGCAGGTTCTGTGACAGTCGCTGTCCCCTCTCCCATCGGAACACCGGTATGGGCGTGAGGATTTTCCCCGACGGAGCGTATGCGGGCAGTCGTCTTCCCTGTCCCCCTGCATGGAGGAGAATACGCTTTTCCGAAGCCAGCCACCCATAGAAGTCCATGTCAGGAGCCATGGCTTTGTGCGCCTCCAGCAGCAAATGTGCCGTACCGCCGCCGCTGCCCAGTTTATGACCCACGGGGTCGTTGGTGCAGAACCACCGCTCACGGGGAAGTCCCGTTATCTCGTGGAAGCAGTCGACGAGGTTGGGAGGGAGGGAGAGGAGGAAAGCCCCTACCCCTTTAAGAGGTGAGGGGTAAGGGGTGAGAGGTGAGAGAAATGCCCGTTGCTGCATTATTAGTTCATATCACAGGTTGTATTAAACTTTAGGACAAACTATAAGCCCCTACAGGTTACTGTTGAGTGTCTTGCTCCTTGTCATTAGCTCCTTTTTTCTTGAATGCAAAAAAGAGGCAGGCGAGAAGTGCGAGAAGGAATAGTGCCATGGCGATGTAAGCCACCGTCTCAGTGCGGTTGACACTCTCTGGGAAGAATGACAGGCGTACCTGGTGCGTTCCCGGTTCCACGCGGATGGCACGGAGCACATAGTTGACACGGGCCACGTCGACCGGCTTTCCGTCCACCTCTGCCTTCCATCCCGGGTAATAGATTTCCGAGAAGACCACGATACCGCCCTTGCCCGTCTTCACCTCATATTTCAGGTCATTCGGCTCATAGGAAGAGAGCGTCACTGACGATGTGCTGTCTTGCTTGACCGCCTCGCCAAGTGTCTCCTTGAAGCGGTTGTCCGCCACCGCCACACGATGTAGGTCGATAGTGCCCAAGGCATCCATTTCTTCGTTGGCATTGTTCACATATACCAGGCTGTCAACCATCCACGCATTACCCATGGCCTGCGTATTCTGAAGCGGCACGGTCTGTCCTCCCTGCAAGGGGAAGATGAAGTAACGTGCGTTGAGCATGTTGATAATCGGGAAGATACTGTCGCCCTTCACCTGTGTCATGTCGCCCTGTGCCTCAGCCACCGCCGGCATGGCCTTTTCCATCTCCGGCGCGATATAGCGTTCGATGAGGTCTTGGTAACGACGCAGCTTGGCCGCATGGTAGCCGCCGATGCTCTTGTGGTAGAACGATGTCTCGTTTTCGTTGAATGTGTTCGTGGCGAAGTTGAGCACACGATAGTCGAGTGTTTTGTCTTCCAGAATCATACGGTCTGTGTCCGTCATGGGCTGCGGTTGCTCGCGCACGCTCTTACCCACGAACATATCGTCGTTGAGATAGCGTTTGTTCACCATCCACATATCGACCAAGCAGAGCAATGCGATGCCACCGATGGTAGGCAGTGCCTTCAGTTTCTGTGCACGATAGAGCAGAAGCAAAGCCGTACCTATGGCGATAACGATGACCGTCCGCCAACAATCGGCCGAGAAGATGGCCTGACGCACCTCGGTGAGGTTGGAGAGCAGCGGGTTCAGCTGATCGGGGGGGAACTGCGACAGCGCATTCATCTCCGCCGAAGATACGAAGTCGGAGAAGAACAGTCCCGGTGCCAGTGCGAAAAGCAGTGCGATGCCCCCCGTAAGCGCCACGCTCAGATAGAGAGCTTTCGCTTTCTCCTTCAACAACTCGGGACGGTCGAACACCTCTTTCAACGCCATCATCGCCAACAATGGTATGGTAAACTCGGCGATGACGAGTATGGATGCCACCGTTCGGAATTTAGCATACATCGGGAAATGGTCGATGAAGAAGTCTGTCAGCCCCATAAAGTTCTTTCCCCATGCGAGCATGATGGATAAGATGGTCGCAGCAAGGAGTGCCCACTTCATCGGTCCCTTGACGATGAACAGGCCGAGGAAGAAGAGCGTGAGCACAAACGCCCCCACATATACAGGGCCGCTCGTTCCCGGCTGTTCACCCCAATACTGACCAATCTGTTGATAAATGGGATAGAATTCGGGGTTCGCCTTTTTCATGCCCGTCTCGTTCATTGCCAGTGCCGCCTGCGATGTGCCGCCCTTGGCATTGGGCACAAGGAGCGTCCATGTCTCGCTGATGCCATAGCTCCACTGCGTGATGTAGTCGCGGTCGAGACCGCTTGCACTTTGGTTAGCAGCATCCGCCTTCACCAATTCGCTCTTTCCGCGCATCGACTCTTGCGAGTACTGCCACGTATGGTACAGGTTGGACAGGTTCATGCAGATGCCGATGAGCGCCCCTACGACACATACCGCTGTGGCTTTTGCGAAGTGAGCCAGCCGTTTCTCGCGCAATGCTTGCACGAAGAAGGCAATAAGCATGAAGAAGATGGGGAAGAGGTAGTAATAGGTCATCTGCACATGGTTGGCATTAATTTCGAATGCCGTAAAGAGTGCCAGCACTGCCATGCCCCAGAGGTATTTGCCCCGATAGGCGAGCACCATACCCGCTATCAACGGTGGCAGGTATGCCAATGCCCACACCTTCCAGATGTGTCCCGCCGCTATGATGATGAAGAAATAGGACGAGAAAGCCCAGATGATGGAGCCAAGTACCGCCAATGCCTGACGGAAGTTGAACGTCCTCAGCAGGATGTAGAAGCCGAGGAGGTAGACGAACACGTACCACACGTTTTCGGGCAACCACAGGTGGTATGCCTTCACCGCCGTCTGCAACTTGTCGGTGCTGCTGTAGGAAGGTGATGTCTGGTAGGTGGGCATACCCGAGAATGTTGAGTTTGTCCAGCGCGTGCGTTCGCCGTCATGTCGTTGGTAATACTCCGTGGCTTCCTGTCCCGCTCCCCTACCCGCCGATGTGTCGTGCTGGTAGAGTATGCGGCCTTCGGTGTCGGCCGGGAAGAAATAGGCGAAGGCGATGACCGCGAAGAGGAGCACTGCCAACACGTCGGGCAGGCATTTTTTCAATGTATCCATAGTAGGGTTGTTTAATTCGAATTGTTACAACCTGCAAAAGTACGGAAAAATTGAAAGATTAGAAAATTAAAAGATTAAAAGATGAGGAAAATGTCCTACTTCTTCCCTAGAATAGCTGTTTTTTAATTATCGTTTTCAATTTATACCTCGCTCAATCTCCAATACACGGGTTATTTCAAAGAATAACTGTGGACGAGAATAATATTGGCTTGACTCTTTCAAATCGAAGCCATCACAATGGCTTGTCATGAATTGACGTTCAAACTCCCAGATTTCAAGATAGTAATGCATGAACAAATATTCATCGGAGACGGCCGTCACATAAAAAGGTTGTTCCTCCGTCCCATCGCCTGTGATAGCAATTGTATTGAATATTCTTTGCATGCGGTAGTAGTAGACCTGTCCCTCATTGCGGGATACGCAATGTTGAGCAGTTGAGTCTTTTAAGATGTAAGCTATTGCAAACGCTGCATTGAACAAGGCTTTCAAACTCACAGGGTTCTTCTTAAGCAGTTCTCTTGCTCCCTCAAGACATTCCTCATACTTCCCATCTTTCATCAGGACATCCAGATTCCTTCCATCATCTGATTCTGTAAATGGCGTGAGGAATGACTGTCCATAATATGCCAGTATTCTCTCATTCCACGTTATGGTAGTGTCAAGTTCGCTGGCAGCCATTCTTGCCACTAAAGCCCTTATTCTCTCAGGGTCTTTGTCGGCCACATCTTTTATCTTTTTCCAATCAACCGGAATAATCATACGGCCTTCTTCCTGAGCATTTACTGTCAATGGCATCAAAAGAAGAAAAACGAAAATACTGAATAACTGTCTCATCTTCTGTTTCTTTTTGAAAAATACTATACTATAGGGTTTCTATGGTCCTTACCTCTTGTTGCAAAGATAAAACAAAAATCAGGTTATTGCAATACCTTCACTGTTATTGACACACTTGAAAATCGTAACCGATTAAGGAAGAGCTTGTTATAAAATATTAGGGATTGTTTTTGACACTGGTTTTTATACTTTGGAAAGGTCAGCCCACCACTTGGATGGTGACGAGTGATGAGTGATGAGTGATGAGTGATGAGAGAAGAGTGATGAGAGACGAGTGATGAGCGACTAGTGATGAGCGACGAGTGATGAGCGACGAGTGATGAGCGACGAGTGATGAGTGATGAGTGATGAGTGATGAATTATGAGTGTAAAGGTAATGAAAATTCTGAAGAATTAAGAAAAAAGAAGGAAAAAAGAGCCGTGTTGCAAAGATTGCGAAAAAAGTAGTATATTTGCACATCATATTTTGGAGAACTAATTACTGAACCCTAAACTATTACAAAATGAGAATTCTTTTTATCGGTGGCACTGGTACCATTAGCTCGGCCATCACAAGACAATTGGCGAAGAGCGAACATGAATTGTGGTTGTTGAATCGAGGCAACCGTCGGAACGAAGTGCCCGAAGGCGTAAGACAGGTGATTGTCGACATCAACGATGAGGCGGCTGTGCTTCGTGAATTGGGTGACACCCGTTTTGACGTGGTGTGCGACTTCATCGTGTTCACAACAGACCAATTGGAGCGCGATTACCGTCTATTCAAGAACCGCACACGACAATATGTGTTCATCAGCAGTGCGTCAGCATATCATAAACCCGCCCGTAATTACGTCATCACCGAAGGTACAACGCTGGCCAACCCCCACTGGCAGTATTCACGCAACAAGATAGCCTGTGAGGAGATGTTGATGAAATGGTACCGTGAGATTGGTTTTCCTGTGACCATCGTCCGTCCGAGCCATACCTATTGCGAGCGCAGCGTGCCAGTGGGATTCCATGGTCCGAAAGGCAGTTGGCAGGTATTAAAGCGTATGATGGAAGGCAAGCCCGTGTTGGTGCATGGTGACGGCAGTTCGCTGTGGACGATGACCTGGAACGAAGACTTCGCCCAAGGATTTATCGGTCTGTTGGGCAACCCACACGCCATCGGCGAGGCTTTCCAGATTATGTCGGACGAGTCGCTCTCTTGGGACCAGATTTACGAGGCCGTGGCGGCAGCCCTCGGTGTGACACTCAAGCCCTATCATGTATCATCCGACTTCCTGAATGCCGTGGCTCCGAAAGAATATGACGTGGAGGGCAATCTGTTGGGCGACAAATCCGTGACAGTGGTGTTCGACTGCTCGAAACTGAAACGAGCCGTTCCCGGATTCCAAGCCCGCGTGCGGTTCGAGGAGGGCGCGCGCCGTTGCGTGGAATACCTCTTGAGCCATCCCGAATGTCAAGTTGAAGATCCCGAGTTCGACCAATGGTGCGACAGGGTGATTGACGCGATAGAGAAGGCAAAGGGAGAGTTACGAGTGACGAGTGATGAATAACCCTTAAATAATAATATGAATATTACGAAAACACTTTTGACCATCGGATTGGCATCCGCGATGATGCATTCCGCCGCCATGCCGTATGACGGCAATGGCATGAACGACAGAGGAGGCAACGGACAAGGTCCGTCTGTCGGAAGAGAGAACCCATTGCTGGTGGAGAGTGGCCTGCTCTTCGGTGCTCCCGACTTCAGTAAGATTGAAGCATCGGACTACCTGCCCGCCATCCAGGAGGGCATCCGTCAACAGCGTGAGAACATAGGACGTATTGTCCTCAGCTCCGCTACACCCACTTTCCAGAATACCATTGTGGCCTTTGAGGAGAGCGGTGTGTTGTTGGAGCGTGTGACGAGTATTTTCTTTGGTCTGACGAGTGCCGACAAGACGCCAGAGATAGCCGAGACGGAAAAAGCAGCCATCCCCCTGCTCACTGATTTGGAGAACGACATTATTTTCGACAAATTGCTGTTCCAGCGTATCAAATATGTTTACGACCATGAGTTGTCGACATTGCAGGGCGAAGACAAGAAACTGTTGGAAGAAGTGTACAAAGATTTTGTGCGCAGCGGTGCCCTGCTGTCGGACGAGAAGATGGAGCGGATGAAAGCCATCAACCTACGTATCTCCGACCTGCAACAGCAATGGGGCGACCTGTTGCCCGCCGCCACCAACCATGCCGTGGTATGGGTGAACAACCGTGAGGAGCTTTCGGGCTTAAGCGAGGCCGACATCGCCCAATGCAAGAAAGACGCCGAGAGCCGTGGCGGTCAGGCCCCCTATTGCATCGTCATTATCAACACCACGCAACAGCCCCTATTGTCAAGTCTCGACAACCGCGATTTGCGCCGTCGTGTATATGAGGCATCTATCCACCGTGCCGATGGTAGCGGGTCGTACAACACCTTCCCCATCGTGAGTGAGATGGCCCGTCTGCGTGCCGAGAAAGCCCAGCTGATGGGTTACGGCAACTATGCCTCGTATTCGTTGGAGAAGACCATGGCCAAGACCACCGACAGGGTGTATGCCTTCCTCCGCCAACTCATCGAGGCCTACCGGCCAAAAGCTGATGCCGAGACGCAGGCCATCGAGGCCTATGCCCGCAAGACGATGGGTAACGATTTCCAATTGGAGCCCTACGACCGTTTCTATTACTCCGCCAAGATGAAGCAAGAGACATATAACCTATCCGACGACGAGGTGAAGCCTTATTTCAATGTTGACAGCGTGCTCATCAACGGAGTGTTCTATGCCGCTGAGCGTGCATACGGCCTGACGTTCAAAGAGCGCAAGGACATACCCACCTATCATCCCGACATGAAAGTGTTTGAGGTATTGGACAAGGACGGGCAGTCGCGTGCGCTGTTCTACTGCGACTATTTCCGCCGTCCCACGAAGCGTGGCGGAGCATGGATGAGCGAGTTTGCCCAGCAGAGTCACCTGCGCCACCAGCACCCCATCATCTACAATGTGTGCAACAATGCCAAGGCACCCGATGGCCAACCGTCGTTGCTCACGTGGGATGAGGTGACCACAATGTTCCATGAGTTCGGCCATGCCCTGCACGGCATGTTGTCGGACTGCCGATACTCCAAGTTAGCCGGCACCAGTGTGGCTCGCGACTTTGTGGAGATGCCGTCGCAGTTCAACGAGTCGTTCGCCACCATCCCCGAGATTTTCGACCATTACGCCCGCCATGCGGAGACAGGACAACCGATGCCTGCTGACCTGAAGGCGAAGATGCTGGAATCAATCAATTTCCATTCCGCCTACGCATTGGGTGAGAACCTGGCTGCCACCTGTCTGGACTTGGCTTGGCACACCCTCAACATTTCGGACATACCCACAGCCGAGCAAGCGAGCCAATTCGAGACCGAGGCCCTGCAACGTGTGGGGCTGCTCGACCATCAGGTACCACCGCGCTACTCCACCAGCTATTTCAACCACGTCTGGGGCGGCGGTTACGCTGCGGGGTACTACAGCTATCTCTGGACGGAAGTCCTTGCCGTGAATGTGGCCGACTGTTTCGTGAACCGTGGTGCCCTGCGCAGAGAGGTGGGACAAGCCTTCCGCGACCAAGTGTTGAGCCGTGGCAATACCGGTGACCTGATGGAGATGTTCAGCAACTTCACTGGACTGGCGCAGCCCGACGCTGCTGCATTGCTGAAAGCGAGAGGGTTGTGAGGAAGATGACACCCACCCCGGCCCTCCCAAAGGGAGGGTGCTCATTACCTATAGGAAGGATATAAGGAAAGCCGCACTCCCCGAGAGGGGACGTGCGGCTTTCTATTGTCATGTGACTATTTTCACATAAATCTTGTATGCGATTTCTAAGTTATTTGAACAGATGTGGGATGAAGTTCTTGAAGCAACGGCGCCATGTGAGCCATTCATGGTGCGTTCCCGGCGAGATGTACAGGTCGGTATTGATTCCTGCGTCGCGCAGGTTCTTTGCGAGAGCCTCGGTACCGAAGTTCTCCTCGCTGCCAGCGCTGACATAAAGGTAGTGGATTTTCTTGTTGAACTCATCGGGACGTGTAAAGACACCATCGTAGGCCGTTTTCACATCGAGTCCGAAGATAGCACCACTGAACGCACCCATATACGAGAACTTATCCATGTTGTTGAGCACGATGTCGAAGGTCTGATGTCCACCCCACGACAGTCCCGCCATAGCCCTGTGGTCTCGGTCGGTAAGTGTGCGGAAATTGCTGTCGATATACGGGATGAGGTCGTTGATGATGACCTTGTAGAACGATGAGCCGTATTCGGCGAAGGCATTGGGACCATTGTTCTGGAACGGAGCCTTGATGTCACCACTTTCCATGACCACAATCATCGGGACCACCTCGCCTGCGGCGATGGCATTGTCCATGATATGCTGCATATGTCCCTGCTTAGACCATCCCGTCTCATCCTCGCCCATGCCATGTTGCAGGTAGAGCACCGGGTAGCGTTTTTTCTGCGCCTTCTTCAGGTCGTAGTCGGCCGGCGTATAGACCATGGCATGACGCCACTCCTTTGTCGACTCCGCCCAATAGTAGATGCTACGCACCTGTCCATGGGCAATGCCCTGGTGTGGACGGTAGTAGTCACCCTCCGACCCTTCAGGAATCTCGATACCACCCGCCTCGCGATTGCATCCGAAGAATGTCTCCGTGGCCGGGTCGATGAAGTTGACGCCTCCGATGTTCATGAAGTAATAGTGAAAGCCTACCACCAATGGGTCGGTGACGGCACACCATACGCCCTGTTCATCGCGGCGCATGTCATATTTCTTTCCGCAGATGTCCACCACAGCCTGGTGAGCATCCGGAGCCACCAGTCGGAAGTATGCCCTACGTTCACTGTCCACCTTCGGGAAATCATTTCCCGGCACCGTGGTGGAAGCCGTCTTGGCATCGGCAGGCACGTTGAACGGACTCTTCACCTCGTAGCCCATGAGCATGAGCATCTTCTCTCCGTAACGACGTCCCAATTCACGATATCCTGCCGCGTCGAAGTGCAGGCGGTCGGGACCGTTGGAGCAGCCAGTCGATGACACCACATGTGCAGTATGCAGTGTCTTGGGCAAGTCGTTGATGACGGCGTTATGTGCGATGCACTGTCCCTGACCGTTGGCCTGTACCACCTCACCGGCAAGCAGAGGCACCTCTTCGGGCTTCAGTTGAAGGTCGCCGAGCAAGTGGTCGTACACCTGCTGTACCATTCCCGGCCAGCGTGGGTCGCCCGTGTTCGTCTCTCCCTGGTGCATGAGAATACCCTTGATGACACCATCTTTCTGTGCTTTTTTCGCCAATGTCACCAATCGTTCGTATGGGTTATTGTCATACGCCGCGAGCATTCCCTTCATCCATCCCGGGGCTGTTTTTACGTAATTGCTGATGCTGTCGGGTATGAAGCCCTGGATGGCGATGCCACCGATGGCCACCGTGATGACGCCCACACGCACGTTTTCCGGCAGGTTTTCCGTCATGGTACGTCCGAAATAGTCAACGGGTGTCAGGCCCGTCATCTCACGACAGAGCGGAGGCAACGCCTTGTACCACTCGCCCATTTTCCGTCCTCGCCTGTTATCGTCGACGGCCGCCATCATCTGGAATCGGTCGCTGACGCCCTCCATATCCTGCGGTTCAATTCTGGCATTACCTTCCATGTTCGACTGTCCGAAGCAGAGGAAGATGTAAAAATTTGGATCCGGGGCAGCATTCATTTTCGTGAACGTCGCCGCCATAAGTGCCATAAGGAGCACTATTTTCAAGGATAATTTCATATTTTTGTTGTTATTAGGATTATTTACCGACAAAAGTACTAAAAAACGGCATATCGCACACGAAGACGTTGTAACATTTTCTTTTTTTTTTGTTACTCATGTACATCATGAACAATAATTGAAGAGATATGAGCCTGGTATTTTTCAGAAGTCGCGTGCCATCGATGTCCGGTTCTGTCGGAGTGTCAGTGGAGAAAAAACGAAATCGCCAACCATCTGGAAGACAGTTAGCGATTATTGGTTGTGATTCCGTTGGGACTCGAACCCAAGACCCACAGCTTAGAAGGCTGTTGCTCTATCCAGCTGAGCTACGGAACCATCCTTTGATTTCCCAACCAACGGTTTTCAAAATCGGGTGCAAAATTACTTCATTTTCCGTAATTTGCCAAATAAACAGCAATTTAATTTTCAGACAGAGGGAAAGAAGAACGTATTTTTGGACAGAAGAAGTCAAATGGAGTTAAAGGAAGTTACCGCAGTCTCCGACTGCTCAAGAAGTTAAAAGACAATAGCCCTGAAACTTGAGGAAACAAGAAGGAGTTAAAGGAAGGGAGGAGAAGATTGAAGAAGTTAAAGGAAGTTATAAGCGAAAAGGAGTAAAAGGGAGTTAGAAGAAGATAAAGGGAGATAAAAGACATTTGTTCTAATACTGATTTACTATAAACGGAGTATTGTCCTTTATCTTCCGCCGCTGCAAAGCGACTACCTTCATTAATCTTCCTATATCTTCTAAAAGTGAAACTTGAGTCATTATGTTCATGTGTCGAAAAAAAGGACCATTATGTACCTATGTCACAAAAAAAGGTTATCTTTGCAGCATCAACATGGCAATTGGTTCACTATACGTGATGAACAAGGGAACACGGGTGCAAATCCCGGACAGTCCAGCTGCTGTGAGTTGACATTATCGCCGCAAACAACGAGCCACTGAATATTTCGGGAAGGCGTTCGCCGACGGTCAACGAAGTCAGAAGACCTGCCTTTGCCAGACACATGTCGTGCTCTTGGGTTAGCGTGGCATATAAACGATTTTTGGATGAAGCGTCTCGCTTTTCTTTTGGCTATTGTCTTCTGGACGGACATGTTGTTTGCCCAAGATACAGATGTGACTTCCACCCCAGCCGACACCATTGGCAGCATCGGCGAGGTGGTGGTCCGTGGCAAACTCATTTTTCGCGAGGTGGTGCCCTCGCAGAAACTGGGCGGCAAGGAATTGGAGCGCATGAGCAGTCACAGCATCGCCGATGCACTGCGCTATTTCTCTGGCATCCAGTTGAAAGACTACGGTGGTGTTGGCGGCATCAAAACTGTGAACATCCGTTCCATGGGTACCCACCATTTGGGCATATACTATGACGGTATCGAGTTGGGCAACGCCCAGAACGGACAGATCGACCTCGGGCAGTTCTCGTTGGACAATGTGGAAGAGGTGACGCTCTACAATGGTCAGAAGAGTGCCATCTTCCAGACAGCCAGCGACTTCGGCAACGCCGGCAGCGTATATATACGTACTCGGCGCCCCCGTTTTCAACCTGGCGAACAACGCCATCTACGTTTCAAGGCCACATACGGCTCCAGCGACATGTTCCGCAGTACCGCCCTATGGGAGCAGAGAGTGAGCAACGATGTCAGCGCTTCGTTTTCCGCTGGTTTCCTTACCGCCAGCGGCAAGTATAAGTTCCGTTACCGCCGTTTCAATATCGACCACAGTGTTGCTTGGGACACCACGGCGACACGACAGAATGGTGATATCCATGCCGAGCGTGTGGAAGCCAACCTCCACGGCGTGATTGACCAAGGCTATTGGCATGTGAAAGGCTACCTGTATAACAGTGCCCGCGGCATCCCCGGTGCCATCGTCAACAATGTGTGGCGGCGCGGCGAACGTCAGGGTGACCTGAACACCTTTGTGCAAGGCGCATGGCAGAAGAGTTTCGGTGACCGTTACAGCACCCGCGTGATGGGCAAGTGGGCCTACTACCGTACCCATTATGAGAACAACGACCCTACCCTCTTGCCTGTCGACAACAAATATTTCCAGCAAGAGTTCTACCTCACCACCTCGCACGTGTATGAAGTGATGCGCGGATGGAGCGTGTCCATGAGTTACGACGCCCGATACAACAAGTTGAACGCCACGACATACCGCTTTGCCCGTCCCACGCGTTGGTCGCACCTCGTGTCACTGGCCACGGGCATCGATTTCTGGCGTGTCAAAGCGCAGGCCAGCATCCTCTACAGTTTTATCCACGACCGCACCCGTCTGGACAATAGCACCAACGACCGCGGACGTTTCACTCCCGCCTTATTCGTCAACGTCTTTCCCTTCAGCGACCATGCCCTGTCGTTGCGTGCCTATGTGAAAGAGAGTTTCCGCATGCCCACGTTCAACGACCTCTACTACACCGATTTAGGCAACGCCTCGTTGCGTCCCGAACGTGCCACTCAATATGATATAGGTATGATGTACGACAAAAGTTGGCGGCGCGGCATGCTTCGACAGTTGTCGTTCCAGATTGACGGTTACTACAACCACGTTACCGACAAGATTGTGGCCTACCCCAAGGGACAGCAGTTCCGTTGGACAATGCTCAACATGGGCAAGGTAAAGATTCACGGCGTTGATGTGGGAGCCTCAGCCACGCTAGCCCCCCTACCCGACCTATTGTTTACGGGTCGTGTGCAATATACCTACCAAGACGCGCGCGACGTGACCGACCGCGATACACCTTATTATAATGACCAACTGCCCTATATACCCTGGCATAGCGGTTCGCTCATCTTGGGAGCCACGTGGAAAAGTTGGAGTGTGAACTATAGTTTCATCTACGCCGGCGAGCGTTACAACGAGCCTGAGAACATCATCTACAACCACATGGAACCATGGTACACCAGCGACTTGGGACTGACCTACGAGCGACAGATGGGGAAGATGCACTGGAAAGCGACATTGGAGGTGAATAACCTGCTCAGTCAGGATTACGATGTCATCGTGAACTACCCCATGCCCAAACGTAACTATGCCATTAGTTTAGAACTGACGTTATGAAGAAGAGGAACCTGACATACCTGCTGCTATTCATGCTGCTGCTCGTTGGCTGCCGCGACGAGGAGCTGATTTATTATCCCATGACCGACAACACCGGTGATGTGACGGCAGATGACAATTCCGAATACCTCGGCCTATATGTACTCAACGAGGGCAACATGGGTTCAAACAAAGCCACGCTCGACTACCTCGACCTGACCACCGGTGAATACCACCGCAACATCTACCCCTCTCGCAACCCGTCGGTGACGATGAACCTGGGCGACGTGGGCAACGACATCGGCATCTATGGCCACCGTCTGTGGATGGTCATCAACTGTAGCAACAAGGTGGAAGTGGCCGACGCTTTCACCGCCGTGAGCATTGGCCATGTGGATATTCCCAACTGCCGTTATATGGCCTTTGCCGACGGTTATGCCTATGTGAGCAGTTACGTTGGTGCGGTGAATGGCCAGTCAGTCTTAGGCAGCGTGTACAAGGTTGACACCACCAGTCTTCAGGTGGTAGGCACGGTGAGCGTGGGTTATCAGCCCGATGAGTTGGCCATTGTCGGCGGCAAACTCTACGTAGCCAACAGTGGCGGCTACAATGCCACCGAGGGGTTGGGATACGACAACAGAGTGAGCGTGGTTGACCTCTCCACATTCACCGTGGAGCGGCATATCAATGTGGCACCCAACCTATTCCGCATCCGCGCCGACCGTTATGGCCGTCTGTGGGTGGCATCGCGCGGCGACTATGAGAACAATCCCTCGCGCCTGTACCTGTTGGAGCCCGACGTGAATGGCGACATGCTGTTGACGCGCGAGATAGACACACCCGTTGCCGACCTCGACATCTGCGGCGACAGTCTGTATTTCTACGGCAGCGAGACCATGAACGGAAAGAAACAGAACAACTACGGCATCCTGCACCTGAAGACATTGGAGGTACAGACGAAGAGTCATATCACCCTGCCCGAAGGTCGCAAGATACGCACACCATACGGCATCAAGGTACACCCCCAGACACGCGACTTGTACATCATGGATGCCACCAACTATGTGTCGAGCGGTCTGCTATTCTGTTTCGACAAGGACGGCAACTACAAATGGGACACCGCCACAGGCGACATTCCCGGACATGCAGCTTTTTTAACATCGAAAATTGAACATTGAACGTTTCGTGAAAACGAAATAACGTAATAACGAAATAACGACAAAAAAGCAAAATATGAGAAAGATATTACTTTATATTGCAGTGATGGCGATGGGAGGCGTTGCTTTTGGTCAGGACAGCTACGAAGGTTTCAGCGCGTGGCTGCAGACTGTTGACGAATACCGCCCTGCACCCGGTCAGTTCATCAACGACATGCCCATGTATTCACCGGGCGATGACGCCGCTGCCATGGCGTCAAAATGCACATCGGCCATCGCAGGCGACGTGTACCAAAGTGGCCACAGCATGATTAGTTTGGGAAGCTTTGGCGGTTCCGTCACCTTTCATTTCGACCATCGTGTGAGCAACGAGGCCGGCCAGCGCGACTTCAGCGTGTTGGGCAACACCTTCGCCACCAAGCAGAGCGACGGCACCCTGTTGGTGCTGAGCAGCGAACCCGGCATCGTGATGGTGAGTGTCGATGAGAACGGCAACGGTCTTCCCGACGACCCGTGGTATGAGTTGGCAGGCAGCTGCACCGACGTAGTATATGGCTATGAGGTGACCTACCAGCCCAACCCCATGGGTGTTATCCCCTGGACCGACAACCAAGGCGGCGAAGGATTCATCCAGCGCTTAGACGATTTCCACGACCAAGAATATTTCCCGCTATGGATGGACGGCGAGCAGACCTACTGCGGTACCTTATTACCAAAAAATGGTACCCAGGTGAGCGTGAGCCCCGAGAAATGGGAATTGACAGCCTTCGACTGGGGATATGTCGATAACCAAGCCAACCTTGGCAGCAATGGCGACTACGACTGGCAGGCCAATGGTTTCGACATCGGTTGGGCCGTGGATGACAACCGCCAGCCGGTACATCTTGACGGCATCGACTTCGTGCGCGTCTATACCGCGGAAAACCAGCAATGCGGCTGGATAGGCGAGACATCGACTGAGGTGATGGGAGCCAAAGACCTGCATTTGGAAGCTTCCGTCAAGGCTTTGACGGGTATCAGCGAAATATCGGGCGATGAAGCGATAGGGAAAGAAACGGTTGAGTATTACGACCTCAGCGGACGCCGGTTGTCCGCGCCCCAGCACGGCCTGAACATTATTCTTCAGAACGGTAAAGCGAAGGTTATTTGGAAGCCATAGTATAACTTTGGGAACTCAGGAAAGAAACCACCAAACCACCAAACAACCAAACAACCAAACGACCAAACGACCAATTAAATATGAAAAAACACATACTATTCATTACCGGACTCCTGCTGCTGATAGCAGGAAATGCCACAGCCGACGAGTCTATTGAAGTGCTCATGAACAATGAGCATCAAGAGATTACCGTAGGCGACACCCCCATCATGCTCTACGATGATGGCGGCAAGGATGGAGAAATCACCTCCGAATACAACGGTCTCATCACCTTTGTTCCCGCAGATGCGACGAAGAAGATACAGGTAGACTTCCAGAAAGTTGCCCTGGCCAACGGCTCCATCTACTACCAATACATCGCTGTGTACAACGGTCACAGCCAGGACCCCAGCCAATTGTTGAAGACCCTGCGCCACGGGGAAACCTGCATCATCCATTCCACAGCCGACGACGGGTCGATAACTATCTTCCTCGGCACCAACGGAACGAAGCAGACCGCCGACGGTATAGAAGCCCTGGTTACCCAATACACGCCACAACCCATGAGTTTCGACCATGTGGAGGCCAACCACCCCACCCTCGAACCTGTATGTGCTGACGACAAGAACCAACCCATCCTCTATTTCAACCTCATCACCCGCGATACCGAACCGGCACTGACCGCCGACCTGTTCACCTTCACTACTGCCGGCACCTTTGCCAATCTGGCCTCGGCCAAGTTATACTATGGCGGCATCAGCGACAGCATGGGCGGTTCACGGCTTGTAGGCAGCACCGTTATTACATCGGATGAGTTTACCATTGATAGCGATGAAGCCATCACCCTATATGAGGGTGACAACTATTTCTTCCTCGTCTATGACATCAGCGACGGTGCCGAGGAAGGAACGACCGTCGATGGCGGCCTCACCGCCATCACCCTCAGTGGCAACACGACAGCCATCAGCGGCGGTAATCCTGAAGGTAGCCGTCCCGTGGACAACATTGTCTATTGCTACGCCAACCAAGGCACACAGGAACGCACCGTGAACGGGAGTCTGCATTTCCGCACACGTGACGTGAGCGAATACCAGCACCGCTACGAACCGGGCAATGACGACCGTATCACCATTTTCCATCCCAAGCATGAGGGGATGGTCTGCCAGATTGACTTCACCGAGTTCGGTTTGCAGTACACCAACAGTTACTATGGTGGTGTGAAGTCGAAGTTCAAGATTTACAGCGGTTCGGGCACCACCGGCTCTCTGTTGTGGGAGTTGAACAACGTAGAAGACAAGGACATCGGTCCCGGCCATATCGTCCGCAGCACCGCCGACGACGGCTCGCTGACCATTCTGTTCTGTCCCAACGACTGGAACTACAACAGCACCGGATGGCAGGCCGAAGTGAGTGAATACCTGTCGCAGCCCATGGCCGTCGATAAGGTGGAGGTGACACAAGCAAGTACCGATATCGTTCCCAACCACGCCATGAACATCGACCTGCTCACGCTGAACATCACCGCCATGGGCGACCAGAGCGTCATCAGCCTGAACAGCATCACCATCGATACCAAGGGCAGTCCGTTGTCGCAATTGTCGCTTTACTACCTTGGTCGCAGCGATGGTGAGGTGACCAACCCCAGCATAGGCACCGCCATCGTAGAGGGCGAGACCACCGTGATAACCCTTCCCACTCCGCTTCAGTTGCAGGAGGGCAACAATTATTTCCGACTTCGTGGTAATGTGAGCGACGATGCTGAGGGCGAGGACGAGATTGATGCCCGTGTGGTAAGCATCAATGCCGGTGGCAACGACATTGCAGTCGTCAATGGCGACCCCGACGGTTCACGTACGGTAAAAGACATCTATCTGCTGGCGTCCGGCGATAACGGCGAGATTGGTGTAGCCCATGGCCAGCATATCCTCTTCTACGATGATGGTGGTGAGGACGGCAAAGCCACGAAGAAGTTCGACGGCACCGTGACCTTCTATCCGCTTACTTCAGGCGAACAGATACGTTTTGATTTCCAGCAACTCTCCTTGGGCACCAAGGACACCTTATATATATATAATGGTGGCGAAGTAGCCGAAGCGCAATTGTTAGCCGCCCTGAGTGGAGCCACGGCCCAGGCCGACTATTTCGTAAGTAGTGCTCCCGACGGCAAGCTCACCGCCCGTTTCGTGGTGAAGAGCACATTCAACCAACCCGATGGTTTCGCCATCAACGTGAGTTCTTATGCCGAAGAACGACAGGAGATTACCGAAGTGAGTGTCGTAAGTGCACCGTCTGCCACAGTGATGCAAGGAGCCTCCGATGTATTGATGTACACTATCGGCATCAGTGTGGCCGGTGAAGGCAGTAAGATGACTCTTGAGCAGTTCACGTTCAACAACGAAAGCAGCGAGCCTATCGACCGTGTGGCCGTCTATGCTACCGACGGTGAAAGCGGTTTCTCACCCACCGCCCTCTTCGGAGAGTCCACCGGCGACCTATCAGCTGTCACAGGCAGCTATACCTTCGGGAAAGACGGCACCTATTATTTCCATGTTGTCATTGATGTGAGGGCAGACGCACCCACTGGCAGTACGCTGAGTATCACCCCCACCCTGCTTGTCACCGACCGTACAACATTCACATTGAGCGAAGTGACGCCTGCAGTAATGACCGTCTCTGAAGGATTCAAGGGAAAGCTTACCGTGGGTCGTGGCGGTAATTACGGCACCATTCAAGCCGCCGTCGATGCCGTTAGTAGCGGTGTCAGCGGTCCCGTGACCATCAGCATCCTTCCTGACATCTACAACGAGGTGGTGAAGGTGCCCGCCATCCCTGGCACCTCGAAGAACAACCCGTTGGTGATTGAGAGCCAGACAGGCAGTTGGGAAGACGTGAAAATCTATTTCGACCACTATGATGAACCCCCATACAGCGACGACAAGATGTCGAAGGAATTCGGTGTGTTCACCATCGACCATTGTGATTACGTGACACTACGCGGTTTGGACATCACCACTCAGGACTTGTCATTCCCCGGCGTGGTGCATATTTCCAATGAGAGCCGCCATATCACCATCGACCACTGCTATATCCACTGTGCCACGAGCCAAAACTACAACAATGGCGACATCAAGCTCATCAACACCTATGCTGCGAACGTCGCCAACAAGAACAACGACTACCTGACAGTAACGAACTGTCTGCTGGAAGGCGGCTACATCGGCATCCGTATGGGCGGTACCGGCTATGTGGTATTACCCAAGGAACGTGGCGGTGTTATTGAGAACAACACCTTCGTCGACCAAGGCAGCAAAGGCATCTACGTGATGGAAGAGAGCGGTGTAAAAGTCATCCACAACACCATCCGTTCGCAAAAGACCGGCAGCAACTTCCGTGGCATCGATTTCCAGGTGCGTGACACCTACGACGAGAGTGCCGTGATAGAGGGCAACCACCTATATCTTGGCAGCAGCGGCGAGACCACCGGCATACATATCCGTTTGGTCAACGGCAGCGAGAATTGTCCCGTCAACGTGGTCAACAACGAAGTGGTGGTCAACGGTATCAGCAACACCGACTACACCATGGTTATAAACAGCAGCTCGAGTTATCTGCGCATTGCCCACAACACCCTCATTGCCCGAGGCACGAATAGCGGTGCCATCTTCTTCCTGAACGACAAGATGGGAGCCGGTGTGGAAATGGTAAACAACATACTGCAGAACAGCAGTCACGGTTATGTGTACCGCATAAGCAATGACAGTTACCTCAGTCCTGTGTCGTGGCGCCATCAGGCAGGGCACACCAATGGTAACCTGTTCGCATTGATTGGCGACACAGGTTATGCCACTCATACCCTCTGGGTGAAACAATCGGGCGAGACCGATGGTCTTGATGAAGAGGTCACCTTCCTCGACGATGAGATTCTGGAACCTGCCGATGCCGGAGGCTTGGTCAGTGGTGAACAGCTGTCGTGGGTCAATGACGACATCAGCGGCACGACACGTGCTGAGCAACCTACCCTCGGTGCTTACGAATACAATGCCGATGACCGTGCTCCTGCGATGAACGACGGCTATCCCAGCGTGACAGACAACACCGACACCACCGCCCGTATTCTGTTTGCTGCCGACATGAACAGCGAGGCCTTCGTACTCTTGGTGGAAGACAGCACGACACCCACTGCCGCCGAGGTGCTGGCCAGCGGCCAGCGTGTGGCACTGCACAAGGGCAGCGAGGGCTCTCTCACAGCCACGGAACTGGAAACGGGCAAGACCTACCGTGCCTTCATCGTGCTGCGCAGTCTGCGAGGCACGGAGAGCATTCTCTACAGCACCGAAGCATTCGTTGCCGAAGGTCATGAACTGACGGAACTGACGGTACCCCAGATAACCATCAGCGGTACCACCACCATGAAATTAGGATCTACGACTACGCTCACCGCTACCATTGTCGATGGTGAGGCTCCCTATCATGTGACATGGCTCAACGGCCGTCGTGAAGTGATGAGCGAGAACGACCTTGAATCTGGTACGTTCACATGTACCGTCGATGCCACGCCGCAGGAGTGCGATGACTGGCAGGCCATCGTCATCGATGCTAACGGCATCGAGGGCCGCGACACCGTTCGGTTGATTGTTACAGGCAAAGCCGTAACAGCCACCTTCGAGAACCTCTATTTAGATGAGGAAAGCTATTGGTGCGGTAACCAACTCAGCGGCTCCTTTGTGAGCGGCAGTTACCTGTTCGAGAACACCTATATGCCTGAATACAATTATTGGAGTGAGTTTGCCTATGCCAACCGCACCGCTACTAACTTCGTTCAACTATATCCCGATCAGTTCAATAATGCTGTGGGCTGCGGCCATAACGGCAGCGAGAACTATGTAGTGGCTTATCCTTACAGCGGCAGCATCCACGTGCTGAACAAAGAGGCCGATGTGATTGACGGTTTCTACGTGACCAACGAGGCATGGACCGTCGATGCCATCCATAACGGTGACGGAATGACTCCCGGTGCCTTCCACAAGGGCGACTACCTGCGCATGGTCATCACCGGCACCCATGCCGACGGCACTACCAGCCAGACAACCTATTACCTGGCCGACTACCGCGACGATGACGAAGTGGAGCATTACTACCTCGACACTTGGCAGTGGGTGGACCTGCGTCCGTTGGGTGAAGTGAGCACTATCAGTTTCAAACTGGAAGGCAGCCGTAGCAATCAATACGGCCTGACCACCCCCACCTATTTCTGCATTGACGACTTCAACGGCGAGCGTGATGTGAACGATGCGGGCACCGTGGTCATCGAAGATGAATTGGATTTGTCGACCCTGTTCGACCCCACAGACTGCGTAGGCCGCATCGTATATGACTTCGCCGATCAACCCGAGCAAGACGTACTTGATGCCTTGGAGTTGACACCAGAAGGCACGCTTTACGTAAGTGGCTACACCGAGCCTTTCGACTTGGTCATACAAGCCACCCAGCGCGGCAGGATACAGTTTGCCAAGGTGCATGTGGAGGTGAGTATTCCCGAAGGCATCGTCGATGTCACGCTCACTGACGATGACATCGAAAGCATCTATACACTTGACGGCAAGAAATTGGAACGTTTCGTTCAGCATGGTCTTTATGTCGTGAAGACGAAAGATGGGCACTGGAGAAAGGTTGAACGTTGACTTATGTAAGAGTAAATAAGTGCAGAAATTTTTGGTGCGGAAAGAAAAAAGGAGTACTTTTGCAGTATAAAAAATGCGCGTATTGTTGCGCTCCTCACAGGAAATGGTTCGCTTTGGCTGTTTTGGCCATGCGATTAAAAAGGGAACACGGGTGAGAATCCCGGACAGTCCCGCTGCTGTGAGCCGTCCTTCTGCGGTGTGAACAGAAGAGCCACTGACGATGAGTCGGGAAGGCGTTCACCACCGGGCGGCGAGTCAGAAGACCTGCCATCGCTCCTACTCCCCTACATGGCCCCGCGGAGGGTTTTGGGGAAATTTCAAAATTAAAAGATTTCAAAATTTTAAGCGGCTAGGACCGTTTTTGACAAGCCACCCCTACCTGACACCCACCCTGGCCCTCCCAAAGGGAGGGGGAATGGTGATTTGGAAGATTAAAAGATTAGAAAGATTAAAAAATTAAAAGATTAAAAGAGGTTGGGACTGTGTTTGACAAACCACCCCTGCCACTCCTTTGGAAAAGGAGGGGAAAAGAGTGCTGGAGAGGAAAAGTTAGATTTCTGTAAAATTCGACCTATATCAAATTTCTAAATATAACCTTATATGAAAAAACTCAGTTTATTGTTACTCATGATGCTCACGCTGTTCGGATACGGACAGGTGTGGGCGCAGGATTTACTTTTTGTGGGTGACGCCGACCAACAGACGACTTACGGCAATCGTCTGATTGCCGCCAACCAGACACAAAGTTATTCTGAGACCATCTACAAGAAGGCAGACCTCACAGCAGCCGGATTGGAAGAAGGAACAGGCATCAAACGTATCGTCTATAAAGGCATCTACACAGGCGATACGGGTACCATTCCCGTGATGGTTTGGATAGGCAATACCACCGATGATGCTCCCGCTACCACCCAATACGTAGAAGGCAGCACCACAGAGTACAACTACGACATAGCCGACCCTGACGAGTTGGGGATGACGCTGATTTACGATGGCGATTACACCGTGAGTGCCCCTGGTGATGATGGTATCATCATGGAATTTGCCGTGCCCAACAGTTTCCGTTATGCCGGCAACAACCTGCGCGTGATGGTTGTCAAGCCCGAAAGCGATGCCAAGTTGAACAGACCGTTGAATGCTTATTGCGCGAAATCAACCTTTACCGACTTCAAGAACACCATGTTCCGCCAGAACACAGGTATTTTCTCATTGGTTTCCTCTCCCTTCCTCTGGATTGAGACGGGTGTGGCCAGTGAGCACAACTTCAAGATTACGGAGACGAACCTGCCGACACAGGCCACCATCAACGAGCCGTTCGAAGCGAGCTTTACTATTGTGAACCAAGGAATCGACGAGGAAGCCGGCGGCTATACCGTGAAATATTATTTCGACGATGTGGAAGTGGCCACAGCCGAGGCTGTAGCTGTTGACGTGAATGCCACACAGACATTCACCTTCACCTACACCCCGACCGCCCTTGGTCGCCACACCAGCTACGCCGAAATCGTGTTCCCCGACGGTGCGAGCGTGAAGACCTCGAAGGTATCCATGAAAGTGGAAGAGGCCAACCCGCGCTGGTCGTGGGACTTCGAGGACCAGACCTGGCCTGAGGGCAGCGACTACAGTCAGTATAAGATTGACAGTTACGTCCATCTCGCCGCCAACGGCTACTACCTCAGTCCCACCGACTACTCACCGGGCACCAACCCCATCTTCATCACCCCGCTGCTCCATGCCGAAGACGGTGAAACCTTCTATTTCGAAGCCGCCAAATACGGAGCGAGTTTCTTCGGTTATACATTGACCGTGAGTGTGTCGAAAGACCGCAAGACATGGACCACCGTGAAGACCATCGAGGAAGAAGACTATACCGGTGCCCAGGTGGGCGGCAGCTCATCGAGTGACTACGACTTCTCCGAATTCAACTTCACCATAGCCGAGGGTGGCGACTACTATATCATGTTCAACGGTGGTGCGCGACTTGATAATTTCTACGGTTTCGCACTCGTTGAGAAGGCCCACGATATCATCAGCGTGGAAGAGAACCTTCCCACGGAGGGTATGGTCAATAACGAGGTGACCGCCACATGGACGGTGAAAAACCTGAAGGACGCCACGGAGACCGCCACCGCCAAATACTACATCAACGGCACGGCAGTGGCCGAGGCAGCATCACAGAGTCTCACCACACGCACAGAGAAGACCTTCTCGTTCACATTCATGCCGCATGAGACGGGAACATTCAACAGCTATATCGAACTGACGCTGGCCGACGGTTCCACCGTGCGCAGTTCCGAAGTGGAGATTACCTTCAGCGAGGAAGAGCCGAAGGGTGAGGCCCTCATCGGCAACTATTATTCGTATGGCACTTCCATCCCCGTACAGACCTCTTCCACCGGCAGCTATTCCGACATGATATGGACGGCCTCCGACTTGCAGAGTTATGGCATCACGGCTGGCACGATGATTAAAGGCATCGTGTTCAAGGGTTACAGCAGCAGTGAGGTGTCCGCTCCCGTCCAGGTATGGATAGGCAGCACCGAAGCCACGTCACCCGTCGTGGGCAGCGACCCCACAGATGACCTGAGCAACACTACGGGCATGACCAAGGTGTTCGATGGCAGCTATACCTTCAAGAAAGGCGGCAGCTATGGCGAAGCCAACATGGTGGACATCATGACCATCACCCTTGCGGAACCGTTTGAGTACGACGGTACGAACCTGCGCATCCATGCCCAGTGCGTTCAGGAGGCCACGCAGACTGGTGTCAATTTTGCACAATCCAACCTCTATACCGCCGCTTACAAGGCAAAGAGCACATGGAGCGACAGTTACTATGGCAACGACAGTTCACGACTGCCGTGGATTGCCCTGCTCTACGACAAGGAGGCGAGCCACTTCACCGGTACTCTGACCATCAAGAATGCCGACCAGACGGTGACGCCCATCGCCGGCACCACCATCACGCTGACCTCAGAAGACGGTGTTACCTACAGTGGCACTACCGACAGCGAGGGTCAGTTCGACTTCGAGGTGATGCAGGACACCAAGACCTACACCTTGAGCCATGACTACACAGAGAAGAACTGCTTCCCGATGAGCGAGGACGACTTGACAGTGACCTTCCAGGGCACAAGCCTTGAGAAAGACATCCAACTCGTGGAAGGTGTCGACTTCAAGATTGAGAGTTTCGATGCTCCTACCACCGCCACCACGAACAATGTGTACACCGCCACGGTGACGGCAACTAACTACAATGCGACGACGCTTACCGCCGCCGACTACACCGCTACGCTGTATGTTGACGGCAAGGCCGTGGCTGAGGCGGAGAGTGTTGACGTAGCATCGATGGAAAGCGTTACACTCACCTTCACCTTCACGCCGCACGAGGCCGGCACCTTCAACAACTGCTATATTGCCCTGGCCGCTCCCACCACGACGGTACAAACCGATGCCTATACGCTAACGGTAGCAGCCGAGAGCGCAGGTGGCGAAGTACAGGTGGGAAACAAGAACGGCACCAGCAACAAGACCCCGTTCTACTGGTTTGATGCAGATGCTGACGGCGGTGTGATGACTGACTTCGCCTATACGCCTGAAATGCTGGCAACCTTTGGTGTCAATGCCAACAGCAAGATTACAAAGATTACGTTCAAGAAATCGGGCGGTTCCGACAAGAACTTCAGCCAAGTGAACCTTACGGTATGGGTTGGCATGGAAGATGCCACTACTACATTCACTGCCGGTGCCATCAACAAGAGCGAGATGCAGGAATATGTCATTTACAACGGTGTAGCAGCCAACAGCGCAGACGACGTTGTTCTTGACATGTCCGCAGCCCCCATCGTGTACGACGGCACCTCGCGCATTCGTCTGTATGTTGAGAACAATGGTCATGGCTCTTACGCATTCACCACCTACGACTACGACAACACCAGCGGCGGTCTGAGAGCCTACTACAAGAAAGCATCAGCTTCCTCTTGGACACAAGACAGCGGTACACCTGTGGCATACTTCACCCTGGCTGCTGCCAGCCATTTCACCGGCAGCGTGAAGAATGCCAGTGAAGAGGCTGTGGCCGGTGCAAAGGTAACGCTACGCAACGATGCCAACGATGTAGAATACTCCGCGACCACGGGCGAGGACGGCACGTTCGACGTGGAGGTGGTGCAAACCGATAAGACCTACACCGTGACCGTTGAGGCCGAGGGCTATATCACCCTGACTCCCGAAGGAACCGTCGACCTCTCGTCGGGCGACTCCGAAGGAAACAACTATGTGCTGGACAACGGTATCGATATCACCATCGCAACAGGTGCCACCGGCACATCCTACAGCGGACCGTACGCCCTCAACTTCAGTGCTGCTGAGGTGAAAGCCTACAAGGCCGTGGAGAAGGTAGAGACAGGCGGTGTGCGGCTGACGCCTGTGACCATCGTACCCGCCGAGACGGGCATCGTGGTAAAGGGAACACCCGGCACCTACCATATTCCTCTGGCAACGACAGAGAGTGCCGACGATTACAGCGACAACCTGTTGGTGGCTAACCTCGACGAGGTATACACCGTGACCGCTGCCGACTACGGCTATGTGTACCGTTATGTGAAGACCTCGACAGGCAAGACCGGTTTCCAGAAGGCCAAGGCCGGTCAGACGGTGAGTGTGGGCAAGGCCTACCTGCGCCTGGCCACCCCCAATGCCAACGATGTGCTCTACGTTGACGAGACCACTGGTATCGATAGTATCACCCAGGAGAATCATAATGGCGAAGGTGCCGTATGGAACACCTCCGGTCAGCGTGTTGGCGACAACTATCGCGGTATCGTGATTAAACAAGGAAAGAAATATGTGAGGAAATAAAAAAACGACAATGAAAAAAGCAATCTATAATAGTCCGAGCGTAAAAGCACTCAATCTGTGTACCGAACCGTTGTTGGATGGTGAAGGCGACGGTGGGTTGATTGAGACCTCCATCCCGGAGGATGAACCCAGTGAAGAAGCGGCCAACGAGGCCCTGTTTGAAGAAGAAGACTTACACTGGGCGCACAAGAATGTCTGGGAATAGCTCCAGACGTTGTACTTCAAGATGAGACGAGGCGAGCCTGTTGGCTCGCCTCGTTGTTCTTATTCAGTTCAATTTCTTTGTAGTTAAGGAGTTAAGAAGCTATCGCTTCGCTCGGTAGTTAAGCCATCACCTGGCAATTAACCATTTCTATCGTTCTTCTGAACAGTGGGTATACGGTGGCGAAAGCGAAACTTCAATAAGGATGGAACATCAAACGGGGTTTCCTTCTTCGTCGTAGACAACGTCGGAGATGGCATCGTCGTAATAGCTCTCATCCATAAAGCCGTCTTCGGTCATTCGCTCCGATTTGAACCAATCTTTGGTGAGGTTGCGTAGGTATGCGCGCCCAGCCTCATCGGAAAGTTTTTCAACTGCTTTGTCGAAGCGTTCACGGTCCATCACACCGAAGCCATCCGCTTTCTCAATGAATCGGTTGAGAGAACTTTGCTCACCTGGGTGGTTGATCATCCACTGCAACATCCCGAGCGGATTGCGTTCGAATATTGTCCCGATGGCGTTTTCCACCTCAGAGAAGATTTTTGAGTCCTCATCAGCATGAATCACCTCTTTTGCTCCCGCCTTTTGGTTGAGTTTGTCGATGACCGTTTTGTCTGAGGCCGGTATCTTCGCTAAGTCGCGCAGGTCATCGAGGGTGAGCACGTCCGCCGGCACCTTTCCCACCTGTGTGAGTTGCACGTCGCCGAGGGTCATCATGCCCTTGTCATCCACCTTGTACGTATAGGTCTTATCGATGGTCCACTGCGGCACAAAATCCGTCATTTCGCTATCGGTGCGCATGCCTTTGTAAATACGATGTATGGTGAAACCATCATTGGTGAAATTTCCGCCACACCGCTCTTCCCAATTCAGGAAGAATGAGCTCTCCTCTTCCATCGAGCTTTGGTTGAGCGCCTGCCAGTTGATGAATTCCATGCCATCGGCAAACTTCCCGTCCTTGTCGTAGGAGCAGATATACATCGACCCTCCGTCGCCCCATTCTTGCCAAAGGAATGCTATGGAGACACCATTGTCGAGTGTCTTGAAAGCCACGATGCTGGCCACACCCTCCACGTCGATGGTGTCTTCCGCCCATTCGGGCACGATGCCGCCGAGCAGCGCCTTCCCCTGTTCGTTGTTGAGGTGGAAAAGCGTAGTGTCGATTTTCACGTCGATAGTGTCTTTGAGCATCTGCACTTGGTCGACATCGATGCCGAGGTTGTCGAGGAACCGCGCCTCGTTCTTAGATGACTTGCCACAGGCGACCATCAGCATGGCGACGGCCAGCGTAAGAAGGAAAGAGAATCTCTTCATAGATGTAAAAATGATTGCTTAGTTATTGAAATGCAAATATATACAGAAAAATTAAAAGATTATAAGATTAAAAGATTAAAAAAACATAAAAAGCCGTTTTGACATAGTTTTGACCTGGGGCTATTATATACAAACGAGAGACACCATTTTGGTGTCTCTCGCTGTAAAATGATTATTGGGAAAACGCTTATTGGGCGCTTTGGATAGTCTCGAGGAGTTTGTCGAGTCCCAGTTCCTGTAACAGTTTGTTACCCCATTCCTCATCTGCGAGCACTTGTTTTCCCGCTTCAGTAGCCTTGGCGGCAGCCTCAAACGCCTCTTGCGCCGTCATTACCCCTTGGAATTCCTCCTGAGCGCTGGCCACCTCAAGGGCAGCGGCAGCCTGATCGGCTTCCGACCCATTCTCAGCGGCTTTCGCTTTCTCCATGATACCGGCGAGTTTTTCCATAGCCGGTTTGGTACCTTTCAGGAAGTTGGTGAATGCCTCTTTCCACTGGTCCACGTTCCATGTGGCACCCTCAGCCTTTGCCTATTCAAGCACTTTGTTGATGTCGATGACCTGTGCGGGAGCCGGAGCTTCGGTACCGGCGTCACCATCCACTTTCACGTCTTGTTTCTTGTTGCATGAAGCCAGCACGAGTCCTGCGGCCATGACACATAATCCCAAAAATAATTTCTTCATTGTTTCAACAGTTTTAAGGTAAAAATCGAATCGGCACAAAGATACGCTTTTTTTGTCATTTGGCCTCGTGTTTAATATTTTTTAGTAAAGATGGCTTCTATTTACTTTTATGGAATTCAAGGAACAAAGAACAGGGGAGGCTTCTTGGGCCTCCCCTGTTTCAACCATTAAATATTTCAAGAGAAAATATTAAATGCTAAGAGTGTTTATACCGATATATAAATGGATTGTCGGGATGACTATTTTCTACCTATGTATTTTCGACTATTTGGGAATCAATCCCAAAGAGTAAAGTCGACACTCTCGGTATTTCCCTGATTGTTATCACCATCTTCATTCTCTTCCTCGAAGAGAGCTTTGTTACCCCAAGCGTCACCTCCGCCGTAAGTACCGGAAGCTTCTTCATCCATCACACTATGGAGTTGAACACCCTCAACGATTTCTGTTTTGGGGGAAATATATTTTGCTTTCATCGTATAATTCTCCTAATTTATTTATTTAAAGATATATTTTTTACCGTTGCAGATATACACACCCTTCGTCGGCTGGTTAACGCGTACACCTTGTAGGTTGTAATACACATTCTCACCATTGTTTTCTACTGAAATGGTCTCTATGCCATCAACCTCAAATTCAGCTTCACCGAAGGAATCTGCGAATACAGGATTGGTAGAATTAAACTGGCGTACACCCCAATCTTTCTCCCAAACTGCCAATTGCCAGAAACCATGCTCTTCAAGGCCACTGTCATTCAGGTATTTTTTATCTGCCAGCCAATACTCCGCTCTGTATAAAGCAACGGAACCCATGCTCATATCAATCTCTGTCTGAGGAACAACAATAGCCTCGGCTCCTTTTCCATATTTGTATAAAGATGCTGGTGCTTTCAGATAAGCTTTACCTGCTGCAATATCACTTTCAATAGCGCGCCAGAAACCAACAAAGTCACCTTTTGTACGTTCGCCTTTAGAACTATCATGTCCCGTGCAAGGATAGTCACCGTATTTTCCACCATGCTCTTTAGCGTATTTTTTACCTAATGAACTATTGCTGAACGGACCTAAGAAGAAATTACGATAGGCAACTTTACCGTCATCGCCCGAATCATAGGGTTTCACATGAACAGCTGTTCCTGCAGCCGAGGCTGTACCCACAAGGTAATTCTTGATAGTTGAATTTTCGTTGTATGCACCTCCTGTATAGTTGACTATGGTCATCGAAAGCGTCGGCTCACCCTTGGAATTCTTAGAATTGGCCTCACCATAGAGAATGACACCCGTACCTTTAGGTATCACATTCACACGACGCAGGGTGAGTTTATACTGTCCCTCAACATCACCAGCTGTAATATCATTCACGATATAAGCCTTCACACCATTCGGCACGATGTAACTATACTCAGCGTCACTGAAAGTTTTTAAGAACTTACCCGTGCGAATAGGAGGATCGTCTTCATGTGAGATACCACTCGATACAAACTCATAAAAGCCGTTGGACGCTTGTCCCGCTCTAGTGAAATGCTCTACAAGCCACAGATGGAATGCATCATTATCATTGGCAACCGCCTCAGTCAATTCATGCTCTAAGTTGGCATAATCTCTCGCCTTTTCTTTGGGGAAGTGCAGGGTAGCCAACTGTGCCTCGGGATCTGCATGTCCATAAGTATTATCCAATGGGAAAGCAATATTTTCCGCATGAATGGTTCCCATCGTATTGATATAGACATCAGTCATCTTAGCCGTCTCATTAAAAGCATATTCTTCAATATACATATCTACAGCACTTACGCCATTTACTTTGTATTCTTCAAATATGATATTATGGAGAGCATCGGTTCCAGAAACGCCACAAAAAGCATCCCGTTTGATTAATTTGATGTATCCAGGAATGCTGATAGTTTCAGCTCCAAGATGTTCAAGAGCATGGCCAGGAATGACTGCCAAGTTTGCGGGATCTGTCGGCCATATCACAGTTTGCAGGGCATTGAATTGTTTAAAACTCCATGAGGCATACTGGTAACTAGCATGATTTTGTGCTGATGTGGAAGGATAACTCCAATAACTCTTCGTAAAGTCAGCCTCGCTTAAATCAATCGTGGTGATAGAACTCTTGGAATCAGCTCCATCATTAATTAACCAACCACCAGACCAACCATCTGAAAAATCACCAACCAACTTAACTGTGTGAAAGCTACCAGATGGATGATTCATCAAATCGGGATCATTAGATCCGTTAATGGTAAGTACACCATTAGAAATGGAACCCGCCTTCGCACTCATGCATGCGACGAAGGCGATCATCATAAGTAATAATTTCTTCATAATTCTTAAAATATTTTTATGGTTGAATATTATTATTTTCTACTTTCACATTGAGAGGAGTTAAAGAGTTAAGTCGTATGCCCTCGGTTCAAAAGAGCAATTGAAAGGCTATTATCTCACCTTAAATAATACAACATCTCTCAAAATCGGGGCAAAAATACAACATTTTTTTCATTTTACAAGCAATAATACGTTCAAATGTGACAAAAACAGTACAAAAAAACACAAAATTGATAGAAATCAAAAAAAATTCATGTTTACATGAATTGCCAAGAAGAATCCAGAATTGCCAGGAATTAAGAGTTTGAGAATGCGAAAAGGGCGAATAGGCGAAAAAAGCGAAAACGCCTCCCTTTGGGAGGCAAGGAGAAGGTGATTGCAATGTTAGTTCATGCGGCGGCGGACAGCGTAGAAAGCTTGGCGCGAAGAGAAACCCGATGCTGCAGCCACTTCGTCTTGTGTGGCGTTAGGATGCTCTTCACGGTATTTTTGAGCGTGTTGCAAACGGAGTGTGTTGACATATTGGAAGAATCCCCCCATCTCGTTGGACAAAACACGCGACACATAGGTGCGGCCGTAGCCGCAATGGCCAGCCACGTCGTTGATGGTGAGATGGGGATTGAGGTACTGATGCTCTTCTTCTACGAACGCCCGAATTTCCCTGATGATGGAAGCCACCTTTTTACCGGATAACCCTGTTCCGCCCTGATCCACCACAGTGGATGACTCCTGTTGCTGTTCTTGTTTTTCATCTAGAAGCTCCGAAGGTTCCATCCGTTCCTTTTCTGACGATAGTTCCGGGGACGGTTCCGAGGAAGAAGAATCCATTTCCAACATCATAGAAGTAGGTGTTTTTTCCCGTTTTGAATGCAAGACCGTCAAAAGGAACCAAATGTTGAACACCATGAACACAAGGTGCATCAGCGCCATAGCCTTCTTGCTGTCGGCGAAAAAGACCGCCCACACCACGAAGAACTCGAAAACAGGGGCAAAGAGTATTTTCTGTGCATAGGCCGAGGGAAAATCATCAGGATTGGAGAAGAAGTCTGCCGATTTTAACTGTCGTAGCCAAGACATCACTTTCCACAAGGACACGAAACTGAAGACAGAAGCGATGATGCCCATGCCGATAGTTACGATGAGAAGTGCCTTTTGTGATCTTCCACCCCATGAATATTGCGATGACAGCGCGTTGAAGAGCAAGAACGCCAACAAAAGGATGAGCGGCACCGCCATGAGTATGGCCGAGCGTTTCCATTTGTTCCAATGTTTGACCGAACCGAAATAGTTGAACATCAGCACCGCGCAGATATACATGTGGGTCAACGGGAAATAACTCTTCATCAACAGCCATGCATCAGGATCGCCGGGCCACAACACATAAGGGAACGTGATGGCCGGAAGAATAAAGAACACCGTGAGCAATGGTCTGGCTGGGAAATAATAACTGGGATCCTGCTGATAAGGACGACACACATGAAACCACCTCACCGCCGCGAAAAAAAGGCCGGAGAGGATAAAGGCTAAAGCCGCAAGGCTATAATAATGGTCGTACAGAGGCATAGATGAATTATTCAGCAGATTCAGCGTTGCAAAGATAACGAAAAATGTAAAAAAATTATTGGTGTCCGCTAAAACTTTTTGAGCGAAATACGAATTAAGGCCGAGTTCCTCGCTTGGAACCCGACCTTTTTTGTTACCTTTGTTTTTGCGACAAAACATTAATAACATGAACAAAGGTACACATTTTCTCGGAC